>MFER01000001.1 GCA_001777655.1 Candidatus Doudnabacteria bacterium RIFCSPHIGHO2_02_FULL_43_13b
TGACGAAATAAAGTTTCCCATCGATGGTGGTGATGTTGCCTCCTTCCGGCGGAAAGGCAAAGTTGGTGTGATAAATCGGAACCAGGCAATGCTCGGGATAGGTTGTAGTTGGGGGAATGGGAGCTGGGGATAGGGGAACTGACGGAGGAAGAGTTGGGCTTGGAGTACTTATAGTCCGGATCGGGAGACCGTGGCCAGAAAGGGCAATTATTGCATAAGCCGTAACTAATCCAGATCCACTGGTATCGGTTGGTCGCCATTTGAATGAACCATCTGGGAGTTGTAAATTTTCCAAAAAACTTTTGGCATTAGCGGGGACTGATTGACCGGCTGAGATTAAGCCTGAAATGACCCAGGCTGTGGACGCGCCATCCGCCGCAAGGCCTGGTGAAAAACCGTAGCCCCCTGATGAATCTTGGGATTGTTGTAAATATGAAAAAGCATTCGAGGGCGCGCCGCCGGTTATGCCAAGCGCGGCAATGGCCATGGCAGTCGTGTTTGAATCCGAGCCGACACCCGGGGCAAAACCCCAGCCGCCATTCGAGTTTTGGTTATTTAAAATAAATTGTCGTGAAGCATTGATCGCCCTGTCACCAGCACTGGCTGATTTGAATGCTAGAATCCCGAAGATATCATCATTGAGCAAGCTTGGGTCGCCGATTTGCGAGCCATCGAACATGGATTCCAGTTTGGCAATAAAATTTTCACTGCCAAAATTAGTGGGATTTTCACCAATTGCGGTGATGGCCAAAATTCGTTTTTCATAATCCGTCGCGATATTTGAGTTTAGCGGTTGGGATAAAAACGATTGGCCGACGTTTTGGCCCAAAGCCGCATAAGCCATGATCGACCACTCTTCGTTTTGCGGAAGAGTGTTGACGGCTTGATTGAGATTTGCAGCCGTTACTAAATGTCCTGAAACTAAAACAGCAGCGGATATCCCTGCAACCATCGCGAGGAGGCCGTATGGCCGACGCGGCGATCTAAATCTTGAAAAAGATTGCTTCGCCCGCCCGATCCGACGATCAGTCGGGCGGGTCGTTTCCGCTCCTCGCAATGGTTTTAAAATAATTTTTCTATTCAACATGAAAAGTAATTAGTAAAGAGTAATAAGTAATAAGAAGACGAGAAGCGGAGGAGGGGACCCTCCGCTTCCGAATCAGAGACCGCGAACGATCAGACGGGCGTCGTTGGAGACTGGAATGGCTGAAACATCGATTGTCGGAGCAGTCACCGGTCCGATCGCGACTGGTTGGTCGTTGACGAAAAAATTCCAGTTGATGCCGCCTTGGATCGCAATCCGGGCGGCGCCGTCGCTGCCGAACGCAACTCGTTGGGCGCTGATAAAGCCCGCCGAGCGGACTCGCTCCAACAGACTGCTGAAGGTGACTACAGGCTCACTCGGTGTCGTGGGCAAGGGTTGAGCGCAGCCACCGACGAGAAGCAGCTCGACTCCGTTGATACAAACTAATCGCAAGGCTTGTCGTCGATTCACGATCATCCTCCTTGGATGTAGACTCCGACGCCGCTTCGCGGGTCGGAGTAATTTTTCGCTTTCGCGAAAAATTAAAAAACACCTCTTCCGAGGTGACGACCCCGACGTTTTCAGTCGGGGCAAGAAAAATCCTGCTCGGGAGATGGCTCTAATTAGCGATCTGACTACCCAGTTGCCTGGGATTACAGTTGCGGCACAGTGCCGGAATCTTACCGGACTTCCCTAAATAGAACTTTTAGAAATTGGCGAGGAACGTAAATCTATCTTAATCTTTGGGATAAAAAGTGTCAAGCAACTGCTCACCGTTCACTAGACAGATGCTGAAAAATCTGCTATAATATATGTAGAATAAAATTCTGTGATTCGGATACAAACACAAACAACAATCCAAATTTAGCACCACGGCTTCATCAGTACGCTTTTTAACTCATGTCTATTTCCGGCCTGGAACACAATCATTAGGCTTAACCACCGAAGATTTGCTCTGGACAGGGAATATAATAATTGGGAAGTTCGTTGGGCACAAGGGGGTTGCCAAAATCAGCGACTCACCCTGCCTAACCGGATTTTCCATCGCAAAAAGATTAGGTTCTCTCGCCTAATCTTTTTGTTTAACCCGTTAGAAATCAATTTCTAACGGGTTTTACAATCCCCTTACTTTGGGTTATAATAAAGCAGAATTTAACCCCTTAATCTTAAAAAGGAAATAAAATGCTAGAATTTATCAAGAGAAAGTCGGCTGTGGGGGAACAACATGTTATGACCGCTCAGACGACAGGGAGCAATAAGTCAGTAGTATCGGCTGTGGATATTTCTCGATTCGATAAAATTATTAATTGGTGTTTATACGCGCTTATTGTAATTGTGCCAATTTTGTTTTTACCGATAACCTCGGAATTGCGCGATTTTAACAAGCAGAATTTTATTTTCTTTTTAATGGTTGTAATGATCGGGGTTTGGATAATTAAAATTTTATCCACTCGTCGCACCACTTGGGTGAAAACTTCTTTGGATCTTATTTTCTTGATCTATTTGGTAATTTATTTTTTGGCCTGTTTGATTTCCATAGATCGGGTTTCATCCTTTTTGGGCTATTACGGTCGGTTTACCGGCAGTTTTATTTCGGTTTTTAGTTTAGTCATTTTGTATTTTATCGTCGTCAATAATGTTCGCAGTCAAAAAGTGTTCGAGAAAATTATTAATTGTTATTTAATCGGGTCGGGGTTGGCTTTAGTTTATAGCTTGTTGCAGCTGCTGGGAATTTATATTATACCGGTGGCGGCGACGCATACGAGGGGATTTAATCCCATCGGCGGTTTGGTCAGTCTGGCAATTTACGCGGCTTTAAGTTTGGCTTTTTTCCAATGGGTATTTTTTGCTCAACTGGCGAACAGCCGCTTAAAAAATATTATGCTTTGGCTGTTATCGTTATTGGCCTTGGCGATTTTATTTTTAATCAACGCCTTTGTCGCTTGGATTGTTTTAGCCATATCGTTGATAGGATTGCTCGCTCTTGCTATGGGAGCAGGAGCCGAATCATCACAAGGTGTGTCGAGTCGGCCCTGGCATTGGAAGCCAATGCTGTTTTTAATCGTCAGTGTCTTGTTTATCGCTTTTCAGTTCCTGCCCCCTGCTTTAAATCCTCGGAACATGATTAGTTTTAACTTGCCGACTGAAATTCAGTTGTCTAACTCGACCACTTGGAGTTTAGTTTCCAATTCTTTAAAAGGCAGTCTTAAAACCGCGGTTTTAGGCTCAGGTCCGGGCACCACGGGAATTGTATTTGGCGATATCAAGCCGGAAAGTCTGAATAAAACGATTGTTTGGAACTTGAACTTTGACCGGGCCAGTAGTGAGATTGCGAATATAATCATAGAAACCGGCGTTGTCGGGTTTTTGGCATTTGAGTTAGCCGCTGTATTATTTTTTTTCTTTGCCTTATTTTTCCTGCTTAAACAGTCCAGCCATCTTGGGTGGAAGTTCGCTTTAGGCGCATTTATCCTTTGGCTGGCGATGTACATTACCCACTTCTTCTATTTTTTTAATACCACATTCTATTTTATCTATTGGTTGTCCGTCGGGTTGTTTATGGCGGCGGCTCATATGAAAACAGCCCCCGAAGAACCAAACAGTTTTTCTTTAGCTCAATCACCACGGTCGGCCCTGTCTTGGATGTTTGTCAGTTTGTTGATCTTGGCTATGTTGTTAGTCGGAACGTTTTTTGAAGCCGCTGTTTACGGCGGCGAAGTTTCGTATGCCGCTGGCCAAAAAGAATTAAACCAAAGCAAACCAGATTACGCCAAAGTTTCAGTTGATTTTACTCGGGCGATTACTTTGAATCCTTACCGCGATGTCTATCTTTTAGGCTACGGGCAAAATTTATTTTTTCAAGCTTCACAGGAAGCGGCGAAGCCCAATCCTGATATCAAGCAAATTCAAACTTGGATGCGTAACCTGATCGCCGCGGGTAAAAAATCCACGGAGATTTCGTCGGCCAAAGCCAGCAACTGGTCAGCCCTCGCGCAATTTTATACGAACATTCGAGGTTTGGTTAGTGGCACCGATGCACATATTATAGATTCTTGGCAGAAAGCCATTGAACGAGACCCCAAAAACCCTGCGCTTTATGTCCGTTTAGGGCTGGCGTATTCTATCGCCTCAGATATTATTGACCCCTCGATCGCCGGCACTGGGGCGGACGCGGATCAGGATGGTTTGGCCGACACAGTGGAACAGCAGCTGGGCTCGGCCCCGAATAACTCTGACACGAACGCTAACGGCGTGTCTGATGGCGACGAAGTGAAAGCCGGATTCAATCCGGTGACCGGCCTGAAGCTGGCCGGCCAACAGCTCTCACAGTTTGTCCGCACGGACGGCGCGATGCTTAAAAAAGCCGAGGATGCCTTAAATAAAGCGATTGAATTAAAACCTAATCTGCCAGATTCCTATATTGCCCTGGCCCGTGTGCAGGAAAAAGGCGGCCAGCTTGCTGAGGCCAAAAAACAACTAGATGCCGCAGCCAAGCAGTTCCCGAACAACGCGGATATTTTGTTTGAGCAGGGCCGGATCACTTTTAACCAGAGAGATTATACTGCGGCGGAAAAAATCTTTAAGACCGTGATCAGTTTAGCGCCGAACCATGCGAACGCCCATTATTCTTTAGGACTGATTTACCAGCAAAGAGGTGATATCGCTAATGCTTTGGCGGAATTCGAGAAGGCTGAGGAGATTGCCGGCCCCAATGTGGAATTGGAAAAACTCATCAACCAGCTCAAGACTCCTCCTACGCCTTAATGATTATGGAAGGGAAGTCTTTGGGGATTTTGGAAAAAACCTTAGGCTGATTTAAGACTAGCACCATATCTTCAATCCGGACGCCAAATTTATTGGGCAGGTAAATTCCGGGCTCGACCGTTACGATCAAGTTTCGGGTGAGTTTATCATTGGTATTAGTTTTGAAGCTCGGCGGTTCGTGGATTTTTTTGCCTACGCCGTGCCCGGTGCCGTGGGTAAAGTATGGGCCGAAACCCGACCGGTTTATGATATGTCGCGCCGCAAAATCGATTTGATCGCTGAATGTTCCCGGAACAATTTTTTTAATCGCGGCCAGTTGGCTCTTCAGCACGATATTGTAAATTTTCTCATGAATTGTTTTGGGCCGGCCTAAAAATAACGTTCGGGTAAAATCGGAACAATATCCGTTGATTTTTACTCCATAATCGAGCATCAAAAAATTGTTTTTAGCGATTCTTGCGTTGGTAGGGAAGTGGTGGACCTGACCAGATCCTTTGCCAAAAGCGACAATCGGCGGAAAAGCCATGTCTTGGGCGCCCAGTTGTTTGGCTTGTCTTCTGATGTAGTGCGCCAGTTTTAATTCGGTTAAACCCTTCTGAGTTTTTAGGATTATTAAAAGCTCCCGAAAGATCTGATCAATGATCCGGGAGCCTTTAGTAATTGCTTTAAATTTTGAAATCATGGATTAGATTGCTTCGTCGCTGCTGCTCCTCGCAAATACGAGAAATTTATTGTATTCGCGAGTCCCGCCTACGGCGGGACGTGGCGATCTATTTCACAGAATTAACAACAGCCTCAAACGCTTTCGGGTTTCGGACTGCCAATTCGGCGAGTATTTTTTTATTCAGTAGGATTTTTTCTTTTCGCAGCGCGCCTAAGAGTTTGCTAAAGTTTGTGCCTTGCTCGCGAGCCGCAGCGTTTATGCGAATCGTCCATAGTTTTCTGAAATCTCTTTTCCGCAATCGTCGATGTGAGTAAGCGTAAGAATCAGCATGGAGCAATGCTTCTTTGGCCGCGATCGCATTTGTCCGGCGGCGGTTCGTAAAGCCCTTGGTTCGTTTTAGAAAATATTTTCGGCGTTTGGAGGCTCCAACGCCTCGCTTAATTCTAGTCATTTGTCGTATTTAGTAAATTGATTATTCAACCGCGGATAGCTAATTTAAGTTTTTGCTCGGTTTTCGCGACCGTCAGATCCCGGCGTTTGTTGGTGGTTGTATTGCCACGCTCGCGAGAATTAAAATGATTCTGACCCGCTCGACGACGCCTCAGTTTGCCGGATCCTGTCACCCAAAAAGTTTTTGCGATTCGTTTGTTAGTCTTGTTCATGACGGTTTGACTCGCGGACTGATAATAATTGTAATTGTGCCGCCCATTCTCGATGGGCCTGATTCTTTGACAAAAGGAGAAGTAATCAAAGTTTGGACTCTGTCCATGAGCGCAAACGCTAGTTCCGGGTGGGCCTGTTCACGTCCGCGCATAACCACATCCAGTTTGACCTTATCGCCTTGGGCAATGAACTCAGAGGCTTTCTTCGCTTTGAAATTCAGATCGTGTTCGCCAATCCGCACTGAAAGGCGGATACCCTTCACCGTGATTTTTTTGATTTTCTTCCGAGCTTCTTGGGCAGCTTTTTCTTGTTGATAGCGATATTTATCGAAATCCAAAAGTTTAACCACCGGGGGGTTGGCGTGAGGTGAAATTTCCACCAAATCAACCTCTTTGTTTTGAGCCAACGATAAAGCGTCGGAAAGTTTCATAATCCCTACCATTTTTCCTGCATCATCTATGACTCGCACTTCCGGCGCTTTGATTTGGTGATTGATTCGCGTTCTGATAGCTATAGATTTTTTTAATAATATTGAAACCCCGCACCAGTTTTGACTAACTGTCTTAAACCAATTGATTTATAATCGATGTGATCGTTATAAAATTATTTATTCACGATAATCTGACAAAACTGGTGCGGGGTGAATCACAAGAATTATATAGGATTTTTGTGCTTTGGTCAATTGGTGGAGCTGGGGAGATTTGCACTCCCGTCCAAAAATTTTCGATAAATATGCCTACAAGCTTAGACCGCTTTGAGATTTTCCTTATGACATAGAAGCAGACCAAAGCGCCATAAGGTGAGCCTTAAATTTCCTTTGGCTGTCAGGCGTCAGCTAAAGTGAGTCTGATAATATAACACCCGTGATCTGCGCACAGACATTGCAGGACGGATGGGCAATCGCTTATTAAGCAATAGCCAAAGCAGGCGAGAACGCAAAAGCGTTCTTGATTCTGCTTACCAACGAATTGGCATTTATGGTTTGCCTTACTTTTTTAACCGAGAAGTTAGGCTAATCGGACTTGCGATATTTATCAAAGAACTTCTGTCGATACTATGCAGCCCCAGGAAGGATATTATACCTCTGTTTTCATAACTCGGTCAACCTTTCTCTTTGCTTCTTTTCTTTTAATGGTTTCTCGCTTGTCGAACTGTTTTTTTCCTTTGGCTACTCCAACTTTTAGTTTGAGTCGTTTTTTAGAAGTGTAGATTTCGAGAGGGATTAGAGTTAGTCCCTTGCCTTTGGTTTGGTCCGTAAGGCGTATAATTTCATTTTTATTGAGAAGCAATTTGCGTTCACGCTGTTCATCGTATCCGTCGAGATTCGAAGCTTGTTTGTATTTTCCCACATACGCATTCCTAAGGTAAGCTTCGCCGGCGCGAATTGTCACATAAGCTCCTTCCAAGGAAACTTGCCCGCCTCGAATGCTTTTGACTTCGTGCCCGGCCAACACTAAGCCCGCCTCAATCTGGTCTTCGATGGAGTAATTATACAAGGCTTTTTTATTACGGGCATAAGTTGGCATAATTGATAGCAGCTAAACTATGTATTATAAAATAAGGGAGATGGGTCTGGTCCAGAGCGTGGTGCGAGCGAATTGCTCTTAGGGCTTACGGTGGGGTTGTGAAAGGCAAGGCCAGCCGAACTTGACTGCCAATAATCTCGGGGTTAAGGATCGTCCCGCGTATGGTAGGCAGGCAGGTAGCAACCACCAAAGAAGCGTCTGGAGTGACTACCTCAAGACCGCCAGCAAAGGAGGAATTGATCAAGCTTGCTTTGTCAAAGGCTTCCACCTTGGGTTAGGCCCATCTTAATCATCTTAATAACCACAGGAGGACCTTAAGCTCGTAGAGTATAGGCTTTTCGTCTTATACTCTTTTTTTTTATTGCGGGTGAGGGAAGACATAGGATGTTATATAACCATCGCGAGCGAGCAAAGCGAGCGTGGCGATCTTAATTAAGATTGCTTCGCCCGCCCGATCCGACGATCAGTCGGGCGGGTCGTCCCGCCAAGGTGGTTCTTGAGTAAACTCTCGGCCTCCTCGCAATGGTTTGTTTGAGTTTATTATATCTGATAAAATTAAGCCATGCTAATGCGGGAAAAAATCAGAGAATTATTGACAGATGCGGCGCAGAAAAGCGGTCTAGCAAGAGGGCTTGTTTTTGAAGTTAGTTACGCTACAGATACCAAGTTCGGCGACTATGCCAGCAACATTGCCATGGTTGGCGCCAAGGCTTTGAAATCCAAGCCAAAAGAGCTGGCTGAAAAAATTATTGCCAACTTGGATTCCTCCATGTTTGAAAAAGTAGAAGTGGCAGGACCAGGTTTTATAAATTTTACGCTTAAGCTTTCAGAATTACAACCCATAACCTATAACCTACAATCTAAATCCAAGGGCAAAATCCTGCTCGAATACTTCCAACCGAATATCGCAAAACCTCTTCACATTGGTCATCTAGAAACCGCCATTATTGGCGATTGCCTCAAGCGAATGTTTTTGTATTTGGGATATAAAGTAGAATCTGACACTCATATGGGCGATTGGGGCACGCAGTTTGGCTATTTAATTTTGGCGCAAAAAAAGTTCGACAAAGTGAACGATAAAATATATGCCGAATTGAACGCCGACGAATCCCAGCGCGAAGCGGCCAAACTTGAATTCGTCAAACTCGAACAAGGTGACCCAGAAAATCGGAAAATTTGGCAGCAATTAGTTGACACAAGCGTCAAAGAGTTTTTGCAGATCAATGACTTAATGGATATTTTACCTTTTGATCATCACTGGCCGGAAAGTTTTTATGAGGATAAAATGTCGGCGGTATTGGAGGAGCTGAAAAAGAAAAAATTAATAGTTGAGTCCCAAGGCGCGCAGATAGTTAATCTTGAGGAGCAAGGATTAGGCGTAGCAATTATCGTTAAATCCGACGGTGGCACGACTTATTTGCTGCGTGACTTGGCGGGATTTTTATTCGTCCAAAAAGAAGGATTCAAACAACATCTATATGTTGTAGATAATCGGCAATCGTTGCATTATAAACAACTGTTCGCGATTTTGAAATTGATAGGAAAAATCGAAGACGAGGAAGGAATTCATGTTGATTATGGTTTTATTAGTTTCAAAGGTGAAGCACTAAGTACGCGAAAAGGCAACATGGTTTTGGCCGAAGACGTTATTACGCAAGCGGAAGAAAAAGTTGCGAAAATTGTATCGGAGAAAAATCCGGATCTGAAAGATAAACAAGCTGTGATTAAAGCAGTCACGAAAGGTGCCTTGAAATATTTTATTTTGAAACACAATCGCCATAGCGATATCGAATTTGATTGGGTCGAGGTTTTGGACTTTGAAGGGGACACTGGACCGTATCTGCAATATGCATATGCAAGGCTTGCAAGTATATTGCGCCGTGTCATTCCGGACTCGATCCGGAATCCAGATGACAGGATCCTGAATCAAGTTCAGGATGACAACAAGATCAGCGCTACTGAACGAGAACTTTTGTTTAAGCTTTCTATCCTGCCGGAAATAGTCGAAGATGCATTGAAAGACTATATGCCAAATATTTTGGCCAACTATCTTTACAAATTAGCGACGCTGATCAACAAGTTTTACCACGAGAGTCCGGTGGTCCAAGAAAAGGATGAAGCTAAAAAAAATTTCAGACTGGCTTTAATTTTAAAGGCACAGACAACTTTAGGGCAGGGGATGAGCTTGCTAGGAATTCACGCTTTGGAAGAGATGTAAATTTGTTTGACCTATAAATGCCATGGCATAAATAGGTCATGGGGGACTTTTTTTCATCCTTTTTCTCCCCTTTTTTCTCCCCTTTTTGATATTTCGTTATTTTGCTATAATATAGATGAAAAGCGTTCCCGCCTTTGTTAAGCACCGGCGGGTAAATAAGCTGGCCTCATCAACCAGCGAGCTGATCCGCGGCCTCGCGTAAACAGGCCTAATTAAGAGCCATTTGGAACTTCGATGGTACCTCTTCCGACAAGTCGGGAGATCGAAGAGCTAGAGGCTTTTTTATTTTATGAAAGCACACGTGAACAATAAAGTTGGAGGGTTTTGGGAGCTAAAAAAAGTAATTGGAAATAGATAGTATAATACTCTAGTGTATTAAACTAAATAAATTATGTTTAACTCAATCGATCCCAAACCTAATTTTCCGAAACTTGAAGAAGAAATTCTCAAGTTTTGGGAGGACAACCAAATTTTCGAAAAATCTTTAGAGCAAACCAAGCAAGGCAAGCCCTACACTTTTTATGATGGCCCGCCATTTGCGACAGGCACGCCGCATTATGGTCACATTTTGGCTTCTACGATCAAAGATTTGATTCCGCGGTATCAGACCATGAAAGGCCGGTTTGTCCGCAGGCGCTGGGGGTGGGACACTCATGGGCTGCCGATCGAAGAAATAGTGGAGCGCGCCCTGGGAATATCTGGCAAGAAAGACATCGAGAAACTAGGGATCAAAAAATTCAATGAGACCTGCCGCCAGATGGTTTTGCAATACGTGGCCGAGTGGCGGAAAATGGTTCGTCGGATTGGACGCTGGATTGATTTTGATAATTCCTATAAAACCATGGACCGCGATTATATGGAATCCGTCTGGTGGGGCTTTAAACAAATTTACGATAAGGGTTTGGTTTATGAAGGCCGAAAAGTTTTGTTGTATTGTCCCAGATGCGAAACCCCGCTTTCCAACTTCGAAGTGGCGATGGACAATAGTTATCAGGACGTGACGGAAGAAGCTATAACAGTGAAATTCAAAATTCAAAATTCAAAATTCAAAGATACCTATTTATTAGCTTGGACGACGACTCCGTGGACACTGCCTGGGAATGTGGCTTTGGCCGTCGGGAAAGACATAGATTATGTAAAAGTAAAGAAGGGCGATGAGTTTTATATTGTAGCGAAAAATAGATTAGCTTTTGTCTTTGCGAGCGAAGCGAAGCAATCTAATGCGGAGAAAAAAGAGATTGCTTCGTCGCAAGCTCCTCGCAATGACATAATAGAAGAGTTTAAAGGCTCCCAGGTTATTGGTCTGGAATATGAGCCGTTATTTGAGGTTCCTGCCGTGAAAGGGAACAAATCTTTTCGGGTTTACCCGGCGGATTTTGTTACAACAGAAGAAGGGACGGGGATTGTCCATACTGCGGTGGTTTACGGGGAAGAAGATTATGAATTAGGTCAGAAGGTTGGACTGCCTATAGTTCCGCTACTTGACGAGAAGGGGAAGTTTAATGATCAATCACCCAAGCTTTTGAAAGGTATATATTTTAAAGATGCGGAAAAAATCATCAAGAAAGATTTGGAAAGCAGGGGATTGATTTTTGAAAAAAAACAGCACCAACATTCCTATCCCCATTGTTGGCGTTGCGGCACCATGCTTTTTTACAACGCGATTCCAGCGTGGTTTATCAACATTCAGAAAATAAAAAAAGGACTCATAAAATCCAACGAAGAAGAAATTAATTGGTACCCGGAGCATTTAAAACATGGTCGGTATGAAAAAAGCGTGGAAGCAGCGCCGGACTGGAACATTTCGCGCAATCGATATTGGGGCAACCCAATTCCGGTTTGGAAATGCGAAAAATGTTCGAAAAATACCGTAGTGGGGAGCATCAAAGAATTAGGCCTTTCACGTAATACTTTTTATTTCAGCCGGCACGGAGAGTCGGAGAAAAATGTGAAGGAAATAGTCAGCACCCAAATTAAGTATGACAAATTCGATTTAACCAAAGAAGGAGTTGAACGTGCTGAACGATTAGCGACCGAGGCCAAGAAGAGAAAGATTGATTTAATTTTTACATCTGATTTTCTGCGAACCAAACAAACCGCAGAAATTGTTGGCAAACAGCTTGGAGTCGAAGTGGTTGTGGACGAGCGGTTGAGAGAAATCAATGTTGGGGAGTTTGAAGGGAAAACCGAAACGGAATATCAACAGCAGTTTGCGTTAAAGTATGATCGCTGGACCCAATCTCCAAAAGGAGGTGAGAATTGGAACCAAGTCCAAAAACGAATGGTTGAGGTTGTTGAAGAAATCAATCAGCATTTTGAAGGTAAAAATATTCTAATAATCGGCCACGCTGACCCTTTATGGTTGCTACAGCAGTATTATGGCTCAGAGCGGCCATATCCTGCTTATGCGCAAGTTTATGAGCTAGATGTGAGCATTATTGATCTACACAGGCCTTATATTGATGAGGTAGTATTAAAGTGCGCTCATTGCGGCGGGAAATCGCATAGAATCAGCGAAATCTTTGATTCCTGGGTCGAGGCGGGAAGCATGCCGTTTGCCGAGTATCATTATCCGTTTGATCAAAAAGAAACCTTCGAAAGCCGTTTCCCCGCCCAGTTTGTTTCCGAGTATGTGCCGCAAACCCGAGCCTGGTTTTATGTGATGCACGTGATTGGTTATAACTTGTTCGGCAAAGCGCCGTTTGAAAATGTCCTAACCAGCGGCAGTATTCTCGCCGAAGACGGTCAAAAAATGAGTAAATCAAAAAATAATTTTCCTGACCCCTCGAATGTTCTTGACAACTATGGGGTAGATGCTTTGCGATTTTATTTAATGAACTCAGTGGTCATGTTGGCTGACGATATGAATTTCAGTGAAAAGAACTTAGCCGTCACCTATCGCAAAAATATTTTGATCCTCTGGAATGTTTATAATTATTTCGTGACTTACGCGAACGAGGCAGATTGGGAACCAAAGTCAAAAGTCAAAAGTCAAAAGTCAAAAGTTACATTGGATCAATGGATCGTGGCTAAGACCCAAGAACTAGTCAATCAAATTACCGAAAACTTGGATTCTTATAACACTGTCAAAGCAACTAGAGCGATCGAAGATTATATCAACGAATTATCAACTTGGTATTTGCGAAGAAGCCGGGGCCGCAAAGATGACGAATTTTTTGCCACTCTCCGCTACTGCTTGTTGGCTGTATCCAAAGTTATCGCTCCGATCATGCCTTACATAGCGGAGTTGATTTATCAAAACTTGAACCGCAAAACAGAAATTCTTTCAGTTCACTTGGCGGCTTGGCCAGAGACTAAAAAACTAACGAAAGATGACCAAGAACTTTTAGTGAATATGCAAACGGTCCAGAACTTGGTTGAGCAAGGCCACAGCCTTAGAAAAGCAGCCAATATCAAATTACGTCAACCGCTTAAAACTTTTGTTTATCATTTTCAGCGACGTTTAGGTAAAGTATTTGAAGAAATTTTAGCAGACGAACTCAACGTTAAAGAAGTTGGATACGGCAGAGAGCTGAAATTTGATCAAAAAATAACCGCAGAGCTTAAAAAAGAAGGACTAGCCCGCGAACTAGAAAGAACGATCCAGGGAATGCGTAAAACTAAAGGATTCAAAGTGGGCCAATTGGCTGTTTTGGGCTATAATACTAATGACAATGAATTAAAAGCCGCCTTTGCCTTAATCGACACTAAAAAGACATACCTTAGCCAAATTAAGGAGGAATCAGGAGGTGAGGAAGTTGAAATTGAAGGAAAAAAAGCGACAATTAGGCTTAACTAATGCAATACAAAAAACTTAAGGGTGTTATATTAAAAAAACAAAATTTTCGCGAAGCGGACCAGATCATTACTGTTTGGACGAGCGAAGTGGGGAAAATTCGCATCCTTGCGCGGGGACTGAGGTTGCCGAAAAGCAAGCTAGTTTATAATTTGTCGGAATTATCACTGGTTGAATTTGAAATTACGGGACGTAAAAATTTTCCCACCGTGATCAGCGCCCAAACCGCGCAAAGTTTTAATCATTTACGCCACGACTTGTTGAAGATTGCCAATGCGATTTACGCGTCAGAATTAGTCATGAAGATGACAGCTGATGAACACCCTAATCAGGTGGTCTATCAATTATTGGTAGATTTTTTACATCAACTCAATCAAGCTTATGGCCTAAACCACTATCAACTGCTTGATAGATTTGCCTTAAAGCTTGCACAAGCTTTGGGATTTGGCCAACCGAAACAAATTAATTCTCATTCGGACGTGCGCAACTTTATCGAAGAATTAATTGAGCGGCAAATTAAATCAGAACCATTTTTAGCTCAAATTTAAACTATGTCAGGTAGTGAAAATTTGATATTCGTTCTGCAAAGCAGAACGAATAAAAAAATCTCGAATTAAATTTTACTTTTAAAATACAGAATATACAGATGATTAAAATTACAATTATCATTAATCAAATTTCTACTACCTGATATGGATGATCAAATTTTAGACGACCAAGCCCGTTCTGATATTCCTCAAGATTTCTCCAAGCCCGAACCGGTTTGGAAGAATTTTATCAAAAAAAATAAGGTGATTATTGCGTCAGCGCTTGCCGTTGTTTTAATTATCGGGATTTTTTGGTTTTTTTTATCGCGGAGCAGCACGTCGAATCCGCCTCAATCCCAAAACGTCATCCTCTTAGTGAAGGGTCCGAATCAAATCACCTCTGGGAACGAAGCGGAATATACGGTAGTTTACCGCAACGGGGAAAACGCGGATTTGGTTGGGGTTAGTTTAGAAATGCTTTATCCGACCGGGTTTAAGTTTAAATCCGCTACCCCAGCGCCGGCTTCTTCGACAGGCTCTTCGTTTAACCTGCCGATTCTAAAGCAGGGGGAAGACGGTACTGTAGTTATTCGGGGCAAACTTTCAGGAAGCACTTCAGAGGAGAAAGAAATTCGCGCCAGGTTAAATTACCGGCTGTCCAACTTTAATTCAGAGTTTGTCGTTTCCGAAAGCATACACACCACCATTTTGGCGCCGAATTTGGTGTTAGATATCAACGGCCCAGTGGATGTGGTCAACGGACAAGACACAACCTTTAGCGTTACTATTACGAATGTTTCCGGCAACCAATTCGAAAATTTGGCAATTCAACTGGTTTTTCCGGTTGGTTTTAGTTTTACTTCCAGCACTATCCGAGCAACCAAAAATAATAATTATTGGGTGCTTGGTTTATTGGAAACAGGCAATTCGCAAAGCTTGGACATTACGGGGAGTTTTACTGGTGCCGATCGGGAGGAAAAGCTGGTCCGCGCTGATTTGGGACAAATTATCAGCAACAATTTTGCGCCACAAATCGTCTCGACTGCCAGTTTTCGGGTGATTCCTTCTTCCTTGGCGCTGACAATTACGGCCCAACCACAAAGTTACGTCAAATTAGGCGATACTATCACTTACAAGCTCGCATATATGAATCGGGGTTCAATTGGATTAAGTAATCTGGTTATTGATGTTACTTTAAATGGTCCGGTACTCGAACTGTCGCGAGTTTCCGCTTCCAACGCCATAATTAATGGCTCACAACTTACCTGGAAAGCCGCAACCTTGAGCAATCTTTCCATACTTTCTCCAAATGAACGGGGGGAGATCACTTTTACCGTGCCACTCAAACAGCAGTTGACTTCAAACCTAAAAAATCAAACCATACGAGCATCGGCCAGTATTTCTTCTGATGAAATAACCAACCCGACCCGCGCTGGTGATTCTGAACTGAAACTGATTTCTAACCTCGACTTATCGATTACGGGGGATTACGTTTCAGGGGCGGCCCCCATGCAGGTGGGACAAACCACAGTGTTTGCCATGACGCTGCTCTTATCAAACCTCAGTAATGATTTGATCAATACTGAAGTCGTTGCTTCCATACCCCTACCGTCTTCCGCCTGGAAGAATGTGATAATTCCCGATTCGGAGAGCGGCAGACTTTCATATGATCCCAATTCGGGTAAAATTAAGTGGAAGATCGGGGATTTAGTTGCGTTTACGGGAAAATTTACCCCTGCGCTGAAAGTGACTTTTCAACTAGCCGTTACTCCCACTGAATCGGATCGGGGTAAAACTATGACCTTACTTTCCGATCTTTTCGCAACCGGTACCGATACTTTCGTCAACCAAATTATTGAGTCTGTTAAAACAAGTTTGGTAACTGTGACTTCAATTAACGATGAAGTCATGAATCTCAAAGGCACATCAGTGGAATAATCCCGACGTTACGTTTCTGATTATGGTCTGACGTATAATAGGGGATTGACTTGCACCCCGTTTTTTATAATCTCAAAGTGTAAATGAATTCCCGTCACTCCACGAACACGGCCAGTCCGTCCTTGTTTGGCAATTGTCTGTCCTTGTGTGACGTACTCGCCGGCAGTCACATACAGAGCGGAAGCGTGGGCATAGCGAGTTTTGTAGCCATTACCGTGATTGATGATGATAGTGTTGCCGTAGCCATTGGATTGAAATCCTGAAATTTCTACAAAGCCATCAGCGGCGGCATAAATTGACTCCGTTTTACTATTAGAAATGTCCAGACCCCGATGGCGACTATGAAAACCCTGGGTCAAGGATCGCACATTGGTTGGCCAAATGAAACTCACAGCGCTGTTTACGAAATCAGCCGGCGCCTGGGCTTCTTTTAGTGCTACTTGATTGCTTGAATCTCGGACGAACTTCGGCGTTGCTTTGACGGGCAGATTTACTGTATTTTGAGGAATCACCACAATTGATCCGATACCTAAATCGTCAAATAACTCGATGTTGTTGGCATCCAAAAAATCATCTTCCGAAATTTTGTATTTACTGAGGATTGATTCCAAGGTGTCGCCAGTTTTTAAGGTATAAGTAATCCCGGTCGTTGGGAGGATAGTTAATTCTTGACCGGGGCGCAGGATCGTATTTTCATCGATTTTATTTTCCATCATGATCGTTTGAGGAGAAATACCGAAGCTGGAAGCTATACCGATAATGGTATCACCAGAAACCACTTGGTAGGTAGTTAAACCATGACGGGCGAAATTTTCAGTATCAGCTGGGTTAGTTTTTAGGATAACATCATCTTGGATTGTCGTTGGGTCAGTGTGATAAGTGCTATTGTCAATTTGTGTTGATGCGAGCGCAACGGAAAATAAAGATCGAGGATTTGGGGAAACAAGCTGGTCGTTGCCACTGAAGGTGGTTGTTTCAGCATTCATAGCCAATGTATGGTTTAAGGATGGATTGGCTTTGATAAACGAAAAAATCACGCTTTGATTAGACGAGGAGGGGTAGATCGCGTGATTGTTCACGAAAAAATTAATAAAAATAGCTAGGCTAGCAATGCTTAATACAAGCAGCTCCAGACTAAATCTTGCGAAATAGTCGGTTAAAGAAAGCGGAAGAAGATGCTTGGAATGCAGCGACTTGAACGGATGGATGGTAAACTTGCTGCTTTGATTCCAGGCTTGTTTGATTCGAAAAATTTTACTAAGTAATTTTTGTCTAATGCCCCCCGATGCCTGTTGAAAGTCTAAAATAGGAGCTCCTTTTAGATGAAAACCACGCAATAACTTGAACACAAAAAATAGTTCCAAAGCCAAATTGTGGGGTTAAAAGCAATACTAAAATAACAAAGAATACTTGGTAAATCTTAACAAAATTGAGGATTTTCGTCAATAGTAATATCCACAACCAACCTGGTATAATGCTAAGAGACATGAAAGCAAACTTAGGCTTAAATTCTGCCCAGCTTGAAGCAGTAACAGCCCCACTCGGGCCGGTTTTGATTTTAGCCGGAGCCGGGAGTGGCAAAACCAGGGCCTTAACCATGCGCATAGTATATTTGATCAAAAAGCTTAAATTTAACCCAATAAATATTTTAGCCGTAACCTTTACCAACAAGGCCGCGGGGGAGATGAAAAACCGGATAATCAGATTAATCGGAAAATCAGAACAATTACCAACTATGGGGACATTTCATTCGATCGGAGTTAAGATCCTTCGCGCCGAGGGAAATCTGGTCGGGCTCAATTCGAATTTTGTAATTTACGATAATGATGATCAGGAAAGCCTCTTAAAAGACATTCTGCTTGATTTCAAATTAGACCCGATCAGATATAAACCAAATATTTTTGCCGGCATTATTGATCGGAGTAAAAACGATTTATCGCAACCAGAGGATAAACTTGCTCGTAAAATTTATGATGAATATCAGTCGCGGTTATTAAAAAACAACGCTGTGGATTTTGGCGACTTGTTGGTTTGGCCGGTTAGGATTTTTCAAAAACACCCTAAAGTGCTTAAAAAATATCAAGAACTTTGGCGATATATTTTAGTTGATGAATACCAAGACACCAATCACGTTCAATATAAATTTTGTCAATTACTGGCAGCGGCTCACAGAAACATTTTCGTGGTCGGCGATGACGCGCAGGCGATCTATGGTTTCCGCGGCGCGAATCTGCAAAATATTTTAGATTTTGAGGATGATTACCCGGAAAGCATAATCGTCAGACTCGAGCAAAATTACCGTTCGACCGCCCCCATTCTCTCCATTGCGGAAAAAATCATCGAATTGAACCCCAAACAGCACAAAAAACGTCTTTGGACCCAAAATTTAACAGGAGAGACCCCGGTTTTGTTCGTGGCTGAAGATGAACTGGCTGAAAGCTACTTTGTTGCTGGGAAAATTTTGGAAATACAAGACCCGCCTTCGCTAAGGCTACGGCGGGCAGTCGGCAATTTTGATGAGCTTGAGTATACAGAGGATGATTCTGTCTTTGCGAGGAGTCCCGATTCATCGGGACGACGAAGCAATCTCATTCAGAGATCGCCACGCCTCGCTGGTGGCGAGGCTCGCGATGACAGTGAGGGCATTTTAAGTCGGCTAATGCAAAAATTTTCCAGCCGTGTTTTACCCAAACTGAAGAATCGCCAAGGTCTAAACAATATTGCCATCCTTTATCGAACCCACGTCCAATCCAGAGTTTTAGAAGAGGTCATGATTGAGTCTTCCATTCCTTATCAAATTGTCGGCGGTCTAAAATTTTATGAGCGGAAAGAAATTAAAGACGTTCTAAGCTATTTGCGATTACTAGTAAATCCTAATGATCTGATTAGTTTGAAGCGTGTTATCAATGTCCCGCCGCGCGGTATCGGCCCGGCGAGCTTCGACGTTTTGAAGAATATACTATTAACCCATTCCCGCGAAAGCGGGAATCTCGGCAAGATCCCGGATCAAGTCCGGGATGGGACAGTAAAACCTCAGATCAAGAATTTTTTTGAAATGCTATCTGGGCTAACTAAACTCGAAGAATCAGCCAATTTATTGGATCTACTTAAGCAAATTTTAAAATTAAGCGGCTATGAAACTTTTTTACGGGACGGTAGTGAAGAGGGAGAAAGTCGATGGGAAAATGTCCAAGAATTGTTTAATGTGGCGGCCAGTTTCAAAAATTTACCTTGGCGAGATGGTTTAAATCAATTTTTGGAAGAAATCGCGCTGATGACCCAAGCTGATGAGGTTGATTTGGATAGTCCGAAAATAACTTTGATGACCCTGCACCAGGCGAAAGGGTTGGAGTTTGAGACAGTATTTATGGTAGGGATAGAAGAGGGGATCCTGCCCCACGCCCGGTCATTGCTCGAACCCAAAGAGATTGCTGAAGAAATCAGACTAGCCTATGTTGGAGTAACCAGGGCAAAAAAACGATTATTTTTAATCTACGCGCAAAGTCGAAAACAATTTGGGAGCAGGAATTTGAGCGTGCCTTCGAGAATTTTGAAAGCAATCCCAGAGGAGATGCTTAAGATAGAGCAAGGTGGTTTGCCGTTTTAATTCGTCAGCCTGAACTTGTTTCAGGATCTAATGATATGGGCTATGTTTATATTTTGACTAATAAACCAAGAGGAACTTTATATGTAGGTGTGACTTCTGAATTAATCGGGAGGGTTTGGCAACATAAGCAAAAGTTGGTTGATGGATTTTCTAAAAAATATAATTTGAGCATATTAGTTTATTACGAAGTTTGTGATGATATAGAACAGGCCATAGCTAGAGAAAAACAACTTAAGAATTGGCACAGAGAATGGAAAATCAAGCTGATTGAAGAATTTAACCCTGCCTGGAAAGATTTATTTAATGAAATTAATCAATAAATAGATTCCGGATCAAGTCCGGAATGACGGTAAGACATATGAACTTAACCAACATTGATGAGTTAAAAAATTTTCTTAAACACTCCGGCCTGCGGCCCAAAGACTATCTGGGCCAGAATTTTTTAGTGGATCAGGAAGTTTTACAAGAAATTATCCTGGCAGCCGATCTAAAACCCACTGATACGGTTTTGGAAGTCGGGCCGGGTTTGGGCGTATTGACCGAGGAACTTTTAAAAAAAGCTGGGAAGGTGATAGCGGTGGAGAAGGACGAGAGGCTTTTTGAGATCTTGAGTTTATCATTGCGAGGAGGGACGCGTAAGCGAACCGACGAAGCAATCTCACCAGAGATCGCCACGCGACCCTCGGTCGCTCGCGATGACAAGAGGCAATCTGTGAAACTCATTCATCAAGACATCTTAAGATTCCACCTTGAGAAATATATATCAGGACCATACAAGGTCGTTGCCAATATTCCTTACTACTTGACCTCAAAACTGTTTCAATATTTTTTGCAGCAGCAAAACAAACCGAAGCTGCTGGTTCTGATGGTTCAGAAAGAAGTAGGGGAGCGGGTTGCAGCCAAGGTCGGCGACCTGTCCGTGCTTGGAATTTCGGTGCAAATCCAGGCGGACGTAGAAATTGTACAACGGCGTTCTCTATCTCCATCCCCGAGGCTAGTATTAGATAAAGAAATCGGGGATCTTATCAAGGGTTCTGATAAGATCCCGGATCCCGCCGCCGCCAATGCTTTGGCGGGCAGGCAAGTCCGGGATGGTTTTGGGAATAAACAATTTCCTCTGATTGTTCCCAAAACCAGCTTCTGGCCGGTTCCCGAGGTGGATTCCGTGATTTTGAAAATTACCCCAAAAGAAAAATTCCCAGAAATTAAAGACCAAAAGTTTTTTTTCAGCATTGTTAAAATGGCGTTTGCCGGCAAACGAAAGCAGATAAAGAACACGATCAAAAACATCGAGGCCCTACACCTGGCAGGAATAGACCCAACGACTAGACCGCAGGATATTTCGATTGAACAGTGGATTATACTTTATAAAATGATTGACAAATTATTGTTGAAGATCTAGTATTATTACAATATGTTAACATCTAATGACATCAAACAATTATCAGCCGTTTTAGCCACGAAAGAAGATCTTAAGGATTTTTATAATAAGTCTGAAATGGATATAAAATTCAACTCTTTGCTTACGTCTGTAGATAATCTTGCAAATAAATTTGTTAAATATCACGAAGAGCAAATAGTTTTGACACACAAACTTGAGCGCATCGAAGACTGGATAAAAAAAGCTGCAGGTAAGCTTGGTCTTGATTATAACCCGTAATCGTTTAGAAATTTGATATTAGAAATTTTTAAAGCGGACTGGACAAAGTCCGTTTTTTCTGCTATAATATAGATAGATCTGAAAAAAGTTAAGCATTGAAACCAAAATAAAATCGAAAATTAAGCAAAAACCAAGAGAATAAGGTCTTGTTGACCTTATCTTGTAATGAAAAAGAGAGACCAAAATAAAAATCAATACGGAAGTTTCTCTGTCAAACAGAGAAGTTTTTTGGGTAATCTCAAGCACAAATTTACCTATCTGGTCTTGTTGGTCGTTTTCGCCTCTGCGGGCGGATTTTTTATTTACCAAAAAACCCATCCGCCAATAATCCAGCAGGCCCAAGTAGTTGTGCCGACTTCAGCTTTTCCGGGTTGGTGGCTTCGGGATAATTTTGGCGCGAGCACCTGTGATGCTGATGTCTGCCAAGAGACGGCAGATCCGGACAAGGATGGCCTGACCAACCAGCAGGAATATTATTACAACTCCAACCCCATGAATCCCGATACCAAGAATAACGGCATGACGGATGGGGAGATGGTCGCTGCGGGATTGGATCCGTCGCGCCCGGGGAAAATTTCGCTGGACCGCGAACTGACTGATGAAGAAATTTTTGATGAAAGCTTGCTTTATGATGAGGACATGAAACAGATCCTCAACGAGTTGGTGGATCCGACCAAGCTTGCTTTACCGGAAGTCGACACTTCTGAATTAAAAATTTCATATGAAAATTCCGAGGAAGCGATGCTGAAGTATTTTGAAGAAACCAACACTATCGTCAACCAGTATTTTTCGGCAGATGTGGATGCCATGATCATTGCCGCCTTACAAGAAAGTAATTACGGAAAAGTTCAACAATTAAAAACCGCTTCCCTAAAAGTCTTGAATGATTTCGAAAAAATGGAGATTCCTTCCGATGCCGTATTGCTGCACCAATACTACATGGCGATGTTTAAAGTTCTCCCGGCTGTTTTGACTGTTCCCAACCAGGCGGTTTTGCAGGACGAGCTGAACGCGGAAGGAAACTATTGGTATGACCAGGCCCAAACTTTATCGATATTGATGTATAAAGCGGATCTGGAAAATAAAAAATTAAGCGCCAAATACGAATGATCTCGGAACAGCAGCGAATCATCACAGGTATCATTTTAGGCTTTTTTATCGCGAGCCAATTTTTTACCATCTCCGCGGTGTTGCTAGCGCCCAAACCGGCCCAGGCAGTTTTTGGGGCGCTTGATACTAATTATATTCTCGGTGATCTGCCGGCATGGCTGCAGAAATTGATTACCGGAGTATTAAGGGAATTGGCGCTGCGGATCAGCGAAAAATATATCGCCAGATTCGTTGACAAACTTCAAGAAAAATATAAGATCAAAAATTTTCTTTATTATGATCGGGTCTTAAGCAACTATTACCTCAATCGTTATATTTTCGACAAAGTCAGCGATCCGGACTTGCGTCAAATCTATAGCATGATGGAAAGCGCCTATGTCAGCGGCACGTCTACGGGAACTACCGGGCAACCGGATCCGAGGAGGGCGCTAATTCCTCGACTTAATAAAGCCATTAGTGATTTATATATAAAAAAAGGGGGAATTGATCCAAACAAGGTTTATAATCCCAGTCCTTCGGTTTCTGAATATGATTATTTCCAAACCTCTTATGTATATTTCCTCAATCCGATTGGTTATGCTGAACGGAATTTACAAGCGGAATTTGGTAAGTTTCAATCATCAGCTACGACTGCCGCGCAGCTGGAAATCATGATTGGCAGCGGCCTAAAAGCCGGCCGGGTTATTGGGGGGACTTGTAAAGTTGGAGGAGTGACCCAACCCAGCGGCAGCGGGCTTGATACTCCCGAAAAGTGTAAGGAGTTCGGGGGCACCTGGCAGCCTTCTGCTCTAGATGAGGCCAGGTCGTTTATAGACAACCCCACAGTGTTTATCCAAGGACACCTGGATAGTTTCATTAAGGAAAAGGTTACCGCGAATTTCAACCCGAATAATTTTTGGTCAGTGATCGGATCTTTGGTCGGTAATTTTCTTTGGAATAAATTTGCGCTAGCTAAACCGGGCGGGACGCTGGAGGAGGCTCCGGCTGCGTTCGCGTATGGTCCGGAAGGCGGCACTCAGTTGGATATTGACAATGACGGAATTCCGGACGGGTACGATATTGATGATGATGGTAGTTTGGATATTTGTCATCACGGCGGAACAGCGCCCAACTGTACGCCATCTGGCACAGCTACCAGTTCCCCATACTTTGTGCCGATGTGCCAGAGTTTGGAATTTGCCATCAAAGAGTTGAAAAAATATTTAGACTGGCTCACTCGTACCCCGTTTGTGCAAGCGCAATCAGTCACCTGGTTGAATAGAACATCTGTCGTCAACGGCGCAGCAGATGATCTGCAAACCACTTTGATTCAATACGAACAAACCGAATATGACACCGCGACTGTAGCGTTGGGCAAATATACGAAGTTTATGGGTAAAATCATCAACTCGTTGGCCAAAGACGATGATCTTAAGGGTTTTTGGGGCAGTGACGCCGAAGCGCAAGCGAAGATCATCGTCAATACCACTAATCTGTTGGCGTATCTTCAGGAGTTTAAGATAGCGGTCAATCGATGTGATAACCCGGATGCCGCGGCAGCGGCTTTGGTCCCGCCGCCGGTAATTGACCCAGGAGACAATCCGTGCTTGGTGACAGTTTTGGCAGGCACTGATAATTCAGTTTATAGAACTGCCGGTGACGCCGCAATTGCGCAAGCTCTAAACGATAACCCGGTGGAGGCTGCCACTCTGGCGACTTTGGATCCAGGCGGGGGCGTGGTATTTATAGCTGCCGCTGCGAGCATAATCGATGCCGCGGCTCTGATTTTGCGCGCCCAAGGCTATCGAGTCGGCAGGGCGTTGGATTGCGATGGCAATATATCTACGAATAAAATAATTCTTGGAAGTTTCGGGGACCAAAACGGAAAAATTTACAGCGTTTTTAGTAGTGTGATTACCGTCGGGTTAAGTTTAACCCAACATTTCTCCGGGCTTACTTACACAGAAGACGGCGGCTGGGAGCGATTAGTGCCTTAGGTATGAACACCGTTCATGAAACATAAAACATTTAAACTACTCTGCATTGTTTTGCTAGCGAATTTCTTGCTGGCGAATTTTGCGTTTGCTCAAGGGCTAAAATTTAATCCAGATGATCCTAGAGCTGATGGTCCAACATTTGAATCAGCCCAAGCTAGCTCTGACGCCTGTAAAGCTTTTAGTAATATTGTTGCCGATATTTCGACGAAAAAATTTAAAGCAACTTGGATTTCACTTCCTTCGGACATTGACAAAACCAATATTCCTTCAGCGGTTATTAGTGCGGGCGGGATTTGCCGCATTATCGATTACGGTGGAACAGATGGAGTACTGTATCCCCGAAGTACCGAAGCAGTAGATTTTGAAAAGATGATCAATGTCAATTTTGTTAGCGGGAAACAAGTTATTGACTATGAATTGAAAGCAAATACAGAACAAACAATGGCTGATCCAGTTAGTATAATAATTGGATGGGTTATAGAACTCATTGCATCAATTGTCTCGAATGTTTTGGCGGTTTTAACCTCACTTGCTGGTTTAATTTTCAATCTGGTTGTTGACCGGATTTTGAATATCACCCAGATGCCGAGGGCTGTAACTGTTGGTTGGCAAATTGTACGTGATTTTAGCAACATGTTCTTCATTCTGATCATGATTGTAATTTCCTTGGCGACTATTTTAAGAATTGAAAAATACAACTATCGTCAGTTGTTGGGAAAATTGATTTTGATGGCGCTCTTGGTGAATTTTAGCCAAGTGATTGCGGTGACCATTATGAATGCTGTGAATTTATTAGCCGCGACGTTTTATCAAGGCGGCATGGCTAAAGATCTTGCTCAGGCTGCTTTTAAGGTGGCTTGGCCAGTTGGGGGCTTAAAATTGATTATGAGTGGGGGTATTCCGGCTGCCCTTACCTTAGGTTTCAGTCAGATTATGTTTCAACTAGTAGCTACTGTCGTTTTCCTGGCATTAGCTATTCTGTTTTTGGTTCGACTTGTCGGTTTATATGTTTTGATTATTTTTTCGCCCATCGCATATGTAGGTAATATTTTACCGGCGACACAGAAATTTGCTGAACAATGGTGGCATACGTTTGTAAAATATCTAATTTGGGTCCCAGTGGCACTGTTCTTAATTCGTTTGGATATTTTAGTAATCAACGATGGATTTAGTTGGAGTGGAGCAAAAGCTGACACAGTATTTATATATTTTATAGAAATGGCTTTTATAGTAGCTGCTTTTATAGTCGCAAAAAATGCAGGGATGGTGGGGGCGGATGTGGCACTCAACGCCGGCAAGTTTGTAGGTAAGGGAGTCGGTGGATTTGTAGGCAGGGCTTATTCCAAGAGAATGTTAAATGCAGCGAAGCAAGCCGGCCTCAGCAATAAACCTGTACGTGCAAGTTTGTACAAAGCCGCTGCCTTTCTTAATCCCATAGCAGCTAAAAAAGCTTGGGAGCAACGTAGCAAGCAGTTGGATGAAGAGGTTTATGGTCCAGCTGTAGGGGCCATGCATGATACCTTGAATCGTATAATGCCCACAGAATGGCACGGATGGAAGGACGCCTTGACTGGAAGAGGGCGCCTGGCTTTAGGAAGAAGAACTCAGTATGGAGCGATCGAAGCTAATAAGGTAATAAACAAAAAAGTTAAAGAAATTAACGAAGCACCACTGACTGAAAAGCAAAGAGTCCAGGGATATCTGGACGCTACTCATTTGGACGACAAGATTGCTTGGAGCAGATCTTTGACTTTAAATAATCACGGCGACGGAGTAATGCACGCTTTGGGTAAGGAATACGATCCAGTTGAGTATAGAAGACAGGTGTTTGATGACTTAATTCATGCTGGGGCTAGTAAAGAGCAAGCTGGACAGGAAGCAAATTATATCTCTGAGTTATCTGAAGCAAACAGGAAACTGAGAGATCTTGGTTCAGGGGTAGAGGAAGACGTGGATGGTGTGGCGCGAGCAACAGTTGATTTAACTGGTGTTAAGAATTTAGCTGCTAGCAATTTTGACGGACCCGGTGGGTTGCAAGAATACTTGAAGAAAATTAATGTAATTAATAATAGTAATGAATTTGTTGACAGAGAAGGTAATGTTGTAGCAACTATAAATAATGTGGCTGAGTTTAATCGAGTACTAAAAGACACGGCAGGTAATGGGATAAGGGATGGAAAGAATTTTGAGCACAAAATTATGTCTGCCAGAGGCGCTAAAGAAAGATTAAGACGCGCCAAAAGAATGGATGCCGAAGATTTGGTCAAAGCTATGGAACCGGCTGGAGTCTCAATTCAGGAAAGAAATGGAACGCATATAAATCTAAGTGAGGAGGGAAGCATGTTTCTGGAAGGACTTAGTCCTTCAGTGGGGCCGGCAGTTCCTAATATGCGTAGAACCGCACCGCGTATGCAGAATGTTGTTGGAGGAAGCGAATCTGAAGATGGAACAATTGATTATAAATCAATCGGGACAGATCCTAGAAAACTCAATATTTTAGTCGAAACCGTCCATTCAAGAGCTGACATTGCTGCCGGGTTTCTGACTAAAGGTAAAGTTGACGATGCCACAGCTTCCCAAATTAAAACTCTTGTAAATACTACTCTGAGGAGATATAAGGGTTCGAAACTTGCCAAGTTCAACCTAGATTATACAATGGACAAAGATGGTAATGCGGTGTTTCAATCCAAAAGAATATGATGATAAACAGGATTACTATTGAGAACTTGAAAAGGATTGATCAAGGCACGCTACTTGATCCAACTTTTTTTACTAAAGTTGAGGATTTTGTTTATGAAATAGAAGCAGAGGGAAGCCCAGATATGGCTCGAGAGATTTTTTTATCAGTGTCAGCCACTTTGAACAAGAGCGACGAAAGGGCTATCAAAAAATATCTACCTATATTATGTGCGCTTAGATTGATAAGCTTGATTTCTGTTTCCGATAATGAAAAAAAAATATTTCTAGGGGACAATATTATTACTTTATTAAACCAAAACTACGTTAATGTAAAATTTTGGTTAAAATTTGTTTTCAGCGCTTATGCGGCCGAAGACGAGACTCAGCAGGATCTTCAGAAGTTATTTGTCTCTTCCTTATCAGAAAGCAGTGCTTTGATTAGTGAGAAAAATATCCAGATTACCACGGGTCAAGTCAGGCCCCTTGTTAAAAATTGGATATATGATTATAACGCCTATGTGCCATTAAATAAAGAACGGAGTGCGAGTGATGAAACTGCATATATAAACCAATCACCCAATACCAAATTACTTACACCAGATCAAAGAAACCTGCTTTTAAAACTATTAAGAATTTATGACTGGTTAAGGTTCGATGTGCTGGTTCCAAAAAAGATTATTGAGGACTTACAGGAAGCTGCATCGGAAAGACCAATTCTTACTGCAAGAGTTAACCGGGTTGAGAAAATCGAGACACCTATTCCTCCCCAACCTCAATCTGCCTTTGATCAGAAAATATCGCAAGCTAGCGCCTCGGCGCACGGCCTAGACTTGGAGGCATTAAAGCATCGGGTCGAGGAAACAGAGATCAGAAATCAAAGATCAGAAATCAAAGATCAGACAACAATCCCAAAAAATTCAATTACTTTAACACCGGATGAGATCAAGCGAGAGGTTAGCGCCCCGGAGCTTGCAGCGCCTACAGGATCGTTTAGTAAAGAGATTGCTTCGTCGCAAGCTCCTCGCAATGACAGGGTTGGGGTAGTTCCTCCACCGCCAGCTGTGATGAAGCCTGTCGCGCCAATAAACGCATCCGCTTCTGGTTTAAGGTCACTCAACGACATCAAAACCATCGAGGATCTAAAGAAGATTACAGTGATGTTCTTGCGCCAAGGACCATTACAAAATCAAATATCAAATATTAAAAATCAAATATTAAGGTTAGCGGCGGCGAATAATCTTTTGCCATATTACGCAGTGGTCGTGTTCGAACAAAGCCCGCTATTTCAAGCATACTTGAAAAAAGGATCATCAAAGATGATTGATCAAAAATCAGATATTGATTTATCCCAGGAAGAATTCGAAGCCATCGCGGATCTACGCAAGGAGATAGAAAGACTGTAAATTGATCTAATTAACCTAATTGACCTAATTTCTAAATAATGACCAATGACCCAATTAGTGCTTGGGATTTGGTTATTTTTTAGATCAATTAGAAATTATCATGCCAGAGGCAGATCCGCCTCCGGCGGAGAATAATTAGAAATTAAACGCAAAGCTTTTGTCATGATACGAATAGTCCTCGACACCAACGTCTTAATTGATGCCTCTGTTGATCCTTACCGGTACGCCAACCGGATTATTGACTTGGTGATTAGTGGTCAGATTGAAGCTTATGCAAATTCTGAAACTCTGCGCGAGAATAAATTTTTGGCCCATAAAAAAATTGCCGATCAATCGTATTTGCGCAAATTGGAATATTATTTTGATCAGGTCAGGACGGTCGAGACCCAAATTACCAATAAAGTTCTGGAAGATCCCGAAGATGATAAAATCCTGGCTTCTGCCCTGATTGCTCGTGCGGATTATTTGATTACAGCGGATAATCATTTGTTGAAATTGGAAAAAGTCCGCAGAGTCCGAATCATCCGCCCAAACGAGTTTTGGTCAAGATACGAAGAGGGAACTGACCAAGGTTGGATTAATTGGTTGAAAAGCTTTATTAAATAAAATCCTAGACCATTGCGAGGAGGCCGGGTGTTTAACCTAAGGATTAGCTTGGCGGCCGACGAAGCAATCTTTTTAAAAGATCGCCACCTGCCCGACATGCCGTCATGGCAGGCAGGCGCGACTGCCAATATCTAATGCTTAAGTGTTAAAAAGCAGTCGCTCGCGACGGAGGGAGTGTTTTTTTGATAACTTACTCGTTTTGTGGTATAATATTAGCAATGCTTAATCTTCTGAAACTAAAAACAAACGTGATAGATAGTGAAAACCCGCCAGAAATTTGCAATTCGCAACATTCGCATGCATTCGTAGATTAGCATCATATTTATGCAATTTGCTGTCCCACAATTTACCGAGGTTGAAGACAAGCTTATCGGCCCCTTAACCTTAAAGCAATTTTTAGTGCTTTTGGCCACAGGCGGAGTGGTTCTGTTTTTTTGGTCGTTACTTAAACTGTCGATATTTTTTTTCTTTTTTGCCGTTCCCGTGGGCACAATCGGCCTGGCGTTGGCTTTTGGTAGATTCAATGGCCGTCCGTTGTTTGGCTATATCGGATCTTTTTTGTCATTTTTTTCGCGGCCGCAAGTTAGGATATTTATGCGGGAAGAACCCATCGTCGTGATGCATGTAAAAAGTCAAAAGTCCAAAGTCAAAAGTAAAATCGCAACACCAGAAGAACCAACAGAGAGCCGGTTAAAAAAATTGGCGTATTTATTGGACCAGAAGAGCCAGGAAGAAAAGGAACTAATTACTCGTTCTTAAGCTTTTGATAAATTAACCTAATTCATCTAATTGACCTAATTTCTAAAATTGGTGCTTGGGATTTAATTAGATGAATTAGAAATTAGTAATTAGAAATTGTAAAAGAATATGGCTAAGGAAATGCAATCATCAACAATGTCAGGATCCAAACCTACGGCTTCGACCCAAGCCTATCTTGATATTGCGGAAATCAAAGAAAACACGATTGTAATGAAAGATGGTTCGCTGCGCGCGATATTGGTTGTGTCATCAACTAATTTTTCGTTAAAAAGCGTGGAAGAACAAAACGCTCTGGTAAATGCTTATCAAAATTTTCTCAATTCTCTGGAGTTTCCTGTCCAAATCGTCATGCAGTCCCGTAAATTGGATATTCATGCGTATTTGGATAAACTGCGATCCACTATGCAGCAGCAAACCAACGAGCTGCTTAGGTTGCAAACCCAGGAGTATATTGAATATATCAGCAAACTGATTGAGTTTGCTTCCATCATGACCAAAACTTTTTACATCATCATCCCTCTATCTACCGCCGCTGGTAAGACCAATCTTCTTGGGAAAATTACCAATTTGTTCAGTCCGGCTCAACAAATTTCCGGCCAACAGCGCGGGTTTAATATGTCGAAAGAGGAATTGGACAAGCGGGTTAATCAAGTCGCTTCCGCTCTCGGGGGCATGGGACTTAAAACCATCGTGCTTACAACTGAAGAATTAGTGGAACTGATGTATAACAGTTATAATTTAAGCACTGCTTCGCCCATCAGAATTCAAAGCATTGAAGATCTGGAATTAGCAGGAAACGAATAATTTTGAATTAGGAGTTTTGAATTTTGAATCAATTTTTAAATATTTTAATATTCTAATTTCAATCAGAATTCAAAATTATAAATTAACAAAACTCAATGGCTTTATTTCGAAGTACACAATCTAGCCCGGACCGAGAAATCCAACGGCAGATCCTGGAGAAGGAGCGCGAGTATCGCAGGGGATTAACCACCCTGCGGGATTTGATCGCGCCCTCAGCTTTTCGAGTAACGTCGAGTTTCGTCGAAGTTTCCGGCAAACTATCCCGGTCATTCTTTATATTAACCTACCCGCGGTTTATCTCGGTGGATTGGCTTTCTCCGATTATCAACTTGGATGTCGCTATGGATATGGCCATGTTTATCTATCCGATGGACACCGCCGAGATTATGAAAAAATTTAAATCCAAAGTCGGACAACTGGAGTCAACCATGCGGTTAAGCCAGGAAAAAGGCAATGTCCGCGATCCGATGTTGGAAACCGCCTACCAGGATATTGAAGATTTGCGCAACCGCCTGCAACAGGGCACGGAACGTTACTTTAGATTTTCAATTTATTTTACGGTTTATGCCGATGAACAAAAAGAATTAGAGCAAATTTCAGCAACTTTGGAATCAATTTTAGGCTCGAAACTAATCGTAGCCAAACCATCAGTGTTGCAAATGGAACAGGGTTTTAATTCTACTCTGCCTTTAGGCAACGACGAGCTGGCGATTGCGACAAACATGAACACGCAGCCGTTATCCACGACTTTTCCGTTTGTCTCATCGGAACTTACCTCCAATGATGGAATTTTATATGGAATTAACCGACACAATAATAGTTTGATTTTATTTGACCGGTTTCAGATGGAAAACGCCAATTCGGTCGTGTTTGCCAAATCCGGCAGCGGCAAAAGCTACGCGGTTAAATTGGAGATTTTGCGATCATTGATGCTGGGCACGGATGTGATTGTGGTTGATCCGGAAAATGAATACAAACACCTGTCGTCGTCAGTGGGCGGATCGTTTTTGAATATCTCGTTAAATTCCGACTCTCGGGTCAATCCGTTTGATTTGCCTCGCGCCATCGAAGGCGAGGCCAATGAAGATATTTTGCGCGCTGCGGTCATCAACCTCTTGGGCCTGATGAATTTGATGCTGGGCAAGCTCGATCCGACCGAAGAGGCGATTATGGATCGGGCGATTTGGGAAACTTATGCCAAAAAAGACATTACAGCTAACACCGATTTTAGCAGCATTGAAGCGCCGGTCATGCAAGACTTAGTGGAAATTCTTTCCGGCATGGTGGGAGGGGAAAGCTTGGCGCAGCGCCTGACTAAATACACGCAAGGGACCTTTAGCGGGATTTTTAATCAACCAACGAATATTAATTTAAACAACCAGTTGGTGGTTTTTTCCGTGCGCGATTTGGAAGACGCGCTGCGACCAATCGCTATTTACGTCACGCTTAACTATATCTGGAACGTGGTGCGTTCGTCTTTGAAAAAACGCATGTTGGTGATAGACGAAGCGTGGTGGATGATGCAGCACGACGACTCGGCCAAGTTTTTGTTCGGCATTGCCAAACGGGCGCGTAAATATTATTTGGGAGTCACGACCATTACCCAGGACGTTACCGACTTTCTGCAGTCTCCTTACGGCAAACCGATCGTGACCAACTCTTCGATTCAGTTGCTTTTAAAGCAATCGCCGGCGGCGATCGATTTGGTTTCGGAAACTTTCTTTTTAACCGAGGGAGAAAAATATCTCCTGCTGGAATCGGACGTGGGAGAGGGAATATTTTTTGCAGGAATCAAGCACGTGGCGATTAAAATCATCGCTTCTTATATGGAAGATCAGATCATCACCACTGATCCGAAACGGGCCTTGGAGATTGAAGAAGCCAAAAAACAACTGCAAGCCGAGCAGGCGCAGGTCCAGCAGGAGTAGGCCATGGCAGATTTAGATGAAGAACTATTAGGGCAGGAAGAGGAAGAAGAAAACCGCAGGCAAGCACTGGAAGAGCAAAATCAACAACAGCGGTTGGCGCAACAACAGCAACGAGGAAGCCCGACTGATAGAATCAGAGGCGCTTTGGAGAATCAGGCCAAACAGGCGGCGAAGAAGGCAGTAAAAAAAGTTGCTAAAAAGGCGGCTGCCAGAGTGATCATGGCCACATCACCATATTGGGGTCCGGTACTGTTGATTATTTTGGTGATTGCGGCTCTTATCGGGTTTGTTGTAATTATCCCGCCAGCGCTTTGTAACTCAGGAGGCTTAACGCAGTTGACTACGCAAGTTGTCGGCTCCCTAGCGACCTTTTCTGACTTCTGCGCGCCGTTTAAGTTAAAAGGTGGCTTAAGCGGCGGAGGGGGAGCGACGGGATCAACCCCTCTGGATATCACCATCACCAGTGGATACCGGCCGGGATCCATCGTTGTGGGCACAGGCCGACTCTCTGCTCACAGTCGCGGGGAGGCGGTAGACATAGCCTTACGCAATCCGGCTGTAACGACCGGGAGTACTGATCCCCGTATCAGCCAACTAGTTCAAATTGCTAGAGCCGCAGGATTTACGCCGGCCGCAGGATTTACGCTAGATGAATATACTACCCCAACAGAGGGTGCAAGCGCAGGGCATATTCACGTGGAATTCAATCTTCAAAGTGATGGTAAGACTTACTGCGATAATACTTTGGTACCACAGTCAGGGCCGACGGATTTAGTTAGCATCTCAGCCTGGGTACCTATTGATCCGGGTACTTCTGATCCCCGAGTAAGGCCATGTATGTTAAATCTGGTTGAAAGCATTTTTTACAGCGCCGGGTATGGACCTTAAGGATTAAATAATTCATTTATGGTATGAATCCCGTTAGAAATACTCATAAGCATCTTTGCCAGTAAAATAATATTCAACGGGATAACATAATTTAGATCGCATAATTAACTAATCAAAATTTCTAAACGGGATGAATAGAAAAATCATCATTATTAGCGCCATCGCGGGGTTGGGGGTAATCGCCGGACTTTTGTATTGGGCGATAAGCGTCCAGAAAGAATCCGAAAATCCCGCTTTTGTTCAACCGCAAATTAGAAAAGTTTTGGATGAAAAAACCATCTCTCCCATTCCTTCGTATGACAATTCCTCGATTTGGTATTTCAGCGAGGACGGCCGGCTGTTTAAGGTAAACATAGACGGATCGGGTTTGTCCGAATTTCCTCTGCCGGAATACAGTATTGACCTTAAAAAAGTTTTGTGGCCCAAAACCGGGACGGATTTTTTGGCCATCGGAATCCCGCCCATCCAAGGAGGGGTTCTTCCAGTGGAGAGTAAAAGTTATTATGACAGCGCGGATAAATCGTATGTTTATTTAAGACCAAATGTCCAAAGCATTGACTGGTTACCCGACAGCCAAAGAGTGGTCTATATATGGAAACCAAGCGATGGTCAAAGCCCATCGCTGGTTGTCGCCGATGCCGACGGGAGCGGTTTTCGGAAAGTCAGCGACGTGTTTTGGCCGGATTTGGTGGTCAAAGCGTCTAATGATGGCCGCAGCGTGCTCCTGTATCGGTCGCAAATGCAAGGGGATACGAACAAAATTTATCTAGCTGATCTTGCCAGTGGAGGAATTTCGACCGCAGTGGAAAGTGGAATAAATTTAGGCGCGAGCTGGTTTTCTTCCGGCAGCCAATTTGTTTACGCGCAATTAAGCGATGCTATTTATTCGAAATTATATGTTTATGATTTAATCAGTAAAACTTCAAAAAGTTTAAATCTGACGACCAATTTGGATAAAATCTTGATTGACCGCGACAATAAATTTATTTATGCGGCTGTTCCCAAAGTGGGAACAGGCAGCGATCAGTTTATCAAACTAGACTTAGGCAATCTAAAGCAGGAGATTTATTTTGACCCGCCAGACTATGTCAGCGCCAAGGATTTGATGATGGTCGGCAACACGCTTTATTTCGTCAATTCTCGCGATGGGAAGTTGTATAGTATTATAAAATAAGTCACTCGGCATAAGCTTCAAAACGACCGGTTCTTTTTACTCCGACGCAAGGTCGGAGTTATTTTTGCCTCGCAAGAATAAAAAGAACCGCAGCTGGGTGTGACACTCGACCGCTGGAAACTGGTCGAATGTAACAACCCAAACTGCGGTGTCCTTGGCCGCACAGGCATCTGGACCGCCGTGTTGGTCAGCAGCGGGAGATTTTCTTGGAACCTGTGGCCTTGGACAAATGGAAACTGATCGGCTAAGGGATGGAACCCAACACCTTGCGCTTCTATCCATCTCTGAGCTTATCAGCTTTTTGGCGGACTCTCGCCGTTCATGGCAGCCTTCAGCAGCCGCTTTGCCGATGCCCGTGCTTCGGCGTTGACATGACTGCATGGCAGAAACCGGCTGCTTCCTTCAGCCCCAAGCATCAACCCGGTTGAGGTGACTTTGTTGATGGTCACCCTTTGGCCGACTTGATACTCGAAAAAAGGGGTGGTGACGGTTGCGGGGACGGGTTTCGGGAGGGGAATCGCACGTGACATGGGTAACTCCGATCGAATATTTCGTTGAGTCTTACGTGGGTGGAAGTTTCGGTTTTTCTGGTTTTTAAGGTGGGGGACGTATCATCGATGGTACCTCCGATCAGCGTTCCGTTCGGTTCGGTTGCCTTGATAAGATCTTGGCAACCAATGGATCCCTGCCGAAAGCGACATTGATCCGCGACAACACTTCGGGCCTGATAACGCCTCTTTCCAACGCCCTGGTGGCGTGATGAGGCGTATGGATCCCAAGTGGCGCGAGGATCTCCATGGCTTCGCGGGCTTCCTGCCGACTGCCTATGCGCAACTTGCCCATTTTGGCTTTTCCTCCTTGTGTTGTGGTTATTTTAAACTAACGAACTAATTTCGTCAACCTATTCTAAATGCACCATTGGTTGTGAGTGCATTTTAAGTTTCAAAAGAGGATAAGAATTCAAACTCAGGTCAGGGTTTAGTAATTCGTCCGCATATTGGCGCGATCGCTCGACCAAATCCAGATTGGTCAGGGTGGCGATTTTGAAATCATAGCCGGATTGCTTCGTGCCATATAAATCGCCACTGCCTCGAATTTGCAAATCTTTCTCAGCCAAAGCAAAACCGTCGTTGCTTTCGGTCATTACTTTTAGTCTGGGGTTTTCCAGGGCTAGTGGGTCTGAAGAAAACAGAAAGCAGTAGGATTTGTAGGTACTGCGGCCGACTCGGCCGCGGAACTGATGCAGTTGGGCCAAGCCAAACCGTTCTGCGCCTTCAATCATCATCACCGCGGCATTGGGCACATCAACCCCAACTTCGACCACGGATGTCGAAACCAAGATATTGATTTGGTTGTCTTTGAATTTTTGCATCACAGATTCTTTATCTTGGGGTTTCAGTTTACCGTGGAGCAAGCCAACCTTAAATTGTGGAAAAATTTCTTCCGATAATTTTTTAAATTCAGTTGTCGCTGATTTAACTCCCAACTTGTCACTCTCTTCGATCAACGGACAGATCACAAATGTTTGCCGGCCAGCCGTAATTTGTTTGGCGATAAATTCATAGGCCTTACTGCGATTTTCTTCGGCCACGATCCTCGTGATTATTCTTTGTCTGCCAGTAGGCAGTTCTTTGAGGCGAGACAAATCTAAATCGCCATACAGCGTTAAAGCCAGAGTCCGGGGGATAGGAGTGGCGCTCATAGTCAAAAGATGAGCAGTGTTGGTTTGCTTGAGGAGCGAGCGTTGCTCAACTCCAAATCGGTGCTGTTCATCAATGACGATGAGGGAGAGATTTTTGAATTTAACAGCTCTTTCCAGTAAAGCGTGGGTGCCGAAGGTAACTTGGGCTGGTTTGGATTTGTTATTTGAGGTCCGCAGAGCAGTAGCAATTCCACTATTCTCAAAAAATTCTTTTAGATTGTCGTAGTGCTGCTTAGCCAAAACCTCGGTAGGAGCTAAAAAGGCGATTTGCAAACCGTTTTTCGCCGCCACATACATGCTTAAGGCGGCAATTATCGTTTTGCCGCTGCCCACATCTCCTTCTAACAATCGGTTGGCAGGGTAAGGTTTTTGAAAATCAGATAAGATTTCTTGCAACGCTTGTTTTTGACCTAAAGTTAGGGTAAAAGGCAACGAAGCAATTTTATCATTTAGCTGCTGAGGGACAGTCATCTTGATCCCGGTTTTTTCTTGTCTAGATTTTTTGTACTGGGCTACCCGCAGTTGAGTAAGGAAAATCTCATCGAAAGCCAGACGGGTTTGCGCTTGCTGCAGAGATGAATAGTCTTTGGGGAAATGAAAAGTTTTGACCGCCGCATCCTCAAAAAGCAATTTTTCTGCTTTTAAAATAAAAGAGGGTAAATGTTCAGGCAAATGGATTTTATCCAGATAGGTTTTGATAATGCTGCGAAGCAGTTTTTGGGTTAGGTGGGCGGTGAGTGAATAAATTGGGACTAGCCTGGATGTATGTATTTGTTCTGCTTTGACTTGTTCGTAAACCGGGTTTTGTAATTGGAGTTTATTTTTGGCAACTGTCACTTTGCCGGAGAAAATGAATTCTTCATGGGGTTTTAAGACTTTGGACAAAAAAGGCTGGTTGAACCAAACACAAAGGATACTGCCAGTATTATCTTCGACCAATGCATGCGTGAGAGTGAGTCGGCGAACTTTCGTGCGGAAACTTTTGATTTCTAAAATTTTTGCTTTGATGTTGGCGGTTTCACCTAATTTAAGTTCAGAAATGTTTACGAATTTTGACAAGTCACTGTGCGCGCGGGGAAAATAAAAAAGCAGATCTTCTAAAGTTGCGATCCCAAGATTTTTTAGCAACTTAGCTCGTGCCGGCCCAACTAAGTAGAGATTTTCGATTGGAGTAGATAAGTCGAACATAATAAAAAATCAAAATGCAAAAATCAAAATTCAAATTTTTTGATTTTTGACCTTTGACTTTTCCTGATTGGTGCCCCCGCGAGGAATCGAACCTCGATTACAAGATCCGCAATCTTGCGTCCTATCCGTTGAACGACGAGGGCATAATCAAATTTTTAATTTTCTAGCTAGGGCATCTGTGACACTTTCTTCTCGTTCCAAATCTTCGATTAAGTATTTAGATAAAAGAACTTTTATCTCCAAGGGGTCCTGGTTTCCAAGTTCCACCGAAATTGTGCTATTAATATAAGCTGTCGTTTCGAAATTTAGAGTTTTTACTTCCGGTGGCTTATAAACAATCCAAAAAGTTTTTATAATTCTGTACGGATAGGCAGTGTGTCCGACCCGAATGTCGGTTCGCGTGATGTGATAAGTTATTTCCTCGGGCGACTGTCTGCTCAGCGCGAATACCGCGACAATCATTACGAGAAAAGTTATGATTGTGATAATACTTTGGCTGTATATCGCAAAGGTTAGTAACCCCAATGATACTATGGCAAAGACTGTATACCAGACAGTCGAGTGTTGATGTGCTTGGTGGGAGGGCGCTCTCCATGTTAGGCTATCAGAAGATTTGTTTTTTTGTTCTTTGTTTGGCATAAAATTTTACTTCATAATTTTGGCGGTACCTTTTGGACAAAATCCGAACCTTTTTTGAAGAAAATCCGGACTGCGAAATTTGACGCTCCGCTCCGCCGCCGCTCGCTGACGCTCGCCACCCCGCAAAAAAGTTTTCTTCACATTTTTTAATTTGCGCGCGCCGATTTTTTTCTTCTAAAAGGAAAAGAAAACTATTTTGCGGGGTTCTGCTCTTAACGAGCAGGACGGCGGGGCTGTCCGCTTTTTGTATTCGCTCGGGCGAGGCGGAATTCCCCCCACACCCCCCTTCCGCCTCGCCCTCGCTTGGGCTGGCGAATTTTTTGGCGAAGACTTTAAGAATTATCGGCGAAACTGAAATCAATGTCCACTACGTCCCCATTGATAATGGTATCAACAACATCGTGTATTTTTTCTTTCAAAACTTTTACCTGTTCGTCTAATTGTAAAATACCCATTTTTTCATTCACCTGAAAATCTCGCTTCTCAATTGCCCCGAAATCGCCATTGCCAATCTTATAGTTAATGGGGACGTAGTAATATTTTGCTATTTCTTTTTGTTTCGCTTCAGAGAAGAATGGGATTTTTACTTCGGACCAATATTTCATCGCAAGGCTTCCACCTTGCCCACCAACAGAAATATAATCGAGAATACCAAGATTGCGAAGATAACGCAAAAAACAACAGACAAAGGCACTTTCGATTTTGTTATGATCTTTTTTGTTTAGTACGATTCCGTGAATGTTGGTTAGCGTGCGTTGCTTAGGATTTGCAAACATCATACATTTGCCAACCGACCCCTCTGCCGAAAATATAATATCTCCTTCCGAGATAGCAGAAAGCTTTCGTGAATTACCGAGATACTCGTATTTTGTAACTGTCCCAAAATCAGACAGGTTAGTCGGTCTAACAAGAGTATAGAAATTTTCTTTTTTTTCTTCAGAATAAATACTATTTCCGATTGCCGAAACCTGAAGATTTTGCCCCCGCCCAATTTCAAAACCCCACTCTTCGATTGTCCCAACGCCCTTTGTGTAGTTTTTAATCGAGAACTGTTTTTTTGCATAATCTTCACAATAAAATCCTGCGTCAATTCTCGATGTTAAAAGTATTTGTCGTAAATCAGGAAATTGATATTTGAAATCTTTCTTGGTTTGATTCGAAGAAATTTCTGTCTCGATGAGGGCAAATATTCGATTCTCATTCTCTTTGATCTTCTTTTCTTTATTGATTGTAATTCGCATAAGGGTTTCCAGATATGTGATCACTTGATCAGAATTTTTTTGGTTTGGAAGTGGTATTAAACAATCAAGGAATAACTTTTTTGCGTGTAGAATCGTTGCTCCCCTTGAAACAAGAAAATTTAACTGTGTTCTAAAAAAATCGTGTTTCAAAAAAGCAAACAAATAATACTTGCCCTGATCAACCGGCAACTTATACAAACCGCCCGATAACATATGGTCAGGATAGTTCTTATCTAAAATAACAGTTTCACCGATATTTGAATCCTTAGATATTATTAAATCGCCCTCTTTTAATTTGAGGTCAACAAATTTATTTGGCAGGATCGGAATAACGCTATCACCAGAAAAACTTAACAAAAAACTATCTTGTTGGAGGGCTTTATTTCTTATGAAGTATTTATAAGACTTCCGAAGATAGGCGTCAGAACCAACCTCCTCACCATTTACTAAATCTCCTGCCAAAAAGTCTTGAACTGGCTTTGAGTCCTTGCCGCCCAAAATGACTTTTTTGTAATTGTGGGGGGAGAAAGATGCTTTATTCTTCAGAACCTCGAAGATATTTACTTTTTGTGGAACATCAACGTAACGCATATTATTTCAAGAATAATTTTTTCACGAGTTCTTCTTGAGATAAAGTCCATTTCCTGAAATCTGACACCGTTTGCGTAAATTCTTCGTCAAGAACGGACTCGCCTTGTTCGTTAATAACAATCTCAAAACTTTTCTCGTCTATCTTATAAACAGGGTTAAAGAATTTGACTCTGTTGGAAGTTCTTACCTCATATCCAATTAGTTGAATATCTTTCACAAAAATCTCATAGCCATTCCTATTCAGCTTTTCCAATTCCTCGTCAGTCGGTTTATATGCGACGACGAGGGTGGTATTTACTCCTGTTTCCGCAAATATATTTGGCGGCAAATCAAACAGCCCAACAATTCGTACTTTGCTTGCCAGCCATTTACGCGCAATCTCCCAACGATCTATTGAAGCGATGGAATTAGACAATACAATACCTAACCTCCCATGAGTTTTGAGAATTCTGTATGCGTTTTCAAGAAAGAGTAGCCCCGGATCCATCCAATTTCCAGAGCGAGCAATATCCCAAAGCTCATAGAGTTCAACCATTGCTTTCTCACTCTCATTTTTCGGTTCAATTTTTCTATTCTCTCCAAAGGGCGGATTAGTCAAAACAACATCAAACTTCATTAATTTTGTTTCATCTACCCAGTTATCCCAATTGCCATTTTTATGGAGTTTCGCATCCAAAGATACAAGTTCCTTTTTCGTATTGAATTTGTAAAGCAACGAGCCTTTGTCGGCTTGATATTTTAGAGTTGCGTTGCCGTCGCCATTTAGGAGCATATTCAACTGGGCTAATTTTATCATTTGGTCATCATTATCAATTCCAAAAATATTGTGGTCATCCAGCTTGCCTTTTGCATTTACGAAACTCATCGAAAGAAAGTCGGCAATACCAACCGTGGGGTCAATAATTGTTTCGCCCATCCCCGGATTAACTATCTTTACCAAGAAATCAATAATTCTAAGTGGTGTAATAAATTGTGCTTTTTCTGCCTTTTTAAATTCATTAGCAAATTTATAGAAAACTAACTGGTATAAATCAGTGTCGGCCGACTTGATGAAACTATAATCTTGCAAGTTTTCAACGACAGAGCCGATGGCCCTAACATGACTTTCGTCTTGCCAGTTAATAGTTGCTGTGTCTACCTGTTTAAGGATAATGTTATATTTTTCAGCAGCATTATTGTAAAGTTCCCTGATTCGCTCAACGAAAGAGCGTACATTCTCATCGCTTAATCTGAAAAATTGTTTTTCTGCGTCAGTAATGAAGAAGCTCAAAACAGCTTTTTCTGGTTGTGTTTGATAAAATTTCAGATGTCTTTTGTCAGAAGTGGTTTTTTTATATTCTTCGCTCCGCTTCTCATCAAAAATTTTTAAAGCAAGCATTTCAATCAGAATTTCATAACCGCGAGGGTTATTACCAAGCCCAACCCTATCAAGGGTTTTTAGAATATTTGAAATAGCCTGATTGATCTGTGAACTTGCGGCTCCCGTAATTGGATCAAGATCATCAACTGTACGCTTACTCCTATCAATCTCGAGCGTAGTATTGATTCTTTTTTGGAGAGCATCGAAGGAAGGAACGTAGGTATAACTGTCAGTTAGATCGAGAGAGAGTTGTGTTGTTGAGCTTTTGTCCCCTTTTTGGTTTTTTGATTCGTCATATCGCAAAACCGCACCGTTTTTTCTCTGGAAAATATAGAGCCTCTCACTATCGTAGTAAAAACCGAGGCAATAGTTACTCTCGGATTCTTTTAGCTCCGCTTTTACTTGCGAGGTGAAAACAGTCTTGATGTCTTTGCCGTCAGACTTTTTAAATTCGATCGTTCCAATAAGATGCTGTCTTAACCACTCGACCGCATCATCGTCTTTTGATTTTCTCCACTTCTCATAAAAATCAATCCATTTCTTGTCATCAAAAATACAAGCGTCAATTTTTATCGGCGCGGAATTTTTATTCCCCTTTGGGAAATAAATTTCTGCGCCCAAGTAATCTTTTGAGTACAGACCGCTATGAGTCAGTGTAAAAATAAATTGCCATTTGTAATATTCTTCGCTTAGTTCTCCTTTTTTATTTTTCAGCGATATTTCTGTGAGATATTTACCATCAACAGGAACAAGTGAACGCTCCAAGATCAGCGTCTTTCTATATTTTGCATCAAATTCATTTTTTGCTTGTAAAAAAGTTTGGGCCATAAGCTATTTTGTGTTCAATAAATTATCCACAGTTACACCTAACGCTTTGGCTATCGCGTTCAATGTTTCTACGCGTGGATTTAGAGTTGCGCCGGACTCAATCTTGATAATCGTGTTATATGTAACTTCGGCGAGTTTAGAAAGCTTATCCTGCGAGATGCCCTTTTTCTTGCGATATTTTTTGATGTTTTGGGCAATCATATTAAAATGGTCGGTGTGGGTAGTAAATATTTACTACTAAATTGTGATATACTATAATTGAAATATGTTATCCACACCTATATACATAATATCATACTTTCTAAACTTGTCCCAAATAGGGAGTTCCGCAAACTTGCCCGCGCACTGGGAGGGTGGGGC
>MFER01000002.1:0-34842 GCA_001777655.1 Candidatus Doudnabacteria bacterium RIFCSPHIGHO2_02_FULL_43_13b
TACTTTACAAACTTAACAGGGTGGTCACTATCTATCTGAACCTAGACAGAGCTTTTTTAATCCGAGATAAAATTATTTCTCTGCCATTTGGTAAAACACCGAACGCTTCCATGATCTCAAACGGTCCGGGAGAAGCTTTAAGTCCAGTTAAGGCGATTCGAAGCGGCCAAAGCATTGATCCTTTATCTTTGCCTGTAAGTTCGTCCAAAAATTTCTTTTCAATTTCTTGTTTTGAAATTTGAAATTCGAAATTCGAAATTATTTTTTTTGCGTCAGACAAAGATTGTTTAATCTCTTCATTATTCATTTTTTTCCAGCGTAATAGTTCCGGATTGAACTCAGGCTCGCTGAAAAAATACCTAACCCTCTCCCCTATTTCAGATAGCTTTTTTAGTCGTCCTTGTTCCAAAGCGATAATTTTGAATAAAAATTCTTTCGGGTATTTTTTAAATTCGGTGAAAGTTTCGGTTAAGTATGGTAAAAGTCGCAAGTGCAGCTCCTCGATCTTCAGTTCGCGAATATACACGCCATTGAGCCAGTCGAGTTTTTCCAAATCGAAAACCGCCCCGGACTTATTTAGTTTCTCGAAAGAGAATTCCTCAATCAATTCATCCAGGGTAAATTTTTCCTGCTCGGTTTTTGGATTCCAACCGAGTAATGCCACGAAATTTAAGAGCGCTTCCGGCAGGTATCCTTGTTCCAAAAAGTCTTTGACCGCCACGTCTCCTTCTCTTTTTGAAAGTTTTTTCCGCGATTTGGAAAGCAGCAGGGGCAAATGCGCAAATTTCGGCAATTCCCACCCAAACGACGAATAAATCAAAATATGCTTGGGCGTGGACGGGATCCACTCTTCTCCGCGAATCACATAATTGACGCCCATCAAATAATCATCCACCACCACAGCTAGATGGTAAGTTGGGAAACCATCTGATTTGAGCAAAACTTGATCGTCCAAATCGTTGGTTGAGATTTCAATTTGGCCATGAACCAGATCGGTAAATCGGATTTGCTGATTTGGCGGGACGTTTAATCGAATTACTTTAGGTTCATTATTTTTAATCTTGTTTTGAATTTCTTCTTTTGTTAGTTTAAGACAGAGCTTGTCGTATTTGGGTGGTATTTTTTTGGCTGTCTGTTCACTGCGTAAGGCTGTCAATCTTTCTTGGCTGCAAAAACAATAATAAGCGTTTCCCCGATTAACTAAGTCTTCCGCATATTTTTTATAAAGACCTAATCTTTTCGATTGCAGGTAAGGTCCTCGATCTCCTTTTTCTAAAACTACCCCATCCCAATAAAAACCTTCGTCGGGATTAAGTTTAAAATCCGTCAGAGTCTGAACTATATTTTCAAGCGCCCCTGGAACATTTCTTGCTTGATCAGTGTCTTCTATTCGTAGGATAAACTTGCCGTTGTTTTTTTTAGCCCATAGAAATTCAAACAAAGCGGTGCGCAACCCGCCAATGTGTAAAAATCCCGTGGGACTGGGAGCGAATCTAGTTCTAACTTCTACTCGATCCATGTTTTCTTTTATATTGATAAATTTTCCATATAAATACCAAGACTGCATTCCAAATGCGAATTATCCGCCATGGTTGGGTAATTAGCCTCCACAGCCACTCCAAGCCTATCAGATGCATAAATTTAGGTGGTACAAGCCGCTTTCCAGCTAAATAGTCAAATGTTCCACCTAGGCCGATTACGACCCTGCAGTTGAGATTCTGCAGATTTTGAGCAATCCAGAATTCCTGTTTGGGAGGAGAATATGCTATAAGTAGTATATCAGAATTACTTCGAGCAATCTCCTCGACAATTTTTTCATCAAAAAGTCGTCCCGAAATGACTAGTTTAATGTTCAGGTTTGGAAATAATTTTTTTAACCGGGATGCCGCTTGTGTGGCCACATTTCCTTGCCCTCCCACCAAACTGACAGAGTAATTGTTGTCAGTTGCGGATTTAGCCAAATCATAAATTAATTTGCTTCCGGTAATTTGTTCTTTAATGATTGTTCTGACGTAATCTGGTTTGAGTACAATGGCTGCTCCAGTGTAGATTATTTGCCAGAGCGCCTGAATGTAAGTTAGCAGTTTATATTTTATTGTTGGTAGTGAGAGAAATTTGGCGGCCCACAATATCCCTATTCCATCGGGTAGGGCTATTGCTGCATTATTGAGAACCTGTTTATAATCAGGATCGTCAAGGGCAAAAACTACAAGTTCGGAATAAGGCGTGACAATGTATACATTTTTATCCGATCGGACAAAATTGTATATTTCCCGGATTACTGCCTCTTTGCTTAAATTATCAATTAATACCCCAGCAACGTTGACCTTCATAAAAGACTTTCCTCCTTAATTGGTATATGTTTCGCGTGACTTTCTAAAAGTTGACTTTCATAAAGCACTACCCTATCCGCCAAAAAATTAAGTTTGCTGAGTTCTTCGTGGGGATAATTTTCGATTTTTCTTTTGGGAAACATATTATTATCCATATGGACCGAAGCTAGCTTTACGTGAGGGTAAAAGGAACGGTCTTGAAAATTAAAGCCAAGGTTTTTGAAATTTTTTTCCAGCTCTTTTTGAAACTTCATAATTGGATCGTTTTTCGATACAGTGAGGTGAATTTGATGATAAAACATTTGAAGACGGCTAAATTCCACTAAAAATGATTTTTGTCCCTGACAGAACTTAGAAAAGGTCTGGGTTAAACCCCCGAGTCGATCAGAACTTACCTCACCAAAAAAATTCAGGGTTATGTGTAAGTTTATCGTATTGATATAAGAAATCGGCAATCGCCCGCGAGTGATTGAGACTAAGAGATCCTTCGTGGATTGTGGCAGAGGAAGAGCGGTGAAGATACGCATAATTACTTTCAATTATAGCATAATTTTGATAGAATATTCTTATTATGGATATCAAACGCCAGTTCAAAAAGAATCGGTTCCTCCACTCCCCTGCTCATGTGCTGGCTGACGAACTCTCAATTAAATTGAACGACAAGAAACATTTCGGATTCTATTTGAAAATGGCCACGATTTATGATCATAGTTTTTTACGTAGATTGGCCGGTGAAGTTTTAGAAAGTAAGTCGGCAAAAAAAACAGGAGCACTGTTTGCTTATTTGATAAAAAAGAATAAACCAAATGCTTAAAATAATTATTGTTCCCAATCCAATTTTAACCCAAAAAACTGAACTAGTCTCAAAATTTGATTCGGCTCTTTCGAAATTAACCAGTCAAATGATCGCCGCCTGCAGAAACGCCAGCGGGATCGGATTGGCTGCGCCTCAGATCGGTAAATCAATCCGCCTTTGTATTATAAACTTGGAGCACATGGGGATGCCGCCGTTTGCTCTGGTCAACCCGAAAATTGTAAAAAAATCCTGGAAGAAAGTGGAATTGGAAGAAGGTTGCCTTTCAATCCCAGGCGTATGTGGTATCGTTAGGCGTCCTCAAAAAATTACGATCAAAGCGAAAAATCTTGACGGTGAAGAAAAAAAGTTTGAAGCTGATGGATTGGTCTCTCGCGTTATTCAACATGAGGTCGATCATTTGGACGGGATATTATTTACCAGTAAAATTATTAGGCGGACTGATCCGAAGCCGCAAGAAAAAATGTGATGCCTAAGAAAATTATCTTTGTTGGTACAACTGAATTTGGCATCCCAACGTTAGAAAAGCTCATGAAGGATTACGAGCTTGTCTTAATCATAACGCAGCCTGATAAACCAGCTGGTCGTGATAAGAAACTGACTCCTCCGCCGATCAAAACTTGGGCTGAGAAAAATAACATTAAAGTTCTTCAGCCTCAAAAAATTCTAGATTCTAAATTACAGATTTTAGATCCCCAGCCTGATTTGATGATTGTAGCCGCTTACGGGCAAATAATTCCGAAAGAAATACTAGATCTTCCCAAATTCGGCTCGATCAATATTCATGGCTCAATTTTACCTAAATACCGAGGTGCTTCGCCTATTCAAGCTGCCATTGCCAACGGCGACGCCGAAACAGGAATCACCCTGATTCAAATGGATGAAAAGATGGATCATGGGCCTCTGATCGCGGCTAAGACAATCAATATTAACAGTAACGATAATTACATGACACTTCACAAAAAATTGTCGGATACTGCGGCGGATTTGGTTGCCGAAACTTTACCCAAGTGGGTTTCAGGTGAAATCAAACCATACGAACAAAATCATGAAAAAGCTACTTTTGTCCATTTGCTATCAAAAAATGACAGCAAGATCAATTGGTCAAGACCCTCAATCGAGATTGACCGCCAAATCCGCGCTTTTAATCCGGAGCCTGGCACTTGGACGACGCTTGCCAATAAACATCTTAAAATTCTGGCAGCTGAAATTATTGCTGATCATAAAATAGAATTGCCGGGCAAGCTCTACGTCGCCAATGGCGAGCTGGCGGTAAAATGTTTGGATAGCGGTCTGCTTTTGAAAAAAGTCAAACCGGAAGGCAAAAATGAAATGACCGGCAAGGATTTCCTCAACGGTCTGAAGAATCTAAACAATAAAATATTTATTTAAGCAATCGAGCGGCCGCCATCCACAAATAAGACTTGACCAGTCACAAAATCGGCTTCCAGTAAATACAAGACGGTTTTAGAAATTTCTTCCGCCCCGCCCCATTTTTGAAGCGGGGTGCTTTTTAACACCTCAGCGTTATCCTCATCCGAAAAATCCGCGGGCTTGAGGATCGGCCCTGGTGCAATACAGTTAACCAAAATATTCGGCGCCAGCTCCTTCGCCAAAGACTTAGTTAGCCCTTGTATCGCTGATTTCGCGACATTATAAGGCAAGTAATCTTTATAGGGTTGAGTCATGACTGACCAGTCAGAGATCAGAATAATTTTACCTTGCTTCATTTCATCAGCCACTGTTTTGGCCACCAAAAATGCGCTCTTGGCAATCACATTCATATTCTCATCCCAATCTTTCTCTGAAAGACTGGACCAGGGAGTGGCTTTGTATATTGCAGCCATGTGAATCAAGCCATCAATGTGGCCATAGTGTTTTTTTGTTTTAGAAACAACATCGGCAACTTGTTTGGAATCTGTCAGATCAGCCCGGATATACAAAACACTCTCACCAAGCTCAGGCTTAGTCGTCATGTAAGTGACAGCTATCTTAACGCCTTTATCAATTAAGGCCTTTGCTACATCCTGGCCAATTCTCGCCACACCGGTCAAAATCAATGCTTTATCTTTAATAGTCATTTTTCTAATTACTTATTACTCTTTACTAATTACTATCACCAGTGTAACTAATTTTATAAATCACCCCGGCTTTGTCGTCAGACACAAACATTGTCCCTCCTGACTGGATCAAAATATCCACCGGCCGGCCGAGGGCGGAATTTCCTTGCAACCACCCTGTCACAAAATCCTCTGTGCCTTCGTAATTGCCTTGAGCGTCTAGTTTGATTCGAACCAACTTGTAACCCGTAGGCACAGACCGGTTCCAGGAACCATGAAAAGCGACGATGAGGTCATACCAGAAATCTTCTGGCCAACCTTCTTCTGGAACAAACGCCAATCCTAAAGGCGCCGAATGAGCCTGCATTTCTACGACTGGTGGAGTCTTATCAAGGCAAGGATCTTGTATGTAGACATTTTTATCGAAGTTTGTATCATGAATATTTTTTCCGAAGCAGTTGGGCCAGCCGTAATTTTTGCCTTCTTCCAAAATATTGATTTCGTCAGGCGGTATATCATCTCCCAACAAATCGCGGCCCATGTCTGTCCCCCACATCCGACCATCAACATAACTCCAATCAAAAAAGACGGTGTTACGAAGACCTGAAGCGAATTTTTTAAAATCACTGCCGTCACGATTTAGGGTATAAATCGCCGCCCTTCTTTCATCTTTTTCGACACAGACGTTGCAAGATGAACCAATCGAGACATATAGTCGATCGTCTGGACCAAATTTTAATGTTCTCGTGAAATGCCCGCCACCCTGGGTTGGCAAATCAGCGATTTTCTGAGGATCGGCGTCAGAGTAAACCGGTATTTTGGAAATTTTACCTCCCTCAGCATAATAAAGTATGAATGGTTCTTTATAATCAAAAACTAGTCCGTGGGGATTATCCAGGTTGCGTAAAATACCGTCGCGCACGATCGGCACTATCTGATCTTTGATTTCAATGTAAGATATTTTTCCTAGACTTGTTTGTGAGACCCACATATTGCCGAAGCCATCAAAGGCCATGACTCTCGCGCCTGGCAATCCTTTAGCGAAAATCTCGATTTTGAAATTGTCAGGTAATTTGAGGGGAAAATCTGTGGCATTTTCTGAAGGGATAGTAGTGATATCCTCTGGGGGATTATTTATAGCCGGGCCGATCCCTCGGAGATTTTGATAATAAAAATAAAGGCCATACAGGATAGCGACTCCAACGAGGACAACAAGTAAATTTTTTATAAACTGCTTCATGTTTAGAATATATATTCTTTTTGGAGCTCCAAGACTTTAAAATCTATGCCGATTTTTGGTAAGAAAATCTCAGGGATTTTATGATGACCGGTGAATAAGTTGGAATTAATTAAAGCGTCATGTACCGGAAAAGCAAATTTCGGCTTAATTTGCTTAGCGTAATCTACCGCATCGGAAATTTTTAGCCACAGACCCGCTACCGGCAAGGCCAAAATTTCCACCGACAGTTTAGGGTTATACAAGGCATCACCGGGGTAAAACAGCCGATCTCCAAAACGCGCAATCCTTTTTCTTCGATTAATAAGCAACAATGCCCTAGTCTCGTTATCTTCATATTTTTGCAAGTTCCAATTTAACTTTCTGGCCAAACCAGGTACGAGCATTTTTGGCAAAATCTAAGCTTAATTTGGTTACGTATATCTTCCGTTGCCGCTTTTTGGTCAGTTTCTTGTCAATTTTTGGGTGTCTATTTAAATAATCCAAGAGTTTAATGGGAACGACCTTGTCCTGGCTGATTAATTTTATTCCCTTTCCTAAACTTTGCGCAAATTTGTCACCAATTATGGCGTAGTGGGTACAACCTAAGATCAAATTCTTTACCTTTTTATTTTCAATAATCGCCGAGTATTTTCTAACGGCCTTTTCTAATTTGGCGAGTTGGTTTGTTTCCAAAAGTGGGACGAGTTCCGGGGCGGGTATTTCCGAGATTTTAAGCGCAGAGTTAAGTTTTCGAAGTTCCCTCGTATAAGCCTTGGCTTTGACTGTTGCATTAGTGGCGATGACGCAGGTATCCCCCGCTTTAATTAATTCCACGGTTGGGCGTATTACACCCAAAACCCTTCGATCTTGATAATACTTAGGTAAAAAATTTTGTTGAATTTTGCGAAGCGCTTGGGCGGAGGAAGTATTGCAAGCAACAATTACCAACTGGCAGCCTTGGCGGAACAAAAAATCCACGCCTTTCGAAGTAAGTTCAAGAATTTGACGTTGGTTTTTCTCGCCATAGGGCAGATTTTTCGTGTCGCCCAAATAAACATAATCATATTTTGATAAATCTTTGCTCATGACCATACTACTGAGCAAATATAACCCGCCTAATCCTGAGTCAAATACGCCAATTTTCATCCCGTTTAGAAATTTTGATTAGTTAATTATGCGATTTAATTATATTATTCCCGTTGAATTTTATTTCACTGGCAAAGGTGCTTATGAGTATTTCTAACGGGATTCATATTTGGTCGATCTTGGCTGCCAAGATAAAATCATTCTCAGATAATCCACCGACAGCATGGGTCATAAGTTCGATGATGACTTTTTTGTAAGAAATATATAAATTGGGATGATGATCTTCAGCCTGGGCGATTAGCGCGATTTGGTTAGCAAAGCCCATGGACCCAACAAAGTTCTTAAATTTGAATTCCTTTAGTATTTTTTTGTCGTCAATTGACCTCCAACCACGCGAAAGTTTGGGAAGAAACTTAGCGACTTCTGCTTTAGAAAACGCCGGCATTCCACCTTCGCAGGGTATACATTTTTTATCTGCAAGTTTCATAATTTATTCTTCCTTGTAAGTAAACAACCCAACAAGTCTCGATTGGGCAACGATATGTCCTTCCATGGCCTTCTCCAAACTTGCTTTACCTTCGATTTCAGTTTCAGTCAGGTTTTGATCCAGGGCGTATAACTTAAAAAAATAACGATGCGTGCCGGACGGCGGGCACGGCGCGGTGTACGAAGCTCGACCAAGACTATTCGGGGCCATCTTTCCTGGCGGAGTAGCGTGTTCTTCAATTCCTTTGGTGTTTGGCGGCATATTATAAATTACCCAATGAACAAAGGTTCCGATTGGTGCGTCTGGATCATCCATAATCAAAGCTAGGCTTGAAGCGTTGGCGGGTACATCAAGAAATTCCAAAGGAGGACTGACACTACCTCCCCGGCAGCTATAAATTTCAGGTATTTGAGAATTATTAGTAAAGACAGAGCTCAAAATCGTCATATTTCCAACTTTTTTAAAATCTTCCTCGGCTTTTTGAGTTTTTTGATAATATCTAAAACCCCAGTAAGCCCCCACGATCATTACTACGAGGATTAAGATGATTCGTTTCATTTACATCAAACTTAGATTAAACCTCTGGTTGGTCTTTTTGGCCCATTACCCCTTCGTGTCGTCCATCGGAGCAGGGACACGAAACCAGGGGTTGTCCTTGCAGCTTGCATCCTTGAGTATCGCACTCTTTCGGATGATTGGAAACACCGCCGCAACTTGGGCAGACATAATGTTTATCCATATTGACTCCTTATTTAATTTCAAAAATTAATGTAACATTAACCGTTATATCTTGACTCCCCACTGAAACATCCGCATCACCACCTCCGCCCTTGCCTTCTAGCGCGTAAGGCACCGGATAAGGCGGGTATCCGGAGTCTTCTGAAATGCTGACAATTCTGCCGATTCTTAAGCCAGTCGCGTCGCCTAATTCTTGCGCTTTCTGTTTAGCTTTTTCGATAGCTTGCTTCCGCGCCTCCTGCTTTAATCCGTCTGGATCTTCGAAACTGAAATATACTCCCTGCAACTGGTTACTGCCGCTCGTTAGGGCTGAATCTAAAACTTGGTTAAGAGTTTCGGCTGATTCATCAACGTTATGAATTTTTATCGTAAGGGTTTGATTGGCCTCATAACCATTGATGTCGTTGCGGCCATTGGTGTAATCAAGGGTCGGATAAATGCTGAAGTTCGAAGTGACTATGTCTGCGTCCGCCACGCCGAGTTTTTTAATAGCCTCAAGGATTTGACTGACTTTTTTATTGTTATCGTCCTGAGCCAATTTAGCAGTTTGGGCTCGACTGATCACCCCCACGGTAGTGGTGGCCAAATCAGGCTTGGACGAAACTCTGCCTTCCGCAGTCATCGTGATCGTATTGTCTGGTTTTTTGTTAGCTAAAATTTTAAATACCGAGGAACCCTTGTCTAGGACAGCGAGTCCTAAAAATAAAATAACCAAAACCGCGATAACGTTTAGATAATTTTTGCTAACGAAACTTTCGTTGGTATTCATAATTGTTTTAAGTTAATAACAGACCTTAATTATAGCAAATCTATTCAGAATTCAAAATTTCGTCAGGGACCAGCCATTGGCAGCTAGATTTATCCTTCTTAATCCTTTCAATCTCTGAAAGTAGTTGCGGCTGTTGAGAGCTAATATACTGGGCTAACTGATCAAACTTAATTTGCTCATAACCAAAACTATCAACCAGATATATTTTACGATACTTCGCCGTTATATCTTCGTTCGTAGGATTAAGAAAATACATTTCTAGCAAAGTTTTGGATTCGGCGCCGGTCAAAAAAATTATATAATATCGCGCCCAGCAGTCATTGTCCGAAACTTTAACGATTGTTAAATCTCTCTGGTCAACTCCCGCTAGCCGCATTGACTCGCCCACTTGGTAAAATTGCTCGAGCTTGGATGAATAATTGTAGGCCCAAGCTCGGCTAAACTTAAAAGCGTCAAAAAGTTTACTCGCGGCCAGGCCCGTGCCAAGCACGGATATCAACAGGGCCACTGGCATAATTTTTTTAACCAAGTTAAGGCTGATTAGTTTTTCCAAGAGTTTATTTGTAAGCGGAGCAAAAATTAAAAGGACTGCAAACAGACTGAATAAGTAGCTTTGATAAATAAAATTCGGGATTTTCGACTCTATCAGAGATACGGCAATTAAATTCCACAAAAACCAACCTAGAGATAGCACCAACAAAATTTTCAACTTTCGATCCATCTTAGCAAACTTCCAAGTTAGTGCGGTTAAAATTAACCCTAAATAATATATCCAGGTGAACTTGAACAAATATCTATTCGGTAGATAATCAGTCAAATAATAATAGAACGGCCTCCCCCACCCTTCGTAGTTTTTCGCGTGGAAAAAAGCAATTCCTAATTCCCTGCTAAATGTTTCTGGCGAGGAAAAATATTGCGGTATATAATAGATTGCCAGCAACCCCAAAAATGACAACGAAGAAAGCCAAAACATTTTTCCAAACTTTTTATAGTCCCACAGAAGAGTTACGAAAAAGATTGCTGCCGGGATCGCGCCCAGTAGATTTTTTGCCATAATCGGCAGTGAAACCAAAGCCGCGATCGCGCAAACCTTCCGGATTGGATATTGTAATCTCGTGAATTTTTCAAAATTCCAATACCAAAGCAACCCCCCGAATGCGCCGACACTGGTAAAAGCGAGAACGATATCTGATACGCCAAACGCGTAACCAGTCACTAACTCGTGAGTAAACGGGGTATTGACCCAAAAAATGGCGGCAATGGTCGCCAAAAAAGCTGTCGCAAGATTTTTCGAAAATAAATAAACCACTGCGATAAACAAAAGCCCGGTCAGTAAAACCAAAACAGCAAAGGATAACCTTTTAACTTCAATAGTGACCTGCCCATCCAACTGGAAAAATATATAGGGTACATAAGCAAACAGGGGTGGAATGTGCTGCCAGAACGGACCTTCCATCCAATTACCCGGCTTTTCTTCCAGTGGGTTAATACGCACCATTGGAGGAAAAAATTTCCTTGTAGTATTGGCGGCCACAGCGGAATTAGACAGCTCATCGTGTCCGTGAATAGTTTTTTCAAAAATTAACGGCAGATCAATTTTTGTATTGCGAACAAACCAGGCAGTAAACAGCAAACAAAGAATCAGAAAGCCGATTGTTCTGATTTTCATTACAGTGTTTTTAGTAAGGTCCAAGTTGTGATGATGGAAACAAAAGTCAAAACGACGCACACTATCGTCGCCAAATTTCGATCGTCTTTATCTGAGATATAAAATTTTAACGCGAAAAGGAAACCAAAAGGCGGAAAAATCAATGAAATTAGATACGCCCAGCGTTTTTCTTTATCAGAAATAAAATTAGTTGGTTGTTTCTGTAAAGCCTGGACCATCAGGCTTGCCACGTCGATTTGTTTATCTTCGCTGGCAAGCTTACGGTAACTTTCTAATTGCTCGGTCAGTTTGTCGTCATCCATGTTAGCCATGTCGTTTTGAAAAAATTAATTTTCTCATCTCCTCTGTCACAATTATACTAAAAGCAATAAGAATTACCAATAACCATTCCGTTCCTGTCAACGATTTTGTTTTCAGAAACTGCTGCATAAAAGGATGGTATACGGCGAACAGCTGCAGGATGATTACTATTAACGTCGCTCCTACCAAATATTTGTTCGAGAAAAAATTTAACCCAAAAATTGATTTAGTCTCACTGCGGCAATTCCACGCATTAAACCACTGAAAGACGGCCATAGCAGTCAGGGTAATTGTCATGGCTTTGACAAGATCGAGGTGATAATAAAAATTAAAAAGTAACAAAGAGCCAACGGCCATGGGTATCGCCATCGTCAACATTCTCTGAAAGGAAAGCGCGTCAAGAAACGAATTACTCGATCGTTTGGAGGACAATAATCCTGCTTCTTTGGGCTCCATCGCCAAGGCCACATCCAAAAATCCATCCGTAATAAAATTTAACCAAATAATCTGAGAGGCTAAAATCGGCAAAGGAAAACCTAAAAATAGAGAGCCGGCGATAATCAATACTTCTCCGGCACTGGTGGAAAAAAGATATAGAACTACCTTGCGAATCGTGTTGAATATACTTCTTCCTTCTTCGATTGCCGAAACCACACTGCCAAAATTGTCATCCAGCAGCACTATGTCGGCAGCTTCCTTGGCCACCTCAGTTCCAATTTTACCCATAGCGATGCCTAAATCAGCTGCAACCAGCGATGGTGCGTCATTCACGCCGTCGCCGGTCATGGCGATAATGTCGCCGCTAGATTTGTAAGCGCGGATGATTTTCAGCTTGTGGTCAGGGCTAACCCTCGCAAAAACAGTAATCCGAGGCAGGCGGTTCACTAATTGCTCGTCTGACAATTGCTCTATTTCACTCCCAGTAAGTACCTGATCCCCTGCTGAATAGATCTTAGCTTCAGCTGCCACAGCCAAAGCAGTGGCTCGATGATCGCCTGTTATCATGACCGTTTTTATTCCTGCGCCCTGAGCTTTTTTTACAGCATCCTTAACTTCAGGTCTTAGGGCGTCGATCATACCGGCGAAACCAAGAAGTGTTAATCCCATCACATCATCTGGAGTGATTTCACTTTTTTTGGTTTTTTTAAAAGAAACCGCCACCACCCTTAATCCTTCCGCTGCAAGTTTATTGAGTGAGTCTCCCAAAACTTTCTTTTCATTTTTATTATGGATCGACAAATCAATAATTGTTTCTGGCGCACCTATGACGTTTATCTTATATTCATGCGGTCCCTTTCTTAGGACAGCATGATATTTGGTTTTTGAAGAAAAAAGTATTTCAGCCAATTTTGGGTTGTTTTGCTCAAATTCCTGCTTTTTGATCCCAATTTTTTCAGCTAGAACCGCAACCGCAGCCTCTGTCGGGTCGCCGGAGATCTGCCAGGCCTGTTTTTCTTGATTAAATTTTGCCACGGCTGTCGCGCAACCAGCGATGGTTTCAGCAAAATTGACCAAGTCGTGATCATTCAAAGACTCGATAATCCGACCACCTTGTCGAATCTGACCTTCTGGCGCATAGCCCGTACCCTCAATCTGATAAATTTTATCAGCAATTAATACTTTCTGAACCACCATTTCGTTTTTAGTAATGGTGCCGGTTTTATCAAGCGCGATCACCGACGCCTGGCCCAATGATTCTACCGCTTGTAATTTTTTGACCAATGCATTCTGCCTGCCCATGCGCCAAACCCCAGTAGCCAAAATTAGCGTTAAGACTATCGGCAGACCCTCCGGAATTAAGGAAACACTCAGAGAAACCACGGTTGTGAACATTTCTCTAGCAGGTTTGCCAGAATAAATCCCGACGAAAAATAGTAAAGTCACAATTGATGTGACTGTGATAATAATCACGCGTGACAACATGCGAACATCTGCTTTTAGAGGATCTTCCGATTGAATCGTTGATATTTTTTTTGAAATCGATCCAATTACCGACTCAATACCTGTTGCTACTACGACCGCTAACCCGCCTCCAGAGACGACATTCGTCCCTTTGAAGACCATATTTTTCATATCGGCATTGGTTATATTTGCTTGCGCAATTTGTTCGGTAAATTTATAGACCGGTACGGATTCGCCAGTTAGGGGAGATTCGTCCAAGGTCAGGGTGTTTGATAAAATTACTCTGGCATCCGCCGCTACTTTATCTCCTTCCTGCAAAACTAAAATATCACCCGTAACCACCTCAAAATCATCGATAATTTTTTCAACGCCTTCACGAAGAACCAAGGCTTTGGTTCGAATCAGATGGTTTAATGAAGCCAGCGTATTTTGGGCCTTTCCCTCCTGGATCGTTCCGACCACGGCATTAAACAACAAAACGAATAGGATAATTATTGCGTCAGTTCGCTCTTGGATCAAAAAAACTATAATACTAGCGATTAGTAAAATATAGATGAGGGGGCTTTGAAATTGCCTAAAAAAAATCGCCCATAAACTATCCAGCCTGGCTTCAGGTAGACGGTTTTCCCCGTATTTTCTTTGGTTTATCGATACCTGCTGGTTGGATAGGCCCGACAATGTTATTCCGAAATACTCCAGTACTTGTTTTGTAGAGAGCGTGTGCCAGGATTGAGTCATTGTTTTTGTTTATGAAATAATCTTTTTATAGGCGCTCAAATAACCCTTCGTCATCTGGACGGCAGAAAAATTCTCCCTCGCATAGTTTGAGCACGCTGCACGATTAATCCTGTCGATTTGATCAATGCTCTGGATTATTTTCTCCTCATTGTCGCAAATAAACCCGGTTTCACCATGCTTAATTAATTCGGGCACCGAACCTCGATTCGTCGCAATTACCGGTGTGCCGCAAACCAAACTTTCTACGAAAAAAAGTCCGAAAGGCTCTTCCCACTGGATTAGGGCGAGCAAGGCTTTGGCGTTACTCAAAAGTTCGACTTTCCCCTGATGATCAACTTCGCCAATAAACTTAATTTGCTTGCCGTCTACCAAGGGTTGAATTTGTTCTTCGAAGTAACGTCTATCTACCGCGTCTACTTTAGCTGCCATGATTAATTTCACATTGGCCGCTTTCGCAGCCATGATCGCCTGAAGTGGCCCTTTTTCTGGCGACATCCTGCCCAAAAAAGCAAAATAATCGCCTTGGGGCTTTTCTACAAACGGAAACCTATCAATTTCTATGCCATTGTAAACATTGGCGACAAAATTTAACTCCGGCATGGGCTTGCGTTGACTTAAACTGATGCTGATGAAGTTGGATTTCTTATACATACTGTAAATAAAATTTTGGTAATCATCATTAAGTGGCCCATGCAGAGTTGTGACTATTGGCGTTTTAATTAACTGTTCTAAACTTAACAATCGCCAGCCAACGTGATTATGGATGACATCGAAATTTTCTTGGGCTAACTTCGCAGCAATTTTGCCGATCGAGGTGACGATCACCGCGTTGCCATATTGTGCATTTTTTAAATTCATCGACCTTAAGGACCTAGGCAGAGTTTCCACCAGTTTTGCTTTTGTCTTGGATCCTGCCGGAGCAAACAAGACCACTTCGTGTCCAAGGGTCACTAAATTTTCTGTAATATTTGACACGACCAATTCAGTGCCGCCGTATTTTGCCGGTGGGACGGATTCGGAGAATGGCGAGACGATTGCTATTTTCATTCGTTTAAGGCTAATTTAAGAAAATCGATAGCCCATTTGTAGACGTTATTTTCCTGCAAGATGGTTTTCATTTGGTCGTTGCGCGCCTTTTTCATCTCTGGCTTCATTGTCAGAGCTTCATAAAGCGCGTTTGAGGATCCTTCAGTGTCAAAAGGATTGATCAACATTGATTCTTTCAGATCCTTGGCGGCGCCCGTAAATTTAGAAAGCAGGAGTACTCCTTTTTTTGAATCAATGCAGATTAAATATTCCTTGGCTACCAAATTCATTCCATCATCTAAAGCTGTCACTAAGCAGGCGTCAGCAAGTCGATAATAGCTAAAAAGATCCTCTCTGGAAACTCCGTGTTTAACTAAATAAACCGGCTTCCAGTTTTTAGTCCCATGCTTACTGTTAATTCTATCGGCTAAGTGGTTGATTTGACTATTATAAGATTTATATTCACTGATCCTCGTGCGGCTAGGCACCCCAATTGAAACGAAAATAATATTTTTGCGAAACTGCTTATACTTATCCAAAAACCGGTCGATAATTTTTAGTCTTTCAAGGATCCCTTTGGTATAATCAACCCGTTCAGCCGAAATCACCAATTTTTCGTTTTTCCAAGGGATGCCTAATTTCTTTTTAACAACGGTCGGGTTCATTTTTTTACTTGTTTTCAATTTATCGCTGATGCGGTCAAAATCAACACCAGCGGGGAGGGATGCCAACCTTGTGGTATGGTTCTTATAAACCGCCGATCTCGGTTCATAATCCACGATCACCTCTAGATCGCTGCGAACGCATTTCAGAAAGTTTTCTACATGGTACCCGCGGTGGAACCCGATAAAATCTGAAGCCAACAGGCCTTCCAACATTTCTTTTCTCCATGGATTAATTCGGAAAATTTCATAGGTAGGCCATGGAATATGCCAAAAGACCCCGATTTGCAAATCAGGTCTTTGCTTTTTTAGCATTTTAGCTAGCAACGAAAACTGATAATCATGTATCCAAACAAACGCTTTTTTATTTTTAACCTCTTCCAGAATCGCATCAGCAAATTTTCTGTTGACCGCAACATACTGCTTCCACCATGAAGCGTGAAATTTTGGTTTTATAAATACGGCGTGAAAAAGCGGCCAGATGGTTTGATTCGATACGCCGTAATAAAAGCCTTTTTGTTCAGCATCCGACAAAAAAATTCTCTTCAATGTATACGACGGGTTCCAAGGAGGTACGCTGATCTTTCCTTCTTTATCAACCATTAGGTGATCGGCATCCCCGCTCGAAACTGCAAACATTGTCCCGCCGGTCTTTCTAAGAATTGAGTCAATTAGCGTATTCACTCCCCCGCCTATGGCTTTTTCAACTTTAATCTCTTTGATACTTCCTTCCGTGGTCGTGTGAATGTAAGGCTCTTTTTGGGCAACAACAATCATCTGACGATCAGCGAAAGTCTTTTTAATGTATCTGATAAAATTTTGTTCAGTAATCATCGGAGTCTTTGGATTTTTTTATAAATCTTAACGTAATTTTCTGTCATGGCGTCGCTGCTGAAGTATTTTTCTACTCGCCTCCGACAGTCCTGCCTGGAAATTTTTTTTATTTGGCGAATTTTCTGAGACATCTCGGAGGTATCCTTCACTAAAAAACCAGTTTTTCCATGTTTGATCAGTTCCGGTGCGGCACCTGCGCGAAACGATATAACTGGCGTTCCGGTTGCCATCGATTCCGTCATAACCAGGCCAAATGGTTCGTTCCATTTTATGGGATTTAGAAAGCCTATTGCATTGCCCATAAGGTGGTTTTTCAATTTGTCATCGAGCTCTTTAATATGCAAAATTTGTTTGCCGTCAACCAATGGTTTGATCTGGGCTTTATAGTAGGCGTAGTCTTCCGGTTCTCCTTTTGGGTTAAGCTTACCAGCGAGTATTAGGTTAACTTTTGCTTTTTTCGCCGCCATGACAGCCTCCCTTACCCCTTTATCTGGGTTGAACCTCCCGACCCAGATAAAGTAATTTTTTGGGTTAGGATTAAATTTGTAAATTTTAGTGTCGATTCCGTTATAAACTGTTCCGAGCCAGTTTAAATTTTTGCCCCCCTGTCGTTGGGCGTTTGAAATGGAAACATAATTTAAGTCTTTGTATTTTTGAAAAACCCTGTGGCGATCTTGCGTTTTACTCGAGAATGGGTAGGGAAAATGCAAAGTAAATACAATCTTGTCTTTGATGTATCTGGCTAATGGCAATGCAAGGTAATCAGAGGCTTTATTTAAATGAACATGGATTATATCAAATTTTTTTTCAAGATCAAACGCGGCCGTTAGATTTAATAAAGGATAAGTAATATTAGTCCATGGAATTCCCGCATCAACCAGAGGGCGAGGATAGACAGAAATTAAATTAGCCGATGTCCTGGCAGTACCCGCAGCGAACAATGTTACATTATGCCCTCTCTTTATCAATCCTTCAGTCAAATTAAACAAGACTCTTTCAGTCCCGCCGTATCTTTTTGGCGGAATGTTTTCCCAAAGTGGAGCAATCTGAGCTATTTTCAAAATTTTATGGTTACTCATATTTCTTGGCTGGGGAGGAAGGATTCGAACCTTCGAATGACGGATTCAGAGTCCGTTGCCTTACCACTTGGCTACTCCCCACTGTGACTTATTATACAATTTACAGGACTTTTTTTCCACCTTGACGTAGTGTAATTTTTTTGCGATATTATAACCGAATTGGAAAGAGGAATTGAGTGTGCGTAAGTTAAGGGTTTTACTGCCTCGTTTTCCGCACGACGGCGGTGAGACACATCAAGCTTTCTATCACAGATGGCTCAGACCCATCAAGTCAGCACCGGCTCATAACCTAATGCTGGCGAATCCGTAAGGTAAGTTGGACTAGATAGAAGCTTGGTACTTTATCTTGCGCCGAGGACGGAAGGGGTTAGCCTGGCAGAGCGCCAAAGTGGCTGCCTCATGATGTTTCCAGTGCAGCCCGCCCGGCGCCGTTTGGGCTGACCCCGACCTCCTTGATTTTTTTGCAAACGAGTCTTGATCTTTCAGACTCGTTTTTTTTCTTATTTAAAAACTGAATATTTAATCAGGGCCAAGAGAGATTCTACTTGCCCTTTCAGATTCATGTGCTTTCCTTCTTCAGAGCTTCTCGGTTTATAAGAAACCGGGACTTCAATTATCTTAAAACCAGCTTTGGCGATCCGCGCGGTCACTTCAGGTTCAAAGCCAAACCGTTTCGACTCTAATCTTTGCAAAAATGAGTTTAACACTTCCCGATCAAACGCTTTATAGCACGTCATCAGATCGGTAAGATCAAGTCCGGTCAAAGCATTACCTAGTCTCGTAAATAATTTGTTAAATAAACTATGCCAAAAACCCAAGCCAGGGGAGGAAGCCAGATATCTGGAACCGTAAACAACTTTAGCTGATTGCTCCAAGATTGGACGAATAACCTTGTGAAGTTCCTGCGGGTTGTATTCGGAGTCGCCATCTTGGATAACCACGATATCACCTCGGGCAACCTCAAAACCTTTCTTTAACGCCGCTCCCTTGCCCTGGTTCGATGCCAGCGTTAACAGTTTGATTGCGGGATGATTTAGTTTCAAAAGCAGTTCGCTCGTGCCATCCGTGGAGTGATCGTCTACAATTATAATTTCTTTTTCGATATTAAAAGTATTGGCCAGGATAACCTGGTCAATTATGTCTTTTATCGTGTTAATTTCGTTGTATACGGGGATAACAACGCTGATTTTTTTATATTCAGTCACCCTATTATTTTACATGGACTAAATAATATATACAAAAAGGCCAATTTAAGCTATACTTATGCATATTATTTAATAATTTATGACAGAAACATTTATTTATAGTTTTGCCACGCTTGCCGGTATTGCCGCAATCATTTACGGCTTTGTCCTGACTAATTTAGTCTTAAAAAAGCCTGCCGGTAATGACAAGATGCGAGAAATTGCCGCTGCTATCCAAGAAGGAGCGCAGGCTTACCTGTCTCGACAATACAAAACAGTCGCCTTGGTCGCCATAATCCTCGCCATCATAATTTGGTACTTCTTAGGCTTTAATACTGCCATCGGTTTTGTGGTCGGGGCAGTTGCCTCAGCTGCGGCCGGTTTTATCGGGATGTTCGTCGCCGTTCGAGCTAACGTCCGCACCGCGGAAGCGGCCAAAACCGGACTAGCAGCAGCTTTCCACTTAGCTTTCAGGGGTGGCGCGGTGACTGGTTTGTTTGTCGTTGGTCTCGGGTTGCTTTCGGTAACACTCTTTTATTATTTCACCGGCGACTTAAAAGCCCTCATTGGTCTTGGCTTTGGCGGCAGTTTAATTTCTGTGTTTGCCAGATTAGGCGGTGGAATTTTTACGAAGGGTGCTGACGTTGGCGCGGATTTGGTGGGGAAAATCGAAGCTGGCATTCCAGAAGATGATCCCAGAAACCCCGCGGTAATTGCTGACAATGTCGGAGACAATGTCGGCGATGATGCCGGTATGGCGGCGGATTTGTTTGAAACATATGCCGTGAGTACCATCGCAGCGATGTTGCTTGGCAGCATTCTCTTTCCAGGCAATTTAAGTTTCATTTTATACCCGCTAATGCTCGGCGGTGTTTCAATCATCGCGTCCATAATCGGCAGTTTTTTTGTCAGGCTCACGGGAAAAGCAATCATGACCGCGTTGTATAAAGGTTTGGCAATTTCTGCCGTACTTGCGGGAATCGGCTTTTTCTATGTTACCAAGTATCAATTTAATAACCATTCAATCGGATGGCCGTTGTTCCTATCAACTTTAGTCGGCTTAGCAGTTACAGCCGCCATGGTTATTATCACTGAATATTACACTTCCAAAAAGTTCAAACCAGTACTTTCAATTGCTAAAGCCTCAACCACTGGTCATGGGACAAACATCATTACCGGGTTGGCCGTCTCAATGCAATCCACGGCCCTACCGGTCTTGACAATAATTTCGGGCATCCTGCTTTCTTACCACATAAGCGGGCTTTATGGATCGGCAATCGCCGTCGTATCGATGCTGTCCATGGCCGGGATAATTGTTGCCATCGATGCGTTTGGACCAATCACTGACAATGCCGGAGGCATCGCTGAAATGGCCGGGCTTCCTGACTCGGTACGGGTTTCTACCGACGCGCTCGACGCCGTCGGTAATACCACCAAAGCCGTGACCAAGGGCTACGCCATCGCATCAGCCGGACTCGCCGCTGTCGTCCTGTTTGCTTCTTATACTGAAGAACTAAAAGCAGTCGGTCAAAATTTATCATTTGATTTATCAGATGTTTCCGTATTAGCTGGCCTGCTTATCGGAGGGCTTCTCCCTTATCTGTTTGCCTCGCTTGCGATGCAGGCAGTTGGTAAAGCTGGACAGAAAGTCGTAGAAGAAGTCCGCCGACAATTCAAAGAAATTCCAGGAATAATGGCAGGGACGGCTAAGCCTGACTATGGCAAGGCGGTTGATATCGTGACCAAAGCAGCAATTAAGGAAATGATCATTCCGGCCCTGATTCCGGTAGTGGTACCAATCGTGGTCGCATTAATTCCCTTTTTAGGATTAAAGGCTCTGGGTGGTGTACTGGTCGGCTCCATCGTTACAGGATTATTCGTCGCCGTTTCCATGACATCTGGTGGTGCCGCCTGGGATAACGCGAAAAAATTCATCGAGGAAGGAAACTACGGCGGTAAAAAATCATTTGCACATCAAGCAGCCGTCACTGGTGATACAGTCGGTGATCCCTACAAAGATACAGCCGGTCCCGCCATTAACCCGATGATTAAAATTATTAACATCGTCGCCCTTCTGATTATTAGTCTGCTGGTTTAAGCGCAAAACATATTCAACGCCTCATACGCTTGAGGCGTTGATTTTTGTACGCCTTAGGGATATACTTATTTCATTAAATACCCAAGGAGGACCCTACCATGCAAATGCTGATGCAGCCTTTGCCTGCGCTGGCGATGGCTCCGATCCTCATCGACCGTCAGCAATGTGAAGATGACTTCACCCCTCGTCGTAACGTAACCTGCGCCGTTGATTTCATCATCAGCGATAACGGCCTGATCTGTCCTCGGGTTGTGCTTTACTCCCCTCATTTCGGCTCGACAACGATTCTGTTCACGGACGGCTTTCGAAGCGACGAAGTCGCGGAATTACGCGGGAGCAACGCCAGGGTCAGCTTCGAACGAGGTGAACCCGGCTGCCCTGAAGCGTACGTTTCTGTCCTCTGCGGCCGTCGACGCTTCGAACAAATGGTCTTCGACCACGACGTTCGGTTTTGGTTCCGCGAGCGACACGACTGGGAGCCCGTGCCGGCTTCACCTAACGAAGGAATTTTTCTCTAAAGAGGCTGACAAGCCAGAACTTGTCAACCTCTTCTTTTTTTACTCGATGATGCCGCCGCCAAGCAACTCATCGCCATTATAGAAAACTGCTGATTGACCGGGAGTGATTGCACGCTGGGGTTTATCAAATATAATCTTGAGTTTGTTATCTGTTATCTGTTCGATGGTCGCGGGATAATCCGGATGATGATATCGAATCGTTACGCCGGCTTTCAGTAGAAAGTGAGGGGTTTGATTAACCCAAGTTACATCAACGACTTCAAACTTCTGCTGCCAGAGTTGTTTGTCATTCGAATCATTGGTAACTAATAATTGGTTTTGAGTTGTATCTTTTCTAACAACGTAATAAGGGCCGCTGCCGCCGATTTTAATTCCCTGTCTTTGACCAATTGTATAAAAAGGTAGACCCTCGTGCTGGCCAAGGCTTTGTCCGCTGGTCGAAACAATTTCCCCAACCCTAGCCGGTATTTTAGCTTTCAAAAATTGCTGGACATTGATTTTTCCGATAAAGCAAATGCCTTGGGAATCCTTTTTTTCTGCATTTGGCAGGCCAAATTTTCGCGCTAGCTCTCTAACTTCTGATTTTATATACTCACCTATTGGGAATAATATCTTCGACAACTGTTTTTGTTTTAACGTATATAAAAAATAACTTTGGTCCTTGGCCGGATCAATACCTTTGAGCAATCTATAGTCTGTTTTCTGTTTACTATTTTCTGTTTCCTGAATTCTTGCGTAATGCCCCGTCGCGACATAGTCTGCGCCCAAAGAAAGGGCCTTATTCAAAAATAATTTAAATTTGATTTCGCTATTGCACATCACATCCGGATTGGGAGTCCGATTCGCTGCATACTCTCGTAAAAAATATTCGACGACTTTGTCATAATATTCTTTTTCAAAGTTCCAGATGTAAAACGGAATATCTAAAACCTGCGCGACCTTCCTCGCATCCTCCGAATCTTCCGCCCAGGTACAGCCCGTCCGCCACGGCTCGTTTTTAGCCTTATCCCGGGGCGTGCCGGGCGGGCCCCAATTGCCGAAATCTTCGCTCCAGTTTTTCATAAACACTCCAATAACACCAAAGCCTTGCTCTTTCAGCAAAGCTGCGCTGACGGAAGAATCTACTCCCCCGCTCATGGCTACGATAACGGTTTTTTTTGCTCTCATGCCCGAAATTTTATCAAATTTCAGGCGCTTGTTCAAGCTGGGTAAGTGTGTTTATCCCGTAAACTTCATTCGGTTCAATCGGCAGAGTTTGGATTCGTTGCCCATTTTTGATAGCAATCTCAACCATGTCGGTCAGATAATACTCTTTTTGTTTATTCATTTTCACCTTATTGATATTATTCCAAAGCCAGCTGGTTTTAAACGCATAAATTCCAGGGTTAACCTCCGTGATTTGCCTTTCTTGCTCGTTGCAAACGAGAAATTCCTTAATCTGCGCAACCTCGCCGTTGTTTCTTAAAATATGACCAAAGCTTTGAAAAACTTGATATTTATGATCAAAACTCGGAACCTTACTTGTAAACATCGTAAACGTATTTTTTTGTAAAACATGGTTTGACATAAGCTTTAGTAAACTCTCGTTTTTTATAAAAGGCATGTCGCCGTAAAGCACGATGACATTATCCGCCGTAACCTTATCTTTAGCCGCGGCAACCGCATGCGCGGTACCTAGTTGTCCTTCCTGAAACGCGTAAATATAACTATTCCCCAGATATGATTGGACCAGGTCATATTTATGTCCCACTACAATTATTGGTTTATGCTCAGTTTGGATATCATTCAATGAATCTAAGAGGTGCTGAATTATGGGCTTGCCTCGAAATCCCACCAAAACTTTGGGTAGGGCGGAGTTCATTCGAGTGCCTTTGCCTGCGGCTAGTATAATAAATTGAAAACCCATATTGTATTACCGGGAACAGTTAAAACTGGATTTTATCACCTGGCTTAAGAGATCCTTCTTTTGCCGGCTCGGTGGACTGGTACGGTTGCTTTTTTGCTTCCGGATTTTTAGGAACCTGTTTATTTTCTTTGTCTAATGTTTTTTCTAACGATTTGCCTAGTTCTGAAAGCGTCGAAGTTGTTTGATCTATCCTTTCAGTAATCTTTTCAGAGGTCAGTTTATTCACTGTCTGCCATATCGGATTTTCTTGTTTCTTTTCAGGCTTCTTTTCTGGTTTATTCTGAACTTGAGCCTTGCGGTCTACCTTCGGCGCCGAAGGTACCGGTTGTCGAATAGTGACGGCAGGACCAGTGGTGGCGCGCTGTTCGTAGCGTAAACTTTCCTGCAAATCCTCTTGGTCGGCCGCGCCGCTTTCCGCTTCCGCCGCCTGCGTATGGAACTCCGCACCCATCCATCTGTTAATCTTTTCTTCGACTACGGATCGAGGTGTAGCATAACGTTCGCGCGAAACATTTACGACTTTCTGTTCATTCTCCGTAACTTCCGCAATCGGCGGTAGGGTCACGGCCGAGAACGGCGCTGAAGATACCCCATTGATCATAAGTTTCAAAATAATATTATATTTGGTAGGGTTGACCAAATCATTCATGGTAAATGTCGGATCGAATTCCTTTTCTAAAAATTCCGCATCATCGGCGCCGACTCGAAAACAAACCAAGGTCCCGACGTTACCAAAAATAGCATCCCGCACCACAGTATTGCGGTCCGTGACTAATTGTCCGATGTATTGGTGTGCAACGATCAAATTCAAGCGATACTTCCGCGCTTCCGAAAGAATGTTGGCGAACGATTCAGTGGCAAAGTTTTGAAATTCATCGACGTACAGATAAAAATCTTCGCGCTGCTCTTCCGGAATATCAACTCGGCTCATCGCGGCTAGTTGCAATTTCGTGATGATCATGGCGCCAAGCAGCGCCGAATTATCTTCGCCGATTCTTCCTTTCGAAAGGTTAATCAAAAAGATTTTTTTTCTATCCATAATTTCGCGTAAATCTATGGAACTTTTTGTTTGCCCAACGATATTTCGAATAATAGCGGACGAAAGAAACTGGCCAACTTTGTTTTGAATCGGGGCTATAGCTTCATTTCTAAACTTATCGTTATAGTTGGCAAATTCATCAACCCAGAATGATTTCACCACCGGGTCTTTGATGTTATCAACAATTTTCTTGCGATACGATTTATTGACCAACATTCGGGCGATGCCCAAAAGCGTATTGCCCGGTGAATCAAGCAGCGCCAAAATAGTGTTATTTAAAATATATTCCATCCGAGCAGACCAAACCCCGGCCCAAATTTTGGTAAATACCCCCATCAATCCCGAGGCGACTAAATGCTTATACTTTGAGTCAACCGATTCGAGCGGATTAAACGCGATCGGAAAATCAGTATCGGCCGGGTTCAGATACACCACATCATTAACCCGATTCGAAGGGATGTAATTAAGAATTTTCTCGATCGAATCGCCATGAGGATCCACAAAAGCGACACCTTCGCCGGCGATGATGTCTTGAATCACCATGTTCTCAATCATGGTGGTTTTGCCCATGCCGGTTTTTCCGATGATATACATGTGGCGCCTGCGGTCGTCGCGTTTGATGCCGAAAGCCACTTCCCTATTTCGGAAGCTCGTTTTGGCAAAAATTGTTACGTCATTATCGGAGCCCATAAAAAATTATTTAATCGGTAAATCCATCGGGGGAGCCGCTTTAACGGCGCTAACTCGTTCCAATTGGCTGACACGAGAATGTGGGACTTGCGGGAAATGAAAAATTGAAGCCAGCTCTTCGGTATTCATCATTACCTTTCCAATACCCTTCCAGTGACTTCGGACCCTAAAATAATGGAGCATATGGCGTTTACGTTTCAAAATATTCATTCGCAAATAAGGCTGTTCTAATTTCTCTGAAATTTTATAAGCTTTATCAGTCCAGGAATGACCAATGTCGGGTTTCAACCCGTTGAGATTTATATCATCAAAATTGCGAAGCGCCCCGACAATTTCAGGAACCCTTAAAGCCTTATTTAGTTTATCTTTAGGGGTTAGGTATAAGGTTCGCACTCTGACCTCATAGCTAATCTTGCCTAAACTTCGCTCGATACTCGTAATTACAAATTTTTCAATATCGGTTTTGTGCAACATCAAACTCGGCGGCGGTTCATCAGCTCGGGTTTTTGGCCGCGCTTTTTCATCAGCTGGTCCTGAAAATGCGCTAAACAGTGCGTCTAAAAGGAGACTTGGAACAGTGAATAAAATTTTACCCCAAATTGACTCTCCATGTTCCATGGGTTCCCCTTTTAATTTTTTTACCAAATGCCGGGCGTGTTCTTTCCAGTCGTCATTAACCGGCTTGATTATCACTTGATAAGCCATCAGTTCGTAAGGCTGAAGATTGCTCATAACCTCAATCACATTCGACAGTGGATCAACGAAAGTTTCCTGAGCTGAATGTTCAAATGATTCGGTTTGGGCATAAGTCCTGATCGGATACTCACTTACTTTTTTCTTCAGCCACTGAGTGCCCCAAAAATCAAACGGCGCGAATTCCGGATCATAGTGGTGCGGAATATTGCGCAAGTAATCCTCGACTTCATGAACTTCAGCTTTTGGGTATTGCGCGAACAGGGCGCTTTCTAATAAATTTCTGTATCGTTCGGGAAGTTTAAAAACATACGAAACCTTGCCGCCTAAACTGACAATCTCGCAAGAGACAAATAACACGACTTTTCCGTTCAGCATCTCGCCCCAAGTAAAATTCTGGTGAATCGCGTGCAAAGCCGCAAAGATTTGCTCCATGGCCAGCGGCGACTTCTCATTCAGCTCATCAACTTTTACTTCCAAAAACACCCATTTGACGGCGTCCATAAACTTATTTCGGTTCCGGTCTCGTTTCAGCCACCACAGCATATAAACCAGCGCTGAAAGAAAAATGAAAAAAAAGATCCAGCCAAAAACGCCGGCAAACAGAACCTCCGTGATCAAGGAAATATAATCAGTAAGAAATGACATTAGTTTTTATGTTCTTCTACCAATGCGTATTTATTGTTCCCGACTTTCATGAAATTTTTCTTATTGGATAGTCCGACTAAAATTGTATTGCGTTTAACTTGCCGCTTTTTCATAACTTCCGAAATAATTTCATCCCGGGACAGCGGCCGATTCATGGTTTTGAGAATTTCCTTGATCACATCAGCCACGACTCCTTTTTTATAACCCCAGTCGGCTAGAGCATAAATGCCTCGGCCAACCAAAACAAATCGCTTATCTTTGATTAACTCGTTATGCACAGTCTCTTGATACGCGGTGCGGTTATCGAATTTATGATCATTGATCATTTTCGTAATTTGCGAATAGTGTTCGGGGGTTTTATGATGCTTTAAAACTAAATAAGCCTTATCGCCGACATCGCGTGGATTAACCTCACTCCAATGTTTTAACCCTATTTCAGAGAAAGGGTTGATCTGGATATTTTTATTGATATTCAAATAACTTTTAAGAATCTTATCATTCAGTTCCATGGAATGCTGCTTGAAATAATCGGTATTCCTGAATCGGCTAAATAATATATCTTGGGTGACTGCGTGTTTTTCTTGCTCCAATATTTCCTCGAATTTTTTGTCGACCGCTGCCAGTTTTTTCATATCAAAACCGACCAAATACCATGACTCGTAGTGTTCGGTCGATTCATTCAAGTGTCGAAATTGTTCACCAAGATTAAGTAAAAATTTTACAGCCTGGTTCTCCTGCCTATCAGACTTGTTGATCAAAACAGTTTGCAACAAATAATCCTCGCTGATAATTCCACCGTGCTCAATAATGGTATCAAAAACCAATTGCAGCGCTCGTTCAAGCTGCGAGTGTTTTTTCTTCTTTAAGGTATTAATCGAATCTTTTTCGATTTGTCTAACCCGCTCGCGCGTCAAACTGTGCAACTTACCAATCGCCTCAAGAGTTTCGATTTCGGCACCGCCCAATCCAAACCGCTTACTCACAATTGTAGAATCTCGCTCTTTTAGCATCAAAAGCAAGTTCGCAATCAACTCTTTGGGCTCAAACTCGCTTAAGTTACTTTGAGTTTGCGAGCCCATGATTTTATCCAAAATATTGGAATTGGATTGATCGTTATTCATACAGCTTTAAATCTGATGTATAGTATAGCATAAATTTGAATTTCTGTCAAGATTTACTTTTTTATTAACATCAATGATAATAGAGACATGGCCAATCCTGAAATAATTAATTACATTCCACCCGCTGAAGACCAGGATAGTGACTGCACTGCTTGTCATCAAGTCTATGGGACCAATCCCTATTGCTCGAGATGTAAAAAAACCATGACGACAGAAGACATAGCACGAAGAAAAAAAATAACTGAATTTCGGGGCGACGTACAACGACGGATCTTAAAGAACAAAAAAACCGCCTAAAGCGGTTTTTTTTAACGTCGGCGTCTTTGGTCGAAATTATACCAGACCAAGAGCATGGGACTGGCGATAAAAATCGAAGAATAAGTTCCAGCCACAATTCCCACCAGCAACGCTAATACGAAATAACGGATTGATTCGCCACCAAACAACAGCAATGAAGTTAAAACAAAAATCACAGTTAAGGACGTGTTGATAGATCGAATCAGGGTTTGATTAATACTGTTATTAATAATTTCAGCCAGGCTATCCCCGGTTCGTAGTCGTAAATTTTCCCGAATTCGGTCGAATACGACAATCGTGTCGTGCACGGAAAAACCTAAAACCGTCAAAAGAGCAGTGACGAACAAACTGTCTATCTCTACACCTTTGAAACGGCCCAGGATCGCGAAGAAACCGATCACAATCAGTAAATCATGGAGCAGAGCAATAATCGCGGCGACACCAAACCGCCAAGAGGAAACCGGTTTCGTCACTTTACGAAAAGCATAAGCGATATAAAGAATAATCCCAAGAGAAACTAAGATCAACTGGACAATCGCACCTGATTTTAGTTCTTTGCCGATGATTGGGCCGATCGACGTGTATTGTTCTTCGGAAACTGATCCAAACTTATCGCTTAAGGCACCCAGCATGGCTTGGTGCCGGTCGTTTTCCAAAGGTCCGGTTCGAATAATTACTGAGCGCTCCCCTGTCGGTTGAATATGGCTGTTGGAAATATTCGATTGATCTAAAACGGCTTGAATCTCATTTAAAGCAGGAACGTTTTCGGCAAACTGAACCTGCGTGAGTGTCCCGCCTTTAAAATCAATCCCCAAATTCAGACCGAAAAGTACCAGCGCCACAATCCCCGCAATTAATAATACCGCTGACACCATAAACCAAAATTTGTAGTATTTGATGATATTAAGCATCGAAGTTGTATTACTGGGCATGTTTTTCCTCTGACATAGTTTTTACTCCGTACAACCAGTGATGAACCAAAATGTTGTGCCCGACCAATAGGCGCAAAAAAGTCCTGGTGATGGTGATTGCGGTAAACATCGAAACAATGATGCCCAAACTTAGGGTAACGGCAAATCCCCGGATGATACTCGAGCCAAAGTATCCTAAAATAAAAGTTGTAATCAAACTGGAAAAATTCGAATCCCGCACCGAAAGCCAGGCCCGTTTAAATCCTTCTTCAACCGCTTGATCTAAGGTTTTCCCTTTTCGTAATTCTTCTTTCATGCGCTCAAAAATTAAAATATTAGCATCCACGGCCATACCGACGGAAAGAATAAAACCGGCGATCCCTGCTAAGCTTAAGGTAATTCCGAACAATTTAAATATGGCTAAACTTAAGAATGTATAAATTGTCAAAGCTAAAACCGCGAGTAATCCCGGCAGCCGGTAATAAATAATCATAAACAACGCGACAATCGCAAAACCGATCAACCCCGCAGCCACGCTTTTTTGCACGGAAGCCAGACCTAAAGTTGCGCCGATGTTTTGCTGTTGGATCAATTTGATCGGCACCGGCAGGGCTCCTGAATTTAAACGGGTCACCAATTCCTTCGCCTCGGGAACCGTAAACTGGCCTGTGATGACTGCTTTACCATCTGTGATCGCGTTTTGCACGGTCGGAGCAGACAAGACTTGTCCGTCCAAAAAAATTGCCACTAGTTTGCCGACATTTCTCGTGGTAATATCAGCGAACAGTTTGGTCCCTTCCGCGTCGAATTGGAGCGTGATTTGCGGCACGCCGGTTTGCGGACTGAATTCCAAAATCGCGCGCTTAAACTGTTTTCCAGTCAAACCCGTAGTCATAAAGGCCTGATCGGCAGTTATACTAATCTGTCCGTTCTCATCAGGAATGACGGTTGGATTGGGATTTTCTTCTCGAAACTCCAAAAACGGAGTTTGACCAATCAATTTGATAGCTTCATTGATATCTTTCACGCCGGGCAACTCGATGATGATCCGATTATCCCCCGATAGCTGCACCACCGGTTCGGAAACACCAAAACTGTTCACGCGCCGTTCAATTACGTCTCTGGCAGAATTCATGGCGTCAGCTCTGGCCTCTTGTGGAATATCTTTTAAGTTTCCTTCATAAACCAAATGGGTGCCGCCCTGCAAATCCAAACCCAACTTAAGATTATATACCTTTTCGTAATTGATTTTTACTGGTTTCAGCGTAATTTTACTGCCTACCGGCAATACTAAATAAACCGCCCCCGCGGTCAGTAACAAAATAATTAAAAATTTAAAATAGAGGCCTTTTTTACGCATCACAAAAATTATACTAAATTCTGCGCTTTTTTACAATAATTGACACTTTCCTCGGGGCGTTTTTAATCGCTTTCTCAACCAGCCAGGAACTGGATTGGACTTTCCCGCCCTGGCCGACATTATAAACCATCCGACAGCTCAGCCTATTACAAAGGTCAACTTCCGGGATATTTTTTTTAGTTCGATCTCCGCCATTTGCGAAAACATCAGGTTTCACGCGAAGTAGGGCTTCTGAAACACTCAAATCAGTAGTACCGGCAAGATGTTTGGTCAACACTACTTCATCCACGTATCGGATGGCTTCGAGGACTTCTTTGCGTTCTCCTTCTCCCATAAACTTAAAACCTTTTTTTGCGATCAGCCAATTGTCATTGTTTAAAATCACAATTAATTTATCGCCCAGAGCCTTGGCCTCTTTAAACATTCGAATATGCCCAGGATGGATGGGGTCAAACCCTCCGGAAACCGCCACTGTAATTGGTTTTTTCATGTAATAATTTTGATAATAAAATATCCAAGCATGGCCAAGGTAATGGTAAGTTTAAAAATCGTCCCGATCAAGATCCCGACGAATGCGCCCCAGGCTGCCCGGAGGGCCACTTGGTGGTTTCGCTGTGCTATAAATTCGCCTACAAATGCCCCCAAAAACGGCCCTAAAAACGCCCCAATTGGCCCCAAAACGACTATCCCCAGCAATACGCCAATCACAGCGCCCCACGCCCCATATTTTGACGACCTGTAGCCTTTCGCAGCCAGGGCCGGCGCGAATATATCGAAAAGGAAGGTGAACAAGGTCAGAATTGAAAAAATCACTACGGCCAAAATAGAAACTGTTTCAAACTTGGTAAACCACCCGTATAAAATCAGCCCGGCTAAAGACAGTGGCGGCCCAGGCAAAAAAGGTAAAATGGTTCCGACCAAGCCGACTAAAATCAGAAAACTCGAAATGAGAATAAGAATAATTTCATTCATATTATTTATCCCAAGCAAATCCACGGCCAAAATGTCCCCATTGAGAAGTTTGGGCGAATATCGCCTTGTCTAATTTTAACAGCATTTTAATCCCCTTTGGAGTTAAATCATAATTAGTCGGGACTGGCACTATGATACTATCTAGTATTATAGTACTCATAACTGGATTAGGTTTGCCAATCGCATAAGCAAGTTTCACCAGCGCTTCTTTAGCGTGATTTTTTTTAATTAAGTCAATCGCTATTTTCCGAGCCATATAAGCCCCGGACCGATCCACTTTGGTGTAATCTTTCCCAGAAAATGACCCGCCGCCGATTGATACATTCGGACCATAACTGTCCATCGCGATTTTCCGACCAGAGATGCCGGAGTCGGCATCGAACCCGCCGATCCGCCACTCTCCGGCCGGGTTGACCAAATATTCTTTAGCTAGCACGAATTGCTTTACAAGCTTAAGTAATTCATCTGATTTGGTATTTTGGAATGAAGCCACAACAGTCTGAATTTTCTTCGTCTCGATATCCACTGTTATCTGAACCTTGCCGTCAACCAGGAATTTTTGATATATGTTTTTACAAAGATTCCTCGCCAGTTCGTATTCGAGCGGCATCAAACTTGGCGTTTCGTGGCAAGCGAATCCGACCATGATGCCCTGATCCCCTGCCCCGCCCGCATCAACCCCGTGAGCAATTTCTGGACTTTGGCGGGTCGCAAAAACATTCACTTGAAAATTAGCCCCTACAATTAAGTGGACTAATTTTTCGATATCAACTTGACCCTTGCTGGTAATTTCACCGCTAACCGTGATGTGACCGTGTCCGCCCATGACCTCAACAGCAACTCTGGAATCAGGGTCTTGTTTGAGATATTCATCCAGGATCGAGTCGGCGATAAAATCACAAACTTTATCAGGATGCTTAGGCGTTACAAATTCTGCAGTCTTGATCATTGTTATATTTTAGCAAATATGACGTAAACCAGGAAGTGAAAATTTGATGCCAATTTCGCTACTCGAAATTGGCTAATCGCTGAGCGAATCAAATTTTCACTTCCTGGAAAAAAGAAAACCGAAGCAGTATCGTAAGAAAACTTCGGTCAAATCACGAACAGGATTGGCGCCAGTAGAAGCGCGCCGATGGTGTATCGCTTACTGCCCGCGATGATTGCGGCGATGACGACGGATGCCCAGGCCAGCCCGGCGCAAAAAACAATCGCCCCACGATTCGGATTTTCAAGCACCCATACGGGAACGGCCGCCAAGAATGCGCACCACCCTGCCATCAGCAAGGCAATGAATATCCCGGCGCGTTTGTTCGCCTCACCAACGACCAACTGTGGAAAGGCCGGAAGCTTCAAAAAGGCCATGTTCACCTCCTCTAACTTTCCTTTATCATAGCACATTTCTTCGTGCACATTCTATGCCTTCTGAGTCATTTTTTGCTGATGTTCTTGCGTATTCAAAAGCCCGCACTTTTTCCATTTCTTGCCGCTGCCGCACGGGCACGGGTCATTGCGACCGATTTCCTTGGAACTTGGATCTTGAAACTTGGGACTTTGCACTGGTTGCGGAGCGATGTCGACTTTAAAGATCGTATAAACAATATTTCGATTGACGTCGTCAAGCAGGCGCTGAAAAAGCGTAAATCCTTCGTTTTTAAATTCAATCAATGGATCACGCTGACCATAACCGCGCAGCCTGACAGAGTCGCGCAAATGTTCCATCGTATCCAAATGCTCTTGCCAAAGTTGGTCAATGGTTCGCAAATAAACAAACTTTTCCAGCTGTCGCATCATGTCTTTCCCCAATTTTTCTTCCTTAGCTTTATACTCTCGTTCTGCTACCTCAACGAGATGGTCGATAAACTCTTGCTGATTGTTGATTAGTTTAATATCCTCCGGCCTAATCGGCAGAATTTGCGCGGCGTGTTCATACATATGACGCGGTTCGAATCTCCCGTCCGCCTCGGCTTCGCCGTAGGCGTGCCGGGCAGGCTCTCCCTCTTCATGCTCTTGGTGCGTCGTCACCATCTGGGTGATTTCTTTGGCCACCAGATCCAAAATTTCATCTGACAGCGATTCGCCTCGATCTAAAATTTGTTTGCGTTTACCGTAAATAATCGTCCGTTGTTTGTTCATGACATCATCATATTCCAGGACGTGTTTGCGCATATCAAAATTCAACCCTTCAATCTTTCGCTGCGCGGACTCAATCGATTTAGAAATCAATCCATGCTCAATCGGCTGATCATCTGGGATCCCCAGTGTCTGCATCATTTTCCCCACTCGCTCGCCACCGAACAGCCGCATCAAATCATCTTCTAACGATAAGAAAAATTGGGATGAGCCAGGATCGCCCTGACGACCTGAACGGCCGCGCAGCTGATTGTCGATGCGCCTGGATTCATGTCGTTCCGTGCCCAGCACCACTAAACCTCCCAATTCGATAACTTTTTTCTGTTCGTCTAAATCAGCCGGGTTCCCACCCAAAATAATATCAACACCGCGGCCCGCGATGTTCGTAGCAAGTGTCACAGCGCCCAAGCGCCCGGCCTGCGCGATTATATGCGCTTCGCGTTCATTATTCTTCGCATTCAGAGTTTCGTGCGGCACCCCGGCAGAAGTTAGTAATTGCGACAAATACTCGTTTTTTTCAATCGAGATCGTGCCGATCAAAATTGGCCGACCGCTGGCATGAAGTTCTTTGATAGTACGGATTAGAGCTTGAAATTTTCCGTCCACGTTTTTTAACACCTGATCTGGCGAATCTTGCCGAATCATCGGACGATTGGTTGGGATCGAGACTACTTCTAATTTGTAAATTTTATGAAATTCTTCGGCTTCTGTTTCCGCGGTCCCGGTCATGCCGGATAATTTTTTATAAAGCCTGAAATAATTTTGAAAAGTGATTGTGGCCAGGGTTTTGCTTTCCTGCTGGACCTTCACTCCTTCTTTGGCTTCGATGGCTTGATGCAGCCCTTCTGAATATCGCCGCCCGAACATTAATCGCCCGGTAAATTCATCAACGATAACTATTTCTCCTTGACGAACGACGTAATGAGTATCTTTTCTAAATAATGCTTTGGCCCGCAGCGCTTGCTCGATGTGATGGATGGTCGAAATCCCTTCTTTGTCGTAAATATTTTGGACATTCAACATCTTTTCCAACTTCTCAATCCCCGCTTCCGTCAGGGTGGCGGCTCGTTTTTTTTCATCAACTTTATAATCAGTTTCGATTTCCAACTTTTCGACGAATTTAGAAAATTGATAATATTTATCCGTCGGATCCGTATCCGGGGCGGATATAATCAATGGCGTTCTGGCTTCGTCAATTAGGATTGAATCGACTTCGTCAACAATCGCGTAAAATAAATCTCTTTGTACCATCTGTTCTTTTTGCCAAACCATATTGTCTCGAAGGTAATCAAACCCGTATTCGTTGTTCGTGCCATAAACAATATCGGCTCGGTATGCCATTTGTCGAGTCGTTGTGCGCATATGTTTAACATCCAAAATCAGGCCCTGAACTTGTGATTCAATCTGCTTGATTTCTTCTGCCTCTGGCTCATAACCCGCATCGTATAAAAATGCCTGCTCGTGTTGGATGGAACCAACCGTTAACCCCAAAAAATTGTAAATTTGACCCATCCAGGATGCCTGCCAACGGGCCAGGTAATCATTGACTGTGACCA
>MFER01000002.1:34862-39878 GCA_001777655.1 Candidatus Doudnabacteria bacterium RIFCSPHIGHO2_02_FULL_43_13b
AGGGCATTTAGATACAAAGGCAGCGTAGCAACGAGGGTTTTGCCTTCTCCAGTACGCATTTCCGCAATATTCCCATAATGCAAAACCATACCGCCGATGAGCTGTACATCATAATGCCTCTGATTAATCGTCCGCTTGGCCGCCTCGCGCACTGCCGCAAAGGCTTGAGGTAAAATTACCTCCAGAGATTCTTTTTGGGCCTCAATATCTAAAGCAGCAAGTTCAGATTTCCACTTGCTCGTTAATTCCTTGAGTTGATCCTGCGATTTGGCTTCGAATTCTTTTTCGAGTGAGTTGATTTGCTCAACCACTTTGGAATATTTCCTGACCACTGACTCATTCGAGGAACCAAATAAATTACCAAGTATAGACATAAAAATAAATAAAAATCGTCATTCCGGACCCCGATCCGGAATCCAAATATAAGCTTTAGCCTGGATCCTGAATCGAGTTCAGGATGACAAAAGCTTTGTTATTATATCGAATTAGCCTTAAAAAAACAACGAGCCGGAGCCAACCTGGCGGTCAGCCCCAAAGAAACTTTAGGAGCTAGCAAATACTTTCAATCACTCATTTCGTAAAAGCTGACATATACTCATCATACCAATTATGCTTTGAACCGAACATGGATGCCGCAGACTCGATACATAGTTTGGCGGTCTTCGCATTCAAATCTTTGTTGGGAGTAAGTTCGACGATATCGGCACCGATAACATTAGAGGTTTTTCCGATAAAGGTCAGCAAATTAGAGACTTCACGGTAAGTTAGGCCGCCTGTTGTCGCCATAGCAGAGGCTGGAGCAAACTCCTCGTCAATGGAATCTACATCAAGACTTATCCAAAGATTTTTTACTCTATTTTGTATCTTCTCAACTTGCTTGATGACACTTGGAAAACCATTGACCATAATATCAAACATAGTAACTGTCGTAAGTTTGTGCTCCCTTATAAAATCAATCTCTGCTTGATCAATATCTTTAAGTCCGATATATAAAATATTTTCTTTTTTTATATTTGTTTTTACTAAGCTAGTTAAACTTTCACCACCTAGGCCGAGTAAGGTAGAAGTGACCATGCCGTGGACATTGCCAGAAAGACTCGTTTCCAAAGTATTCAAATCAGCATGCGCATCGATCCAGATTACGCCCAAGTTACCTTTTAACGCTTCGCTAGCCCCAGCAATACTGCCAATGGAAATTGCGTGATCGCCGCCGAGTGTTAAAACATTGTTGCCGCTGCTAACTTCTTGCCTCACAACTTCAATCGTACTCTTGGCCACTTTTGAAATGGCATCCAAAGTATTTTTTGTTTTACCTTCACCCCAAAGTCTCTTTTTTCTGGCAACGATTTCGGGCAAAACAGTCACATTAAAACCGGCGCTCATCAACGCTTCTTTTAATCCAAACTTTAGTAAATATTTCGGTGCCGAGTCCATCCCCTCATTTTCCGAACCTATGTCCAGAGGGATTGGCAATATCGAGATATTCTTTTTTATTGGTCTATTCTCTAAAAATGTTAAATGGTCCATTCTTATCGCAAAGAGTTTGCTCATTTGGCAGTGGTTTTAGCGAGGATCTTCTCCACTGGTTCTTTCTTTTCGTCCCTGTCCGCCGAACTGGCAGATTTCTTCTCAATTTTCTCCGCTTCTTTATGTCCATTACCATTCCCGTTAACTTTGGCAACCTCTTCTGGTTTCACAGGTTCTGGTGGCAATTCTTTATTGATATGAAGAACTTTTGGTGGCCTAAAACCATTAAAATAAGTTGCCGAGGCAAAAGTATAGGCTCCAATATTTTCCGCGTAGAGCAAATCATCAATCTGTAAATCCTCTGGTAACTCATCAACTAAAGAGATGGTATCGAAAGCATCACAAGTTGGGCCAAAAGTTGAAACAATTTTCTTTTCGCCTTCCTTAAAGGCATGCAGCGGGTAATGTTGGTGATCGTAAATCTGTCCAGAAAAAGTGTGATAGACGCCATCATCCAAGTAGTAGCAAGTTTTTTCGTCCCGCACTGATTTTCCGATAATTTTGGTCACGAGAGTGCAAGCAGTGGCCACCATAAAGCGCCCGGGTTCTGCAATAATTTTTAAATTTTCTTCTTTGCCAAACAAGCGCTTGAGTTCTGAGGTCAATTTTCTGCCCAAAGCGCCAAAAGATTTGTCTTCCGAAGTGTATTTGACCGGGAACCCGCCGCCAATATCTAAAACTTTAATTTTCTTTCCGTCTTTCTGATTAAACCCGATATCCAAGCCTCTTAATTTGGCTTCCTTGAAGACCGAAGAAGCAAGGTTAAACGCTTGAATATAATTTTCAAAATTATTGCACTGACTACCGACGTGGAAACTGATACCACCCACTTCCAATTCGAGTTTAATGGCTTCGATCATCAAATCCACGGCTTCACCAGGATCCACCCCGAATTTAGAAGAAAGTTCGACGACAGAACCTGTGTTAGGCACACGAAGGCGTAAAATCAAACCTAGTTTTGAATTAGCTGCCTTAATCTTTTTCAGCTCTTCAATATTGTCAAAAGTTACCATCATCCGGCTTAATTTTTTAATGTCATCCGCCGGTTTGATGGTATTGGCATAGATCATTCTGTCCCAAATAAACTCCAATTGCTTCTTATCTGACAATTTCTTGATATTTTTCGTAACCATCCGGAATTCCTGGATCGAAGCAACATCAAAACCAGATCCTACATCGTATAGGGTTTTTAAAATTTCAGGGTTGGAATTCGCCTTAATGGCAAAGTAAACTTGGACATCAGGCAGTTTCTCCGTAAATTCTTTATAATTTTGCCGGATTATTTCATGATCAATCACGAATAACGGCGTGCCATTTTTTGCCGCGATTTGCTGCAAAAATTCTTTTTGTTCTCTCTTCATCTCTAAATTATAGAAGTATTAATTATTTATGCAAGCTGTTATGGCAAAAACACAAAATTTTGGAATTGCCAGGGATCCGGATCGGCAACACTGGCCGGATTATCTTTAAAGTAAACCTTGCGATTCCTAAGCGGTGTCCAATCCGAGGGTGTGGATATAAAATTACCCAAGAAAGGTTTGGCAAAATCCAAGACAAAATCATGTGGCAGGTCATCCGGCAAATTGAGACCTTTTTTAGGGTTATCCAACATCCAAAGCACTGCAGCCATCACTCCAACCGCCACTTGTAAAGTCGTCGCATTCTGACCAGGGGTAACACGCCTGGCTTCTTCTATTGACAGATCACTGCCAGTCCACCAAGAATTATACGCATGACCCATTAGTAGAGCACCTAAGATATCAGCGCCTGAAGTAATTTCATCAGACATAATGCGCTGTTTGACTGGTAATTCATAATTTAACCCGCGTAATTCATGCAAAGACGAAAGTGTCTCATGGCAGGGCATATACGCATAATGCACAGTGGGGCGATACACAGCCTTCTCACCATCCCAAACTGTCATGCGATCGGAAATACCAAACGCTTCGCCGTGGCGAATCACCATCCCGACGATTTCTTGATTCGGAATCCATGACCTCACCCAGGTATTCATTCCCATCTGGTTTAAAAAAATCTGGTTTTTCGGACCCTTATCTGGGATAACTGAATAAGCCGGCAGTTTTTTTTCATGAGTGCCCCAGCCCATTTCCGACGGCGCCGTCCCTTCTTCGCGTAATCCTTCAATGCTCCAAGTACCCACAAACTCGTTCACTTCCTTGGGCCGATTGGTGATTTGGGTATCGCGCTCACTGACGTGGATGGTCTTTACACCTAATTTCTGACCTAGTTTAGCGAAATTCCGATCCTTAATGTATTGCTTGATCTCATCCTCGTCCGCGCCCGACGCTTTTTTATCCACAATCAGTTTCTGGGCAATATCAATCAAACCTTGTTTAGTAAAATGAGAAATTAAACCCGGATTGGCTCCATGATCCACAACTGCGCTGACCGCCGACTCCCAGCCTTTGGATAAACTCTTCATCTCCATTTGCCGGGCGTATAGAGATTTATCATAAGTACTGCGGGCAGCATAAGGATCCCATTCCTCGACCGAAGTATTAACGTACAAAACATTATGGTTGTGACACCAGGTTAAAATATCGATCGCACCGATGTTCCAGGCCAAATCAATAACCAAACCGCCATGGTCTATATATTTAGACAACAGCTGGTCCAAGGTTTCTGAAGTGATTTTCGCTTGGACGAAATTTAGTCCTTGATCAGTATATTGTTTGAGGTCTTGGGTCTTGTCAGCAAAATCGATTAAGGTTACACTTTTCGGCGAGATGTCGAGTTTATCAAACAAAATCGGCAAGGTGCATTGTGAGACTGAACCGTAACCTATAATCAAAATTTTATGTCCAAATTTTTTCTTCAATTAAATCTTTCTCTTTTTTCCGTCTCTGAATCGGAAAAATTATTCTAAAGTCATTGTAAAGCAACTAAAAATGTTGTCAAGCCAGTAATACAACTTCGATGCTTTTGCTTTAATAGTTTTTGTATTGAATTTATCTGGCATTTGATTATACTTTCACGAAATATCAAGAATAATACTTCAGCAAAAGCGAACACAAAAACTATTATTGAAGTTGATATACTAAGTCAAGCCCATTTTCGCTTGGCCAATCTGGCCCCTTTTCTTCTCAGGTCGTTTTTTTTGTCTTTAAACTTGGAGATTTGTTCTTTGAGTTTTGGCAACACCAGATCAACTGCCGCATAAACATCTTCTGCTGATGCTTCTGCTCTCATAATCTTACCGCCGACAATCAATGTAATTTCGGAACGAAATATCAAACCAGTGCGATGGTGCTGGTCTCGTTCCAGTTCAACCTTTGCCTCAGTAGCCTGAATAAATTTTAACAATGAGCCGACTTTTTCTTCGACATACTGTTTAATTGAAGCGGTTAAATCCAGATGTGTCCCCTTGATTGTAATATTCATCCCGTTTAGAAATAATGATTAGTTAATAAATTTATATATTTATAATCAACCCATTAAGTACTCTTCTGCTAGACATCAACGATGTGC
>MFER01000003.1:0-19977 GCA_001777655.1 Candidatus Doudnabacteria bacterium RIFCSPHIGHO2_02_FULL_43_13b
GTGCCGTTGCTAATGCCCTTGCCGTCACCGGCGAAGGGAACAAAAAGGACGCGGAAAAAGTAAGCGGCAAAGTCGTCCGCCTCCTGAACAGAAATTATAAAAAAGGTTATATTCCCGAAATTGAAGAAATCCAGGACATAGTGGAAAGGGTGCTGATGGTTTTGGATTTTGAGGAAACGGCCAAAGCGTACATTCTGTACCGTGAGCAGCACCGGAAAATAAGGGAAGCCGAAGAGTCACTGGATGAAGCGGTAGGACTTGTTGACAAATATATTCAGGAAATTGACTGGAAAGTCAAAGAGAACGCCAATATGTCATACTCACTTCAGGGCCTTAATAATTACATCGCATCCGTGGTGAGCTCGCGCTATTGGATGAACCGGGTTTATTCCAAAGAAGTGAGAGAAGCCCATGACAGCGGAGATTTTCATCTCCATGATTTACAGCTGGTGGCGGCTTATTGCTGCGGATGGGATTTGCAGGATCTTCTGCGGCGCGGTTTCACCGGAGTGGCGGGGAAAGTGGCCTGCAAACCGGCCAAGCATTTCGGTTCGGCTCTGGGCCAAATTGTCAATTTCATTTACACCCTTCAGGGAGAAGTGGCGGGTGCTCAGGCGTTTTCCAATTTTGACACGCTGCTGGCTCCTTTTATCCGGCACGACCAATTAAGTTATGAACAGGTAAAGCAGAATATCCAGTCGTTTGTCTTTAATATGAATGTTTCCACCCGGGTTGGTTTTCAAACGCCTTTTTCCAATATCACGATGGATATCACGCCGCCGAAAAATCTTGCCGGTGAATCGGCGCTTATCGGTGGTGTTCCTCAAAAAGAAACCCACGGAGATTTTCAGGAAGAAATGAATATGATTAACAAGGCGTTTGCCGAAGTGATGATGGAAGGAGACGCCAATGGGCGGGTTTTCACTTTTCCCATTCCCACCTACAACATCGGGAAAAATTTTGACTGGGAGGATGAGCGGTTCAAGTCAATCTGGGAAATGACGGCGAAATACGGGACTCCCTACTTTGCGAATTTTGTCAATTCCGACATGGATCCGGACGACGCGAGGAGTATGTGCTGCCGGTTGCGGCTGGACAACCGGGAACTTTACAAGCGGGGCGGCGGGCTATTCGGAGCAAATCCTATGACTGGCTCTATCGGCGTTGTCACCATAAATATGCCGCGGATCGGGTACCTTTCAAAAAGCAAAAAAGAAATATTGGCGAAATTGGATTATCTGATGGATTTAGCCCACCAAAGCTTGGAAACCAAAAGAGACCTTATCGAAAATCTTACTGAAAGAGGCCTGTATCCATACACGAAATTTTATCTTGATTCCATAAAAATGCGGCGCGGCCACTACTGGTCCAATCATTTTTCCACCATCGGTCTGGTCGGAATGAATGAGATGATTATGAATTTTATGAAGAAGAATATTGCTTCAAAGGAAGGCCAGAAGATTGCCAATGAGGTATTGGCACATATGCGGAAAAAAATGGTAAAGTACCAGGAAAAAACGGGAAACTTGTATAATCTTGAAGCGACGCCGGCGGAAGGCACCTCGTACCGGCTGGCGAGAATCGACCGGGAAAAAAATCCCAAGATGATTTTTGCCAACGACGCGGCGGTAAAAAAACAAGGGGCGGAGCCGTATTATACCAATTCTTCCCAGCTTCCTGTTTCGTTCACGGAAGATATTTTCGAAGCGTTGGATCTTCAGGATGACCTGCAGACTAAATATACGGGAGGAACAGTCCTCCACGGTTTTCTGGGAGAGCGCCTTTGGGACATCTCGGCGGTCAAAAATTTGGTCAGAAAAATTGCCGAAAATTATTCCTTGCCCTATTTTACTCTGACACCCACTTTCAGCATCTGCCCGGCGCACGGATACCTGGAAGGCGAGCACTGGACATGCCCAAAATGCGTGGTGGAGCAAAAAACGGAGGTCTATTCCCGGGTAGTGGGCTATCTTCGTCCGGTGGAGCAATGGAACGCCGGGAAGCGGGAAGAATATAAAGACAGAAAAGAATTTGTGGTAAATAAGCAGCCAGCTTATTGCTAAGCAGAAATAAAAAGATAGAGGGGCGACTTGGTTTTTTAAATCAAGTCGCCCTGATTTAGAAAAACATAAAAACATAAAAACATTAAAATAAAGTTTCTATTCAAGTGTTTTAATGTTCTAGTGCTTTAACGCTTTAATGATTTTAGGCGGTTATCAAAAATTAACTCTTATCGATTATCCCGGAAAACTCGCGACTACGGTTTTTACCGTTGGCTGCAATTTTCGCTGTCCCTTTTGCCATAATCCGGAATTAGTCGACAGCCGGCAGTTCACAGTTAATAGTAATTTGGAAAAAGAATTTTTTAAATTTTTAAAATCCAGAAAGGGAAAATTGGATGGGGTCTGCGTTACGGGAGGGGAACCGCTCATTCAACCGGATATTTTTGAATTTATAAAAAAAATAAAAAAATTGGGATTTTTGGTAAAACTGGACACTAACGGCAGCCGGCCGGACGCGCTGAAAAAAATTATTGACGGAAAAATCGTTGATTATATCGCGATGGACATTAAAAATAGCAAAAAAAGATATTCAGAGACCTGCGGATATAAAACAGATATTAAGCGGCTAGAATTAAGCGTTGATTTAATTAGAAACAGCGGGATTGATTATGAATTCAGAACCACGGTTGTTCCCGGCATTCATGCCGAAAAAGACTTTGCTGATATCGTCGAATGGATAAGTGGCGCGAAAAATTATTATCTTCAAAAGTACCGCGAAATAAAAATTTTGGATCCGCGACTTAAAAGAAAAACCAAGGGCAAAAAAATAGACCTGGAAAAAATAAAAAGCAAAATAGAAAAAAACTTCGGAAAAGTCGGGATAAGACGATGATGTCATTCCGAGCGAACCCCGCCCTTTGCGAAGGGCGGGGGAAGCCGAGAAATCTCGTTGTAATTAGTCATTTTATTTTTTAGTAAATAATTTATGCTGAAAAAAATAATTTTTTCAATTATTATATTTTTTATTATCATAGGAATTATTTTCGCCATGGCGGTTTTTAGGGTGGTGGAAGATGATTCCCAAAATAAAAAATTAAATCTGCTTCTGAATAAGGAAGAAAAATCGCTGCTTAAGTCGGTTGTCAGAGAAATCAAAAATTGGGTTTATAAAGAAGCGACCATCCACAATCCCGAAGGCGATGTTCTGCCGGACGAACTGGATGATGAAATAATAAAAGGAATTAAAAATAAAGTTGAATAATTTTTTGAAAATAGCAATGTGACACATTCCGTCGGCCGAAGGATTGTGTCACATAATGTAATTAAATTATGCGGATTTACGTTAAAGTCATTCCGCGGGCTTCCAAAAACGAAATCACAAAAGTTTCCGAAGGGGAATATAAAGTTAAGCTCATGGCGCCTCCTATTGACGGAAAAGCCAATTCTATGCTAATAAGTATTTTAGCGGAGTATTTTGATGTTCCAAAAAGCAACTTAACAATAATCGGTGGCAAATCCACCAGGGTGAAAATTGTAGAAATATTATAATTCAAGGAGGAGGTAATTATGGTAATAGTAGTTGATTTAGAAACATGCGATGGCGATGTTAAGAGAATGCAGGAAGTAATTAATAAAGAAATTCATATTTGGATGAAGGTTGAAAGCGTGACAGTTAGCGACAACAGGAAAACGGCGGTAATAATTTATCAGAAAGATTTTTCAACCTATGAAAAAATTGTTGTTTATCACGCTCATTACAAAATCAATACTAATCTTGCATGTTCCGGTAGGTGCATCTGAATATCATCTAAGGAGACAGTAGAAAATCTACTGTCTCCTTTTTATTTGCTATAATTGAACTATGAATAAATCAAGAATTTTTCTGATTTTATCATTGAGTTTCATCGGTGGCGTATTTGGGCGGTCGTTTTTTGATATTGATGATTCTTGGTTTTATATCTTTGCAATTATAACTGTTATCTTGCTTTCAGTATTTTGGAAGAATAAATTGGCAGTGGTGGCCGCTTTTTCTTTTTTATTTTTGGCTTTGGGAATCTGGCGGACGGAGGCGGATTTAATAAAATTAAATAATCTTAATTTGAACGGGCAAACCTTTTCCGGAAGAGTTATCGTCGCGAAAGAACCGGAGGGAAAAGAAAATTATTTGAAAATAATTTTTTATCCCACCCCTTCTCAATCTCCCCCTCGGGCAGGGGGAGAGGATTTTAATTTGAAAATTATGGCTAACGCGCCGCTGCATTCGGGAATAAATTATGGCGATGAGATAAAAGTTAATTGCGTTTTGAAAATTCCGGAGAACCACAAAGTCATTCTGAACGAAGTGAAGAATCCCGTTAATAATTCGGGATCCTTCGCTAATACTCAGGATGACAGCAGTTTTGATTACAGAATGTACCTGGCGAAAGATGGAATTTATTACATTTGTGAAAAAGCAAAAATTGAAAAAACCGGAGAAAATAAAGGAAATAAAATTTATTTATCCATATTGAAATTAAAAAATAACCTTGAGGAAAATATAAACAAAGTTATTCCCGAACCGGAAGCCGCTTTGGCCAAAGGGCTTATTATCGGCGGGAGCAGCGGACTTCCCAAAAAAGTCCAGGAAAATTTTTCCAAAACGGGGATGAGCCATATTGTGGCGGTGTCGGGATACAACGTGACGATTATCGCGGAATATCTGATTTGGTTTTTTATTTTTATCGGTTTTTGGAGGAAGCAGGCATTTTGGTTTGCGATTTTGGGAATTATTATTTTCGTGGCGATGATCGGATTTCCGTCCTCGGCGGTGCGGGCGGGAGTGATGGGCGGACTGCTTCTCTGGGCGATGAAAAACGGACGGCTGGCTAATTCCTATAATGCCATAATTTTTGCCGGAGCAGTGATGCTGCTGATTAATCCGCTGGCGCTCCGCTGGGATATCGGCTTCCAATTGTCATTTCTCGCGGCGCTGGGAATAATAGCACTCGCTCCCTTTTGGGAAAAATATTTCATAAAGAGAAACAAAGCAATGGGATTTTCGGAAATATTTTTCCTGTCGCTTTCAGCTCAAATTTTTGTTATGCCGATTATTTTTTATAACTTTCATATTTTTTCCTCCGTGTCGCTCATCGCCAATCTTTTGGTTTTGCCGCTTATTCCTTTGTCTATGCTTTTGGTTTTTTTGGTTGCCGCTTTTGGATTGATTTCTACCTTATTCTCTCTTCCTTTTGCCTGGCTGGCGTATATGCCGCTGAAATATGAAATTTGGATTATCAATGCGCTTGCTGGTTTAAATTGGTCAAGCCGGGAAGTGCAAAATTTCGGGTGGTCGAAAATTATTTTATGGTATATAATTTTATCTGGTCTGGTTTTTTTCTTGAGAAAGCGTGAAAAAATAATATGAGAAAAAGATATATAATTATTCTCATACATCATTTTTTGCCTAGGCAAAAAATGATGTATGATATCGCAGTAGAAAATGGTGAATAAATTTTTTTACTATATTATTGTTGCCGGGTTTATCATAGTTCTGATTTTAGGCGGGATAATTTTTTATCAGAAAAATAATCATGATTTAAGGGTAATTTTTCTGGATGTCGGGCAAGGGGACGCGATTTTGATTGAGCAAGGTTCAAATCAAATGCTCATTGATGGAGGAAGAAACGGAAAAACGCTCTTGGAAAAATTGGGGAAATATATTCCCTTTTGGGACCGGCAGATTGAAATCATGGTCGCTACTCATCCGGATCAGGACCACATCGGCGGACTGATTGACACTCTGGAAAATTACAAAGTCAATGCAATCATAAAAACCGAAGCCGAAAGCGAATCGCGGACTTTCAAAGCGCTGGATGAATTAATAAGAGAAGAAAATGCGGATAATATTGAGGCGGAAAAAGGAGTGAAAATAAAATTTCCTGCCGGCGCGGAGGGAGAAATTATTTATCCTTTTTCTTCCGAAGCCGCGGCGCTGGGCGAAAGCAACGCGGGAAGCGTGGTGCTTAAATTAACTTTCGGGGAAAACAATTTTCTTTTTACCGGAGATCTGCCGTCTGAAAAAGAATTAATTCTTATTCGCGATTCATTAGCTCTTAATTCGCGAGTCATTAAAGTGGCCCATCACGGTTCCAAATATTCCACCAGCGAAGAATTTCTGGAAGCGGTAAAGCCCGAAGATGCTATAATATCAGTGGGAAAAAATAACCAATATGGCCATCCGGCTCTGGAGGTGATAGAAAGAATTTTAAAACACGGAATAAAAATTTTCCGGACGGATGAGATGGGGGACATAATTTATGAATGTAAAAATCAAAATTCAAAATGCAAAATTGAATTTAACTAATCATATTCATTTGCCATAATTATTTTTGTCTGCTAATATAATTCTTAGCAAAAGTGCGCTAACTGCCTCGTCCAGAGGTTTTTAATTAATATTATAGATATAAAACATGAAATACGAAAAAGAATTTCCGGTTTTCAAAACCAAAAAAGAGGGCGTGACAAAAAAGTTCAATCTGTCGGATATTAAAGATAGAAAGGAATATTTTCAGCAAAAGGTCGGAAATGAAATTGAAAAATTGAAAAAATTTTTTGACGGAGGCCATACCTTCATTGCTTACCTTTTGGGCAAAAAAAACGCCGGCAAGGGAACATACACGAAACTGATGATGGAAATTTTCAGCAAGGAAAAAATCGGGCACATTTCCGTCGGAGATATCGTAAGAGAGGTGCATGGCGATATGGAAGACGAGAATAAAAAGAAAGAACTTATTGATTATTTGCGCCAGAATTACCGGGGATATATTTCAATTGAAGACGGGGTCAGCGCGCTGTTGGGAAGGGACACCAAGACCTTGTTGCCCACAGAATTTGTCCTGGCTTTGGTAAAAAAGGAAATAGACAAAAGAGACAAAAAATCTCTTTTTATTGACGGCTTTCCCAGAAATTTAGATCAGGTTTCTTATTCATTATTTTTTAAGGAGCTTGTTGACTATCGCCGGGATCCGGATATTTTCATGGCCATAGATATTCCCGAAGCCGTGATTGATGAAAGAATGAAATACAGAGCCGTGTGTCCCAAATGCCATACGCCCAGAAATTTAAAACTTTTAGCCACGGAAAAAGTAGGATATGACAAAGAAAAAAATGAATTTTATCTGATGTGCGATAATCCGGATTGCGCCAACGCGAGGATGAGCGCCAAGGAAGGCGATAATTTGGGAATTGAATCCATAAGGGAACGGCTTGAACTGGACGGAAAACTGATTGACAAGGTCTTCTCTCTTCATGGCGCGCCCAAAGTTCTTTTAAGAAACGCGGTTCCGGTAAAAGTTGCCGAAAAATATGTGGATGATTATGAAATTACTCCGGAGTATTATTACGAATACGACGAAAATAGCAAGAGTGTTAAGACCCTTGAAAGGCCGTTTATCGTGAAAGATGATGAAGGCGTTGAGGTCTGCAGTTTATTGTCTCCTCCGGTCGTGGTTTCTCTTATCAAGCAACTGGCAAAAGTTTTGAAATTGTAATATAAATAAAACGCGCGCTGTTAGCTCAGTCGGCAGAGCAGTGGCCTTTTAAGCCAATGGTCGGGGGTTCGATTCCCTCACAGCGCACCAAATTGTGAAAGATTTTAAAGTATATTTGCCAGCAAAACGCGGCTCCGCCGCGCCGATAAAAACTGCCAAAGAACCGTTTAAAAATATCGGCGCGAACCACATTTTAGTAAAAGAAATTTTTTTCATTTTTTTGTTTGGAAATTCTTATGAATTTCTTTTTTGTTTGTTAATTTTTTTGAAATTGGACAGCTATTGACTTTCATGGCGTAAATTGGTAGACTATTTTGAAGTTTAGAAATGGCAGATTTTAGCTGAAATGGGTGCGGTTTCTGTACCTTAACAATAAACCAAAAGGAGTATCAGAATGATAATGAAAAATTATTTAAAAGTGAAAATTTTTTTGTCGTTGGTAATGTTTGCTTGTCTTAATTTATTGCTTCTTCTTTGTTTAGCATCTGAAATCGGTTTGTCTTACATATCCCCTTTATACAAGAAATGGAGATACGATGACGCTGGCGAAAGTGCTGCCGATTCTTTCAAGGAAATCTGGCAAATGTTTCAGGCAATCTTTCAAACATCATTTTCTGATATTTTTGAAACCTTCTGTTGAAGGGAAGGGGTTTCTTGTTTCGCAATTCGGAAAAGCAAAGATAGGATTTTTTGATAAATTTATGAGGAGGTCAATCAAATGAAAATTGAGGATTTTCAAAAAAAAATTGAAGCATACCTAAAGGAAAAAGAGATTGGTGAAATTGAATTGCAATTTGAAACCACAAAATGCCAAAGACCTTTTTTGAAATTTACTAACGAAAAAGGCGAGATTGAGTTCGGAATGTTGCTAACATATTCACCGAATTTAATTTCAGTATGCATACAAGATGAGAAAAGGGAGCCATTTGGCAGACACATAAAAATTAGCAGTATTATCCAGTTTTTTCCTAGTCCCCAAGAATTTCTTCATGATATAAACCACATAATGTATTCAGCCAGGATACATATAAGAAATTCTGCGATAAATCAGGAAAGAGACGCTCAGATTTCTAAATGTCGCGCTGGAGAAGCCGTAAAAGAGCTTCTAGAAAACTTCGTCGATGAAACATTCATTAACAAAACAAGAAAAGAATATAATAAAAATAATATTAGCAAGATTACTCTTGAGCAGAGGAGATAATTCTTGCTAATCTTAGTACCTTGAAAATAAATATCCAAGGATCCTAACACATAAATCACCCAATAGCTAGAGTGCGACAGGGTGATTTTTTTATGTTCAGAAATTATTGATTTAAACAATTAAGCTTGTTTTTTTCTGAAAAGAATTTGCCGCCAAAGCAGAAAATTTTTCAAATCTCAGACCCTTGAAAAATTTTCCGAAGCAAGTTATAATAAACTTGCTGAAAAATTTGAAATTGTCAAAGATTGCGGGCGTTGCCCGCCAAAGTTCGGGCTCAATCTCCGCCCCGCCGCGGGGCGAAAAAAGTTCGGACTAATTCAATAATACAGCACCAATGCGTACAATATTGTTAATCAGTTAATAGTTCTGCAATTAAAATCCACTTCTTTGGATTTTTTTATTTTTCGTGGTAACATATAGTTGTCATTAACCATAATAATATGATGAAAAAATTTTTTATCCTAGTCATTCTGGCGGGGGTCGTCTTTTTTTCCGGTTGTTCCATTTCTTCTTTGACGGGCAAGAAGAAGCCGGTCACGCCGTCTCAAGTAAAGAAGGGAAGTATTTGGAAAAGCGTGGACGGCGGGGCGACATTTGCTCCGAAAATTACCCTGGAAGCGCCTCCAGTGACAGATGTTGCGGCTGGCGAAAAAGAAAAAGCCGTGGCCAAACCCCCGGAGATTACGTCGGCCGATATTCTTACTATCACCTTTCATCCCAATGACTCAAATATTATCTATGCCGGGACGGTGAATAACGGCATTTTTAAAACGGTAAACGGCGGGGAATTATGGAAATATATAAAATTTCCTCCGCAGAAAATTGACAGCTTTACCATAGATAGAAACGACCCGGACAAAAGGATGTTCGCTTCGGGCGTCTTGGCTGGAGTAGGCAAAGTTTTTCGGACGGAGGACGGGGGCGAAAACTGGAAAGAGGTGTATTCCGAACCGGGAACAGGCACTGCTGTGACATCACTTTCCCAGCACTTTCGGGATACTAATGTAATCTTCGCGGGAACAAGCGGAGGAACAGTAATAAAGAGCACGGATGGCGGGCAGACCTGGAAAAATGTCGGCCAAATGATTGACGGACCGGTAACGGAAATTCCTTTTGATTCCGCCAAGAAACTTACGGTCTACGCCCTTTCCTTTAGAAAAAAGATGTATTACTCTTCCAATGGAGGAGAGGTATGGATTGACTGGGAGGAAAAAAAGAAGGAGGAAATAAAAGCGCTGAAAGAAAAAGAAAGCAAATTAAGGAAAGAAAAAAAGCCGGATGAGGCGGATAAATTAAAAAAATACATCGAGGCATTGGAAGAAAAAAACAGGGAGGAAAAAACGCCTTCCGGAATTGTTTCACTCACCGCTTCGCCATTCATTTCAGGGACGCTTTACGCCGGAACTCAAAACGGACAACTTCATCGGAGCGCGGATTACGGAAAATACTGGAAGAAAATAAATATTATTGAAAGCGCGAGCAAGTTTCCGATCCGGATGGTGAGTGCCAGTTATGCCAATAAGAATGAACTGGCTTTTGTTTCCGGCAGGGCATTTTACAAGTCATTGAATGGCGGAGAGTCCTGGGCGGTAACCCAGATTGACGCCGATCGGCCGGTATCGGTGATTTCATATGACCCGAAGAACTCCAATGTCCTTTATCTCGGGATCAGTAGGGATAAATAATAATTCATAATCATCAAAATTGTGGCGACAAGTGACATTTTAAATAAATATGAAGGAAAGTTTCAAAATGTGATTGAACACTTTCTCACGGAGTTGGTAAAACTCCGCACTGGCCGGGCGAACGCGGCGCTTGTGGAGGGCATTTTAGTTGATTATTATGGAAGTAAGTCCCCTTTGAAGCAGATCGCCAGCATTAATATTCCCGAGCCGCGCCTGATCAATATCCAGCCCTGGGATAAAGGGACGCTTCCGAACATTGAAGCAGCGATAAGAAAATCCGATTTAGGCGTCAATCCGGTTAACGACGGGCAGATTATCCGCCTGGCAATCCCTCCGCTTAATGAAGAAAGAAGAATAGAACTTTCAAAATTTTTAAGTAAAATGGCAGAGGAATCAAAAGTATCAGTCAGGAATATAAGAGAAGATATTTGGAAGGAAATTCAGGAAAAAGAAAAAAAGGGAGAGCTTTCCGAAGATGAGAAATTCAGGGGCAAAGAAGCTTTGCAGAAAGCCATCGACGAGTATAATAAGAAAATTGAAGAGATAAGAGAAAAGAAAGAAAAGGAGATAATGACTGTATGAATTTTTCAATGATCAATGGTTAATTTACAATCAATTCTCAATGATCAATTATCGAATTTGAAAATTTAGTAATTGAAAATTCAATGAAAATTGTGAATTGAAAATTAACTTAATATGCTTACAATTCTAGTTTTTATAATAATTCTCGGTCTTCTGATTTTTGCCCACGAGTTCGGGCATTTTTTAGCCGCGAGAAGAAATGGAATAAAGACCGAGGAATTCGGATTTGGATTTCCGCCCAGAATTTTGGGATATGTTAAAAATGATAAAAACGGAAAATATAAAATCATATTAGGCGACAAAAAAATTGTCTCAAAAAATACTATTTTTTCCCTCAACTGGATCCCCCTTGGCGGATTTGTGAAAATCAAGGGCGAGAGCGGGGAAGCAAAGTCCGATGAAGACAGTTTTGCCGGAAAATCCGCCTGGACAAGAGTGAAGGTCTTGGTAGCGGGAGTAATAATGAACTTCATTTTGGCCTGGGCGCTGATATCCATTGGCCTGATGATTGGGGCTCCGCAGCCGGTACGGGACTCGGATAAGCTGGCAAAGAATCCAAAGATTCAGGTTAATCAGATAATTCCCGGCGCTCCCGCTGAAAAAATGAATCTAAAGATAGGAGACGAGATAATTAAATGCCAAATGCCCATTCCCCGATGCCAGAAAAAATTTTCCAGCATCGCGGATATTCAGAATGTGATAAACGGTTACAAAGGGAAAGAAATAATCTTCCAGATAAAAAGGGGCGGCGAAATTCTTGAAATCAAGGGAGTTCCCCGGACGGAATATCCCGCCGATCAGGGACCCTTGGGAATTTCACTGGTGAAAACGGCCTTAATCGCTTATCCCTGGTACCAGGCGATTTGGGAAGGACTCAAAACGACTTATGAAATCTGTATCGCTATTTTTTCCATCCTTGGGAATATAATTAAGGACTTTTTCACCGGCAAAAAGGTCTCCGTGGAAGTGACCGGTCCGGTGGGCATTGCCATACTTACCAAACAGGTTACCGGACTGGGTTTGGTTTATATCCTGCAGTTCGCGGCTCTGCTTAGCATCAATCTCGGAATAATCAACGGCCTTCCGTTTCCGGCGCTCGACGGAGGAAGGATTTTATTTATTTTAATCGAAAAAATAAAGGGCTCACCGGTGAGCCAGAAAATTGAGCGCGCGTTTCATACCATCGGTTTCGTTCTTCTTATCACCCTGATGATCGTGGTGACATTCAAGGATTTTATCCGATTTGATCTGATTGAAAAAATCAAAGGGATATTCTAGGGAAAAACACTTTTCTGAAATTATAAATTTTTCGGGGTTTTTTAACTGTACCCGTGCTTGACAGATTTATTTTTTAGGAGTATAATAAAACATTAGTTCTTTAATATGCTAATTTATTGGTAAATTAGTAAAACTGAGCCTGAAAACTCCCTTGGAGAATCAAGGACGGTTTGATTGTATGCGCCCCTAAAACGGGACCGCAGGAGGACTTGTATATGGCAACCCTTAAGCAAGGAAAAAAATTTTTAGGACTTATAGAGGAGATTTCTGACGAACAATTGCAAAATTTGTTTGGCTCCGGATTACTTACGGATTTATTGGAGTGTCCAAGCCCGGACTTGGTAGATCGTAAGGAATTTCAGCGGGTTCTTGCGTTAGCAATTACCAAGCCGAAACCCATTCTTGATCTCGTCTCCACCGTCACAATTCCCGCAAGAACTACAAAGTTTGTTGCAAAAGACCACTTTGTTGTTAATACAAGCGGGGAGGCAAAGGTAAAAATCTCCTACCTGGGAGATAATTTCAGAAAACATTTTCTCGGCAAAACCGAGGAACCGACTTCTGAAACAACTTTCCGTTGCCACAAACTCAAAAAATTATCGAGAGATATCCGGATAATCAATAAGCTCGGCGGCGAAGAAAGGGCGGAAACAACGCTTTCTGCAATGTTCGCCCTTATGGAAAAACAGCCGAACGGCGAAAAAGGCGCGCTTCTCAACAATGGCTACGCGAATATCTTTTACATTCGCGATGCCGCGGGCGTGCTGTGGGCGGTCTACTGCTGCTGGCGCGATGACGGCTGGTATGTGAGTGTGGACTCCGTTGGGAATCCGGGTGAGTGGCTTGACGGCTTCCAGGTGTTCTCCCGCAATTCCTCTGAAACTAAGAACTAAAGACGCTTTGGTTCTTTAATACTTTGACCCTTTGAAATCTAAAAAATTTCAAAGGGTTTTTTATGCAAAAATTTTATGATATACTTATTATGGAATTATGCGATACGCGACGGTTACGGCTTTTGCGTCATAATTTTAAGATATTTTTTGCGAGAGTCGCGCCGGCTATGGCTCGCGCGAGAGAGTAAAAAATTTTCTTTTCAAAAAATACGGGAATTGGCGCAAAAAACTGGCGGACTTTTAGGTCCCGAATAAGATACAGTCCGGAGAGTATTCAAAGGATGGTGGAACGGATGGTTTTTTGCGCGAGAGCGCGGGCGTGCTGTGGGCGGTCAACTGCTACTGGAACGATGACGGCTGGAATGTGAATGCGAACTCCGTTGAGAATCCGAATGAGTGGAATGGCGGCAACCAGGTGTTCTCCCGAAACTCAAGTATTTCTCCCGTTATTTGGCGGGAGTTTTGTTTTGGAGCCCTTTTTTCCAACCTCCAAGCATCCGCCCGATTTCTTCCAGTTTTTGGGAAATGTTTATATATTTTTCGTTCGGGGCAAGTTTGTTTTCCCATGCAATTTGCAAGAAAAATTTCAAAACATCCAGCCGTGAGATAACTTTTCCCAGTAAAATTATTTTATGCTCCGGCGGAAGATAGGAAGCGGTGAAACTTAATTCTAAAACTTCAATAAAAAGATTATCAATTCATATTTAGGGTTATTGAAGCATGGGAATACGAGAAAATTGCAAATGGAGATTGGAAGAATATCAAAAAATTTAAAAACTTCTTTGTTTTGACAGTAGTCCCGCTTTGGGGTATTATCTGTTAATAGAAAAGGTGAACTAAAAAAAAAATATAAAACTAAAATCATGAATGGTCAGGTCATGTTTTTTTGTTTTCTTTAAGAAAATTATTTGATGATAAAAAAAATCAAAGCTCTATACAGGAAAACCACGGGAAATATTTTTGGCAATCTTTCCAAGGATATTGGCATTGATCTTGGGACCGCCAATACCCTTATTTATGTTAAAGGCAAAGGAATTGTGATAAATGAGCCGTCAGTAGTGGCGATTAACCAGAAAACAGGGCAGATTCTGGCTATCGGCAAAGAAGCAAAAAAAATGGTGGGCAAGACACCGGGACACATTGTCGCGACCAGGCCTTTAGTTGACGGAGTAATCAGCGATTTTGAAGTTACCCAGCAAATGCTCCGCTATTTTATTGAAAAGGTCCATCAGGGATCTTTTTCACTGCTTCCGCGCCCGAGAGTCCTCGTGGGAATTCCTTCCGGCGTGACTGAAGTTGAAAAGCGGGCGGTGGTTGACGCGACATTGAACGCCGGAGCCCGCGAGGCGTATCTGATCGATGAGCCGATGGCGGCGGCAATTGGAGCCCGCCTTCCCGTTCAGGAAGCTGCCGGCAATATGATTGTTGATATTGGCGGAGGAACTTCTGAAATCGCCGTTATTTCCCTGGGCGGAGTGGTTGTCGTGAGAAGCTTGCGCGTTGCCGGAGATGAAATGAATGAAGATATTATCCGCTATTGCCGCGATGAATTTAATTTATTGATTGGAGAGCGAACCGCGGAAGAGGTGAAAATAACCATAGGAAGCGCCAGTCCGCTTCGTGAAAATCTGACGATACCGGTTCGCGGGCGGGATTTAGTGAGCGGATTTCCCAAAGAAGTTATCGTAAACAATGAGCAGGTCAGAGAAGCCATTTCCCGGTCCATAAGGATAATCGTGAACAACATCAAGACGGTAATAGAGGAAACACCACCCGAATTGATATCGGATATAATGTACCGGGGAATTATTCTTGCCGGGGGTGGAAGCTTGATAAGAGGACTGGACAAGCTTATTGCCAACCAGACGGAAATGCCGGTTAGAATGATGGAAGATCCTTTAACGGCAGTGGTGCGCGGCGCGGGAATAGTTCTGGAGGATCTTGAAAATATGCGTGATATTTTGGTGGAAAATCAATACGAGAAGCCCTTTAAATAGGGTTGTTTCCGTATTATTTTTTGCGGTTTTGTGAATTTTATGCAATCGAAGTTTTTGTCGACCAAACTTTTCAGAGCCATTGTAATAATAGCGGCCTTTGGGCTGCTTGTTTTCCTGAATCCTTATAGGATTCTTAATCCTGTGCGGTCAATCATATTTAATATTACCCGTCCGCTTTTGGGTTCAATCAGATTCATGTCGTTTAAACTTTCCGAATATCGCGATTTTATTATTTCCATTGGCGAGTTAAAAAGAGACAATGAGCAATTATTCAAAAAAAATCAGGAACTGCTTGCGGAAAACGCCCGCCTTAAGGATGTTAAAAATGAGAATAATCTTTTGCGGGAACAACTGGGGATTATCCCCAAAAATAAATATAATCTTGAATCAGCTATAATTATTGGGCAGGATTTTATCGGGTCGGAAAACTGGGTGATGATAGATAAAGGGGATAAGGATAGCATTAAGAAAGACATGCCGGTTATTGTTTCCAATGGAATATTGGTCGGAAAAATTAAAGAAGTTTTTCCGAGGACTTCAAAAGTGTCTTTAATAACCAATCCGCGAAGCAGCATAAACGCGGTAGTAAGCGAGACTGATGCTCAGGGAATAGTAAAAGGAGTATTTGGTTTGGGGCTTATGTTTGATATGGTTCTGCAGACGGACGTTATTAAGGCCGGAGATGAAGTCATAACTTCAGGAATTGGAGGAAATATGCCCCGCGGATTGTTAATAGGCAAAATTCAAAATATTCAAATTTCAAACGACGGGCTTTTCCAGAAAGCGTCAGTTTTTCCGTACGCAAAATTTTCGAAATTAAGACTGGTCTTCGTGATCAAGGATTAAAACCAGAAATTAATCGGTCCCAGTTTCTTTATCATCTTTTGAAAATTTTATGGAGAAAAAAGCCATAAGTATAACTATTGCTTTATTTGCTGTTTTATTTCAGGTTTCATTTATCCCCGCGTTTTTTTTTGGGATACGAACTCCCGGGCTTATTTTAGCTCTGGCAATATCCTGGACTGTCATATCGGGATTTTCGGAAATTTATATCTGGTTAATATTTATGGCTGTTCTGCTTGATATTTTTTCATTTCAGCGGATAGGCATTAATCCTATTTTTTTCATAGCAGTTTCTTATTCAGTCGGTTTTTTTTCGCGCCGGTTTTTATTAGACCATAAAATCCGGGGCATTTTAATTTTAATTATTTTTATCGCCGCTTCCACCGCCATTTATTATTTTTCCGCGCCGTATTTTACAAATTTAGAAGTTATTAATTTCCATGATCTCAAAAATTTAAATTTGTTTTATTATTCTGCGGGGGGGCTTATTTTTGAAATTTTTCTGAATTCCGCTTTTTTAGTTATCGTTTATTTTTTTCTGAAAAAAATCGAAAATTTAATTTTCTATGATGAAAAAGCAAAAAATCGAAAAAAATAATTACCGGGGCTTTGAGATCGAAGATTCGATACTAACCGCAACCGAACCCGAAGCGGCAAGAATAGAGCCACCCATAGAAAAAATATGGATGAGATTTTTTTGGCTGATAATAATAATTTGTTGGTCTGTATTGACAGGCAGAGTATTTTACCTCAGTTATTACAAAGGAAGCTACTATCGGGAGGTCTCAGAAGAAAATCGGATAAGGTTGCTTCCCATAAAAGCTCCCCGGGGGAAGATTTTTGATCGTTTTGGGAATATTTTGGTAAATAATATCCCCAGCATAGACGCGACAGTGATTCCTGCCGACTTGCCAAAAAATTCGGAGGACAGGAAAGAAGTGGCAAAAAAAGTTTCTGATATTTTAGGGCTTAACGAAGGCGAGGTCTGGGGAATGATTGAAAATCTGAATATGAAATCCCTTTCTCCAGTTTTACTGAAGGAAAATATTTCACGGGATGAGTCGCTGATTATGGCGGAAAAAGAACAAGACATCCAGGGCGTAAAAATGGATAAAACCGCTGTCCGGGAATATTACGACAGTTTTATATTTTCCCATATTCTTGGCTATGAAGGGAAAATAAAAAAAGAAGAGTTGAAAGATAATCCGGAATATCTGATGACCGATTCAATTGGAAAGCAGGGCATTGAAAAGTCATATGAGAAGGAGTTAAAAGGAATGCCGGGAGCCAGGCAGGTAGAAGTCGATTCGCTGGGAAACATAAAAAGAGAAATAGGAGTAAAAGAGCCGGCAGCCGGCAATGATCTGGTTTTAAACATAGACGCGGAACTCCAAAAAAAATTATCTGACGAATTAAGCAAAATCATTGAGTTGACAAAAACAAAAACAGCGGCCGCGGCCGCGGTTAATCCCCAGAGCGGAGAAATATTAGCGCTGGTAAGCTTGCCCAGTTTTGACAATAATCTTTTTGCCAAGGGGATCAGTTTCGATGAATATCTGGAAATAATATCTGATCCCGGAAAAATTCTTTTTAACAGAACAGTCGCAGGCGAATACCCTCCCGGTTCAATAATTAAGCCGCTGGTGGCTATAGCGGCGCTTGAGGAAAAAACTATTAATGAAACTACGACTTTATTGGACCAGGGCTCCATTAATGTCGGGGGCTATGCTTTTAGGGACTGGAAAGCCCACGGACAAGTTGATGTCCGGAAAGCCATAGCCGAGTCCTGCGACGTGTTTTTTTATTCAGTGGGCGGGGGATATTATGGAATTGAAGGTTTGGGCATAGGCCGGATGAAAAAATATTTTAGCCGTTTCGGCCTGGGAAAAAAAACTGGTATTGATATTCCTTCTGAATCTGAAGGCCTTGTTCCAGACGAACAATGGAAAATGGAAAATACCGGTGAAAAGTGGTATATCGGAAACAGCTTTCATGCCGCAATCGGCCAGGGATTTATTTCCGCCACTCCTATTCAGTTGGTAAGTTATATTTCCGCGATTGCTAATGGGGGAACCTTATACCAACCGCGAATAGTTTCATATGTCAAAAAATCTGATGGAGAAAAAATCGCGAATAGCGTGAAAATAATAGGGAAAAATCTGGCTTCGAAAAAATCAATTGATATAGCCAGAGAAGGAATGAGGCAGGCCGTTACATCGGGAACGGCCATTTCACTTTCCAATCTTTCCGTAGAGGCGGCGGGAAAAACCGGTACGGCGCAATTTGGAGCGGAAGGGAAAACTCACGCCTGGTTTGCGTCATTTGCCCCTTATAATAATCCCAGAATCGCGATGGTAATTCTTGTTGAAGGAGGAGGAGAGGGCCATTCATCGGCTGTTCCGGTAACTAAGGAAGTTTACAACTGGTACTTTAATCCCCGCACGAGTTTCTAACGGGATTGACCATTAACTCAGAAATTGTTGAGGTCCTGCTAAGGCAAGATTTTTGTGTTATAATAGAAACATGCAGTTCAAGAATTATAATATTTATTTTTTCTTCCTGATTCTTTTTGGGGTGACAATCCTGGCTTATTTTATTCTGAAGCCCTTTCTGGTTCCCATACTGATTGCGGCAATTCTGGCGCATTTATTCAGTCCTGCCTACCGGTTTTTTTTGGGATTAACCGGGAAAAAGGGAATAGCTTCCGGGGTAGTGTGCCTGATTATCGCGCTCATAATAATTGCGCCGCTTTTTGCCGTCACATCATTAGTGGTTAATGAGATTCAAATGATTATTGATAATTTTTCCCAAAAACCGGAGTCAGTCAGGGGAATTATCAATAAACTGTCGGAAAATTTGTCGGCGCTTTCTCTTTCAAAAATTTTCGGTTCCGAAAAAATAGCCAGCGAGGAAATAATCATCTCGGCGCTGAAAAGTTTTTCGCAAAACACTCTTGGCATTCTCCAAAGCACCTATAAAGGAGTAGCCAATTTCATCTTCACGATGTTTATTATGTTCTTCTCTCTGTTTTATTTGTTCATTGACGGGAAAAAGTTTATCGAAAAGATAATTAAACTCAGCCCTCTGCGGAATAAATACGAAAATATCCTCATTGATAAATTTAATTCCATTACCCGGGCAACCATCAAGGGAACGACGCTCATCGCTATAGTCCAGGGATTTCTTGGCGCCGTGCTTTTTCTCGCGACCGGCGTTTCTTCTCCCATTCTACTGGGAATTATCATGACCGTTTCTTCAGTCATTCCATCCATTGGATCGGGACTTGTCTGGTTGCCCGTAGGAATAGTAATGATCATATTGGGGCATTTTTCAAAAGGCATCATTATTCTTCTGGTTGGCGGATTATTCATAAGCACGATTGATAACTTTATCCGGCCGAAGCTGGTCGGAAAGGATACCCAGATGCATCCGCTTTTAATATTATTTTCCACCTTGGGAGGAATTGTGCTTTTTGGCATTTCCGGCTTCATTGTCGGACCGATAGTAATGTCGCTTTTTGTCGCTCTTTGGGATATTTACGCGCTGGAATTCAAAGCCCAGTTGGAGGAATATAACGAATAGCAATAACATTATTAAAGCAAGATAATCATTTATAGTTCTCGCTAGGATTCAACCTTAGCGAGAACCAGGTTTTCACTTATTAGTCCTTTATGCTATAATTATTCCGTGAGAGAAAAAATCGTAAAATACGCGAAAAAGACATTTTTTATGCTGGCTTTCTTTTCGATTTTAGCCGCAATTTCTTTTTATTCCGGGACAACCATAGCGAAAAAAGTGAATGGGAACGGGACTAAAAAATTAAACATGGTTGTTATAAGCCAGACACCAGAGAAAAATGAGAATCTGGCCGAAAGTAATCAGGACTTAGCGGAACCGCAGGATACGGCTGAACTGGCGGCTGAATCGCGAAATAATAATATTTCAGGTACCATTGGAAGCGAGATCG
>MFER01000003.1:19985-28455 GCA_001777655.1 Candidatus Doudnabacteria bacterium RIFCSPHIGHO2_02_FULL_43_13b
CTTGGCGACACTCAAAGATACGGCGGGAGCGCCAATGGGGACTTTCCTAAGGCAATAACAAAGATAACCGAGAAAAATCCCGATTTAATAATGGCGGTAGGCGATCTGGTAAGCAGTTGCGATGGAGGAAACGGCTGTGAAAGCAAACTTAGCAAATGGAAAAGCATAATAGGATCGCTAATTCCTAAATTATACGTGGTCATGGGAAATCATGACCGGACGGGAAAAACAAAAGCCGACGCCGCCTGGCGGAACGCTTTTACGCTTCCAACTAACGGGCCGGCTAATTATGAAGAGTTAACTTATTCATTTGATTATGAAAATTCGCATTTCGTTTTTCTCAACAGCGAAAAACCGGAAGAACACATAATAAATAAAACTCAAAGGACTTGGCTGGAACGGGATCTCGCGTCCAACAAAAAAGAAAATGTATTCGTTTTTTTTCATGAACCGGCTTATCCGGTTGGTTCCAAAATCGGCGAAGGGCTGGACGCGGAGAAAAAAGACCGCGACGCGCTCTGGAAAATTTTTAAAAGTTACAAAGTAGCGGCGGTTTTCAACGGCCATGAGCATATTTACAGCCGGAGAAATATCGGCGGCGTTTATCAATTCGTGGCGGGAAATACCGATTCTTTTGACCACAAGCCGGCGAATAAGAACGCGGAATATTCCTACGTCGAAAACATTACGCGATCGTGGAAGTAAAAATCAAAGAAATTACCGTTAATCTTTATTCAATTGACGGAGTGCTGCTCAATTCTTTCGTGATTCCGGGATAGAGCTATTCGCTTAGTTGATAAATTTTGTGAAGAAAGACAATAGACATCAAATATTTTTTCTTTGTGCCGCTTTTTTAACAGCGAGCATATTTTTTGTTTTCTTAGCCGGCAAAGCCCAAGCCGCCAATTGCGGCGGGGCCACGGTTTGCAATTGCGGAGACACGGTTACGGCCAGCACTACTTTAACGGGCAATTTAACCTGTACCGGACACGGTTTAGTTGTCGGAGCGAACAGTATCACCGTTGACGGCGGAAATTACACTTTAACAGGAGATTTTGATATTGACGATTACGGCATTAACAACGCTGGCGGCTACGATAGCATTACTGTTAAAAACATAAATATAACTAACTTCAATGAAGGTATTTATTTTAATTACACTACCGGTTCAACTATCCAGAATGTCACGGCAAACTCAAACACTCTTTACGGAATCTATATTTTACAATCCAGTTCAAACACTTTAACGGGCAACACAGTTAATTCAAACAGTCTCTGGGGGATTTATCTTAATGGTAGCTCTTCAAACACTTTAACAAATAACTCAATGTCGGGAAATGTCGGCGGCAATCTCTATATTTATAACCTCTCTAGTGGTGATGGTGGTTTGAATAACACCATAGACACGACAAACAAAGTGGAAGGGAAATCCGTCTATTATTTCTACAATAATGACGGCACCGCCCAAAACCCGCTTGTTTACGACGGCGACGTATTGGGCGATGACATCGGAATGTTCTGGTGTATTCATTGCGACTATGTCCAAATAAAAAACGCCGCGCTTTCAATTAATAATCACACCGGCATCTATTTCTTTGATACCACTAATTCAACCATCCAGAATGTCACGGCAAACTCAAACTCTCTTTACGGAATTTATCTTTATTCATCCTCTTCCAACACTTTAACGGGCAACACAACCAATTTTAACATTAACGGCATTGCTGTATCCGATCCAAACACTTTAACTAACAACACGGCTAATTCAAACAGCAATATAGGCATTAGCATTGGCGGACCCTCCTCGACCCTAACCAACAACGTTGTCTTAAACAACAGACAGGATATTAATGTTCCCGTTGATGAATGGGGCGAATATTATGACAACACTTTTTCTTCAAACCAATTTAACCATAATATGAGTAACGCGATGTTGACCTTTACGGAAACCGCGAGAACAAAGAATGTCAATGATTCGGTCAGTTTTGATGTTTCCATGTTTAACCCTAATGGCAGCGCTTGTTCCGATTGTTCTTATACGGTTACCGCCAGCCCTTCGGAGACGATCTCCAGTTCCCAAAGCGGCAATCAAGTGACTGGCAATTTCACTGTTACGAAATCAGGGACTTATTCTTTGATTTTCACTATCACTGATTCCAATTCAAACATAACAAAAAGAAATTATCTCTTTTTTGTCGGCGACACCAATTCCCAAACAACCAAATATTATTTAAGGGGAATAACTCCGACGCACGGACAACCGAAAGGCAATGACGGAAAATCCCTGCTTTTGACGGCGCCAACTAGCAGCGAGGTGTGGTCATGCACTTATTGGATTCAAAATTCTCCCGATGAAATACCGAACTATCCTTTAGCCAATTTATCAGGCATTAACACTTACAGCTGGTACAAATTTCCGCAAAACCTCATAATGGATACGCAATATATCGGAGTTGAGCGATTTGTTAATTATACAGCCGGCTCAGATTATAACAGTTCTGTTTCCACGGTAACAAATTATACCTGGATTAACAAAAATTTTACAAATTTAAACTGGGCTATGGATTATTTTCGTAGTTGGTACTGGATTTCCTTGAAATTATTTGGGAGCCAACAATCCTATTGGATTACTTCCCCAGTGGGTGAGACAGATAAATCCTACGCTGATTTTACCTATCAATACGCCGCCACTCCGACCGTTAAATCCATCTCCAACGAAAATGTCATTATTCTTTCCGCCACCGCTGACCCCAATGCCACTTCCAGCGTCAGTATTGTTTTGGAAAATCCTTTGACCGCGGCGACTTCCACCAATTTGGTTTTAACGGATTTTAAAAGACCCTTTTTAGGAGCCACTTCTACTATCGATTCTACTGCCACTACTACAATTACAACTCCTTCTATTTCCGCTAATGCCACTTCTACTTTTAATTCGGTTCCGATGGACCTTACGCCTTCTTCCGGCTCAATTGACGTTGCTATTGACACCTGGAACACCACTTCAACTTATTACAAAAAATGGACAGAAGTTGGCGATACTCCGGCGGCTACTGCGGCTCATACAGTCGGTGATCTAAGAGCTAATCAATGGTATCAGGTCAAAGTTGGAAGTTCCGTGATCAACACTCTCCAGGCCAATTCTTCAGGAGAAATAATCTTTACTTATTCAGGCGGCTATTCCACAAAAACATTTGAAGTGGAGGAATTGCCAACCGCTCCGACTATCGGAATTCCTGCGGCTGTTTCCTCTTCTTCCATCCGCTGGAATTTCACTGACAACGCTGACAATGAAACCGGTTTCCGGCTTTACGATAATACAGATACGTTAGTCGCCTCATCGGCCACTGCCAATTTATCTTATCTTGATGAAACTGGGCTATCCGAAAATACCCAGTATTCCGGCAGATATGTTAGGGCGTATAACGGTAATGGCAATTCTTCAGCGTCTAGCACCGCAAGCGCCTATACTTTGGCTGATACTCCGACGAATCTAACCGGTGTTTCAGGATCCAATTCAATGACTTTGAGTGTTGACAGTTTTCCCAACGCTTCGTCTGATTCCTCTGGCTACTATTTCGCCAACACCACAAATTCCACCAACTCCGGCTGGATTCAGACCAATTCCTGGGAAAATACGGGACTTTCCTGCGGCACATCCTACAATTACACCGTTAAATACCGCAACGGGGGCGGAACGGAAACCAGTACCATTACTCTCACCCAAACTACCAGCGCTTGCGCTGACGGTGACGACCTCGAAATTTCCAACATCGAATATTCCTCAACCTCAAATTCCATCATCATAGAATGGGAAACCAACAACAAATCCGACTCCCGCGTACGGTACGGAAAAGACAGGAATCTTGACCAGGAAAAGAGGGAGGATAACAGAACCAAAAACCATAAAGTAACCCTCAAAAATCTCGATTCGGACACCCTGTATTACTTCCGGGTTAAATCGGTTGACGGAAACGGCAGTGAAGACAGTTCTGACATAAAGTCCATCCGGACTAAAAAGAAAACCGGCGCCTTTAACTTTGCTAATGATTTTTTAAATTCCGCGAGCGGCGGCGATGAGCCGGAAAAAGAAAAACAGGAAGCCGGGTCGGAAAAAGACGTCATCGAAAAAATCAACGAAATCCCCGAAAAGATCCAGAAATGGTCTGAAGGATTATATGAGACCAATGTCTTTACGTTTAACGGCAAAAAAATACTTCAGGAAATCAGATTTCAGTTTACGGATAAAAATAACGGCCCTATTCCGAATCTGGAAGTCACTCTCCATTCCGAAACAAAAAAAAGCGTAACTGACGACGAAGGATACGCCGCCTTCAATGAAGTGGAAACAGGAAGACATACCCTGACTTTCAACTATCATAACCAGAATCGGAAATTCGCCGTCAATATTCCTGATCCAGAAACCAAAAGCGGGGAAGTAAAAATTGAAACGGTAGTTATTAAAGTTAACGAGATATACTTTGACTGGCGGCTTATTGCCGCCGTGGCTGCATTAATAGTTTTTATATTAACAATTTTTTGGCTGAAAAAAAGAAAACAGTCGTAATTTAGCGCAATTCCCGCCAAAAGCGGAGCGTTGCTCAATTCTTTCGTGATTCCGAGATGATTTTTGTATTATGAAACTCTTATAACTTTTTCTCCTTTCATTTCCCCTCCCCATCTGGGGAGGAGAGGATAAAAAACCTAATTTTTTTAGCGAATACAAAGCCGGTTAAGTTGTATTATTTGATATGAAAGAATGCCTAAATTACAAAAAAATCGATTCTAGGACCCTGCAGTGCCAGACCTGCTCACATTTTTGCAAAATAAAGGAAGGCAGAGCGGGAATTTGCGGAATAAGGCAAAATATTAAAGGAAAACTTTGTCTTTTGGCTTACGGCAAAGCAATCGCGGCGCAGATTGATCCGGTCGAAAAAAAACCGCTCTTTCATTTTTTGCCGGGAAGCTTCGCTTATTCTATCGGAACAATCGGCTGCAATTTCCGCTGCGGTAACTGCCAGAATTACGACATCTCGCAGATGTTCGGTTTTAAAGGAAAAGTGAAAGAGTATGATAAATTTTCGTGGGGGTATGATTTAGCGCCTGAAAAAATTGTGGAGGAAGCGCTTAAAAATAAATGCGCAAGCATCGCCTATACCTACAACGAGCCGACGGTCTGGCTGGAATACGCGCTGGACACAATGAGACAAGCAAGAAAAAAAGGAATAAAAAATATCTGGGTTTCCAACGGTTTTATGTCAAATGAGACACTGGACGCCATAATTCCTTATCTTGACGCGATAAATGTGGACATAAAATCGTTTGATGACAACTTTTATAAATCTAACTGCGGCGCTCGATTGAAGCCGGTACTGGAAAATTGCAAGCGGCTTATTAAGGAAAAAGTATGGATAGAAATAACTACGCTGATAATTCCAACTATGTCTGACGAGGAAAAAATGCTTCGGAAAATCGCGCGCTTCATCAAAAATGAACTGGGAGATTTTGTCCCGTGGCACTTGAGTGCTTTTTCCGGAGTAATATCCTGGAAACTCCGGCATATTCCCGACACTTCCATAAACGCTGTCAAAAATGCGGTTGCAATCGGAAAAAAAGAAGGGCTGAAATATGTCTATGGCGGTAATGTGCCGAATTCAGGGCTGGAAAACACTTATTGCCTGAAATGCGGCAGGACTCTAATTGAAAGAATCGGCTATGAAATTACCGTTTATAACGGAGCTGGAAAATGCGAATGCGGTCAGAAAATAGAAGGAATATTCTAAGTTCTAAAGTTCTAAGGTTCAACCTTAGGTTTTTCTAAGTTTCCTAAGGTTGAACCTTAGGAAAACTCTAAGGAAAAATTATGATTAATTTTGCGTGTATCACTCCCCATCCCCCGATCATAATTCCCGGCATTGGTAATCCGGAAGATTTAAAATTAGCCAAAAAGACGATTTCCGCGATGGAGAAACTGGGAACGGAACTGGAAAAAGAAAAACCGGATACCATTCTTCTCATTTCCCCCCACGCCCAGATGAATTACCATACTTTTGTCGTCAATTCCGCTCCGAAACTCACTGGCAGCTTTCTTAATTTCGGATTGGATATGGATTTTGAATTCGAAAATGATGCCGATTTAGTCGAAGATATAGTTTCCGCGGCGAATGATAAAAATATTCCAATCCATCTTCACGAGAGTTTTCTTGACCATGGGACGTTGACCCCGCTTTATTATCTGGCGAAAACGATTAAGCCAAAGCTGGTCCAATTGGCTTTTTCCATGATGGATTATCAAAAGCACTATCAATACGGAAAATTAATCGGCGAGGTCTTGAAGGAAAGCAAGGAAAAAATCGCGGTAGTCGCCAGCGGAGATCTTTCGCACCGCCTCATTCCGTCCGCTCCAGCGGGATATTCTCCGAGGGGAAAAGAATTTGACGAAAAACTAATAAAATTGCTTTCGGAAAAAGATGTTAAAGGAATACTGAATTTAGATGAAAATTTAATCGGGGAAGCCGGAGAATGCGGACTGCGTTCAATTATTATTCTTCTGGGAATTTTGGACGGAAATTATAAATTTGATATATTAAATTATGAAGGGCCGTTCGGAGTGGGATATCTCACGGCATCCTTGATGCCGTAATTTCCAATTTCCAATTTCTAAAATTCATAATCAAGGTTCAACCTTGAGGAGGATCCGCCGGCCGGCGGAGACGGGAAAAGGTTGAACCTTAATAAAAGATTTATGGATGCTTACATTCAATTTGCCAAACAGGCGATTGAGGAATACATAAAAACCGGAAAAGTTATTCCCGTTCCCAAGGACTTATCGCCCGAATTTTACTCGCGAAAGGCGGGTGTTTTTGTGACGATTTATAAAGAAAAAGAATTAAGGGGGTGCATCGGCACCTATCTTCCGACAAAAAATAACATCGCCGAAGAAATAATAGACAATTCTATCGCCGCCTGCTCGCGCGATTTCCGCTTTAATAAGATAACAGAAAAGGATTTGCCGCAGTTGAGTTATGAAGTGAGTATTTTGAGCGAACCCAAGCCGGTAGAAAATATTAAAAAGCATAATCCCCGAAAGGATGGAATAATAGTAAAATGCGTAGATGGCCGGTGCGGACTGCTTCTGCCCAATCTTGACGGCATCGACGCGGTTGACCAGCAAATTTCCATCGCTTGTCAGAAGGGCGGGATTGATCCGCGTTCCGACAAAATCCGGCTTTTTGAGTTTAATGTGGAAAAGCATCAATAGAATGTGGTATAATAAAATCAGCGGAACTGACGACTTACAACTTTTGAAATTTTTCAAGGTTCAAACTTGAGGAGAATCCGCCGATTGGCGGAGACGGGAAAAGGTTGAACCTTGAGTAAACGGCTATGAGAAAAATAAAAAAACAAGGATTTACTTTAATCGAAATCCTCTTCGTAATCATCATCATCGGCATCATCGCCTCAATGGTGATTGTCGCCATTGCCCAAAGTTCCAAGGATAAAGCGCGGATTGCGAAAGGACTGTCTTATTCTGATTCTCTAAGGGCGAGAGGACAAATAGAGGAAGCGACTGTCTCATATTGGAATTTTAATAACGATGTTAAAGATAGTTGGGGAGGAAATGACGGGACAAATAATGGCGCTTCATTTGTTGCTGGTGTTGTTGGTGATGCTTTGAGTTTTAGCGGAACTCAATATGTTCTTCTTCCAGCTGCAAGTGGTACTCTAAATATAAATGTTAATCCCGTTACTCTGGAAGCGTGGATTAAACCAAATTCCGTGGCAGGTGGTATTAAAGAAATAGTTGGCAGGGGAACATATGCTTCTAATGGATACGGAATCAATCTGAATGGCAATAAAATAAATCTCGGGATTCATGGAGGAGGAAATTTTAATAGCGCTACTGCCTTAACAACAGGAAATTGGTATCATGTAGTTGGAGTAATAAACGGCGCATCTTCTAAAATTTATATCAATGGAGTGGCAGATATCGCTACTGGCAATGTAAGTGTTGTAAATTCATCTTTAAACGGAAGTATTGGCGCTTCCAGTATTGGCGCTGGATATTTTTTTAACGGTATTATTGATGAAGTTCGTATTTATAACAAAGTTCTTACCGCCTATCAAATCCAACGGCGCTACGCCGAATCGGCGCCGAGGCACGGGATAGCGTTAAAGTGAAAATTGACATTTGACCATTGACATTTGACAACCTACGGCTGGTGGCCTACAACCTATAACCTACAACTTATAACCTACAACTTACAATCTATAACTTACAACTGACCCCGTAAAATTTCCGCCAGCTGGCGGATTTTCAAGGTTGAACCTTTGGTATAAATCCATCTGGAAACGGATGGGTTTTTTGTTTTTGGATTTTGTGATATAATTAGGACAAGAATTTAAAATTACCTTGAATTATGAAATGCAATGTTTCCTTATTCTTCCCCTCCTCAGTTGAGGAGGGGATTAA
>MFER01000004.1 GCA_001777655.1 Candidatus Doudnabacteria bacterium RIFCSPHIGHO2_02_FULL_43_13b
TGGGACTTTCTAGTTCTGGCCTTCTTCGTTTCAGCGGCCATCGGATACGCTTTTCTCTATGTTGCCCGTGGGAAAGTGATGCCCCTCCTCGTTGCCGCCGCGCTGTCTTTTCTTTTGGTTGACTTCGCGCCGGTGAGCACGCTCAGCGATTTCCCCGCGCGGCTAATCGGTTTTGCAGCGGTATTTTTCCTGATTTTATTCATTCTATCTCGGGTGATCATGCAGTCTCCGGTTGGATCGGAAACTTTCGGGAGGATTGCGTCCTTGCTCTTAGCGCTTTCCCAGACCGGGTTTCTGGTATCGATTTTGATGCCATTGCTCCCGGATGAAGTTCTTGACCAATTTAGCAATTTCGTGAGGGCTGTATTTGTCGGCGGTGACGTGGTGTTTTATTGGGCCGCCGCCTCGGTATTGTTACTGCTTCTGGTCGGCAAACGGGCGAACGACGAGGTTGGATAACAAAAAAAATCGCCTTGGCGATTGTTAATATAGGTTATGAAGGTGTCGTAAATACTCACCAACAACAAACAAGTTTCAGTTTTTCCAATTTTTTGATGGGCTTCCGCAATGGAAGCCCATTGAATTTCCGCAACGCCGCGCGCTTCGCGCGCGTGGAGTGTCAGGTTCAACCCGAAGATTTTTTTGGCGAAAGATTTTTTAAGAGAAAGAGGGACGAAGACATTTAATATAATGCTTGCCCCACGCCACCCGTGCGCGCATTATGAAAACTTTGCCGATTTTCAAATCGGCAACTCCCTTTACTCACTTTCACTAAGTAGAGAAATCTATCCAAGCACGTCAACTATTTTGTCCTTCGTTAAAACGCCCGTTTCAAGAAAAAGGTCTTCTAATTGCGAATGGTCAATGTCGGCGTTTGAAAGTTTGCGTCCAACGATGTAAAGCAAATCCTTTGCTCTCAATAAAATGGTTGGGACGCGTGTTGCTCGGAAAATATCTTTTAGTGAGCTATCAAGTGATGGGCTGTCTGTAAATTCCGAAGAGATGATTAAAAAGGAAACTTTATCAACCCTCTGCCTTTGTAATTCCCGCTGTTTGTTCCTAATGTATTCAACAATCTCCCTGTCGCCAGTTCCGATTGAATACTCCTTTTCTCTTGCCTTCGCATCATAGATAATTGCGTAATAGCCGGAATGCCCGTCGGTTGAAATTGCAACACCGTCCGGCTCTCTGCCCGTTCCTTGACCCAACTCTGTAACGTTGTAGCCCAAGATTGTAAAGACATAACGAAGCTTGGTTTCAAAAGCTTTTTCTGGTTTGAGATTTCTTTTCTTTGACCAGTCGGTTTCTTGATTTAGAGCAAGATTTTCAAGGTCAGCTATGATAGGCGGTATCCAGCTTTCCTCCTCACCCTTAACAAGTTTCGCCTTACTCGGTGTGCGCGTATCTTTTCTTATTTCGGTTTCAACTTCTTTATTCTGCTTTTTGAATTGATGCCAAAGAACGTGCTCAACGAACCACGTGTAGTTACGTTCTTTAACACCCCCTTTGTCTTCAAAAAATGCGCGGATAGTGTAACAAATCTCTGCAAAGTATTTATATTCAATACCCGCTGTCTCTTGGCTCTTAAAATCAAAGCCTAGATTTTCAAGAACGTTTTTCGCAGAGCCATAAAATACCGGGTAAAGCTCTGGGTTTTGGAGTTCCCAAAAATAAGAGAGCATGAACGATTGGTTTACTCTCGGAATACTTTTTGGATTGCTCGTCTTGGTTTTCAATTCCGCAAGATAGTCGGCAAGTGTATCAATTTTTGAAACCGTTTCGTCTAACGTCTTCGGTAACTTCAATGCATCTTTCAACCGCACTTCTTTAGCTTCGTCATCAATGTTATTTACATACTGATTGAGTTGCATTTGACCACTAAACCCCTTGAAGCCCCAGTAGGGATGAGTTCGGCTCATCGCCTCACTCCTTTCCTTAAAATCAACAAGCGAAATGCCCCCAGCTAAAAAATCATTGACCATTTTCTTTAAGTCCAAAATGGCCGTCATTCTCTTATTGTCAAAGTCGCTAAACAGCATCTTTACATTGTTGTCTTCAACGATTGAAGATTTGCGGAAATCTTCTAAATACAGCCCTAGTTCTTTTTCTTGTTCTTGTGTAAGTTGCATAATTTTTTTAATTTACTACGACCTCCTAAATAGTTAATGTTCCCTCGTTTCGTTTCAACCAGTTCTTGGCTTTCTCGTAACTTGAATACATTACCTTAACGCTATTCCAAAATGCTTTTGAATGGTTCTTGTGTTCAAGGTGAGCAAGCTCGTGAATAATTACATAATCTATAACAGATGTCGGAGCCATTATCAACCGCCAGCTAAAGTTCAAGTTGCCCGATGTTCCGCACGAACCCCAGCGTTTTTCTGCTGAAGTTATTTTGATTGATTTAAAAGAAATTCCGTAACGCCGCGCGCACCATTCTACGCGCTCTGATATTTTCCTTTTTGCCTCCGCTTTATACCAGTTAATGATTAGGTTGCGAACACGAGTTTTATCTTTCGTGTTCAAAATAAAACCACTCTTAAACGCTATGGGTTTTGAGGCATTTTTATCAATTCGCATTTTATGGGTCTTGCCTAAATACAAAAAACTTTCTCCGTCCACAAACTCCCTCGGTGGGGTGCGAGGGCGGCTCATAACACGAGCCACTGTTCTTTGTATCCACCCCATTTTCTTGCTCAAAAGCCGTTCAATGTAGCTCAACGAGGTGTTATGTGGTGCGCGAACCACCAGCGTTGCATCTGCCGTAATGCCCAACGCTATGGTCTTCCGCTTGGAACGTATTAACTTGTAAAATTTAGGCGTTTCCATAGAGATGATAAGCGAGTTCTGCTATCTTTTGGCTCAACAATATACGTTTGTTGAACATAGTTTCGTTCGCCTTGAACGCGGTCAAAAGATGGGAAGAAATAAATCCTTTCAATCTGCGCTGTGCTGGGATGTTGTTCCAAAAATCTACGAGCGCGGTATCTGTTTTAATTCTTTCCAAAATATCTTTCGTGGTCTGCACCAAGACATCTTTTTGCTCTTGATTGAGTTCGGATAAATCCGTTACGCCGTAAACTTCTCTTTTGAGCAAACCGAGAAACGGAAGCTCTTTTTTGCGGTCTAATCCATAGTTTTCTTCTCCCTCACGACCTTGCCGCATCTCAATCCGAAGCAGTTCCAGTTCTCTCGCAAGCAATTCCCAGTTCTCGTGATATTGCTGGAGCATTTTTTCAAGCTTTTCGCTGAACCGAGCGTATAGTTCTGGGTCTTCGTCTTCGTGTTTCTCAATGTAGTCGGCGATAGCGTGTTTTAATTCTTCAGTTTTTGCTTTTGGGGTCGTCTTCTTAATCTTCAACTCAAACTTCTCGTCAAAAATCGGGGTAGGTGGAATTTTTGGGTCAACGCCCATTGATACTAGAAACTCATCAATAATATCTCTTACTTTCTTGCTTACGTCGCGGAGATTTAATTTTTCATCGCGATAGCGGTTGCGAGCTACTTGAGCGATAAAACTAAACTGCTTTAAGTTCTTTGCAAATTTCAGGGCTTCTGGCTTCGGGAGAGCTTTGTCCATCGCGTTTGAGAACTTTCGGAAAAGAGCCAGAAAATCATTACGAACCTCATCGTCCGCAAGAAGGTCAACGCAAACATCAATATCGTCCGTATTTTGAACGTCGTATTTCTTGAAAAAATCTAAAATGGCTGATTGAGTAAATTGAAGCTCGTCCAAATCACGCCCCGCGTCTTTCACTACCTGCAAAGTTTCCTCTATATCCTCGTCCCTGAAATTGGAGAGTGCTTTTCGGAGGTGGTTTGCTATACCGACATAATCCACGATGAAACCTGCCTCCTTGTTTTTGTCTACGCGGTTTACGCGAGCGATAGCTTGTAAGAGATTGTGTTCGCGGATAATGTCGTCCATATACATAACCTGCTCAATGGGGGCGTCAAAACCCGTAAGGAGCATACTTTGAACGACAATAATGCCGACATCTCCACTTATTCCATCGTCATTTTCTTTACCAAACGGCAAAAGAAAGCTGGAGATTATTTTCTGGTGCGTAAGTTCATTCGTATAAGGACGCATTGAGGGGTCATCATTATTTGAACCAGAGATTATCACCTCCGTTTTCATTCTCGCTAACTGCTCTCTGTCAATTTTAATTTCGGTGTTTTTCTGGAGTTCAGATATGAAAGCGTCAACCCAATCCTTATTAGCGAGCAGTTCATCAAAAGCGAGCTTGTATTTGATTGCGGCAAGACGGGAAACCGCTACAACTTGAGCTTTAAAATTATTTGGGAAGATATGGCTTAAATAATGTTTAAGCATATCCTCGGCTTTTGCTTTTATTGTTTCCTCTGCTTCAAGGTATCCTTTCCACGTGTAGCGTCCTTGAATAAGGGCTTGGGTTTCTTCATCGGCTTGGGAAAATACGTCCTCAAAACGCCTATTCATCGCCTCCTTGTCTTTGATTGCCGCGTTGTGGGTTCTGCCCTCATAAATAATCTCAACGGTTACGCCATCTTCAACTGCTTGCCTGATAGTGTATTTATCAATGTAGTCCCCAAAAGTTTCTTCAACCTTATCTATTGGCGTTCCAGTAAAAGCAATTTTCACGGAGTTCGGGAGCGATTTGTGCAGATTAGCGCCGAGCAATTTAAACTGGCTTCGGTGCGCTTCATCTATGAGAACGAGTATTTTGTCGCTTTCGTTGAGAAGCGGAAATTCTTGCAATAGGTCGCGTTCTTGGAATTTATGTATCATTCCCATTATTAAATCGGGCGTATTGGTGGAGAGCAATTTCTTTAATTCAGAAATGTTCTGTGCCACGTTTAACTTGTATCCCACGCTCCTTGCTGTGTTGCGGAGTTGGATTTCAAGGTCGGTGCGGTCTGTAATGAAGATGGTTTTAAACGCGGTCAGCGCGGCTTCGTGATACATTTTTTTGACCGCCATCATCATTGTTAAGGACTTGCCAGAACCTTGCGTATGCCAAACTATGCCGCCTTTTTGACTTGGGGTTACTCCCGAATGTAATCTTTTAATAATTTTGCTAACTGTTCTGAATTGTTGGTATCGGGGAGTTATTTTTATTAGTTTGCCCCTGTTGTCTTCTTGGAAAATGATAAATGATTGAATAATGTCCAGCAGGTTTTTCTTTTCGCAAACACCTTGCACGAAAATATGCTGGCTCGTTACTGCTTCGCTCCCTTCGGTTTTTATGTCGTTCAAGCTGAACGGATACGGGTCTTTCCATTCAATAAAATGTTCAAACTCGCCAGTGATGGACGTATAGCGGCAGAGCTGTTTGCTGGTCGCTACAACAAGCTGGTTATACCAAAAGAGTTTTTGATTGCCCTCCGGCTCTTCGCTACGGCGGTTTTGATAGCGCATTAGCTGTTCAATCGCTTCGCCCATCGGGTCAGGAAGATATGCCGATTTACATTCAATGACTATTACGGGCAAGCCGTTAATAAATAGGACAATATCAGGAATGATATGCTTCTCTGTTGATGGGATAACGACTTTAAACTGCGAAATTGCCAGAAACTCATTTTTGTCGGGATTATTAAAATCAATATAGCGGACAACTTCTGGTCGTCCCGTCTTTCTGTTTTCTGCCACTGTATTTTCAAGGAGTTTTTCAAAAATATAACGGTTATGTTCAATTAGCCCACCTGTAATCGTTGGCGTTGTTATTTGGCGAACGATAGGAGGGAGCTGGTCTGCTTCAAGCCACGGATTGATACGGAGCAACGCCTCATAAAGTTTTTTCTCAATTATCGCTTCGGCAAAACTTTCACGGAACGTAATGTTGGGGTCGCCCTTGCCCTCCTCGCCTGCGCGAAGAATAGACCAACGCAAACTCTCCAGTTGGCGGAGCAACGGTTCTTCCACATATTCCTTTTCGTTTAAAATGATTTTCTTTTTGTCCATATTATTTTACTAAAGGGTTTACGCGGACGATGCCAGTAAGCAAATCTTCCATAAGACCATTTTTTATTCTTTCCAGTTTGTATTTTTCGGTACTCTCTTTAAGTATTATTTCCTCTATGGACATCATTGATTGTATAATCTTTTTTCGTTCCTCTTTGGAGGGTAAGGGTATCAAAATACTATCAACGGTAGGTAAATTCAGACCCGCCTTTGCTCCTCCGTCATTCAATACTTGAAATTGTTTTTGACCCCCGTTGCTCCACAAGTAAAAAGCGACCCACGGAGATAATGTTTCTATATCGGTAAATCTCAATAGTGCGATATGTTGATTTACGTAAGCATCTCTCAAGCTACGTGGGGCAAGGGCAACTATTCCGAGGTCGGCGGTAATTGAAACTAACACATCGCCTGTCTTAATGTTAGTTCTATTGCCCTCGCTGTTGTTCGGGGGACTTACATAAACTACGTCATCAAACCTTATGCGGATATTTTCACGAGATAGATTTCCTATTCTGATAAATAAAGCTCCTTCGTCAGAATAGTATTGAGCCCAAGCACGAGAACCGCTCGTTATAAATTCTCGTAAACTACCAAGTTTTTTAAAACCCCATTCTTCTGGTATTTTTCCGAGCGGTGATTTTTTAAACTTATGAGTTTTCTCACTTCTGATTTTTTCCTTATCGTCTATGCCGTAACGGAAAAGGTCTTGCATCATTCCCGTTTTCATTCGCTTGTATTTTTCAATCAGCGCGTCTGTCTTTTCAATCGCGCCATCAATCACTGAAAGAATTTCGGTGATTTTTCGTTGCCCTTGCCTATCTTCGGGAAACGAAATAGTCAGCTTATCAAAATCTGATTGAGAAATTGCTTGTTGTGTTGACCCCTCTGCATAGCGGTCTTTCTGTAAATTAAATCTTTGCGTCTGTAAAACTTGATATAAGTATGCGCTCTCAATTTGAGGTTTAATAAGAGCAAAGCCAGTAGATAGAATGTAAAACTTTGATAATTCCTTGTCTGATAAAAGAACCTTGAGAGTATCCCTCATTTTTGCAAATGCGACACGTCCAATCTTCGGTTGCATATTCGCACGAGAAGGACGATTGAAATAATCAATCTCGCTTTCTATGGACGCGATTTTTGTTCCTTGAACTGATTTCGTTGACAGAAAATTTTTCTTGCCAACCCATGCATCAACGCCACTTCCAACCACTTGGAAGTATTTAGGGTCGTTCAAAACGGTCTTTATCCAGCCATTATTCTTATTTTTTAATGCGGTCGCCATAATTTAGTTTGAATATCCTAAACCATTAAGAAACTTGGCAAGTTGTCTTGCACTCTTTTCTCGTTCTGCCCCGATAGTTTCAAGAGAGGTTTGATATTTGTCCCAAAGTTTTTCAAGGGCGGAAACAATCTGCTTTTCTTCCGCGCCAAGATAACGCTCAAGCTGAAAACTAATACCATCGTAAAACTTTTTCAAAATAAGCTCTCTTGCCTCCGCTTCCGTGAATGTCTTTTTTTTCTCTTCAATTTTTGCTTCAAGTTCCGCTAACTTTATTCTCAAAACCTTTTTTACTTCTTTGAGTTTCCCTTCTTTAGCTAAAATGTCTTCTAAAACCGCGCTCATTTTTTCTGCATCTTTTTTTGCGCTCTCTTTTCTTATTTCTTCAAGGTTCTCAATTTGAGTTTTTAAAAACGCCTTCGCCGATTTAGCTGTCTTTTCTTCTTCCTCATCTCCGTTGGTATCAATATCGTCAATTAAAGCCGCGAGTGCTTCTTGAATGTTGGCGATACTAATTTCAATGCTCTCTATCTCAATAAGTTCTTTTTCAAAAAAATCTCGCTTGATGTATTCATAGGGTATAAGCGATGGACTCCAGCCGACTGTTACTATGGCTTTAAGGGCATATCTCACACCCTCCCACCAGTTCACAAAAACTGCCGCCTTTTGAAAATCACCAAGTGTTTCAATACCGCTTAAAGCACTTTTGAGAGTATCAATTTCTTTACGGCGAAACTCGGCAACGTGGTTATTCTTCGGCAACTTTTCTACCTTCTTTCGGGCATCGTCCCACCAGCCAGCCAATGCCTTGTTTGCTTGCCGTTGTATCGTAAGCACGCCCTCGTGAGTTTTTACCAACTCCTGAATATCCGCCTTTTCTTCAACGTCGCTTTTAAACTCCGCGTAATCCGCATTTACTTCGTCAAAAAAATCACTCGCTTTTGTTTTATATTTTTTGAATAACTCCGTATATGTGGCAATTTCTCTTTTTGGTATGCCGCCCTTAATGTGGGCTTTTACATCTTCAATTTCTGGGTCTGGAGAATTATCAACATATCTTCGTATGTTTAAGTTAAATTCGTTTTTTTCTATCTCGGAAACGTCAACCAAGCGAGAGTATTTCGGAACAGTTAGTTTATTTTCAAAAACATAATCAATTTTCTCCATATCTTCGGGTCGTAAATAGTTTTGATTACGCCCCTCGCCATACTCCGCATCCGCATTGATGAAAAGAATTTTGCCTTTAAGTTCTCGTTTCTTTCGCTTGTTGATGACAAGCACACACGCTGGAATACCAGTGCCGTAAAAAAGGTGTTGCGGAAGTCCGATTACGGCTTCAATAATGTCATCGCCGATAATTCCCTCGCGTATCGCTTTTTCAATGCCACCCCTGAAAAGAACTCCGTGTGGCATTATTGTCGCCATCAATCCAGCGTCGTTTAAAGAAGCAATCATATGTTGAACAAACATCAAGTCCGCCTTTTTGCCTGTTTCTGGGGCAAAACCATAACGAAAACGTTGCGGGTGTTCCATTGTCGCCCTCGTGTAGTTTTGAGAGAACGGAGGATTGGCTATCACGCGGTCAAATTTTTTAATGTATCCCTTTTCAATAAATTGCGGCAATTGTAAAGTATCTTCCAATTCAATCCTCGCATCATTGATGTTGTGCAAAAACATATTCATCTTGCAGATTGCCCAAACTGTGCCGTTATTGTCTTGTCCGTAGAGAGCAATATTTCGCGCGTTCTGCCCAGTTTCATCAAGATATTGCTTTGATTGAATGAGCATACCGCCCGAACCACACGTGGGGTCATATACATACATTCCCGATTGCGGTTTCAAAAGACGAACGAGGAGGCGGACAACGTGCGCTGGAGTATAAAATTCACCGCCTTTCTTTCCCGCGCTATCCGCAAAATCTTTTATGAGATATTCGTATGCCGCACCGAGCAGGTCGGGAAATTCAAAATCGTCATTTGTCAGTGGATATTTATTAAAATGATGGATTAGCTCTACGAGTTGAGGGTCTTTAACTTTTCGCCTGTTGCTAATTTGCGCTAAAAAATCAATATGCTTCAAAACACCGTCAAGTTCTTCATTAGCTTCCTCAAGGGCAACCAGCGCCTTGTTGAGTTCGTTCCCAACATCATCGTGGAGGAGTAAAATTTTATTCCATCGCGCTCGTTCAGGAACGAAAAAAGACGCACCGTATTGTGTCTGGTCATTAAGAAGTGTTTTTATCTTCTTTTCGGAAAATCCCTGTTTTTCCCAACGTCGCCTTATGGTTTCCTGTTCAACTTCAAACTGGTCAGATACACGCTTTAAAAAAAGCATCCCAAAGATATACTCTTTAAACTCCGAGGCATCCATTTTCCCGCGAAGAATATCGGCGGCGGCAAGGAGATGTTGTTCTAATTGAGATAGTGTAATTTTCATATTTACTTCAACAACTCATTAATCGAAACCCCAACTGCTTTTGCCATTTTAGCAATTGTTGCAAGGGTTGGATTGGTTTTCCCGTTCTCTATATTACTTACAAAGCTCTTGGGCATACCTAATTTTCTCACAATATCGCCCTGCGATATGCCCTTTTCCTTCCTGATGCGCTTGAGGTTTTCCCCAAGTCTTTGGGCTTCGTTCTTCATTGTTTTTATTATAGCCCACTGTTATATTATACACTATCCCGTTATGGTATAATATAACCATGTCTAACTACTTCTTATACGCCCGTAAAAGCACCGATGTTGAAGACAAGCAAGTCCGGTCTATTGAGGACCAACTTGCCGTCTTGCGGGCGTTAGCGAAAGAGCAAAATATTTCCATCTCCAAAGAGTTCACAGAAAAGCAATCCGCGAAAATGCCCGGACGCCCCATCTTTGACGAAATGCTCGCCTTGATTGAGAGAGGCGAGGCGCAAGGCATTATTTGTTGGAAGCTTGATAGGTTGGCTCGCAATCCGGTTGATAGCGGCCGCGTTAGCTGGCTACTCCAACAAGGCGTTATCCAAAACATCCAAACTCACGACCGCAGTTTCCGCCCGACGGATAATGTTTTAATGACGAGCGTGGAGTTCGGAATGGCTACTCAATATATTATTGATTTGAAAGCCAACACCAAACGCGGACTTTACGCCAAAGCCAAGCGCGGCGACTATCCGGGCAACGCGCCTATCGGTTATCTGAACGACACCCGCATTAAACAAGTCGCCGTTGATAAGAAAAAATCAAAGGCCGTAAAGCGCGCGTTTGAACTCTACGCCGAGGGAAACTGGCGGTTGGAAGACGCGGCCAATTTCTTGGCCGAGAACGGCGTTAAAACGAAAGGCGGCAAACCCATCAAGCGCGACCAAGCGTCTTATCTCTTGTCCAACCCTTTTTACTACGGCAACTTCCGCTATGGCGGCGAACTTTACGAAGGCAACCACGAGCCGATTGTGAGCAAGCAACTTTTTGATAAGGTTCAGGCCGCGCTTCAAGCGAGAAGTAAGCCGCCCAAGAACTCCCACAATAACCCGCAAGTCCTATGCGGCCTTATCCGGTGTGGCACTTGCGGTATGGGCATTACCGCCGAGCGGAAAACGAAATACCAAAAGAACGGCAATGTCCATCACTACACCTATTATCGTTGCTCCCGAAAAAATAAAGCCGTCAAATGCTCCGAGCCGCCCATTCGGGAGGAGTTGCTTGATAGCCAACTATCAAATCTGCTCCAGCCCTACAAAATGCCGCCGGATTGGGCGACCGAACTATCCAAGATGTCCGACAAGGACGAGAAGGAAGCCGTCCAATCCGCGTCCGCTATCGTTCAAGAGTATAAAGCCGAAATACAGGCCATCTCTCAAAAACTCCAACGCCTTCTTGACGCCTATCTTGACCAAGATATTGAGCGGGAAATCTACCGCTCCGAGAAGGCGGAGCTTCTCTCCCGCAAGAAGTCGTTGGAGGAGAAAATGGCCGAAGTCGCAAAGGGGGTTTCCGCTTGGGTTGAACCCCTGCGCGATTGGCTGAAAGACGCACAAATGCTTAACGAAATAC
>MFER01000005.1:0-14574 GCA_001777655.1 Candidatus Doudnabacteria bacterium RIFCSPHIGHO2_02_FULL_43_13b
CGGCGCTCTTCTTGTGAACGTCTTCGAGTATCACTTGCGTCCCTTCCTCAGGTGGACGTCGCTCTTGCCAAACGTCTTTGCCCAAAGAAAAGGTGATGGGTCCCTTCACCAACCGCGACGAAGCTACAGCATAAGGGCCATGACGCCCTTCTACGACCTTTTGAACCACAGCCACGACGCGATCATCTTGCTTGTGGCTCATGGTTTTCCTCCCAGCAAATCTTCCACCATCTGCGCGGAAAGTTGGGTCAGTTGCGTCTGAAGCTTCGTCATGGCGTCGTCGGTCAGTTGCCGAAGTGCCCGCCGCCCGTCGGCATCGAGCCTCTTCGTCAACAACTCTAACTGGAGCTGTAAAGCTTGGATAAGGTGAGCAGTTAGTCGAACTTGATCCGAAGCTGGTCGCAGTCCTGAAAGTTCCGGTTGACGAACCTTAGACGGCGCTGATACCGCGGTTCGCGAAACCTTAACTTCAGCACTTACCGAACCTCGAAGCTGCTTCACCCGTGCACGCTTTTTGTCAGCCAGTGTCTCCGTATGGGCCTTGTAAATCTCCCATGCGGTATGTTCCTTGTCTTCTGACAAGTTGTAATCACCTCGGAGAGCTGAAAACAGCTGACTCTCATTGGCATACCCCAACCTGCCATTGACCTCCTCAACTGTCATCACGCCATAGCCCAAAATCTCAATGAGCCCGGTGATAAGAGCTGATTTCCGTCCCAGTTCAGTGATGGTATAGCCCATCGCTTGCAAAAAACACATGATCTGAAACTTCGTAAGACCGATCGGTTGAGCGCGCCCTGAGGTCCAGCTAGTCACCGTATCGACTAGAACGTTGCAGAACTCAGCCAAAGGTTTCTTGGCTTCTGCGACTCCCTTGCTGCCTTTCGGCGGCAAGTTATCGATATAATGAGCCCAGCATTCCTCGAATCTCCCACGCATGATTTCCTTATCTTCCAATTCTATATCCCTCCTTTCTGCATATAAAGATCAGCTAAAAATCCTACCATGTAATCTCTCTCTCTGTCAAGGCATGATTTTTGGTATAAAAACTAATTTATGGTATAATTTGGTGGCAAATTATGACACGCACCTACATCAAAAATACAATCAACCAAGTTGGCCAAACCGTTTTGCTGAAAGGTTGGGTGAACATCCGACGCGACCATGGGAAGCTGATCTTTTTAGATTTGCGCGATAAAACGGGCTTGATCCAAATTGTCATCAATCCGAAAGTCGCCCCCGAGGCGCATGCCTTGACGCAAGAAATCAGAAACGAGTTTGTGCTAGAGATTGAGGGTCTGATCAAAGCGCGTGATGCCAAACAGATTAATCCCGCAATGCCTACGGGCAAAATCGAAGTGGAAGTAACTAAGCTTAACATCTTAAGCCGCGCCCAGGCTCTACCCTTCGAAGTCAACGACGATACGAAAAAAGTAAATGAAGAGGTTAGGTTGAAATACCGTTATCTGGATTTAAGATCCGAACGCATGACAAAAAATATCCGATTACGTCATCAAGTCACCACCATGGCGCGTGAATATCTAAACAAGCAGGGATTTATCGAAATCGAGACACCGCTGCTGACGAAAACTTCGCCCGAGGGAGCGCGGGATTTTTTGGTGCCTTCTCGTATGCAACCGGGAAAATTCTACGCTCTTCCCCAAGCACCGCAACAATACAAACAGCTTCTGATGATTGCCGGGTTTGAAAAATATTACCAAATCGCCCGGGCGATGCGGGATGAAGATTTACGCGGCGATCGCCAGTTGGAACACACCCAAATCGATCTAGAGATGTCTTTCGTCAAAGAACGCGAAGTACTTGATGTGGTGGAAGGTATGTATACTCAAATCGCCGAATCTTTGGGCAAAAAAATCTGGAAAAAGCCCTTCCCCGTTTTTACCTATGAAGAAGCCATCAAGCAATTCAAGGCAGATAAATTTGACTTGCGCGGCGATAACAAAGATCCTGATACGCTAGCGTTCGCCTGGGTCGTCGATTTTCCCTTGTTTGATAAGGATGACGAAGGCAACTTAACCTTCGCCCACAACCCATTTTCAGCCCCGAAACCAGAACATGTGGAAAAACTTATGCACAGCCAAGATTTGGAACATTTGCGCGCGCAGCAATATGACCTAGTCTGCAACGGACTGGAAATTGCTTCGGGCGGAGTCAGAATTTCCGATCTGGCGGTTCAGCGTAAGGTTTTTGAAATTATGGGGTTGTCCGCGGAAGTCACAGAAGAACGATTTGGACATTTGATCCATGCCTATGAATATGGTGCCCCACCACACGCTGGTATGGCCCCAGGCCTTGATCGTTTCGTCATGCTTTTGGCTAACGAAGAAAATATCCGCGAGGTGATCGCCTTCCCCGTCAATTCCTCGGGCCAGACTTCCGTCATGGATGCGCCATCCGAAGCCACCGAAAAACAACTTAAAGAACTACATATAAAGGTCGAGGTGCCTAAGAAAAAAAAATAATTTGTCTTTGCGAGGAGTCCCTTCGTGGCGGGACGACGAAGCAATCTCAAAAAGAGATCGCCACGTCGCTTCGCTCCTCGCGATGACAAGAGTAACTATATGCCAATTGCAAAAAATCTTGAAAAACTTCTAAAAACGAACAAAATCAAATACGAAGTAGTAGAGCACCGTAAAGTCTATACGGCTTTTGATGCGGCCCAAACTCAAGACATCAAAGAAACTGAAGTGGCCAAGGCAGTGTTACTCAAAGGCAAGAAGACTATGTATCTAGCCGTGCTTCCTGCTTCAAATAACTGCGACTTCAAAGCTTTAGCGAAATTGGTTGACGACAAAGTCTCTATAGCGAAAGAAAAAGATATTAATCAAAAATTAAAGACTAAGGTTGGTTTGATCGCCCCTTTTGGAACCTTGTTTAAAATCCCCGTGGTTTTAGACAAGAAACTCCTGAAAAACAAAAAAATCAACCTCCCTGCCGGATCCTACACGGAATCAATTAAAATCTCTATCAAAGATTATTTAAAACTTGAAAATCCAACCCAGGGAAGCTTTGCTGTTAAGAAAACTTAACCATTGCGAGGAGGCCGAGAGTTTACTCAAGAACCACTTTGGCGGGACGACCCGCCCGACTGATCGTCGGATCGGGCGGGCGAAGCAATCTTAATTAAGATCGCCACGCTCGCTTTGCTCGCTCGCGATGGTCTAGAAAGTCATTATGCAAATCAAAACCGAACAATTCGAAGGGCCACTTGATTTACTCCTCCAATTAATCGAAGAGCAAAAACTCGACGTCTCGACTCTGGCATTGGCCAAAGTCACAGAACAATTTTTAAATTACATCAGAGGGTTGCAAGAAAAAAATCCGATCAATTTGGCGGATTTTTTGGTTATCGCTGCCAAACTACTGGTTATCAAATCCAAATCACTGCTGCCCAATCTGGATTTGGGAACAGAAGACGAAGAGGCAGCGTTTGATCTGACCGCCCAACTTTTAACTTACAAGAAATTCAAAACCATCGGAAAATTTTTAGGAAAGCTTGACTTGAAGCGCCGCCAATCCTGGGCCCATGAAGTGGATTTTTCTGATCGGGTCACTTTTTTACCTGATCCAGACATTACAATCATTTCGCTTGCCGCAAGCTTAAGGCAGTTGGCGACTGAATTGAAAAATATTATTCGCCTGCCACAAGAATTCTTAAAAGAAGTTGTTTCGATATCCGACAAGATTAGTCAGATCCAAAAACTAATTACTGAAAAAATAGAAACCTCTCTGTCTTCTCTGATCAAAGACGCCAAAAGCAAAACCGAGATTATCGTTACCTTCTTAGCCTTACTAGAATTGGTCAAGCAACGAATCATCAGCTTGGAACAATCAGAGCACTTTGCTGATATAATGATTAAGAAAACTAATGCAATTTAGCCCATCTCGACCCCGGACTTGATCCGGGGGAGAGATCTCGAAATTTAAACACCGAGACTTCTCCCCTCGACTTCGCTCGGGGTCGAAGTGGCTACTCTATATGGACTCACAAAAACTTAAATCCCAAATTCTTTCGATCTTGTTCGTTGCTTCTAAACCAGTCACCATCAAAGAGCTAGTTGGCGTTTTGGAAGTATCCGAAGAAGAGCTCAAACAGGCAGTGGCGGAATTGGTTTCAGAAAATCAATCCTCGGGCATTATTTTGCTTGCCCATAACAACAAATTGCAGTTATCTTCTAATCCTGACCACAGTTCGGTGGTCAAAAAATTCTTATCGCTGGAATTACGGGAAAAACTGACTGATGCCGCGCTGGAAACCTTGGCGATCATTTTATATAAACAGCCCATTTCGAAAGCCGAGATCGAAAATATCCGCGGCGTGAATTCTCAATACACATTGAGGCATCTGCTCATCCGCGGATTGATCGAAAAAATCCAATCGCCGTCCGACCGCCGCATGCAGTTATATAAAACCACGCTCGAATTCATGCAGCATCTAGGCATCAAAGACATGAAGGATTTACCCGACTTTGAGGAACTCACGAAAAGTATCGAATTACCAGGCGCAGCTCAAAACGCCAACGGCCAATAATAAACCATTATAACATTTTTGCTCGTACGAGCAGAATTGTTTAACTCACAAAAACGAAGAGACCGCCCTTTCAGGCGGTTTCTAATTACTCTTTACTGATTACTAATTACTATCTTAATAGCTAAACCGTTCTCTTAAACTAAATAAGCAAATTTTGGCCACTTGCTCAACTGCGGCGTCATGATAGGTCTGCAGCAAATTTTTCACCCACCTTTCGAACTCACGAAAGGCTGTTTTTGTTCTAACTTTCGACGCCCGATCTTTTATTTCATAGAGTAAAAGCAAATTTATTGACATAGTTGGTCCTTTATTTCGTAATTAATTTCAATTTTAATTTCTTGAAAGTTCGACACTTACACATTAACGATACACCTCAACCAAGGTTACAGTCAACCCAGTATATCAACATCGATAAATGGTTTTTCTGCTTTTGCCTATAAACAAGGGTTATTTATTGATTCTTAAATAATCTATTATCAATTTTTAATATTTAAACCATTTAGAGGCAAAAGCATCGATGTTGTATTACTGGGTCAAGCCTTTTTTCCTTTTTTCTTCTTTTCCTCTTCTTTATTAAGAAAATAGGCGAGGGGCAGGTTTTTGGTACGCTCGTCCGATTTCCTCAGAAATCGGCGCGCGAGTAAAAATCCACTTTGAAGTCCGCTTAAAATTGAGGATTTTTACATTACCAAAAACCTGCCCCGAGCGCTATTTTCTTAGCAATTCCTTCGCTGTCGCCCACATGCCGAAGTCTCTTTGCTTTTTTGCCAGCCAATACCACCATTCCGCTCCCCATAGGTAATTTTCCTCAAACCCCACCCGGCGGGCATAATCAATGTTTTGAGCAAAGATCTTAGGATTCATCAATGCTAATTGGGTCGAAAGATCGGTTTGGAAAAGATCTTGACTAAACCAAGGTTCCGCCTGCAATTCTACCCCGATAATCCGATCCTGCTTGGCAACTACTTTCAAAATTCCGGCCTTAATCCGAAAATACACGGGCGGAATCGGATATTTCACATAACCAAACCGGTGGTCATTCACCACCCGATACATAGTTGAACCAAAAATGTCCGCTCCCAATCGCGCTGTGGGAATCCACAACCCTTTTTCCCCACTGTCCGTCACCATCACCGGGCGATCGTCTAAACCTTTCACCAATGCGATCTGGGCTTGGGCTTGCTGTTTATTGGTTTTTTGACAGTCCAAACCAAAAGCAAAAAACGGTTCATTCCCAATTTGCCAAATTTTAATTGCAGTAAAAGGTTTAAAATGCTCGACTGCCTGCCGAATCATCGAAAGCTCAGCTTCCTCTCGTTGACTGACCGAAAGATCGTTCACCCAACCCGGGCGATGGCATTCCGGCCAGCGCGGCTGCTTTTCTCCGACCACTAGGATTATCTCGACCTGGCGCTGTTGAGCCTCTACCAGCATTTTATCCAGAAAATCAAACGTAAATAACCTAGGTGTCGGTTCAATCATCTCCCAATACGCCATCAATCTGATTTTTTTGGGTTGCAAATCATTTAAAATATCCAGATAAACGTTCATGGGATCAAAACCTAAATACTCGGCATAGGGAGCCGAAAAACTTATCCCAAACGCCGGCTGCGGTGATGGCGTAAACTGGTTGGCGAAATATCCCAAAATTAAAACAATAACCAGTAGTGAAAAAAATAAAATTTTCCAAGCGCGGTGAACTTTCATAAAGTAAGCAAAGCTAAGCCGATACTAATTAAAACAATCGCTGAAATCTTTTGCACCAAGATAGTCGCGGAAATTTTCTCTTTCAGAATTTTAGGAAAATATAAAGAAAGAAAGGTAGCCAAAAGCAGAACGAAGATAAATTGCGTCCCCTGCATCGCACTGACGATGGTCACGCTACCCAAAGCCACAGCGTAATTTTGCAAAAATCCAGCCACGGATCCAGAAAACCGAGCCGTATAGTAGATAAAAATATTTTTGGCCTTCGCCTCTTTCGGGGCGCTGAAAATATATTGGCGATTTTTTTTCGATGCCAACAAGGCAAGCGCCACCAAAATAAATCCCATCCGCGTCCAAACCATCCCCGAAACATAATTGCTGATTTCAAAAATATATTTGCTCAAAGTAGCAGCCAGCGCGAACAAGCCTGAGGATAAAATCGCAAAGCCAAGACCTTTTGGATGCCAACCACCCGCTTCCTTTCGGAAAGAGATTAGCGCCGCGCCGCTGACCAAAAAAATGAAAGCCAGGTATTGGTCAATAGACAATCGTTCGCCGAGTAAAAAAAATGCAAAAACTAAAGTAAATAATGGCACTAACCCGCCCTGAATCGGCAACACTCGCGACACCGTCGTCAGTTGCACGGCCTTGAAATAATAAAATAGCCCTAGCACGATGCAAACGCCAGCAACCACGGCAATAAAAAAATCCGGCAAACTGATCAGTTTGAGGCCAAACGGCGCGAGCAATAACGAAAATGGGCCGGTGATGCCAATATAAAAAGCGTAAGCCACCGGGTGCCTCACGACTTTGCTGACCAAAAATTTATCCACAACGCCACTAATCGCTAGTAGCAAATAGGCAGAAATTGCAAAGTAAATCCAACTCATACAGAAAATATTTGCTTAAAAATTTTAGCCGACGGGCGAACCGTTCGCTTCAAATTTTGATAATCTATTGCCACCAACCCGAACTTTGGTCCGAAGCCGTCATGCCATTCATAGTTATCAGTCAAAGACCAGTAAAAATATCCCCTAACATCAACTTTTTTTTCAATCGCCCTATTTATCCAAAATAACGTGTCTTGGAGAAATTTCGGGCGGCGATCATCTCGGGCGTCTGCTAAACCATTTTCTGTAACGTAAATTGGTTTGTGAAATTTTTTCAAGTTTAACAAGACTCGATAAATCCCTTCCGGAAACAAATACCAACCCATATCCGAAAAATTCAGAGGATCATTTGGTTTCATCTCTAGATATAGATGTCGCCAATCGAATTTTATTTTTCTCAAAAAATAATAGTTTAAACCTATAAAATCCAATTGTTTATGAATCCTATTCAACAAATAAAAATCCAAGTATCGAAAGACGAAAATAATGAAGCTATCTAAAAAATTGTTTTTGCGAAAGGGTTGATAGCAGGCGCTGTTTTTGGCAATCCCAACCGGCACATCGCCCAATACTGTTTTGATGGCCTTAAACGCCGCGCGGTGAGCCCAAATTAAATTCCGCATCACCCGGTAGGTTAAATAATTGCTCCGGATAAAAGGCGGATGAATTGCCTGCTTATAACCCAATAAAGTATAAATTTCCGGTTCATTCAGTGTCACCCAAAAGTCCACTTCTTTTCCTAAATTCTGGGCAACAAACCAGGCATAACGCGCAAACGCTTCCACCCCCTCGTTGGTCTCAAATCCGCCCTTGTCAGCCAGCCACTTGGGCAGCGTCCAGTGCCAGAGTGTGACCATGCGGGTCAGTCCGTGATCTTTCATGGAACGTAAAACTTTTTTATAATGCTCGATTGCCGCCGCTGACCACTTCCCTTCTTCTGGTTCAATCCTCGCCCATTCAATCGAGATACGCATGGCGTTCAACCCAATCTGTTGGGCAATGCCAAAATCATCATCAAACCGGTTATAGTGGTCGCAAGCCAACCCTGACTTTGGCAGTTTGCCCATCTGTTCGAAATGCCACCAATCTGAATTAGCGTTGTTGCCTTCCACTTGGTGCGCGCTGGCAGCCGCCCCAATTAAAAAACCCTTAGGAAATTGAAGGTTGGTTTCAGGGTGTTGACTTGGCTCCATAAAGTAATTATACCCTGTTTCAAATAATTACGTAATTAACTACGTAATTATACGGGGAGGTCTTCTTTTTTTGATCAATTCAAGTTTTTTTAATCGCGGCCATTTTTTCACTGCAGCCTCGCGCCTAAGGGCCAAACTTTTGTTTTTAAAATTTTCAGTATAAATAATTTTACCTCCGCTCCGGCTTCGCACGTATGTCGATCCTTTGCCTAGATTGTGCTGACTTTCGCGTTTCCTAGCATCCTTCGCAATCCCGCAATAAAGCGACTTGTCCCCACATTTCAAAATATAGAAAATATATTTCGGTTTTTTTGCTGTTTTTCTCATGACCTAATTATATTCTTTTCCCCAACAAAAAACACTATCCGAAGATAGAATTTTTTATTGGCAGCCCCACAGGGAATCGAACCCTGATTACACGGATGAGAACCGTGCGTCCTAACCGTTAGACGATAGGGCCATATATTTAAAGCTTAGTTAATTATACAAAAATCCCGCCAAAATTTCTATGGCGGGATTTTTGAATCTCAAACTTAGCGGAAAAGGACTACAATCCGAGCAATTAGGCTCCCTGCGAAGTTCTTAAACTTCACCCAACCGCTGTCTCCAACTTGGATATCAGCAGTGGTCTTTTCTTCTCCATTAATCACAACATCCGTGTCTTCATTCAGTACAACCGTCTGGCTAACACCAGTTAAGTTGTTCTGAAGCGTCAGTGAAGTATCGCTTTTGGCCGTTACTTCCCCAAATGCCTTCATAGGCAATCCATGATCCACAATCCTTAAGGCAATCAAGATCGATCCATCAATCGTGCCTGCGATTTTTATCCGATCGCCAACTTTAACATCTGCCAAAGTTAATTCCGCTTTTTCTTTCCCATAGATTTTGGTGTCAGCGTTTACATTGATGGTTGCCTGTTCCCCAATCCAATCTCTAACATGGCTGCCTGCTTTGACATCAACCACGATGCTGGAAGCAGTAGTCCCAACCACTGTCCCGTTTAGATGAAACTTGTTTTCCCCTAAACGTAACCCAAAAAACGATCTAAATTCTGCACGGATACTGCCCTCCTCTGATTCATGCGCTAATGCTGGACTTGCAGCCAATACCAAAGCTACAAGTGCCATCGAACCTATGAGTTTTTTCATAATTATGTCGTCTCCCGCCACCGTAGTTAATAATGATTAATTGTCGGCGGGATCCCGCTATAGCGGGACTTTCTTCCCTCCTCTTAAATTGATCGAAAAAAGGAAGCTGTTGTTACCTCAAATTTTTCATGGCTGATCAAGCCATTTTTCAGATTGCCGAACTAACAATTCATCTGCCCGCATGGGCTCGGCCATAATTTCTTTCACGATTTTTTCCATTCTGACTGCTTGGGAACCTTTTACTAAAATCGTATCCCTTTCTGATATCGTGTTTTGAATCGGCAGTCTTGCCTCATCAGAAGTGGCATACCAAAACATGTTTCCGCCAAATTTGCGTTTATTCAATTCATCCCTGATATACTTCGTTTCTTCCCCAACCAAAAAAATTACTGCCGGTTGAATTTCACCGATTCTTGCTGCCACTTCCCTGTGTCCAGCTTCAGTTTTGCCCCCAAGTTCAGTCATGGATCCTAAAGCAACAATTCTTCGCCCGCTAGTAATTAGATTTAATACTTCTAAGGCCGCGTTAGTGGAAGCGGGAGCCGCGTTGTAAGTATCATCTAAAATTAAGGTGTTTTTGATACCCGCAATCAAACGCAGTCGTCCCGCCGGAGGTTCAAAGGTTTTGAGAACTTCTGATACGTTGACCAGGTTAATATCAAAACTAAGGCCGACTGCTGCGGCAGCCAAAGCGGCATAAACCACCGGCTTGCCCAAACCGTTAGGAATGAAAAACGGCACCACAGTTCCCCTGTAGTGAACCTTGAAGTTAGCTCCCCAGGTATTGTCCACCAGCAAAAGTTGAAAATCAGAAACTTGCACCGCAGCTAATTGATCAAAACCAAACCCGACTACTTCTGCCTTGGTTGCCAACCGGCCTTCATAAACTTTTGGGCTGTCAAAATTTAGGATAGCCTTACTTTCAGGTTTTAATTTTTTTATCAAGGCGATTTTTTCTTTGGCCAACTCAGACTGATCGGAAAAAAACTGCAAGTGCGAAATACCGATATCTGTAATCACTGCTGCATCAATTTTGCCAAGCAAAGAAACCAGGTATCCGATATCCCCTGGTCGATCAGCGCCTAATTCCAAAATTAAAACTTGCGGGTAACCACCGCCTACAAATTTTATCAATGCTTTTAAAAAAATCAAAAACCAACCAAAAACACTTCGACCCGCAGAAATTTCACCGATAACAGTTAGCGGCACGCCAAATTCGTTATTATAATTACCAGGACTGGCTCGAACCTTAAATTTGGTTTGTAAAACCTTGGCGATTGCTTCTTTGGCAGAAGTCTTACCAACGCTGCCGGTAATTGCAATAACCTTTGGCTTGTATCGCCAAAGAAATAATGAAGCTGTGAGGGCAAGTATTTTTTGTAGAAATTTTCTCATTATCTTGAGGGGGGAATTTGCAGATAGTTTAATATAAACTCGGCAATCTGACCAAAAGTCGGGGCGGCGGTTGATTCGGCGAATTTTACATCCTTGGGATTATCAATCCGAACCAACATGAGAAACTGGGGGTTATCCACAGGTCCAAACCCGATAAAGGTTCCGATGTTTCGATTAGGATCATATCCTACCCGGTCTTTATAAGCAACTTGAGCGGTGCCGGTTTTACCGGCCAGGTAGTAACCACCAACAGCCGCACGTTTACCGTGTCCGTTTTCAACCACATTTACCAACATGGCTGACAAGGTCGCGGCAGTTTTAGAATCAATGACTTGGGTCTCCTTAGCTTTGTCAGTAATTTCTTCGGTCTGGTCTGGATGCACAATTTTATTGATAATATACGGCTTAACCATTTTGCCGCCGTTGGCAATTGCCGTAAACGCTTGAATTAACTGGATTGGGGTGACAGTGATCCCTTGACCGAACGCAGCAGTGGCGAAAAATACATCCCCTCTTTTATTTAAATTATCCAAGTTTCCCGCGACCTGTCCTGGTAGCGCCATTTCCACAGATTTACCAAAACCAAATTTTTTGACATATTCTTTAAATGTTTTATTACCGACCTGCTGTTCGGCAAATATTGCTCCGGTGTTTAGCGATTGCTCTAAAACCTGCGTCATATTTTGAGTGCCATGAGCTTCTCCGTCCGAATTTTTAATTTGTTTATCGTCTACTTGTACAACTCCCAAGTCTTCGTAAGTAGTTTCCGGAGTAACCTTGCCTTCATTAAGCGCAGCGGCCATTGTAATCGGTTTAAAGACAGACCCCGGTTCATAATCCAAACTAAGAGTCAAGTTGCTGTAAACCGAGATATCATCAACCTTGTTATAACTATTTGGATCAAAATCCGGAAAACTTGCCATGGCCAAAATCGCGCCGGTTTTGGGATTGATTACGACTACGCTGCCTGAATCCGCCTGGTGGGTTTCTACTGATTTTTTCAATGCCTCCTGCGCGTTAAATTGAATAGCCGGATCAAGAGTTAAGTATATATCGTCACCGTCCTGCGATGGCACGAACAAGCGATCAACGAAGGTGATCCACCTGCCGGCCGCGTCTTTCTCGATTCCCTGAATGCCACTACTCCCTGCTAGCTGTTTTTCAAACTTTCCTTCTATCCCATATTGACCGAGCCGCTGATCGCCCTGAAAACCCAAAAAACCTATGACCTGACTGGCCAAAGATTTCTGCGGGTAAAATCGGATCTCTTCCGGTTCCAGATAAATCCCAGGAATTTTTAAGGCCAAAATCTGCGCGGAAATTTCATCGGATAATTGTTTTTTTAAGATTGTGTAACTTGAGTCCCCGCTTAATTTTAAGGCCACATCAAACTTGCTCATCTCAAGCAGGGGCGCCAATCTAGCAGCCGTGTTGTCTGGATCAGTTATAACTTTTTGATTGGCATATACTAAATTTTTGGTGATGTTCGTGGCAACCAGGACTGCCGAATCTGATTTCGCCTCGGTTAGGTAAATCTCGCCTCTTTTGGCAAGAAGCGTAGTTTCTGACCCATGCTGATTGTCAGATAAGGCCTCGTAATAACTGTGATTTAATACTTGTAAAATAAATAGTCTTAATCCAATTAAGCCTAAAAAAATCAAGATTGCTGATAATAACAAAAAAATTCTTAGATTATAAGAATTTGTATTCTTGCCGTTACTAGTCAGAGAACTTAAGCGATTCATGGTTTATTTTAAGGCGTAATCAGAATCTTTCAAATAGGTTACATTGGTGGCTGGGACGAAATTTAATTTTTGAGCTTCGAGTTGAAGCCGATCAATCGACTGGAGATCCGAAGTTTGTACTTGCAGACGTTTTTGTTCTGATTCAAGTTGGTGAAGACTTTTTTCTAATTCCTTAATCGCATATCCTTTTGTGCTCAGATTGTTTACCATAAACAAATATATAAAAGTCAAAACAATGATTGAAAAGATTAATGTTAAATTAATCCAACCAATTGATGCGTTTGTATGTGTTTTTCTTTTGCTAAATCCTTGCGGGATCGCTAGCGTTAAATCTCGCATTTCAGGTAGTAGAAATTTGATTAATGATTGAGGTTTTAGTAAAATCGGCAGCATTATCAAATATTCGCTGATGAAAATTTTTATTTAATTTTCCTGTCAGTTCGCTTTTGCGAACTGACATCAAATTTTCACTACCTGACATTCTGCCGCCTTTATTTTAGTTTATATTTTTTCAATTGCTCTTAATTTCGCTGATGCGCTTCGCGGGTTTTCCTCAACTTCTTGAGGGAGCGGAACTACAACCTTTCTGGTCAATATTCTAACTTTCGACGCTTTGTCACAGATACAAGTTGGAAATTCCGGGGGACAAACACAATCTTTCGCTTCGTGGTTAAAAAATTCTTTAACCATCCGGTCCTCAAGTGAGTGAAAAGAAATTACTACCAACCGGCCGCCACTTTTTAGTAATTGCAATGCTTTTGGCAAAACAACTTTTAAATTCTCCAGTTCATGATTGACTTCGATTCGCAAAGCTTGAAAAACTCTGCGGAGGGTATCATTGGCTTTAAATCGTACAAAAGGAGGCAAGGCATTCTTAATAATCTCTGCCAATTGAATAGAGTTATCAATGGGGGTTGTTCTGGCTCGAACTATTGCGAAAGCAACTTTGCGAAAAAATTTTTCTTCGCCGTACTGCGAAAAAATCTTTTCTAAATCTTTTAACTTATACCGATTCACGATATCGGCTGCCCGCAGCGGGTTTTGCTCCGAATACCGCATATCAAGGGGTCCGTTTGTTTGAAAAGAAAATCCCCTGGCCGCGTCATCTATTTGGGAAGAAGAAAACCCCAGGTCGAGTAAAATTCCATCCACTGAATCAAAATTATTTGCATGGGCTATTTTATCAAGATCTTGATAGTTTCCCCAGACCAAATGGATACTTCGGTCCAGATTCTTTTGGGCAAATTCTAACTGTAATTTTCCCAAAGAAACCTGGTCCCAATCAATCCCTAATATTTGCGCGGATGGATTTTCTTTGATGATTGCTATCGAGTGTCCGCCACTGCCAATCGTGCAGTCAATAAATTTTTGTCCTTTTGTTGCATTCAAATACTGCAGTGTTTCTGTTAAAAGAACTGGAACATGCATTATACTCCCAACTCCCCCAACGCTTCGGCAATACTGCCACTGTCTCTTTCCGTGCTGGCTTTGTAGGCTAGCCAGGCAGCTTCATCCCAAATCTCAATTCTATTATACAATCCGGCCGCCACCACTTTTTTTGAAAGGGCCGCAAACTTTCTTAAATATTCGGGAATAATAATTCGCCCCTGCCGATCAATCTCCAAATCATAGGCTCCGGCCAACATCAATCTAGCAAATGCTCGGGAGTTGGCTTTCGACAACGGCAGATTCGCTAATTTCGCCGCCAGAATCTCCCATTCACTTTTAGGATAAATAAACAAACTCTTATCAAGACCACGAGTAATCACGGCTTCTGAATTAAGCTTGATTCGAAACTTGGAAGGAACCGCGATTCGACCCTTCACATCCATGCTGATTGTATATTCGCCGATAAACACCGCTTTTTTTCTTTTCCTTTCTAGCAGCTAATTTACTATGAGGTGCGGTTGCAAAATTAGCCTTCGCAGACCCGCCCAACGGGTCGAG
>MFER01000005.1:14586-47420 GCA_001777655.1 Candidatus Doudnabacteria bacterium RIFCSPHIGHO2_02_FULL_43_13b
CAAAACCAGCAAACTTGAATAAAATAAGCCCATTATTGGGCCAAAATAGACGTTATTTACCCTTTTTAGTCAATTAATATCAAAGGCTGTCCACACTTGAGTTTCCAAACAAAAAACTGCCCCAAATCCAGTGGTAGAAATTCGATAGTCTCTCGGCTGAAATATTATCGAATTTCACTACTGGACAAGTCAGCAATTTTTTACTTGTCAGGTAGTCAAGTTTGATTGCAACTTTATGTTGTAATCTGCAAAAGCAGATCAAACTTGTACTACCTGATTATAAGTCAGTTTTTTCGTCCGTCTTTTCATCACCATCATCCCCCATGCCTTCATCTTTGCTTGCTGTGTCATCCGCGGGAGTCTGGCTGGGCATCTTTGGGTCATCCATCATAATAATATTTGACTTTCTGATCCATCTGCCTTTTTGGATCTTAATAACTATTTAACATTATATTTGATTCCTACCGCTTCGTCAATAAAAACTTAAATATATTTACCAAACTATCCCAAATATTTTTTAGGATTGGAACCGAGGCCGGCAACAAAACGATCAGTAATATTAAATAAATAAATTCGCGCTTAATTACCTTAACAATTCCTATGACTAGCAAAACTGCTAAGGCTAAAGAAACAATCCCATGCAGATTGGATGGAAAATAACTTAAAAATTGATTATAGATTGAAAAAATTTGGTCCATATAGTTTATTTTGGATGAGCCTTGGATTTAGTGTGATCAATCGCAAAAACGGGATTATTGTCCATAATGTTTTTAACAAATCGATCATTCATCATGGTACGGTATTCAAACTCCTGCGAAGTCAAAATTGTATAACCGATCTCATGTTCGGCAAATTTCTCAGCCATCTTTAGCGCTCGAATCAATTTAGGTGGAGTAATTTTCCCGACAAAAAGAATGTCAGTTTCAATTCGAGGCTTGCCAACAAATACTCCGGTCAGCGCGACTAGTTTACAATTACCGATTCGACTTAACGTTTTCACCAACAGGTCTTGCGGCACACGTTTCACTTTTCTTAGCAAATTAATCAATTCGGGATAAAGAGCAAAATGCCTATTCATCTGGTAGTATCGAATTTTTTTCTTTTCAGTTACGGAAAGAAATTCCATCCTCACCAATTCCCTTAAAGTCAGTTTAAGTAATTTGCCGCTGCAACCAGAAGAGACACGAAGTTCAGTAGCTGAAAAGCTCCGGGTTGGGTGGGCCAAAAATAAATTAATCAAATTCGTCTTTGGTTTCGAGGATAGTAATTGGGCGAGCATGGGCTAATTATAGCATAAATTCTTTTATGTTATACTATGTTAGAGTTTATGGCGAAACTAGAAACACAAATTGATCAAATCTATCTCTTGCACCCCGAGGCGAGGAAAACTTCCTTAATTCTTTATGATGAGGATCTAACAGGCGCTCATCATCTGTTCGTTTTAGCTGAACTGCGGGAATTGAAGAAAAAAACCGATGAGGCTGATTTAAAGCGCATCACGGAAATCATTTTGGTTTCCTTTCGCAGCCAAAAACGTTTATCTGCTGAAAATTTATTTGAAGCAGCGTTAAGCCAGATTAATCAAAACTTGGCTGATTTAGCCCATGAGGGGCGGAAATCTTGGGTGGGAAAATTCTCTTGTTTAATAGCGCTAAAATCCGGGGAAAATATTTTTGTTGCCAACAGCGGACCAACCAGCGCTTGGCTAAAAAGAAAATCAGAATTGTTAGAAATATTGGGCCTGGAAAAACTGGGAATTCATCCAATCAAAATGTTCCAAAATTTCACCCAAGGAAAAATCCTTGGAGACGATAGTATAATTTTAACTACTTCAAATATTTTTAACTATATTTCATTGGAATTGTTCGGGAAAATTCTAAATCAGTTCCCTCCCTCAGAGGTTTGTCAAAAAATTTCGAAAATCTTACAGGATGCTGCGGGAGCAGATCAGGCTTTCGCTACCTTCTTTTTGTACTTTGGCAAAAAACGAGAATTTGCGCCGCTTGAAACAATACCGTCTTCGTCATATTTGCCTTCACCAGAAGAATTGGAGCCTGTTGCGCAAACTCCCATGAAGTTTTTTGAAATTTTTTCAAGGATCAGATTGCCCAAATTTAATTTTCGTTTACCACAAATTCCCAAATTCAACAAACCCAATATCCCTTTAAACTTCTTCAATAAACTCAGCACGGCGGGTAAATTTTTCTTTATTAGTTTTTCTATTTTCCTGATTCTATTTTTAATTAATTTAAGTCTTTACGGCTTTAAACTTCGCAGCCAACGAGTTGCAGAGCGAATCGAAGCGCAAGTCGAGATTCTTTCTGATGATATCGCTTCCGCCCAATCCGCCTTAATTTATAAAGACGAGGAGCAGGCTTTTAAATTTTTAATCAAGGCCGAGGATGATTATAAACAACTTTTAGAATTAGCGCCTAATCGTGCTTCTGAATTTAGCGCCAAGTTTGAACAACTCCACAACCAGGTTAACAAAACTAGCGTTGTTGATAACCCGAGTCTTTATGCTGAATTTAAACGGCATCCGGTTTACCTGGCTAAAAATCCTTCAGGGTTCTTGCTTTCCGGGACCGATTCGAATTCCCTCACAAACTTCGACGGAACCAATAATGATTATTTTCTCTTAAACAGCCTGGATCAACCGATTACCTCAATCAGCTACTGGCAGAGTGTCGGGGTGGCCGTATCATTGAATGATAAAATTTATCGAATCAACGAAGCGCTTAAACAATTTGAACTAATGCTTTCTTTGGGTGGCTCGGAAATTATCCGGATGAAAACCTATAACAATATTCTTTATGCATTGGATAAAAAAAATCAACAGTTGCTGCGGGTCGTTGCTTCGAAAGGAAAATTTACAACCCAATTATCTAAAAACGGATTAGATGCGACGACTCGTGATTTTGCCATCGATACCAACCGTGACGTTTATTTTTTACAGCCTGACAAAATCGTTAAGGCCAGCGGTATCAATTTTCAAGCCTTCCCCCTTCCTTTCATGAGCGAGCCAATTACCAATGCCACCCGAATCTTTATCGGCAGCAGTCTCTATATTCTGGAACCAAATAAAAAACGCGTGGTCATTATAAGCAAAGCTGGCAATTTAATTAACCAAATTGCTTTTCCCACCACGCAAACCCCGCTCGACCTTTTTGTTGACGAAGCACAAAGGAATCTATTTTTATTAGACGATAATCTACTCTATCGAATCACTTTCTAAGCTTACCGCCCTAAATTCTCAACCGAACGAATGCTAAAGTTAACTAGATCCGGATTAATTGTCCGCAAAATCAGATAAGAACTAAACAATAAAGCCAGACCGATTATCGCGCCCCAAAGGATTTCCACCCCTTTACTTGCTTGCTCGGCGTTGCCGGCGGCAGTCATATACATATATCCGCCAAAAATAACCATCAATAATGCCAACAGAGCACCAATTCCCAACGACCAAATGTAAATTTGGTTAATTAATCGCGGAAGACTTGTCGTATCGGGGGTTGTGGGACTTACAGTGCCCGGCTGGGAACTTGTTGGGCTAATGCTCCGATCTTCAAATATGCTGGAGGTTGACGTTAATACGACGGCCGCGTAACCTTGGGTGCCTAAAGCCAGGGCACCTTGAGGCGTTACGACATTATTTGGATAGAAAGTTCCATAAGGTTGAACGGATGAATCCGGCGGGGCAATCGCCTGGCGGATATTCAGCATAGATCCATCAGTTGTCATCTCCATCAGAATGGATCCTCCATCACTGTCCTCAGTACTGTTAAATATCGTGTTAGTCCAGGGGTTATAGTTGAGATGCGGGCCGCCGTATCCGCTCGAGTAAGGAAAAATATTTGTATTCAAAATCGCCTGTTCAGGACCGATCGTGTCATTATCATAAATTACTCTCCCCCATTGGCCAGCCCGATTAGCCGGAGCATTCTCTTGCCAAACTACCAAAGCCCGTGAATCTATCGGGCTATAAACAATCTCCGCGCGGCCAAAACGATTCTGGCCAAGATTTGGCTGGCTTAAAATTATCGGATCACCAAGCCAAGAATTCGTAGCTACATCATACCGATAAACCCCAACCTTGCAATCCTCCAAAGTCGGGTCATTATTATTAATACACCCGACCATCGAAACCATATATTGATTAAGGTTGGAATTTACCGCCAGCGTTGGCTGGCCTTCATATTCCGAAGAAATCAACTGGGGAACTTTGATGTCCTGGCTGACTGTTCCGTTCGCGTCCACGGTTTTGATGAAATTTTCTCCGCCCGAGGAAAGCATGAAAACGAACTTTTTGTTTCTTTCGTCATAGTCCAAATCCATCAAAAAAGTATTTTGTTTTCTGATTTCAAAATCAGTTCCCTGCAACGTCCCATCTACTCCAACGAACCTCGCGTACACATAACGGTTAAATTTGTCGCCACTTCTCGAATCTTCCCAAGCGACCAAGAATCGATCTTGGTCTGGAGAATACGCAACCATTGGCGCTTGGGCCCCTTGACCAATGATCGTCATCGGACCGATTTCGACAGCCATCGTATCCGGATTGATTATAAACCCAACTATTCCGCGCAGGTCTTTAATCGGATCAAGGACAGCGGTCGAAACTACCAGCACCCGATCGTTACTGGATGAATAAGCGCTATCAAAACCCCAAGTTCCGGCCGCGGGCAGCTCCAGCGGGTTTGACGGATCTTGACCCGGCGCGAACGTCTGCGGCGTTCCGTAGAGTAAATTATTAAAACTGCATTCTAACAAAGCCTCGGTATCGGTTGGTAAAGGATCGCAAATAATCTGGTCTACCGTTTGGCCTAATGAAGTAAAAACAGCTATTCTGACTGTCGGATTCCAAGTTGCCACGACATAATACCCTTGACTGTCAGTTGCCGCGCGAGGATCATGAGCTCTTTCGGTCGCCCAAATATTAAATTGCGTGGCGGGATCGTTGTTAAATCTACCAACAATGCCATTATCATTTCCTGGAATTATGGTTGGGGGTAAGTTATAAGCGTCTGTTGCCACTGTCAGCGGACCAGCAAATGAGGCTGATACTCCCCAGGGCACAGCTGTTAAATCTGTGTCATACATTACAACATTGCCACTAGGAAGTATTCTAGTGATTCCTGTTGGAAGACCACTTCTCAACACAACGGGGGTGCCGCCGCCAATTGGCCGACGGAATACTTTTAAGAAGCCGTCTTGTTTGTTCTGCCAGGCAATGTAACCGTTACCGATCGCCACCGGACGATTCCCGCTGCCTACTACTAGTCCCAAATCCTCAATCGCCCCAGTATCACTACGCCAAAGCTTGATGCGCTCTGGAATACACGTCGTTGGATCGACCGCGCAGGCGGAATTTTCCCCATCTCTAAAAATCATCCAAAGAATATTATTAAATACGCCGAGTCGTTGGAAGGCCCGGCCAACGCCGGAAAATGGAATCTGTGTAACTCTTTGATCGGTTAAATTCGTGGCAAAATTATATAAATTTAACTTGCCATAATCACCCGGAGGCCCTTGCTGAACCGCCACCCATACTCTGCCATTAAAGAACACCGGGTCCGGGAATGTCCCAACACCTAAGTCTTTGGTGGTAAAAACCGTTGGAGGAGTTGGCACAAGGTTGCTTGTGCTTCCACTAATCAGCGCTCCCTTATACCCGGCCCCTCCCGCTATCCAGGCCCACATAGCAAGCCATCGGGCATTAACCGGATCAGCGGCTAAGCCAGGATAATAGCCGGGAATTATTCCATCCCACGCCCCCAAAAAGATTTTCTTATTAGGATCGATCGGATAACCATTATCTCCAAGTTCTACGGCATAAAGACTAGCACTGGAGTCAAGTTTACTGAGGAGTAGCGTCGTCTCGGTTCCGCTGTTGTATGCAAGCTTGACATCCCCCGCAGTCGGTCCAAAACTCTTAGTAAGATCTAGCGGGCCCATACTTCCATCCAAGTTAACAATACGAAAATCAGCCCAACCCGCTCCCCCTCGCGCCCAAGTGGTTACAAACTTATTTATTTTGGAATTATATACGACATCGGCATCCTGAATATTCCCGGCGGATTGATTATCAATAATATAGAATAAACTTCCTAGGAGCGTCATCGTGTTGGAATTGAAACGTCTGCCATATGCTCCATTAATCGTATAGCCAACTGACAAGCAAATTCCATTAGTGGCGCAAGCGAGGCCTCGAGGGACTGCGAAATTAACACCGTCTCCGAGTGAAACTCCGGCAGAAACAACACCGGTCATAGAAAAACTGTGAATGTACGGCTGGCCAATACTCCCTGCCGTCAGATTAACAGGAGAACTAACAATAAACTTTGTACCACTCCAGACTAATACCGCCTTTTCCGAGGTATACCATGAATCCCTAACATCTACGATCTTACTCCGATTACCGATCAAAGGAGATCCGCCGGCCTGATACCTGACTAGCCTTCCATATTTTGGATTAGTTACCTGGTCCCCGACAACATAAGTAACAAGAAACGTCGGGTCGGTGGCCGGTCCTCCAAAGGCGACATTCGGCCAAGCCGTGTTGGGTATGTTTTCAAGAGCAATCTTAAATGGATTACCGATAGGAACTCCGTCTTTATTGAAAAACCAACCCGAGTCTCCCGACACGGCAAGATATACCTGGTTAACAGTATCGAAGGCTATCTTCACTAAACCTGCTCCAGGCCACCATATATTAGAATTTATGACGCTAATACCGCCCGCTGGAGTTGGTGTGGGAGTGGGACTTATACTAGGAGCCGGGCAATTCGTGCCGCAACTAATACCAGCCACAAACCGGGTCAGTTGATAATCCATGCCTGAGATGGCGGCAAAGCTGCCATCTTGGGTATTAGCGTTAATAGTCGGGGTAAAATTGCCAAATGCGCCACTCGTAAAGGTAGTGCCGCTGGCCACCTCTCGGCCGTTTGCATCCAGCACCACATAGGTGTTGCCGATGTCGTTCCAGTCTTGGCCGATTAGACCATACAGGTTTGATTTAGAATTATAGGAAAGGCTGGGACGGCCGATTCCAGTTTTAAGAGTAAACATTTGGGTGGTGCTACCCGCTGCGCTACAATTATTAATAAACCGGCCCTGTACTGATAAAGCATAGCCCGCATTCCAGCTGACTAAATATTTATTGGCCGCCGGATTATAAGCAATGCTGGTATCGGTCGGAGTCGCATTGGGGTTTTGCCTATTCGAATATAGAACCGCTTCCGCTCCAAGCGCGCCGGTCAGCGCGTCTACTCGCCTGACCACAACGTTCCCGGCGTTTCTTTGATCATAGGCCACGCAGTATTCATTCCGAGCTTCATTGATGGCTAAGGAAGGTGACCAACTAGCTAAGAACCCAGAACCTCCTGATGTTACTTTAATTCGCGGCCCCGGAACACCGGATTGGTCCACCGTGATCAAACTAACGTTAGGTGGAGAAGGCAGTCGAGTCTCCCAAACAAATACAAATTTTTTATTCGTCCCATCGTAGCGTAGAATTGAATTAGTATACAAATAAGCTTCTTCGACTCCCGCAACTGTAAAAATCTCAAACTTATCTCCTGGGAAAGTTCCGTCAGGATTAACAAATCGGCCATAAATAATTGGATCACCTGCGTCACCGAGTGGAAAGCCAATCCAAACCACCAAATATTGATTTATGTCGGCAGCAAATACAGTTTTCGGGGCGATTTGTTGCGTGACGCCGCCTTGGTTTGGCATAATTTCAAATTGATTCATGACAGGCTGTCCGTCATTGCCCATGATCCGGCCGTAAATCGCGTCGCGGCCGCCGTCGCTTGTGACCAACCAATTATTCTGGAACGGATTATATGCCAAACTCCCTTCCCATCCAAGAGTTGCGACGACGAAGGATGTGGGCCCGGCTGGAGTTGGTGGGGATTGAGCTTGAACCGTCCTGTCAAAAATTGACATCGAAAACAACAAGACGATTACAACAACCGTTGAACCAAATTTTAAATAAAAATTCGACCGATTATCGGTAGCCGGCATAACATGCTCCTAAATATTTATTAACCTCTCCATTGAAGATAGCCAAACAGTAATCCTGACCTGTGATCATATCCGTGATTGTTGTCCATTGCGTTTTCATTATAGCTTGATTTTTCGCCTCATCCAAAGCAAGAAAAGGGTCAACGACTGCTTCGCCAGCTACCAGGGGTTTAGAATTTAAGGTTAGGGCGAGTGCAAATTTAGCGTAAGTTGATTGCAGCATATAACCGATTGCTTGATCACTTTCTTTATCCTGTAAAAATCCTGCAAGCGTGGTTGCCGCTTGTGCATAAAATTCTTCTACGCCTTCAAATACCTGACCAAATTCTTGTAAAAAAGGATTGTCTGCCCAAGTTTGTTGCCATGCAATTGATACCTGTTTCGTAATTATTGTTTTAAATTCTAAAATTTCTTGGCTCTTGCTTGGCTGCAATACGAAAAGCGTCGCTGCTAAAACGAAAATACTGATGGCATTAAATAGGAAGATGGCCTTCGAATGCATGAAAAATTAAATTAGCGTTCAATCGAAATTCCAGAAATCTTGGGCGTCCAATCAACCATGCTGCTAGCATCCAAAAGTGCAATCATCTGCACGCTTGCTTGGTCAAAAAAACTGCTCATTCCCAAATAGACATTGGGAATTTCCCGGACGGATCCCGAAAGATCCAAAAGCGACATCATCTCGTCCGTAGCCAGTTGGTAGAAAAGATTGATACTATCCACCAAATCAATAACTGGAGTCAGAGTTGAGACAACATCTGATGATGTTTGCTTTGCTGCCATTGATACATCAAAAATTGATGTTGCTTCCGTAAGGTTGCTATTGCTTGCCGAACCAAATACCATTCCTTCCACTAACAATACCAAGCCTAAAGTTAAAGCCAAGTAGTGGATTGGATAATTTTTTGATTTTCTGTTTATTTTTTTATTTTGTTTCTTTTTTTGCATATTTTTTCTCAATCCCGTTAGAAATAGCGATTAGTTAATAAATTATTATTTTTTATGATCAAGCAGATTAAATATTATTTCCACCGGTGCCAACCAACGTAAAATTTCTAACGGGATAAATCACGATCGACCAAAAATTCGTGAAATTAATTAATTAATTGGTATTTTAAATAATTTAATGTTTGCGGCGGAGCATAACTATAGGGCAGCACTAAATGCTCTTCTGAAAAATGTTGGCCGCAACCTCCGGAAGTTGTAGAAGCCGATAAATCAATCAATGCCCCCAAAACTCTTCCTCGTGTTGTAAACGTATCATCAGGCAAAACCGCGACTTGAGTAAAAGCTACGTAAAACCGGTCCAAAAAAATTTCTGACGACTCAAACATCAATTGAATCACTGCTAACTGCTGTTGTGCTTGATCATGCAGATCGAAGATTGGTACTGCTTTTACCAAGTCCGCCTGGTTCTCAAAAGATAATTGCGAAAAACCCATAGCCATGATAAGGCTTAGGCCAATCACAATAGTTATGACCACTGACGCGTCAAAGGAATTCAGATCCTCATAATCTGTTTTCATGCCTTTTTTAGGTTGGATTTTTGGTTTTTGTGTCTGCGCCACTTTGGGGCGAATTGAAATTTTCTTATCTTTATTATAGCAAATTTTTGTGCTTCTGTCAACTCCACGCTCCAGTCGGAGTTCCGACTCCCGCCTTGGCGGGGCGTCGGAAAAAAACCCCGGGATAGTATCCGGGGCCTGGCCCCTTTCATCTCGTCATTCTGAACTTGATTCAGAATCCAAAAACTGGATCCCGCATCAAGTGCGGGATGACTTTGAAATAGTTATTTCAAAGTCACCTTGGCGCCCGCTTCTTCTAATTTTTTCTTCAGCTCTTCGGCTTCAGCTTTCGCGATATTTTCCTTAATCGGTTTAGGAGCCGCGTCTACCAAATCTTTGGCTTCCTTCAAACCCTTACCAGTTACTTCTCTGACAACCTTGATAACGTTGATCTTATTTGCTCCTGCTTCGGAGAGTTCCACCGTAAACTCTGTCTTTTCTTCTGTTCCGACGCCCGGCGTAGCCGTGGTCGGAACAACTCCGACTGCAAACGTCGGAGCTGCTGATACGCCAAATTTTTCTTCCAAAACTTTAACTAACTCGGATAATTCCAAAGCGGTAAGTTTTTCAATTTCTGAAACTATATTATCGAAATTCGCCATATGTTCTCCTTGTCATACTCCTCGACCTTTTACATCTTTAATTGCGTTTAATACATTCAACAATTTTTTGGTATTTCCGGATAATACCGTGACCAATCCGCGGGCAGGACCTGTCAATACAGAAACCAATTGCCCCAGCAATTGAGGTTTAGTTGCTAACGATGCCAGTCGCAAAACTACGTCTGGTCCAACAATCTCTTGGTTGAATACTCCCCCGTCAAAAACCAACTGCGGGTTATCTTTAACTAAACTTTTCAAAATCCGCGCAGGGGCCGCTTCTTCATCAACTGATGTTGCCAGAGCTACTGGCCCGTTATATTTAAAATTATCAAGTTTGATACCTAACGCTTGCAAAGCTTTTTTCAACAATGTTATTTTGACCACCTGATATTTCACATTTTCTTTACGCAAAATTTTTCGCACTAAATCTATCTGCTTGACGGTCAGTCCGCGATATTGCGTAAAGACAATTCCTTTGGCGCTTTTAAGCTCTTGGGTAATCGCGGCGAGAGTGGTTGTTTTTTGCGCTTTCGATTTGGCCATAAAAAACTGTCCTTAATCCAAAGACAGTAAGTGTTCTATCCTGCGTAGCAGATTAATCCAGCTCCAGTTTTTCAAACTGGGGCTGGAGGCTACGGTCTTTGGACATATTTATCCCGGTTAGAAGTAAGTTGCCTTTCGGCAACTGCCGATGCCGTTTGGCATCGGACTTCTAACGGGATTAAGTTCTCAAATAGTATATACGTTTACACAGAGTCCGTCAAGGCTTATTTCAAATTCAAATACTTAGCTTTATTCACGTTATGTTCAGCTAAGGTTTGGGCGAATACAGCCTCCCCATCAGACTTGTTGATAAAGTAAAAATAGCCGGATTGGGCCGGGTAAATGGCCGCCATGATCGAACCGAGGCCGGGATTGGCGATTGGCCCTGGCGGCAATCCAGGGTTTAAATAGGTATTATAAGGCGACTGAGTCTTAACCTGATCGAGGGTGGGTATGCCGCCGGTATGCCCGAAAATATAGTTAATCGTGGCGTCAGCCTCCAAGGCATGCCCAACCGCCAGCCGGTTATAAAAAACTGAGGCCGCCAACTCTCGCTCCTGTTGCATAATCTCCTTTTCAGCTTGGGTAATCGTCTCTTTATTTCGGCCGACTTCTTTTTCAATAATAGAAGCTAAAATAATAATATCCTTCAGACTTCTGCCGGCGGCCTTGGTATCGGAAAGCATTTGATCAGTAAATTTATTTTCAAAGTTCGACAACATTTTTTGAGCTAAGGATCCTGCCCCGTCGTTTTTGCCGATTTGATAAGTGTCAGGAAATAAAAATCCTTGGTAATTAAAACTTTTTGCGTCTTCGATAAATTTGAAATCAAACTGGGACCGCTGCAATATATCCGCGAACTCCACCGGTTTGGTAACTATTTGACGAGCCGCTAAATAAGAACTGATCTGGGCGTTGGTCCACCCCTCAATTGTCGTAATCGTCCGCGCCGAAGAGACTACCCGCCCATGGGTTAAGATATCAACAATTTCCGTAATCGACATATTGGCATCCAGGGCATATTCGCCGGCTTGAATTTTATCATCCGCGTTGTGCAGTTTTATGTAAACCAAAAAAACCCAATTGTTCCGGATAACGCCCGAGGTTTCCAGTTTTGCACCAACCTGTTTAGAATTTGTCCCCTTCTCTATGACAAAACTAACCGCCCGGCTTTCAGAACTGGCGGCTTGATTGACCTTGGTCAAGTAGTAAACTGTCATTACCAGTAAGGCCACTGCAACCAAAGTAAAAATGAGTTGGAGGATTTTTTTGGGGGCTTTGGTCGTTGTTTCTATTTCATACTCATTCATGAGTATAGTATGCCAAAAAACAAAGACAATGTAAAAGCCCCTACTTTTTTAGAGTAACTTTGTTTACACTACTGCCAAAAAATTGTACAACCAAATTAGTATTGTTTTTATAAATTATCGCCAAACCAACTTCTTGATAAAACGGCGACAAAATATTCGCCCGGTGGGTTGGAGAAGCCATCCAATTATTTTCCAAATCAGATGCGGAGTTAAAACCGGTGGCCAAATTTTCACCGGCATATGTAAATTCATAACCCAAAACCGACAACCAATACCAAGGATCGACCCCGGCGGGGCTGCTGTGGGCAAAATAATTAGCCTTAATCATATCGTTTGCTTTGGCGTAGGCAGCGAGAGTCAACGTAGGGTTCTCAGTCAATTTTGGCAAACCTCGCATAATCCGGTCTTGATTGACCAATTTTAAGACCTCAACGCGCGTCAAAAGCTTCGGTGAGGAATTGGCACCCAAAAAAATAACCACGCTTGCTAACAAAATAGCAAAACGGACCTTATTTTTCATTTGTTGTTTTATTTTTCTTTCTCTCTTCTCAAACTTTCTATTTATAGTATAGCAAATTTTTCGACAAAAAGCAACCCTGGTTTGGGTTGCGTATTGTTTTTTGATGGAAATATAAAGAACTAAAAATATTTCTAGGCGTTTCTATAACCTATCACCTAAAACCTATAACCTGTTTATGACTTGATATCTTTCTCTATTTTGTCCAAAACTTTGGACGCGTGATCTCGACCGCCCAATCCAAACGCCAATCCCCCAGCAATTGCCAACATAGCAATAATGCCGGTGAACAAGGTTTGAACGAACGCTGTGGCAACTTGCAATTGATCCAAGGTTGCTAAGATGGTAAAAACCATCACTGACCATTGGGTAACAGTAGCTAACATATCCGCGGACATCAGTCCCGCCGCTTGAACGCTGTGACGAACCAATTTAGCGAGGAAGCCGGCGACGAGTGTTCCAACCAAAAGGATCGCGGCGGCAGCAACAACATTAGGAATGTAAAGCAAAACCTGGTTTAAGAATTCTGAAACCTGGGTCAATCCCAAGATATCAGCGGCTGCGAGGAAAATCGCAATCAACACAAACCACTTCACAACCCATGCTATTGCTCCGGAAACACTCAGTTTCATCCCGGTACGTGCAGAGAGTTGATCTAAACCGAGCTTGTCTCCCAGCTCGTCTAGTCTTGCAGAGTGCAAAACTTGTCGGAGCAATTTGGCGACAAAACTGGCGACGACCCAGCCGACAATCAAAACGATAACTGCGACTAGGAAGTTTGGCAAGAAACTGAGAAATCTTGCGTAAAGATCTTGCAGAGAGCCCGCTACCGCATCAGAATAGTTGGTAGCATAATAATCTGGCATTACTTTCACCCCCTTTCCTTTCCCCCCAAACTTGAGACGACCTTTTTAAATATTTTTTCCAAAAAATTTGGAAGCAAGTTTAATCCCCATACCGGGGCAAGACAAAAAAACCAGGCCCTGAAAATGCAGGATTACTTGGTATTTGGCGATTCCGGTTGTCGTTTGGTTTCCATCAAAATTTACTCTTATATATATTATAGCACATTTTACAAAAACCGTCAAACCCCGACGCAAGGTCGGGGTTTGCTCCGACTTTAAAACGTCGGAGCAAACAAAAAACCGCCTTGAGGGGCGGATTTTTTGTTCTTCCTAACTTTAAGCTAAGATTGCGTCCTTGGCTGCTTTAGCTACGCGGAACTTGCAAACAGTCTTGGCAGGGATCTTGATCGATTCCCCGGTGGCTGGATTGCGGCCCATGCGGGCATCGCGGTGCTTCTTTAAAAGCTTACCTAAGCCCGGAATTGTGAATTCGCCCCTCGATTTTGCTTCAGCATAAGCGAGGTTCACGATGGCGTCTAACATTTCGCCGACTTCTTTGCGAGTCTTACCGGTTTTTTCGGCAAGGGCATTGAGAGTTTCGGACTTGGTCATTCCTTTGGCCATAAGGTCCCTTCTAGTCCGCCGTAGCCTTCTGGCGAAGGCGGATCGTTTAATTTATTAAAGTTACGTAAGCTAGTATAGCAAATCCCCAATATTTACGCTAGTAGGGCTTATTTGGCAAATCCGCCGGCTTGGATTTCCCACAGTTTTTGGTAAACCCCTTGTTTTGCTTTAAGTAGTTCTTTATGTTTCCCTTCCTCCACAACCTTACCATTATCAATCACGATAATTCGATCCATCTGCATAATAGTGCTCAATCGATGCGCAATGACAATTGTGGTTTTGCCCTTCATTAAGTTTTTCAGCGCATCTTGGATCAGCAGTTCGGATTCGGAATCCAAACTCGAAGTGGCTTCGTCCAAAACCAAAACCGGGGCGTTTTTTAAAATCGCCCGAGCAATCGCTACTCGTTGCCGCTCTCCGCCGGAAAGTTTCACTCCCCGCTCTCCGACAAACGTCTCATAACCTTGAGAAAATTTCCTGATAAATTCATCGGCATGGGCAAACCTGGCAGCTTCATAAACTTCTTGTTTGGAAGCTTGGGGTCTGGCATAGGCGATGTTGTCATAAAGCGAACGATGGAACAATATCGGATCTTGCGGCACTAAGGAAAGGTTTGCGCGCAAACTGTCCTGAGTAACCAAAGCGATGTTTAGACCATCAATTAAAATCTTACCGCCTTGTAGATCGAAGAATCGAAATAGCAATTTCACGATCGTGGTTTTACCGCCACCCGAGGGCCCAATCAAAGCTACTCTCTCCCCTGGTTGAATCACAAGATTAAATTTCCTAAAAATGCTCTGTTCACTAAGATAACCGAAATTTACATCCACAAATTCAATCTTCCCCGTTCGTACTTGTAACGGCCTGGCGTTTTGAGCGTCTTGAACTTCATGAGGGGTGGTTAGAATCTCTGTCATTTCTTCCGCATCAGCCAAACGTGAATAAAGATTCTTGATGTGTCGACCCAAATCCCACAACCTATTGAAAATCTGGATCAGGTAAGCTTGAATCAAAGCAAAGTCACCAATAGTCAAAACCCCTTTCCGCCAAAGCCCGATGGCAAAATAAAGAGTTGCGAACTCAAGCAAAGCCATCAGCGCGCCTTGAATCGCTTCGTTGATTGAACCTAAATCCCAAGTCCATTTACGAATCTTATATAATCGATGATTGAGTTTCTGAAATGAGGTCAGTTCTTTTTTGGTGCCGCCAAATAATTTAATGGTGATGTTGTTGGTAATCGTGTCGGCCAATCGCCCGCCAACCTTCGTATCCATGGCCGCGTTTTCGATATCGAACCTCAATTTATATCTGGCAAATGCGACGCTAAACCACCAATAAAGCACTGACCAAACCAAAACTACAACTGACAAAATCGGCTGCACAAAATATAAAATCACTAAGACGAGAGCAATTTTAAAGACGGCCGGAAAGATATTCCAGAAAATTTGGTCAGCGATATCCTCAAACGCGCGCTCATACCGTCCAACTTTTTTTACTAAACTGCCAGCAAAGTTATTCGTAAAAAAACTATACGCGTGATTATGCAAGTACTCAAAACAAGTATTGAGTAAATCGCGCATGACGATCGGCTGGAAAAAATTATTTGTGAAAGTCGCGATCCGCCAAAAACCCCAGATGATGAATTGAAAACCCAAGATCAACCAGACTACGTGCATTAAATTCTCATAATTGCTACTCCCCGCGATTTGGTTGAACAACCGTCTATACAAAAACGGAACATAGGAGTCTACCGACCAAGCCAACAAAATGCTGACTGACAAAGCAAAAAACGCCCAAGGATAACGCTTGGAATGTTGCCAATATATTCGTAAAGTTTGCTTCGTTGCTTTTTTCATTCGTTTCAATCTATTGAAATATTAGCATTTTTCTGTTATATTATCCAAGCAAGTTTATAGGGTTCCCAAAAAATGCCATGCATTTTTTTGGGACGTGCCCAGATAGCTCAGCTGGTAGAGCAACTCCATGGTAAGGAGTAGGTCAGCGGTTCAAATCCGCTTCTGGGCTCCAGAAACTGTCTTCCAGAAATTAATAACGAAAAAATTGAGTCGCAGTCCGGTCGAATGACCGGACGAGAACAATTTTTTCGAGAGGAGCAGTACGTCGACCGGAGCGTATTTTGCGAAGCAAAATCGCGCAGGTTCGACCCATTACGACGATGTCACAAGATAACCTGATAATGATGGAGTGCATGAATTGTCATCATGTGAATTACCATTCCAGAAAAAACAAGAAATTGACACCGAATCGGTTGGTGCTCAAAAAATTTTGCAACTGGTGTAAAAAGCACTCCGAACACAAGGAAACCAAATAGTAATACGGTATACGTTGTCGCGGCGCGTATTCGGAGTTACGTCTAACGTTTAACGTAAACCCATGCGCGCGGCGCTGCCGTAAAACGTATTCTCGTTTCTTGGGGGCGTCGTATAACGGTAGTACAGCGGTCTCCAAAACCGCTTGCGTAGGTTCAACTCCTACCGCCCCTGCCAAAGAATTGACACGTTTATAGTTAAACTTTACAATTGATCTATATGATACAACAGTTTACGGCAATTTATCAAAAACACGGGAAGTGGTTTTCGGCATGGATAGAAGAAATCCCAGGAGTGAATACACAAGGCCGTACTTTGAAAGAGGCAAAAAAAAATTTGAAAGAAGCGTTATCCTTGGTGATCGAAGTTAATCGAGCCATGAGCAGAAAGGAAATTTCCGGTCAGATTATTCGTGAGCCGTTAAAGCTATCCTTATAGATGAAACGTGTAGATCTGATTCGTTATATTTTTAAACAAGGGTGCGTTTTCATCAGAGAGGGCGGTAATCACAGTGTGTTTTTTAATCCCCAGTTCAGAAAAATTTCTACTGTTCCTAGGCACAATGAGATTAATGATTTTTTAGTCAAGAAGATCTGCAAGGACTTGGGAATACCACCAACAAAAAAATAGCTCCTGTTAATTTCTAACAGGGGCTGCCAAAAAATTTCCTAATTTATTTACTTTAAGTTATCTATATCTTCCTGATACTCGGCAGCAAGCTTGACCACGTTGTCTCCATAAAAACGATACTTGGTGTTGGTTGAGCCGGAAAAATATCTCATCGCCGCGGCCCATTCCCCATCCTGACTGCCCGCACCTCCGGCTTTGAGTTTGATGGCCGCGGCCAAAAAAGCATCCCGTATATCCCAAGGATTAGCAGGCTTACCCGTAAGTTCTGCGACCTTGTCTTTGTATCCCATCCAGGTGGATGGGATAAACTGCGCTGGGCCCATGGCTCCGCCCCAGCCGATCCGATTGCCATTCTTGTCCCTCATCGGACACGAAACCGGGGTAATTTCCGGATCCATACCCAATTGCGCGGTGATCTTCAAAAACGGCTCGATGTCTCGGTCTGGCTTCATGATGACTTTATAACTTTTGGAAGGCGGATCGCCTGGTCGATTGCAGGTGCCCACGTTTTTTCCAAGATTTGATTCTTGAGTTAATACCGCCAATAAAAACGCGGAGCGGACCCCGGTCTGTGCAAAAGCCCAGTTCGCAATTTCAACTGCCTGGCCGAAAGTAATTTCTTTGCTAATCCCTAACATTTCATAAAGACGATTTCGAATTTGAGCAGCTTTAGCTTTCGTGTCATTTAAGACTGATTGATAGTTAGCCTCAATCCCCTTAGTTTCGGCAAGCAGGCTGTCTTGTTGGGTTAGGGCACCCAAAAGTTTTCCCCTCTGAAGATTCTGAATCGCTAACAGATTATTGGCTTCCTCTTGTTGGTCAGAAAGGTTTTGTTTATAAATGGCGAGTTCCTCGTTTGTTTGTCGCAGTTTTTCCGCGAAATCGTGAAGACCAGTCGATACTTTGATATAGATTTCAAATTCAGTCAAAATGTCGGATAAATTGTCTTTCGCCAAGAGCAGGTATAAAAGTGAATAATCGTCCCGTTGGTAAAGCAACCGAACAACGTCTTTGATCTTTACTTTTAAATCTTCAACTTTTTCCAAATTAGTCTGGATATCCGCTTCGGTTTGGTCTAGCTGGTTGTCGATTTGGGTAATTTGCAGGGTCGTTGCCTGGATCTGCAAAGTCAATTTAGCCTGCTGTTTTTTCAGCTCGTTGAGTTTATTCTGTAAAGTTTTTTTCTCACCCCTAATCTGACTTAGTTGTTGTTCATATTGGCTAATCTCGGCCTGGATCTGATCCAGTTGTCGTTGCAGTTCAATTTTTTCCGAAGCACTGATAGAATTGCCATCCGTCTGGGCTAGTGAAAACGAAAAACCCGCAAGTAAAATTGCGACCAGAAATCCGCCAATAATTTTCTTAAATAGAAATCGGTTCATAAAATTATATTGACCTTGTGATCGGTAGAGTCAGATAAAACGTGGTGCCTTTGTTTTCTTCCGATTTGAACCAAATTTTGCCTCCTGAGGCCTCTACGAAAGCCTTGGCGATATACAAACCCAAACCAGTACCGGTGGTTTCTAGTTTTTTGACATTCGTGCCGCGGAAGAACCGATTGAAAATTTGGCTTTGTTGATCTTTCGGAATCCCAACCCCGCTATCGGTTATCGTAACCTGGGCCATCTCGCCTGATCGCCTCAAGTCTATGCCAATCTTTCCACCCTCTAAAGTAAAAGCTACCGCGTTAGAAATAATATTGCTTAGAGCTTGTTTGATTTTATTTAATTCAGTCCCAACCAAGGGAAACGGTTCCTGCTCGATGCTAAAACTTACTTGCAACTTCTTGGCCTTAATTTCTTTCTCTTTTTCCTTGATCAGTGCTCGAATCACGGGAGAAAGATCAGTCGGCTGTAAGTAAAGCTTGGTTTGGCCCTGTTCAATTCGGGACACTTCCAACAGATCATTAACCAAAGCTATCATTCGTTCATTGGAAAGATAAATTTTTTCGATAAAATCTTTTTGTTTTTTGTTGAGGGTGCCGGTATCGTTTTTTTGCAATAATTCCAACAACCACTTCATACCCGACAACGGCGTGCGTAGTTGATGTGAAGTCAAATTAATAAAATCTGATTCGGTTTTATCGATTTTTCCTTTATCTTTATTTTTGTTCATATGGTAATAAACAATAAAAAGTTGAGCCTTTTCCAACTTGGGAAAAAATGCCAACCCGGCCGCCGTGCGCTTCTATAATACCTTTCGTAATCACCAATCCCAGCCCGGTCCCCTTTTTTTCAGAAAGCGCTGATTGTTCTAGTTGGGTGAATTTGTTAAACAGTTTGTTAATTTGATCCTCCGGAATGCCAATACCGGTATCCGTTACTGCCAAAACTAATTCATTGTCTTCGGGAGAAAAATCTTTAATCCCAGGCCAAATCATGCCAAGTGAGGTGGTTTTTTTTAGCAAGGATCCCCCTTTTTTTAGTAAAAACGCCGAAACGACGATCCTGCCTTTGGTCGTAAATTTGATGGCATTAGACAACAAATTGTTAAAAACCTGACTTATTTTATTTTCATCCAGTTCAAATACGGGAAGATCCCCCTCAATTTTGGTCTCCAGTTGGACACTGCTCTCGGCCGCCAAGGAACTAAACGATTGGACGCGAACCTTGATGGTGTCAGAGATATTAGTCGGCTTGCGCATTATCTGAAATTTTCCAGCCTCCAGCTTCGCCACATCCAGCAGATCATCAACCAAATCTAACATTGACGCCGAATTCGAAACAATCAGTTCTATAAACTCTTGGTATTTTTTTTGTTCATTTTTGATTTTTTCTTCTTTAAGTAGATTGGCGATTGACCTAATCCCGGTCAAAGGGCTTCGGAGCTCATGGACCATCATCGAAGTAAAATCGTCGCGCATTTTTTCAATCGCCTTTTCTTTGGTGATGTCGTGGAAAAGCACCACTGCTCCCAAAGGTTGGTTGATCGCATCCTTCACCGGACTAATCAGCACTCGCAAAATTATATTTTGAATTTTTAATTGTTCCTCAACTGTTAATCTGTCGGTCTTGATGCTTTCTTCAATCTTAGTGCGCAAATCCATTTTGGAAGAAAGCACATCCAGCACGTCAAAAATTGAAGCCCCAGATTTGGTGATCCCCAACATCTGTTTAGCTGCCGGGTTAATCACCAACAGCCGATTTCTCGTATCAACCATGATCACTCCGTCGGCCATGGATTCGACCATAGAATTAAGCTTGCCCTTTTCTTGATTTAAAAGATTCTCTAGTTTAGAAACAGCGGTCGAGGCTTGATTCATGATTGTAAACAAGATGGTCATTTCTTCTTCTTTATAGAGTCCTTCTTTCGTCGAAGAAATATTCAAAAGCCCCATCGGCTGATCGTTAATCACCACCGGGACATTGAAAAAAGATTTTATCGGAGATTTATTAGTTTCATCGGAAATCGTACCTGATACGCTCTCGTCAATTTCCTCAGTTTTAATACCTCGACCGCTTAGCGTTTGGAGGGCCTCAATCATACGCTTTCTTACGACTTCAATAAAATTATTATTAACCGGCTCTTCCAAAACGCAATGGAAAATTACCCGACCATCATCCCCTAAAATTAGATAAGAAACCGTTGAATAATCGAGTAATTTACGTAAAGACCCGGTTATCACGTCAACAATTTTTTGGACGTTTAAAGAATAGCCGATCCGATCACCAAGTTCTTTTAAGATGGTAACCTCGTACATTCGACGCTGCATTTCGTGTTCTTTGCCAAGCAGGCTTTTGCGTATCCGCCGATTTTCAATCCAAATAAAAATAATGACAATCACCGTGTAGATTGCCAAATAAAAAAATAATTGATTTGGTTCGAACTTCAACATGTTTTTGTCCCGCCAAAGGCGGTGATTTTTTGGCTTACGATTTCTTAGGCTTTGGTGGCTTTACCCAATTTCGAAAAACCGATCCCCAAAAAAACCAATCCGATGACGTTGAAAGCGTCTTGTGCTAAGGCTAAATTCGATGAGGAAAAAATTATATTGGCGTTAAGCAACACCCGCTCGATCACCGCCACCGTGATAAACAACATGCCGATCCCCAAAAGACGAATGGCCGCGCCGATCAATCCGCCATAAACTTTCGTCGTTTCCCAAATATTATAAAATATTCCAATAATGATCGCAGCGATACAGCCTTGGATAATCAGGTTGGCTTGAGAAATAAAAGGGTACATAAAATCTAATTAATTGTCATTTTTATTTGAGGGTATTTGGCAAACACCGGGCTTAACACGTTTTTGACGATTTGCCCGGACAGCGCGATATACTCATTCACCAAATTTTGCAAAACCTCTTGGGGATCGCCTTTGATTTCAACCACCTGCCCCCGGTCATCCAATTTTAAACCCCTAACACTGCGTGCTTTCAGTAAAACAATATCAGGACCCAAAATAACAGTTTGCTTGGCAAGGATATCATTAATCAAATTTTCGTAATCTGTATTAATCGCCATGCCTTAACCTAACTTTGGCATACCGGTATGCTTTCGTTCTAAAACAGTTTTAATTTTGGTTACCAACTCTTCCAAACGATAATTAGCCTTCACTAAATAATCCATAGCGCCCAAGGACAAAGCGTCTGAGACTTTATCATAATCGGAGAGATTGGTTAAAATCACGACTGGAATGTCTTTGGTTTCTGGATTTGCTTTCATCTGTCGCAATGCCCCGATTCCATCTAGTCTGGGCATGACTAAATCCAGCAGAATTAAATCTGGTTTTTCCGACGCTGCTTTTTCCACGCCCTCGACCCCGTCTTTCGCCCCAGCGACGTCAAACCCCTCTTGCTTGAGTTCTTCGGACAGGGCGGTTAGTAATATTTCCTCATCTTCCACTATCAAAACCTTGGTTTTTTTATCTGGCATATTATTATTGGTTATTGGTTTCTAATAATAAAATTGTATATTAATTATAGCATATATTACTCCGACGCGCAAAACGGCGGTCGGAGCCCCGGGCTCGCTTCTACCCGTTCGAATCCGATTCTACAAAAAGAAAAATGTCCGATCTTTCGATTGGACATTTTTCTGGTGGGCAGGATAGGATTCGAACCTATGTAGCCATAAAGGCGCCAGATTTACAGTCTGGAGTAATTGACCGCTCTACCACCTGCCCGTGGAGCCGCCCCCCGGATTTGAACCGGGAACCTTCACTTTACAAAAGTGTTGCTCTGCCGTTGAGCTAGGGCGGCATGACGCAACCATCAATATTATACTATATCTTAAGTTTCATCAACTTCTCACGAGCAGTCTTGTTCGTCGGATCGATCGATAAAATTTGCTCCAAGACTTCCTCAGCCCGCAGGTGGTTGGGAACTTTCAGATAAGCATCTACTAAAAGAGTTAGATAATTTAAATTATATTTATCCAACCCGACTGCCGAAGTTAACGCTTTAACTGCTTTAGGATAATCTTCCAGAGCGGAAAAACAAAATGATAAGTTAACCCAACGGGTTGGGATTTTATTGTTAATACTTAAGGCTTGTTCATAGGACCTGGCGGCTTTTTGAAACTCTTTTAGCGAAAAATATGCTAAACCTAAATTGCTGTGATAAGTGTCTCGGCTCGGACTGAGCTTAATCAAATGTTCAAAAATTTCAACGGCGTCTTTAAAATTTTTGTTTTGTAAATACAATCGGCCCAGTGCCTCATAAGCCTGCTGGTCCTGCGGGTTCTTCTGAATGGCTCGCAAATATAATTCTTCCGCAGTTTGGTTCGGCTCTTGCTTGGTCGCCAGTTCCGCGGCTTCGGGCAGCCACTGCGGATCAGCTTCCGATGAACGGATCCGTATCCGGAACGCATTTTTCACTTTCTCGACTTGCGTCTGTAAAGTTTTAGTCGTGGCTGGTTTTAAATCTTTCGCCTCCAAAATAAAGTGCCAGATTTTATTAACAATTGATCCAAATTTTGTCTTAAAATATGGCCAAATCCGATCAGCGTGAATGGTCTTATTATCTAGATGATTTCGGGCCGGTAAGTGATTTGACACCTGGCCAGCCTTTACCAAAAACATACTCGCCGCGATTAAAAAAGATAGAATAAATAATACTATGGTAAAAATTAACATATTTCTATATTTAATCCGAGCGTTATTCCCCTCCGAGGACGAATCGGGTAAATCTTCCGACTTGGATGTTTTCTCCCAATTTTCCAACAGTTTCAGCAATTAAATCTTGGATTTTTTTTTCAGTTTCTCGCACGTATGGTTGCGCTAACAATTCTTCGGTATCGGCCGGTCCCATAGCTGCGATATGCAGCACGATTTCGTTCGCCAGCTTGATAAACTCGTCGTTGCGCGCAACAAAATCTGTCTCACAATTAAGCTCAAGCAGTGCTCCGATTTTTCCACCAGCGTGGATATAAGACACGACTATTCCTTGTTTGGCGGATCTGGTGGATTTTTTTGACAATGAAGCGTGGCCTTGTTTGCGAAGTAAAGCAATAGCGTCGTCAAAACTACCAGCCTCCTGCAGCGCTTTTTTAGCATCCATAACCCCAGCCCCGGTCATCTCTCTTAGTTTTTTGATATCGTGTTGTGTAAATTGCATTGTTAAACTTAATTTATAATTTTGAATTTTGATTAAATTTCGAATATTTTAATATTCTAATTTCACTCAAAATTCTTAATTCTAATTTATTACTTCGCTACCGCAGCACCCTCAGTTTGAGTCATGATAGTTGTCGCCATTTGCGCGCGACCTTCGTTAATCGCTTCCGACAAAGCTTGCGCCATGAACGTAATTACCTTGGTCGCGTCGTCATTTGATGGAATCACAAAATTAACTTTACTTGGATCAGAATTAGTGTCCACCAGACCAATAACTTTAATCTTACTTTGTCTAGCTTCTTCCACTGGGATATGATCATACTTTGTATCGAGAACGAAGATTGCTTCTGGCAATTTTTTCATCTCTTTGATGCCGGAAAAAAATGTCTTCATTTTATCGACTTCCCGGGCGATCATCAACTGCTCTTTCTTGGTATATTTTTTAATTTCACCGTCAGCGATCATTTTTTCGTAACGCTCCATTTTCTTGATCGTTCTCTGAATAGTTCGAAAATTAGTAAACGTCCCGCCTAACCAGCGAGTGGTAACATAAGGCATTCCACAGCTTTCGGCCGCTTTTTTCACTTCTTCTTTCGCCTGCCGCTTCGTCCCCACAAATAAGATCACACCGCCCCGGCTAGCTATGTCTTTGGCAAAATTTATAGCTTCAATTAATTTCTGCCGGCTTTTCTCCAAATCCAAAATATGAATCCCGTTACGGGTCGTGAAGATGTAGGTCGCCATTTTTGGGTTCCATAAACTCTTTTTATGCCCGAAATGCACGCCAACTTTTAACATGTCCATCAATGCGATGGGTTGCATTTGGTTTATCGAGGGTTAGTTTAAGCCTTTCAGAGGGGGCTTTTATTCCTCGTCCTTATACTTCTACTTTTATCATCTGACTTGAGGATCCCTAAGGTTCATTGCCTTGATCCTTAAGAACAGGGCCCAAGTCATCCACCACCGCCAAAAAGCGGGGTCCCGCCTGCAATTAATAATTAAATATAGTGGCGGGAAAAGTATGTAAAATTAGTTGCATAAGCAAGTTTAACACAAATCAGTAAGTTTAACAAGGCTGACATTTTTGCTCTTTTATAAAAAGAAGCCGATAACCAGACAGCCCTTGTCTTGTCAACCAATTTATGCTAATATTTCGTGGCAATGAATCCCGTTAGAAATAGTCATTAGCGACTATTATTACTAACTAATACCCTAGCGGGATAAAATATAAATAAGCGAATTTATTAACTAATCAAAATTTCTAACGGGATGAAAGATAATCTTCACCCACAATATTTTACGAATGCCAAGGTGGTTTGCGCCTGCGGCAACTCTTTTATTACCGGTTCCACGAAACAGGAACTGCGAGTTGAAATTTGCTATAATTGCCATCCTTTTTATACAGGAAAGCAACACTTGCTGGATACCGCAGGTACTATTGATAAGTTCAAAAAACGCAGCTCCAAAGCCGCGGAACTTAAATCCAAGCGGATTGCCAAAAAACTTCATCCTGCTTAAGATTACAAGGGACGCTTTTTAAGATACAATTGTTTTAAGGGCGTCTATTTATTTACTTTCGTCATTGCGAGCGATTGCTCTAATAATAAGAGTTTGCCTAGGCAATCGCGAAGCAATCTCAACTTTTGGTTAGATTGCCTCGTCGCTTATGCTCCTCGCAATGACAATATCAAACCCTCTATGCACCTCAAGCATTCCATTATCAAAAAAGAATACGCGGAAATATCCGAAAAACTCAGCCAAACCACTGATCGAGACGAGATAAAAAATCTGGGCCGGAGACAATCGGAACTGCTGCCGTTGGTTCAAAAAATTGAACAATTAGAAACACTCAACAGAGAAATTGAGGAGCATCAAAAAATCTTAGGTGAAAACTCCGAATTATCCGAAATTGCGAAAACCGAATTGCCTGATCTTTATGCAAAACAACAGGCCTTGGAGAATGAAATCACGACAGCAATGTTATCCAAAAACCCGTATGATGAAAAAGACATCATTATGGAAATTCGCGCTGGCGCTGGCGGTGACGAATCTGGGTTATTTGCCGCGGAACTTTTTCGGATGTACTCGAAGGCTGCGGAAAAATTAAATTTCAAAACCCATATTTTATCATCCAGTCGCACTTCGATCGGAGGATTTAAAGAAATAATCTTCGAAATCAATGGCCGGGGTGCTTATTCCAAATTTAAGTATGAATCAGGGGTGCACCGCGTGCAACGAGTGCCGGAAACTGAAAAATCCGGACGGGTTCACACTTCGACGGTGACGGTTGCTGTTATGCCTGAAATTGAGGAAATGGATTTTAAAATCGACCCTAAGGATCTGAAAATCGAAGCCACCACTTCGTCAGGTCATGGCGGCCAATCCGTTAACACCACTTATTCCGCGATTCGCTTAACCCACATCCCCACTGGAACTCAAGTCGTTATTCAGGATGAACGAAGCCAGTCCCAAAACAAAGAAAAAGCCATGAATATCATGCGGGCCCGCCTAAAAGCCTTGGAAGAAGAACGAAAAACGAAAGAGTTGAGGGATAAACGAAGATCGCAAATTGGGACAGGAGACAGATCGGAAAAAATCAGGACATATAATTTTCCCCAGGACCGCATCACTGACCACCGCATCAATCAAAATTGGAGTCAAATCCAAACCATCATGAACGGTGATCTGGGCCAAATCACCGACGCTATGATTGCCGAAGACCAGAAACGACAGTTGCAGAAATTGACCTAATTGACCTAATTTCTAAACCTTGGGGCTTGGGACTTGGTACTTATTTAGATCAATTAGAAATTATCATGCCAGAGGCAGATCCGCCTCCGGCGGAGAATAATTAGAAATTTTTATGACCCTCAATGAATTGATTAGTTTTGGCACGACAAAATTATCGAAAACCTCTGACTCGGCCACTCTCGACAGTGAGGTGCTTTTGGCTTATGTTTTAAAAAAACCGAAAGAATATTTATCTGCTAACCCTAAACAATTTTTGCTCAGTAATAAGCTCAGTAAATATAAACGATTAATCGATCAACGCGCCAAGGGCTGGCCGGTAGCTTATTTGACTGGCCACAAAGAATTCTTTGGCTTAGATTTTATCTTGGACAAAAACGTGCTTATCCCACGTCCAGAAACTGAAAGCCTAGTCGAATTAGTGCTCGAAAAAATCAAAGATAAAAAAACAAAAATAAAAATTTTGGATATCGGCACTGGCTCAGGCAATATTATTGTTGCGCTAGCAAAAGTGCTTAGTTTTGTCTTTGCGAGCGGAGCGAAGCAATCTCATTCTCGGGTCGAGATTGCTTCGTCGCTACGCTCCTCGCAAAGACAACTTTTCTTCGCCTCTGATATTTCCACTGCCTCCTTACGAGTTGCCCGCCAAAACGCTAAGCGCCATAAAGTTAAAATCAATTTCAAAACAGGCGATCTATTGAAACCTTGGAAAAACCAGTCCTTCGATATTATCGTTGCTAATCTACCCTACTTGGCCAGAAAAACCGATCCATCAACTAAGTTTGAACCAAAAACAGCCTTAGTGGCAAAAAACCAAGGCCTAGCACTTTACGAGGAGCTATTTAAATCCATTGCGAGGAGCGAAGCGACGCGGCAATCTTTCATAAGATCGCCACGCGACCTTCGGTCGCTCGCGATGGTTAAAAATACTCTACCCGCTTTTGTCTTCGTCGAAATCGGACATAACCAAGCAACCCAAATTAAAAGCCTGGCCAAAAAATGCTTACCAGGCTTTCAGGTCACTTTTTTCAAAGATTTATCAGATCGGGTTCGTTATTGCCAATTGCAAAAATAGCTTATTCTTTTTTCTCGATCTTCTCAGGTTTTTCGGCCTTGGCGGCGGGCTTTTCAGCTTTGCCTTCCTCGCCTTCGGCCGCTGCTTCTGCGGTTACTTCTGGTTTGACCACGCCTTCAACTGCAGTAACGTCTTCTTTGACTTCTTCTTCCAAGGCTTTGAGTTCTTCTTCAGTTCGAGGCGGCGCAATGTTAGCGACTACTTCCTCTGGGTTTGCCAAAATAGTAACGCGGGCGGAAACTCCAAGCGCTGAAACTCGAATCGCATCCTCGAAAGTTGCCAGCGATGTGATGTCTACTTCAATTGAATGGGGCAAATCAGCCGGGAGACATTCGACTTCGATATCGTTCAAATTTTTTACCAAGGTGCCGCCCATGGCTTTAACCGCGGGCGAATCACCGTAAAAATGCAGAGGGATTCGAACCTTAATTTTTTCTGTCATATCCACGGCATAAAAATCAACATGGATGGGCTGCCCAGTAAGATAATGGTTTTGCACCTCATGAATCAGCACCGGTTGAGTTTTACCATCAACGACTAGATTAACGATAGTGCTTTCTCCGGCCATCTTAAATGCCTTGGCAAAATCTTTTTCATTCAATTCAATTGGTTGGTTATCAACTTCGTGACCATACAAAACAGCCGGCAGTTTGCCGCTCTTGCGAAGCGCATTGACTTTCCTGCCTGTTACTACCCGTTTAGTTGCTTGGATTAAAATTTGTTCCATACCCAGTAGTGAAAATTTGATTAATAGTTAATAATTTATTTTATTTAACGCAATTGTTGCGCCAAAAGTAGAAATTCGATTCAGTGCTTTTGATCTTCATCCTGCCTGCGGCGGGATATCAAATTTCTACTACTGGGCATAAATAAAATTAGCTGCTCAAAAGTATAGCAGCAAAAACACTAAACGTCAATCCTTTATTTCAATAAAGTCCGAAAATCCCCGTCGAACGATTTTAAAAACTCATGGGTCGCAAGAACATCGTCGGAAGAAATCGGCCGGATATTTTTAAACTTTGAGGTATCGTGCGAAGTCAGATCGGTAACCATGCCGATGGAGAAAATCTCAGGACCATCAATGGCGATTGAGAAGACAACCGAACTTTTACAACGAGCGCAATCCGTGTGCACCAACAAATTTCGGCCCAAAATTGATCTTTCTTCCCCACTATCAATTACCCTAGTTTGATCCGCGCTGTATTTATGCCCGCAGACGGGACAGCGCAGAATATAGGCAAGCCACTGAATAATTTTGTTGAAATCAAACTTTGGCATCTGTTATCTATATTCTAAAGCTGATTTATTCAATCGTCAATCAAACCATTAAACGCTAAAATCTTACGGCTTTCTGACGGGCGACCACGCTTTGGATCAACCCTAATGCCAACATGGTCGAGACAAGTGAGCTGCCACCATAACTGATGAGGGGAAGCGGAATGCCAGTCACTGGAGCTAAGCCGATATTCATCCCGATATTTATCAAAACTTGCGTTAACAACATAAAGAAAATCCCTAATGATAAATACATGCCAAAATTATCTCTGGCGTGTTTTATGATTTTAACCAGTCGAACAAAAATTACCCCAAACATCGTGATGATAAACGCGCTGCCCAACAGCCCTAACTCTTCCGCCGTTGAAGCAAAAATAAAATCTGTCTGGCGTTCCGGTAAAAATTTCAACTGGGATTGCAGTCCCCTTCCCAATCCTCGACCGGTAATGCTGCCCGAACCAACTGAGATTATTGATTGAATAACATTGTAGCCGCTGCCCTGCGGGTCTTGGTTCGGATCCAAAAATGTATAAATTCGATCCTTCTGATAATCCTGCAAAATAAAAGCCCAAAAAAACACTGAAAGCAGACTTAAGATTAACAAAAGCACGACCAGATGTTTTTTGCTCATTCTCGAAAACAAGAGCATTAATAACCAGGTGAAAAAAATCACGAGCGTTGATCCCAAATCTGGCTCGATTAAAATAAAAAATACAGGAATACCGACGTAAAGCGCTGATAAAAGTACGTACCGCCAATCTTTCAACTTCTCCCCGCTTTCGGCCAAAAACTTCGCCATAATAATCACCATAATCAATTTCGCGAATTCAGCCGGCTGGATCCGAAAAATTCCCAAATCAATCCAGCGCGTGGATCCCCGAATCGAAGGCCCAAAAAACCAAACTCCTAAAAGCGCCAAAAGAATAATCAGATATAAAACCCCGCTAATTTTTTTGATTTTCCGGTAATCAAAAAAGGCCAAACCCAGCATCCCCAAAAAACCTAAAACCGCAAACACAATTTGTCGAAGCATCAGGTTGGTGGAACTCTCCAAAGTTGTGGAGTAAATCATGACCAAACCTAAAATCAGCAGCAAAAGACTGCTTGAAAAAATATATAAATCAAAATGGAGAAATCCCCGCCTCTGTAGTAATAATTTTACGGTCGAAAACATTGATTTCTGGATTAATTTCTGCCCGAATCGCTTCCGCTATGCCACTCGGCCAAGAATATTGAAAACTTCTGGTTTCCGAAGCGCTGACATCGTTAACATAGGTAAAATTAACAGCGATAATTTCATTTCGACTATTAAACACAGCCACTGGAAGATCTACTTGTTTTAAAATGAATGGACTTAGGTTTTTAAAAGCGGATGAAACAATCAAACCGTCCTGATTGTTCTGCAAACTAGTCCTTTCAATATCGAAATTCAATGACAATTCCGGTTTATGAACAAAATGACTGTCAGCCAAACTTATCACCAACTCATCAGGTTTGGTTGGAGATGTAAATCTTGGGAGTATTACCAGTTTTTCCGATGCCGGTAAAATAAAAGTCGTTCGGCTTGCTTGGTTTATGATCGTCCCACCAAATGTTTTAAACTGTACGGTATATGTCTGGTTGGGCACGCCCCATTCCAATTCGATGTTTCTAATTTTAAAATAACCCGAATAGGTTTGATCAGGTCCGCCAGTGGGCGAAGTAGACAGTGTAAAAATTTTTTTATCTATCACCTGTAATGGTTCTTTGGCTTGTAACGTATAAATAATTGCCGGTCCAGTATAGCTTCCTACCATTGCTTCGATGAAAAGAAACCTGATCACAAAATATCCAGGGATAGCTGAAATTAAACAAACCAAAAGCCCATACCACCAAATTTTTTTAACTGGGGCCAGTTTGTCGCCGATTAGAATAAAAAACTCCTGAATCCGTTCATTATCCGTAAATGCCATGTTTATGTTTTTTTAAATTTAATGTATCTAAAGTATATCACTATTTTTAAATAACCAATAATTACTCAACAATTCTTGCTTAATCTGCTTTGTCTGCCCATGCTTTAAAAGTCCCAGGTAAGATTGGAGACTATCATCATTGGGTCTGATTTTAATCCGCTTCATCATTCGTCTTTTGGTGGAGGTTCGTAATGTTCTATGCTGCGGGAAATTCACCCAACCCAAGAAATCAACACCCGACGAAAAGGTTTTTATAATAACCTTATTTGGATGCAAGCTAAGATTTAATTCGTTGTTCAAGAATACTACGATACGAGATAGTATCATAGTATTAATCTTCTTATCAGGTCCAAGGATCACAAAATCATCAGCATAGCGAATATAATATTTCGCTTTTAACTTATGTTTGACGAACTGGTCAAATTCGTTTAGGTAAATATTCACCAGCAATTGCGAAGTAAGGTTACCCAGAGGCAGTCCTCTTGCGCATTTGCGAGGTGGCCGCAACCCAGAGCGAAAGGTCGAACCTTTCGCAAAGGTTTCCCTTAAGTTAAGGTTCGACCTTAAACCCTCCTTGCGGCCGACCTGCCCGCCGACGAAGCAATCTGTTCCAAAGCTATCTATAATATTATCGAGCAACCTCATAATATCCTGATCGGGAATATATTCTTTCAAAATCTGTTTTAAAACCTCATGGTCAATGCTGGCAAAGAACTGGCGGATGTCGAGTTTGAGGACCCAGCAGGTTTTACGGTTATAATCCGAGGCTTCGAGAAACATGGAATGCAATCGCTTAATCGCTTTGTGTGTCCCTTTACTTATTCGGCAGGAATACGAATCATAGATAAATTGTTTATCAAAGAAGGGATATAAAATGCGGTAAACGGCATGATGAACTAGTCGATCGCGCACACTGGCTTTACTTATGTTTCTGGGCTTCGGATCAGAAATATTAAACTGATGATACCCGCCATGCTGATAGGTCTTGTTGGCAAGATCGTTATGAAGCTGTAAAATATTATCGATAAGGTTGCGACCGAATTTCTGCACATCTAGCTTGCCTCTTTTCCCGCGAATAAACTCTTGCCAAGCTAAAAATAAATTTTCGACAGAAATAATATTTTTATATGCCAATAAGCCCCCCCCAACAAATTTTGAGACCACAAATCTGCCAGTTGTTCAGAAGTTGTCATCAGCGTTTAAACTTTGGAATAATTATTTACCTCGAGTACCGCGATTAATTAGATATTCTTTAGGAGAAAAAATAACTTCTTTATTTATCGAACTTACTGAACTTATTCTAATTGCCGGATATTCGGATAGACCGCAAAAGCTACAAATTTTACAGAAAGCTACGATTAAGCTAGATTTACTAAAATATTTTCTGCAAACAGCCCTGGAACTCAATGCCATTAAGCCAAATATGCTGGTAGAATTATCAAGTCCTTTAGGTGAAGTCGGCCGCCAACTGGGCGGCTGGCAAAAACAACTGGCTAAACAAACTCCTCCACAGTAATGGAGGAGTTTTCAGTCCAAAGAAAGTTGCGACCGCCGAACCAGTTGTTGGAGTTCCAGTCGTTGCTGCTACGGTTGACGTTGACGTAGCGCTTGTGGTCGTCCCGGTTGAAGTTGGCGATAATGTGCGCAATACCATCCGATCTTCTTTTAAATGCCTTTCTTATTTTTTGCGGGAATAAAACCCGACCAGTATTCCGCACCAAGTTTCTTTGAAACTTCTTGTCAAACGGTACGCTGTCGTAAACTTAATGTCAACGACATTCTGGCGATCTGACAATGCGAGACAAACAATCTGAAAGACTGGCTCTCGCAGATATTTTCAAATTTGTCTGAACTTAGTTTAACAAATTTTCGGGCAAAAGAAAACACGGCTCGATCTTGCGAAAGAGCCGTGTTGTGTGTGAAGTGCCAAGCGTCCGAAGGCTCCAAGGCCCAAAAGAACCAAGGGTCTTAGCATCCAAGAACTACTTGGAAACCTTGCGACCGCCGAACCAGAAGTCGGAGCTCCAGCCGCTGCTGCCACGGTCGACGCTGACGTAGCGCTCGTGGCCGACCCGGCTGAAGTCGGCGAAACACCAGTTACCGTCGGCATCCTGCCAGCTGTCCCCATTGGGATGCTGGTCGGCAAACGCTGGGATCAGTGCGTTGATCAGGGCCTGGACTTCCAGGTCACGAATCAACTCCCGCATCGTTCGTTCGGTCTCGACGGCCGCGTCG
>MFER01000005.1:47441-58245 GCA_001777655.1 Candidatus Doudnabacteria bacterium RIFCSPHIGHO2_02_FULL_43_13b
TCTCGGAGACCAGAGTCACCGTGCCCCAGGGTTGGAGTGGCCGTGGTGCTGCGGTCAGCTTGATTTCCGCAGGCTCGGGTTCCGATATGGGCTGTTCCTGCAACACGCTCAACAGCGCTTGCTGGAAACCCTCGCTGTTGCGCGCCCACCGATCCAGGTCTGTCTGACCCAGTTCGCGAGAAGCGAAATAGAGAGCCTTGGTGCCGGTGGCCAAAAACTCTCCGAGGCCGGGACGAACTTCGGAAGCGGTTCCATGTTTGGACATAGCGGTTCCTCCTATAATCCCGCAAATGCGGGATGCGTGTCCCATTTTCGATGAGACTACGGCCTTAGGCACAAATATGCCCAAAACCCTAATCTCAAATTATTTAGTCTAATATTGTATACCTTTTTGACGGAATTGTCAAGGGTGAGTATAATAGATTTATGAAACATTTACACTATAATTTAATTTTTCAGCCTGAACCAGAAGGCGGATTTACCGTAATCGTCCCAGCTCTGCCCGGCTGTATTACCTTTGGCTCAACTCTCGAAGAAGCCAAAAGCATGGCAATTGATGCCATCCAGGGATACTTGGCGAGCCTAAAAAAACATAACGAACCCATTCCTTCTGATAAAGCAAGTTTTATCAGTTCCATTGAAATTCCGCAAACGACCCATGCCTAGACTTCCGGCTCTAACTCCGAAAAAATTATTGACCTGCTTAAACAACGCGGCTTCCTCCTCGATCATACGACCGGAAGCCATTTTATTTTTTATCATCCGGAAACTAAGAGGCGAGTTACTGTCCCTTACCACGCCAAGGATTTACCAAAAGGAACCTTGTTTTCAATTCTCAAACAAGCTGGGGTTAATAAAAACGAACTATAATTTTTAAACCTGAAGGCAACTCGACGCTTTTGTCAATAGTTGTGCTTTTTGGCATAATGCATTCATGAAGTTCACCCCGTACCACTTTTAAATGAGAATAATAACCTGAAGATTTATGGCTATTGCGACAACTATCAATAAATCGACTGAATCAAGCACTGTAAAAAGTGGTGCGGGGTTCACCCACCTCCACGTCCATTCGCATTATTCCTTGCTTGACGGTCTGTCGAAAATCGACGAGCTGGTTTCGGCTGCTAAATCCATGGGGCTAGAAGCCCTGGCCTTAACCGATCATGGCGTGATGTACGGGACTATTCCTTTTTATAACCTCTGCCTCGAAGCGGGCATTAAGCCAATCGTCGGCTTGGAGGCCTACATCGCCCCGCGGGGCTTGCAGGACAAATCCGGCAAAGTTGACGCGGATTATTATCATTTAACTTTGCTTGCGGCCAATGATGACGGCTATAAAAATCTTCTCAAGCTGACCACGATTGCCCATCTCGAAGGTTTCTACTACAAACCGAGGATTGACCTAGAAACTTTAAAAAAACATTCTTCTGGGTTGATTGCCCTGTCGGGCTGCCAACGCGGGGAGTTGGCGAAAGCTGTGATGAGTAAAAGTGAAGCTGAAATCAAATCAATCTTGGAAAAATATCTGGAAATTTTCGGCCGGGATGGTTTCTATATTGAAATCCAAAGGAACAGCAGAAAACGTGATCCGGCGGAGGAGATGCTTAATCAAAAACTAATTGCTCTAGCGGCTAAAGAAAACTTAAAACCCGTGGCTACGGCAGATTCACATTACATTCACGAGGACGATAGCGAAGCCCAAGACGTTTTGATTTGCATCGGTACAGGCCGCACTGTAAATGAAGCAGACCGAATGGATATGCGCGGCTACGATTTATCGCTCAAAACTGCTGAGCAAATGGCGGAGAAATTTCAAGATTTGCCAGAAGCCATTTCAAACACCGCGGAAATAGCTGACAAATGCCATCTGAAAATCTTAACGAATCAAAGATATTTTCCTCATGTCGAGGTCCCGCCAGGAAAAACTGCCGCCGAATACCTGCGTGAACTGACTTACTCAAAATCCTTATCGCTCTACGGAAATAATGGAATCGTGCCAGATGAGGTCCAAAAACGAATCGACTATGAGCTCGATATTATCATTAAAACTGGATTTGACACATATATTTTAATGGTTGCGGACGTAGTCGAAGGCGCGCATAAGCTCGGCGCCGTCACCAATACCAGAGGTTCAGCGGCTGGCAGCATTGTCGGGCGCATTTTGGGCATTACCAACGTGGATCCTCTATACTATGAATTGCCGTTTGAACGGTTTTTAACCGAATATCGGCCCACGCCCCCTGATATCGATTTGGATATCGCGGACAACCATCGCGATGAAACAATCGCTTATATCACAAAAAAATACGGTCAGGATAAAGTAGCTCAGATTATAACCTTCGGAACTATGATGGCTCGGGCTGCGGTGCGCGATGTCGGACGCGCCTTGGGCGTGCCTTATACCAAATGCGACCAGATCGCGAAAATGATTCCTTTTGGCAAGCAGGGTTTCCATATGACTTTGGATAAGGCAATCGAGATCAATCCCGATCTGAAATCCGCGTATGAGAAAGATCCTGAAACCAAAAAAATATTAGAAATCGCCAAAAAACTGGAGGGCGGCGCTCGCCACGCCTCAGTGCATGCCGCCGGCGTAGTTATCACGCCTACTCCCCTCACCGACTATATGCCTCTCCAACACGAACCGGATGGCCACAGAATAATTACTCAGTATGACATGTATTCTTTAGATGTGAATGCCGCCGGGCCCAAAGCCATCGGCGTGGTCAAACTTGATCTCCTGGGCATCCGCAACCTTTCGATCTTAGAAGCGGCGGTAAAATTGACGGAAAAGCGACATGGGGTCAAGATCGACATCTACAATCTGCCGCATCCGGATAAAAAAACTTTCAAATTGTTGTCGGAAGGGCACACTTTCGGCGTCTTTCAAATGGGCTCTTCCGGCATGACCAGATACCTAATGGACCTAAAGCCGAATAGCATTTTCGACATTATGGCCATGATTGCGCTTTATCGGCCAGGGCCAATGCAGTTTATTCCAGAATACATTAAACGCAAACACAATCAGAAGCTGATTCGTTATCAAGATCCCGCGCTCGAAAAAATTCTCCATCGAACTTACGGAATTTTGGTTTACCAAGATGATCTGCTGACTATCGCTCATGATTTGGCCGGTTACACCTGGGAAGAAGTCGACAAATTTCGGAAGGCCGTGGGCAAAAAAATCCCGGCGGAAATGGCTAAGCAAAAAGAAAAATTTATCGAAGGCTGCGTGCAAACTTCCGGCTGGAACAAACAGAAAGCTTCCGAAATTTGGGAATGGATCGAGCCGTTTGCGGCTTATGGATTTAATAAATCCCACTCGGCCTCTTATTGCGTGGTCAGTTACCAAACTGCCTATATGAAAGCTAATTTCCCGGTGGAATTCATGGCCGCGGTTTTAACCGCTGAGTCCGGGGATATGGACACCATTGCCGAGGCAGTGGAAGAATGCCGAATCTTAGGGATTAATGTCTTGCCGCCTGATGTAAATGAAAGCATGAGCCAGTTTACGGTCATTGATGAACACAACATTCGGTTTGGATTATACGCAATTAAAAATTTGGGCCAGGATGTGATTGAGATGATTAGAGAACAGCGTAAAACTGGCGAGAAATTTCACGACGTGGAAGATTTCGTCAAACGCACGCAAAATAAAAATTTTAATAAAAAATCCTGGGAAGCATTAGTGAAATCTGGAGCCCTCGATTCGCTCGGCGAAAGGAATCAACTCCTCGCCAGCACTGAAATGATCTTGGAACTATCGCGCTCGCAATCAAAACAAACTAACCAAGCCAGCTTGTTTGGCGCGGAAATCATGCCGCAAACAAAGCTGCAATTGCCTAAAGTTGAACCAGCAACCAAGCATGAACGCCTAGCTTGGGAAAAAGAACTGCTCGGAATGTATGTCAGCGCTCATCCCTTGGAAGAATATTCTGAACAACTCAAAAAACTAGCGCAACCGATTAAGCAAGCGGTTGAGGACGGGCAAATCCAAACTGTATTTGGCGGCATTGTCACTCGGGTTCAAAAAATCTTGACCAAAAAAGGCGAACAAATGGCCTTCCTTGATCTGGAAGACATGAGCGGCACGATCGAGGTTGTGATTTTCCCGAATTTATTTAACGCCCATAAAAATTTAATCGCGCCGGAAAAACTTCTAATCATTAAAGGCAGGCTTTCGGACAAAGACGGCGAGCCGAAATTCATCGCCGATGAAATTAAAGAATTCCCGCCCGAACTTCGTTTGGGCGAGACTACTATTCCGACTACCCCTGCTTCCGTCACCATAAAAATTCCCGAATCCGCGACTGACGAATTGTTCGAACAACTAAAAAATCTCTTTGAATCCTCCCCAGGCGATCTGAATGTCAACCTAATGATCAATGAACAAAAAGTCAAAACGCCATTTAAGATTGAGTTGTCCGAAGAGCTCAAAACCAAAATCAAACAGGTGCTAGGCTCTTAAAATTGCCTTGAAATTCATCTCTGCTATAATTAACTAATGAAATTATCAGAAGAAAAACTGCATAATCTTCGACATTCCCTGGCTCACATATTGGCGAGCGCCGTTTTGGAGATGTTTCCGAAAGGCCAACTGGGGGTTGGGCCAGTGATTGAAAATGGCTTTTTCTATGATTTCCTGCTCCCCCGGCCGTTGGCGCCAGAAGATATTAAAAAAATTGAAAAACGGATGCGCGAATTAGTCAAACAAAAATTGGCCTTCCAACGCCAGGATTTATCAATTCACCAAGCGAAAAAATATTTCACGGACAATCATCAGCCATTTAAATTAGAATTAATCAAAGACATCGAAAAACACGGCACTACCGTGTTCGATGAAATCGAACAAAGACTACAACCTATAACCTATAACCTACAACCTAAATCGGTTTCTTTATACCAAACTGGCAAATTCACCGACCTTTGCCGCGGCGGCCATGTCAACAATACTTCCGAGATTGATCCGCAATCGTTCAAACTTGATAAAATCTCCGGCGCCTACTGGCGAGGGGATCAAAAAAATCCTCAAATGCAAAGAATCTATGGGTTAGCATTTGAAACCAAGGCAGGACTTGAAGAATATTTGAAAATACAAGAAGAAGCAGAGAGAAGGGATCATAAAAAACTGGGGCCGAAGTTAGGATTATTTATGTTTCATCATTCTGCACCAGGAATGCCTTATTGGCTCCCCAAGGGGGTGCTAATTTACAACGAATTAGTGAACTTCTGGAGAAGCGAGCACACCAAGAGAAATTACCAAGAAATTGTCTCACCGCTTCTGAATAAAAAAGAACTTTATCAAACCTCTGGCCACTTCGAACATTATTGGCAAGATATGTATTCAATTAAAACCAAGGACAATGAAGAATATGCCCTTAAGGCCATGAACTGTCCAAACGCTATGGTTGTGTTTGGTTCTCAACCTCGTAGTTATAAAGACTTGCCCTTGCGACTGTCCGATACCGATACTCTGCACCGAAACGAAATTTCCGGGGCGTTAAATGGTTTGTTGCGCGTGCGAGAATTTCGCCAAGATGACGCGCATTGTTTCGTTACGGAAGATCAAATCGGGTCAGAATATGAAGCGATTTTCGAAATTGTCGACGAATTTTATTCCTTGTTTAATTTAGAATACTCATTCCGGTTAGGTACCCGACCCGAAAGTTTTATGGGTGAAGTTGCAACCTGGAATAAGGCCGAGGAAACCCTTAAAAAAATTCTGACTAAAAGTAAGAAAAAATTCACTATCGCCGAAAAAGATGGCGCATTTTATGGCCCTAAAGTTGATATCTTAATGAAAGACGCGGTAGGGCGCGAGTGGCAAATGGGCACGATTCAACTGGATTTTCAGCAACCCCAAAGATTTAAACTAGAATATACAGCTCCGGACGGTTCAAAAAAAACGCCGGTGGCTATTCATCGCGTAATATATGGTTCACTTGAAAGATTTATTGGCCTACTAATTGAACACTTTGCGGGCGCTTTCCCTATCTGGCTCTCTCCCGTGCAAGTTAAGATTCTGCCGATCACGGATAAGCAAAATAAATATGCTCATGACCAGGGTGCTGAGCTTTTAAAAAATAATATCCGGATGGATGTAGATGATCGATCGGAATCCGTGGGTAAAAAAATCCGTGAAGCGGAAATGGAAAAGGTTCCCTATATGCTCATCGTTGGCGAAAAAGAAGTTAAAGCCAAAAAAGTTGCCGTGCGCCGCCGAAACCAGCTTGCCCGCCGAAGCCTTGGCGAAGGCGGGAAAGATCTAGGCGCTATGAAACTCGATAAATTCATCAAGCAAATTTTAGAAAAAATTATTTCACGATCTTTGGATTAAAAAAAACTCCAAGAATGCAAGTATCAATGCGGGGAACCCGCGACTTGCATACCTCGAAGTTTTAAAACCGCTTCCAACGCTTTCTCCTCAATGACCCTGTAAGCCTCCAGGGCAGTCAGGTTGTGTTCCTTCGCGTAAGCCGCGATGTCAGGGTGATGGACTTTCCGGGCTTGAAGCTGGAGATCTGCGCACGCTTGTCCGCAGTACATAAACCCTAACTTGTCGATGACGATTCCTCCTTGTCTGGTAATCCCCTCCACTGTACTTATCGGCTTAGTACAGCCGTGGCACAGCTGCCAGGTCAGGAAACAGAATTTATCGGGTTCGCACATGGATTCCTCACACCTTCATAATAATCATAAATTATGAAAAAGCAAACTGAACACAAATTAAAGGCAGAACGGCGCGATATCAAAAAACGCCCACGCATGAAAGTCCATGGCGCGGCTTTGAAGCAGCCCAGTAAGTTTTCGGGCTTAGCAATTATTAAGAAAAAATAACTACTGTCTTTGCGAGGAGTCCCGCTGAAGCGGGACGACGAAGCAATCTCGTCCCAAGAAAAGAGATTGCTTCGCGACTGCCTATATCTAATTCTCAGCATCAAAAGCAGTCGCTCGCAAAGACAAAACATTTATGGCTAGATCTAAACTAATCGTCATCCTCGGTCCCACTTCTTCGGGAAAATCAGCGCTAGCGATCCAGCTGGCGCGTAAATTTAAAGGCGAGATAATTTCCGCTGATAGCAGGCAAGTCTATAAAGGTATGGACATCGGCACTGGTAAGGTTTCGAAAAAAGAACAAAAACTTGTCCTCCATCATTTGCTTGACGTTGCCTCACCAAAAAAACAATTTACTGTCGCCCATTTCAAACCGCTCGCGCAAAAAGCTATCAAGCAAATTTTGGCCAAAAAAAAATTGCCTTTTTTGGTCGGGGGCACGCCGTTTTATATCTATGCCACGATTGATGATTTGCAAATCCCCGAAGTACAACCAAATTTGAAATTACGTAGTAAATTACGTAGTAAAACCGCAACCGAGCTCTTTGCGATGCTTAAAAAACTCGACCCGCGCCGGGCCAAAAATATTGACCGCCATAACCCTCACCGCCTAATCCGGGCTATCGAAATTATTAAGGCAACCGGCCTGCCAGTTCCCCTATTTCGTCATCCTGAATTTATTTCAGGATCTCAAGACCAGATTCCGAAACAAGTTCGGAATGACGTATTAATATTGGGTATTCAAAAATCTCCAGAAGAGCTTAGAAAACTTATCGATAAACGTCTGAAACAAAGATTAAATGCCGGCATGATTGCCGAGGTGAAGGGGCTACTCTCCGCCAAAGGCGGATCCGCCTCCGGCGGAAAAAATAAAATCAGCCACAAACGGCTGCAAGCAATGGGATTAGAATATCGCTTTGTTTCTCTATACCTTCAAGGCAAACTAACTTATAACCAAATGGTTGAGCAACTAAAACATGCGATCCACAAATTCTCCAAGCGTCAAATGACCTGGTTTAAGACTGATTCACGAATCAAATGGATCAAAAATCACAAACAGGCTGAAAAACTAGTTAGACAATACTTGGCACGCGACAATTAGAAATTTAATTCTTTCTTCAAAATCTCGTTTATGATTTGGGGGTTGCCCTTGCCCTTCAATTCCTTCATCGTTTGGCCGACCAAAAAGCCGAAGGCTTTTTCGCCTTTGGTTTTGGCGTCCTCAACTCCCTTGGGGTTGGCCGCGATAACTTTTCTCACCGCGTCCAAAATGGCAGATTCATCCGAAACCTGATGCAAACCAAGCGCGTCTAGTATATTCGACGGGTCCTCACCGGTTTCAAACATTTTGACAAATACGTCTTTCGCCGCTAAATTGGATACTTTCCCTTGGCCAATTAATTTAATCAATTCGGCAAAATTCTCTTGGGTAATTTTAGCCTCCTCTGGCATCAAATTGTGTTCATTCAGCAAAGCTAAAAATTGGCCCAAACACCAGTTGGCCGCTTGTTTAATTAAAGCCGGACGATCACCAGCTGGTTCATCCCTAAGCCAAGCATCAAGTTCCGAAACCACTTGTTCGAAATATTCCGAAAGTTCTTTGTTTAAAACTAGGCTCTGAGCATCCTTCTCGGCCAGCCCAAACTCCTCGACAAATCGCTGTTTGCGAACCTTAGGCAGTTCTGGTAATTCCCGCCTCAATTCCTCTAACCATTCTTTAGTAAACTGCAACACCGGTAAATCCGGTTCAGGAAAATAACGATAATCCTGTGATTCTTCTTTTGATCTTTGCGAAACCGTGATTCCTTTGTCGTCTTGCCAACCACGCGTTTCCGTCAACAACTGTTCTCCCCCCTCCAAAGCTTCCGATTGCCGTTTAATTTCGTATTCAATCGCGTTGAAAACGGCACGGAACGAATTCATGTTTTTAATTTCGACTTTATAATCTGGCAGTTCCGATTCTCCGATTGAACGAAGACTGATATTGGCGTCACAACGCAAATGGCCTTTTTCCATATCCACGTCCGACACCACAAGATAGCGCATGATGTTTTGCAACTCTTGCATATATGCCTTCGCCTCTTCCGCCGATCGAATGTCCGGCTCGGAAACAATTTCCAAAAGCGGTACGCCGGAACGATTATAATCAACCAAACTATAATTCGCCCCGGCAGGATGGATTAGTTTGCCGGCGTCCTCTTCTAAATGGGCTCTCGTAATGCCAATCTTTTTTACTTTATCGGCGACGACCAGTTCGATCTCGCCCTTCCCGTTGATTGGTTGGTCAAACTGGGAAATCTGATAACCCTTCGGCAGGTCCGGGTAAAAATAATTTTTTCGATCGAATTTGCTGAATTCCGCGACCCGACAATTCAAAGCCAGTCCCACCATTACGGTCTTTTTCACCGCTTCCATGTTGATTACAGGCAGAGTGCCTGGCTGACCCGTGCAAATTTCGCAAATATGAACATTTGGTTCTGCCGATTCAGCGTTGCGGGATGAGCAGAACATCTTACTTTCAGTTTTTAGCTGGACATGGACTTCCAGTCCAATTATCGGTTCGTAAGTTTGCATATTATTGCCGCGGCCCTGATGGTTGCTGATTAAGATTTTGAACTGACCCGATATTGAAATTAACCAAATCCGGGTTGATTGTTCTTAAAAGTAAATAAGCGCCAAATAGTAATGCCAATCCGATAATTGCCCCCCAAAGCATCTCCACGCCCTTGCTTGCTTGTTCGGCGTTGCCCGCGGCTGTCATATACATATATCCCCCAAAAATCACCATCAATAACGCCAAAAGCCCGCCGACTCCCAGTGACCATACATAAATTTGGTTAATGCAAGCAGGAAGCGTCGAGGACTTGTCCGTGCTTGACTTAACGCCCGCTAAAGTGCAGGGATTAGTTTGAGCTAACGCCAATTGGGGCAAGACTAAAAACAGGAGCGCAAAAATTACCAAAGTTTTTTTCATATTTTTGATTTTACCCCATCAAAGGGGTTTTAATTTTAAATTTAAGGCCTTTTCCAAAGCGTGTCCTGCCCAGAACAATTTTTCTTCCATAAAATGCGGCGCAATCAACTGGGCTCCAATCGGCAGTCCTTCCCCACTTACCCCGGCCGGAATCGAAAGTCCCGGTACGCCGGCAATATTTAACCCCACGGTAAAAATATCAGCCAAATACATGGATAACGGGTCTGATTTTTCGCCAAATTTGAATGCCGGAGTGGGTGTCGTGGGAGTGAGCAATAAATCAAATTTTTGGAAAGCATCGATAAAATCTTTTCGAATCAGTTCTTGCGCTGATCTCGCTTTTTTGTAATACGCATCATAATAGCCGGAAGAAGAGGCATAAGTGCCGATGATGATGCGCCGTTTAGGTTCCGCGCCAAACCCAGTTGATCTGGAATTATAATAAACCTCTTCCAAAGAATTTCCAACGGCAGATAGTCCGTAACGAACCCCGTCATATCGAGATAGGTTGGCGGAAATTTCTACCGGTAAAATAATATAGTAACAGGCCAGGGAGTATTCTGAATGCGGCAATGACGTTTCAGAAACCACCGCCCCTAACTCTTGGGCTTTGTTGATAGTATTGTTGATCACTTCTCGAACCTCTGGATCCATGCCATCAATCAAATATTCCTTCGGGACTCCTATCTTCAACCCCTTCAAATCTTCCTTGAGAAAACTTGAATAATCTGCCACCATCTTAGGTAGAGTAGTTGAATCCATCTTATCTGCCCCGGCTATGACCTGAAAAACCAAAGCCGCGTCTTCCACGGTTTTAGCCAAAACTCCTGGTTGGTCGAGGGAAGATCCAAGAGCTATGAGACCGTATCGAGACGCACGGCCATAGGTCGGTTTGAGCCCCACCACCCCACAAAATGCCGCTGGTTGGCGAACCGATCCGCCTGTGTCAGTGCCTAAGGCAAACAACACTTCACCGGCCGCGACCGCCGCGGCCGA
>MFER01000005.1:58262-68930 GCA_001777655.1 Candidatus Doudnabacteria bacterium RIFCSPHIGHO2_02_FULL_43_13b
TCGATTGGTCATGCGGGTTTTTCGTCGGACCAAAGGCTGAATTTTCTGTGGAAGCGCCCATGCCAAATTCATCCAAATTAGTTTTGCCCATGAGCACCGGCAAATGCTGATTTAATTTATTAATCACCGTCGCGTTATAAGTTGCCTTATAATTTTCCAAAATTTTGGAACCGGCTGTTGCCTGCAACCCCTTTACTAAAATATTATCTTTAACCGCGTAAGGAACCCCCGTGAGAACAAAATTCTCTCCTTGGTCAATCAAATCGTCTGCTTGTTTTGCCAAAGCCTTTGATTCTTGTTCGGCTATGTACAAAAAAGCATGAATTTGATTATCAACTGCCCTGATGCGATCTTGGGACAGCTGGGCCAATTCTTTTGCTGAAATTTCTTTCTGGGCCAAAAGTTCGCTGGCTGATTTGATGGTTAAGTCTTGGAACTCCATGGTTTAACTAGATCCCGGATCTTTAGGTCCGGGATGAAAAGTGTTTTATTCTAAAACACTTTTCACTTTAATAAATTTTCCTTGCCGATTGGGAGCTTGATTCAAAAATATTTCGGGATCAGCTTGACCTTCTGCAACATCCGTGCGCATCCGATTAACAGCATCCGGATCTTCAACGGTTGGTAGGGTTTGATCTTCAAGTTTTTTTAATTGGCCGACGTAATCCAAAATCGCCGATAACTCGGAGGGAAATTTTTGCTTCTCTTCATCCGAAAAATTTATCCGCGCCAGCTTGGCGATCCGGTTTACTTCATCAAGTGAAATTGACATGATTATTTAAATTTTTGCACTTTTATTATACCACATCTATAATGAATCTAAGAAAGGAGTTATTATGTATATATTTTGGATAATATTGGGTCTTTTGATCGTCGCTCTGATTGGAATTTATAACAGCCTGGTTGGGTCCCGCAATCGAGTTGATGAGGCGTGGTCTGATATCGAAGTACAGCTCAAACGACGTTATGATTTAATTCCGAACTTGGTCAACACGGTCAAAGGATATGCCAAACAAGAGTCTTCCGTGTTTGAAAACGTCACGAAAGCCCGGACCATGGCCATGGGCGCCGGTAACATGCAAGAACGGCTCAAAGATGAAAATATGCTGACTGGAGCCCTAAAGAGTTTGTTCGCAGTGGCGGAAAATTATCCCCAGCTTAAGTCTAACGAAAACTTTATGCGGATGCAGACTGATCTGACCGATACCGAGGATAAAATCCAGGCCTCCCGCCGCTTCTACAACGGCACGGTGCGAGATTATAACACCAAGCTGCAAACTTTCCCGACCAACACGTTTGCTTCGATGTTTGGTTTTACTGTTAAAGCTTTTTTCGACATCGATGAAAAAGGGGCCGAGGGCCAACCCGTGAACGTTCAATTTTAAAATGGTTTATACCGAGATTACCAAAAACAAGCGCAATACCGCGCTGCTGATAACTTTTTTTTTAGTGCTGATTATCGCGCTGGGTTTTATTTTTTCTCAAACGACAGGCGAAGCCGCTCTCTTGCCCATCGCGGTCATCGTTTCGGTTCTCATGAGCGTTGGGAGCTATTATTATTCTGACAAAATCGTGCTGGCGCTGTCCAAAGCCCGCGAGGTGAAAAAATCTGAAGATCCGGAACTTTACCGGACAGTGGAAAATTTAAGCATTACAGCCGGACTGCCAACCCCTCGCGTTTATTTAATCGATGATACAGCCTTAAACGCTTTTGCCACGGGCAGAGACCCCAAACATGCTGTGCTGGCTATCACTTCTGGGCTACGAGCGAAGTTGACCAAGCAAGAATTAGAAGGAGTGATGGCCCATGAGCTTTCGCACGTCGGCAACTATGATATTAGGTTATCAACAATTATAGTAGTCCTGGTTGGGGTTATTGCTCTTCTGTCTGATTGGATGTTACGGATAAGTTTTTACGGTCGGCGGAGAAACAATGATAATGGCGGACAAATTATTGCTCTGGCTGGCCTTATCCTGGCACTGCTCTCACCACTTGCGGCAACTTTAATTCAATTCGCCATTTCCAGAAAAAGAGAATATTTAGCCGATGCCAGCGGGGTGTTGCTGACGCGCTACCCAGCAGGCTTGGCTGCCGCATTGAAAAAAATCGCCGCTGACACAGAACCTCTGGAGGTAGCCAACAAAGCAACTGCCCATTTATATATCGCTGATCCTCTCAATAAAAACTTAAGCACCAAAAGTGCGGTTTCCGCTTTTGCCCGCCTGTTCAATACCCACCCGCCGATTGCTGAACGCATCAAACGGCTCGAAGAAATGTTATAGCTTTAAAACTTCTCTAATTACTTCACTCCGAAATCCTTTTCTCGCCAATTTTTGGGCGAGTTTATTTTTTTCTAATCCGGAATTTCGGTCGACGATCCGCATGGCAATTTCTGTTTCGGCCTCAATCGGCAATTTTTCTTTCAATAGGGTTTCGGCTTCCCCAGCCGGGATCCCCCGCTGCATCAGTTTCGCCTTTAGCCCATAGAAACCAAAGGTTTTATATCGAATCAAATTGTCTAAATAAATTTGGGCAAACAACTCATCGTTAATAAGATTTTGTTCCAAAAGCTCTTGCGTAACCTTCTCTACCAGCTGCGCGTTGTAACCTTTGAGCGTAAGCTTACGGATTAGTTCAATCCTCGTGTGTGGGCGAATTTTGAGCAATCTATGGGCCTTCTCCAACGCTTTTTGATAATTTTCCATCTCCATATATAATACTTGACGAATCTGGTATAATAATACTATAGTATTGCAACCTAAATTCCAAACTATGAACCACTTCTCCTTTATCCTCGAACGGCTCTCCAGTAGAGCCAAAAACGCCCTGATTACCTCCCAGAAACTCTCAGAGGATTTACAGCATGATCATATCGGCACGGAACATCTGCTCTTTGGCATCGTCGAAGAGAAGGCTTCGTTTGCTTCGGAAATCCTGCTAAAAAATAAAATCAGCAGTGAAACGATCAAAAATGAAATCGTTCACATCAACCTAGATCATCTCACGGACAAATGGCAACCGAAATTGTCCAGTAATCTAAAAGAAGTTATCGAAAAAGCTGCGATCGTCGCCCATCGCTACCAATACCAATTCATCGGCACTGAACATTTTCTTTATGGCATCATTGATATAGAAACCGACGAAGCTAAATCAATTCTAATCAATATGCGCGTTTCCGTAACCGAACTTAAAAAAAACTTATTTTCAATTTTTGAAAATGTCTCTCGGTTTCCCGATCTTTTGAATGTCGATGAGCAAAGCGAAGTGATGGAGGGAGAAAGACCAACCAAAACACCGGCCCTCGATTACTTCTCTTCTGACCTTTCAAAAAAAGCCCTGAAAGGAAAAATAGATCCCGTGATTGGCCGCAAGCCAGAAATTGAACGGCTGATCAATATTTTAAATCGCCGCACAAAAAACAACCCGGTGCTAATCGGTGAACCTGGGGTTGGCAAAACCGCGATTGTCGAAGGGTTGGCTTTGGCCATCGCCAAACAAGAAGTCCCCGATTCTCTGATGGATAAAAAAATCTTAACTCTGGATATGGCCTTGGTTGTCGCCGGTTCCATGTTCCGAGGTGAATTTGAACAACGCTTAAAACAAGTCATTGATGAAGTCAGAGATAATCCAAATATCATCCTCTTTATTGACGAACTGCACACAATTGTGGGAGCTGGGGCCACGACCGGTTCTTTGGATGCGGCCAATATTTTAAAACCCGCCTTAGCGCGGGGAGAAATTCGAGTAATCGGGGCAACCACCTTAACTGAGTACAAAAAATATATCGAGCACGACGCCGCATTGGAACGCAGATTCCAACCGATTCTCATCGAGGAACCAAGCTTGGAAGAATCCTTGGAAATCCTCATCGGCTTGCGAGAAAATTACGAAAAACATCACGGCGTGATAATTACCGATGAAGCAATCAAGGCGGCAGTAGAACTTTCCTCTCGCTATATGACAGATCGATTTTTGCCGGATAAGGCTTTGGATTTGATTGATGAAACGGCGGCCGCTACTAAAACTTTGAATACCAAAACCAAAAATTTGCGCTTTATCAAAAAACTTGAAAATGAACTTAGAAAGCTGGAAGAAGAAAAAACCAAGGCGGTGATGCTACAAGATTTTACGACAGCCTTGCATCTGAAATCACAGGAAGATAAATTAAAAAAACAAAAATTTGAATATCAAAAAACCCTGAGCAAGAAAATCGGCGGAGTAGCTCAAATTACGGACGAAGATATAGCCCGGACCGTTTCCAACATTACCAAAATTCCCCTGACGAAATTAATCAAATCTGAATCGAAAAAACTCATCCTGCTTGAAAAAATTATGCAAGCAAAGATTGTGGGTCAAGATGAAGCAATCAAGGTAATCGCCTCTGCTATCAGGCGCGCCCGAGCTGGTATTACTTCACCCAAACGACCGATCGCCTCTTTTCTATTCTTGGGACCTACTGGAGTCGGCAAAACCGAAACTGCGAAAGTTTTAGCCGAAGAAGTATTTGAAAATAAAGATGCGCTGGTTCGAGTCGATATGTCGGAATTTATGGAACGACATAATGTCGCTCGTTTGGTTGGGGCCCCGGCCGGCTACGTCGGGTATGAAGAGGGTGGCCGCCTAACCGAAGAAATTCGGAAAAAACCTTATGCCGTAGTCTTGTTCGATGAGATCGAAAAAGCCCACCCGGACGTTTTCAACATCCTGCTGCAAATTTTCGAAGAAGGTGAATTAACCGATGCGGCTGGCAAACGGGTTAATTTTAAAAACACGGTAATTATTTTAACCTCTAATATCGGACTAACTGACCTGAATAAACAAGCTCTGGATTTTGGCTTTTCTCAGCACCGAGATATCCTGACTGGCCCTGATGCTCGCAAACAAGCCGAGGCGCAATATGACCGAGTCAAAGAAAAAGTCTTAAGTTCACTCAAAGACGCCATGCGACCAGAATTAATCAATCGGATCGACAAAATCGTCGTGTTTCGACCCTTGGGTATGGAAGAGATTAAAAAAATCGTAAATTTACAACTGGTTCAATTATCAGAACGTTTATTCCAACAACAGAACATTGCCATCAATTTCGACCCGAAGGTGATGAAGTTTTTAGCCGAAAAAAGTTACGATCCGGCTCAAGGAGCGCGGTTTGTCCGCCGGAATATTCAAGAATTAATTGAAGATCCGCTGGCGGAAAAAATGATCAGCGGTGACATTGTCGAATTAAACGAAATCAAGATAACTGTCGAGGCCGGCAAAATCGCCATCCGCCAAGCGGTTTTAGCCCGCGCCTAAATATCGATGCCAATATACTAATGAATACTAATTATACAAATTATTAAAGCTTTATTTATTAGTATCATTAGTAAATTTGTATATTCGAATCGATACTCACCATGAGCTTAATAGAGAATTTTAAAAAGCTAGGCCGAGGAATGCTGGACCTAGTGTTTCCTGTTTCCTGCCTTGTTTGCGGCAGGGATGGAACGTTTCTCTGCGCCGAAAGTCAGGGTCAGCTTGCCCGTTTAGAAAAACAAAAATGCTTGGTTTGTCAAAAACCCAGCCCGTTTGGCAAAACTCACCCGGATTGTGTTTCGAAAAATACTGTTGATGGAGCGATTGCCGCTTTAACCTACAAAAATCGTGATGTCCATAATGTGATTGAAGTTTTCAAATACAAATTCGTGTCTGATTTAGCAAAACCGCTTGCCCAACTCATCATTCAGGCAATCCAGCGACAAAATTTACAAGAATACTTTCATGATTTTGTAATAATTCCCGTGCCACTGCATCCCAGACGCTTAAATTGGCGTGGATTCAATCAATCAAAACTTTTAGCTTCAGAGCTTGCTTTGCAGCTTCATCTTACCGTCAATTATCAATTAGTAAACCGGATCAAATTTACCAAACCTCAGGTTAAATTTAACGCCGAGGAGCGAAAAAAAAATTTAGAAAATGCCTTTAATCTAAATTCCGAAATTAAAAATCAAAAATTTTTGCTCGTGGATGATCTGGTGACTTCCGGAGCAACAGCCAACGAATTGGCCAAACTGTTAAAAAAATCCAAAGCCGCCGAGGTTTGGATGATCAGTGCCGCTCACGGCTAGGTTTGCTTTAATGGCACAAACGCAAAGCCAGGATATTCCTTTTTTTTTATTTCAGTTTCTGAAATTTTATCAATCACAAACACAGATTCACGAACCGGAATAACCATCCGGCCAGCGATTTTCAGTTGCTGGATTAGGCTTTCTGGTAATTTCTGGGCCGCTGCTGAAACCAAAATTCGGTCATATGGCGCTGATTTTGGCAGGCCTAATTCTTTTGAAGCCAAAACGATTTTTGCGTTATTAATTTTATATTTCATAAGATTATTATTACCGAATTGGACTAATTCTTCGATGATTTCAGTACCAAAAACCTGGCCCTTGTTGCCGACAATAGCTGAAAGCAAGGCCGTGGTCCAACCGCTCCCCGTACCCACGTCCAAAATTTTATCTTTTGGGCGAGGGTCAAGTTTATTTAACATAAATGCCACAGTAGTTGGCTGGGAAATTGTCGCGCCAAAACCCAGAGGCAGTGGATAATCAGCGTCCGCTTCTGTTTCATATTCTTTAGGAACAAAATCCGCACGATTGATTTTAGCAAAAGCCTGATCGATTTCCTTCGAAGCAAAACCAATACTGGATTTAAAATAATAGTATAGCTGATTCATGATTCATGATTCATGATTCATAAGTATAATTGATTCATCTCTTTTCTTTCCATTAAATACTACCATCATTCGAAGTATGATAGTATTTTAAACATTTAAAAATCTGTCTAGGTCTTTCGACAATTGGGTTTTATTCCGCAACTGTTCAATTGTTTTCAATAATCGTTCTTTTTCCCGCTTATTGGCGGTTTTAATAATTTCTTTCAGCAGCAACTCCGGCCAAAAATACATCGGATATTTCTTTTTAAGTTTTGACAGCGGCTGATCTTCGTTATTATTCGGGGATTGTTTGGGTCCAATCCTTTTAATAATCGTTCGATAGCCGTCGCCGTATAAATCCAGCCAAGTCTGCACTCTGGCAATTGTGCCAAAGCTAACCTTCAAATCAGCTCTGATCTGTTGATATGTCTTCCCGTCAAGCAGTAATTCTGCGATTTGTAATCTTCGAGCCAGCATCAAAACTTCCGGCTCGGATAATAAATCCCGCAAAAATTGCGCTCCTTCTTGCGGATTATGCAACAAAGCCAGGGCTCTAGCCAATTTAATAAACAATTCGTCTTGTTCTCTTTTCGTCAACTTCCGTTTAACATTATACATAATATCGAAAATTAAAAATTAATTATTATTTACGTTAATACTACCATGATACGAATCATGGTAGTATTTGTCAATAGTTGACTAAAATAAGACAAAAAACCAACAAAAAAACGGGCCCTCTAGGCCAACTTATATGATTTTTATTAAATTATTCCAAGCTAAATGATTTTTTCATCAAATCTAAATAATATAATGTCTTGCTATCTTTTCCATCTAACTTATTTCTTAGTTGTTTTACCTGTTCCCCTAAATCATCTTCGACTTTAAAAATCCCCCAAAGGCGGCATTTGGCATAATGTTCTCTTGGCGGAGGCGACAGGATTCAGGGGAACAGGTAAAACAACTAAGAAATAAGTTAGATGGATAATATCGAAAATTAAAAATTAATTATTATTTACGTTAATACTACCATGATACGAATCATGGTAGTATTTGTCAATAGTTGACTAAAATAAGACAAAAAACCAACAAAAAAACGGGCCCTCTAGGCCAACTTATATGATTTTTATTAAATTATTCCAAGCTAAATGATTTTTTCATCAAATCTAAATAATATAATGTCTTGCTATCTTTTCCATCTAACTTATTTCTTAGTTGTTTTACCTGTTCCCCTAAATCATCTTCGACTTTAAAAATCCCCCAAAGGCGGCATTTGGCATAATGTTCTCTTGGCGGAGGCGACAGGATTCTTCGGCGCTCGCTGATGCTCGCGCAGACAGGGTTGCGACAGACGCTGCGCTTGCTCGCGTCTGTCGATCGCTTGACTGCGGCTGATGCCTTGTCTCGCTTCAACCCGTTCGAATCCTGTCTTAATATATATCAATAATGTTCTCTTGGCGGAGGCGACAGGATTCGAACCTGTGCGACGCTTTTTACACGTCCGCGGATTAGCAATCCGCTGCCTTAAGCCGCTCGGCCACGCCTCCACCAACAGAACACTATTTTTTACTAATCAATTTTTAAAACTTCTCTAACCCTAAAAACACCTCCATACGCCTAATTTTAGCCTTCATTTAAGCCTTAAGTCAATTGTGCTACAATTCCCCTTGACCCGAGTAACAAATTCCTAGCATAATACGTCTTTATTTATGACTGAAGAAGAACTTAAACAATTCTTAAAACAGGCGCAAAGCGGTGATTCTCAGGCCTTTGGCCGTATTTATGATGAGTTTGCCGACAAACTCTACCGTTTCATCTTTTTTCGGGTCGGGCACCGGGAAATTGCCGAAGATGTTCTCTCTGATACTTTCGTCAAAAGTTGGCAGAAAATCCATCAGATCAACTCCCCTAAATCACTTTCGGCTTGGCTTTACCAAATAGCTCGGAATAATATTATCGATTACTATCGGTTAAAAAAAGAGTCCGTGGCACTTGAGGAAATTGCTGATACCTTAGAAGATGCGGTCAATCCGATTGAGATCATCAACGCGACAATGCAGCAGAAAAAAATCTTGGATGTCCTAAACCAATTACCAACCGAACAAAGACAAGTTATTCAATACCGTTTTTTTGAAGATTTATCCAACGAAGAAATCGCCTTCATCTTAAACAAGACCGAAGGAGCAATCAGAGTTATTCAACATCGGGCAATTATAAGACTGAAAGAATTACTTAATCCGAATAAGAAAAAATGAGCGAACTTGAATACGAGAAAGAAATAGACGAAATGACCAAAGCGGTTGAACAAAGCCTCGATCTTTCTGCATGGAAAAAAAATCGCAAATTCTCTTCCCTGTTGACGTTAATTACCACCCTCCACAACATGCCAAAGAAAAAAATAGAGGGCTTGAATTTATTACGTATCCGCAACCAAATTTTGGACCGAATCGCTGTACCCCAAACCGAATCACAACCTGGCTGGCTCACTGCGCTCATGCCTCGAATTATCGGTTTGGGAATTGCGGGATTAGGAACCTTGTTGATTGTTGCCAGCCTCGGCTTAGGCACGGCGGTAGCCGCGCTACAGAGTATTCCTGGACAGACAATTTATCCTTTGAAAAAAGTGGTTGAGAATATCCAGCTTAAACTGACACCGAGCGATCAGAAAGCTTCGCTCCAGCTTACATTTGCTGATAATCGAATTGACGAGCTGCAACAAGTGCTGGACCAGAATGCGGAAGGAAAAATTTCTGACGAAGAAACTGCGGCGATTGTGTCTCTGGCTGTGAAGAATTTTGAAAAAAATACCTTGGCGGCAGTCAAGGCAGCAGTGCAACAACCAAAAGTCGTCAACCGACTTTCTGATATCAGCAGCAAATTAAAAACCGCCTCAATTCAAACTGACGGCCAAGTAAAGATTGAGATTGAAAAAGCCCTACAAGTTGCGCTAATTTCCCAGGACGAAGCGATTAAAAACTTGGAAGAGGCCGGAATCGTCGTGGAAGATCAACCAATCATCATCCCCCTCCCAGACCAAGTTACCGCCTCGGGCCAAGTAACGGCGACGACTGAAACCTCGATTAATATCAATACTGCTAAATTTTTACTCAATGTTGAGACAGTATATGTTAATTTGAAAGCGACAGATTTAAAAATTGGTTTGATTGTTGATATCGAAGGATTAGTAAAAGATGGCAAGACTTATGCCACTAAAATAACTCTGGTGGCTACTGCAACGGAAGAAAAAGAAAACCCCGAAACCAACACCACCGAAACTGGCATTCAACAGGAAGGCGAACCGATCACACAGTAGGGTTATTTAATTTTTGATAATTATGGCCTATAAGCCGTAATTAAATCCCGCATCACTTTTGGCGAATTATACTTCATCGCAATGTTTTGAAAATTAAATTTTTCAAGAATCCTGCAATTAATTATAGTTATTCAAAAGTGGTGCGGGATAAATTCCTAAAAAGGAAAAACAACTCATCCCGCACCAGTTTTGTCAGAGTAGTTTAAATTAACCGATTTATAATCAGTTCGTTGATTATAAATCATTAGTTTAATGCGGTTTGTCAAAACTGGTGTCGGGACTCATATGCAGAAAGTGCCATGGTGAAAACCATGGCCTTTTCTGATCCCTGGAAATAAGAATCAAAAACTGGTAAAATAATGTCATTGTGAGGAGACGCAGTTGACCTTGAGGATTAGATATCGGCGACGACGAAGCAATCTGATTTACAGATTAGATCGCCACGCGACTGCCAATACTTAATGCTCAAAGTAAAAGCAGCCGCTCGCGATGGACTAGATGGAGAGTTGCGCCGAATGGTAAGGCACCAGTCTTGAAAACTGGGGCCCCGTAAGGGGCTTGCAGGTTCGAGTCCTGCACTCTCCGCCAATTTTCAGAATTCGGATTTTGGGCGATTGTTGCCTCGCCCCGCCAGAGGCGGGGCTCGGCTTCGGCAAGGATTTTGAAGGG
>MFER01000006.1:0-24181 GCA_001777655.1 Candidatus Doudnabacteria bacterium RIFCSPHIGHO2_02_FULL_43_13b
TTCGGTCGCATCTGGATTATGCAGCCGATAAAGTTTTGACACCCTGGACACTAACCTTATCTGCTCGACCTCTGACAAAGCGTTTCCCTCAAAAAACTCGTGAGTAATCACGGCTTCCTCCTTGCTCTTAATATTTACATAAAAAGCCCGAAAGGGCAATAAAAAAGCGGGTAGTTATGAATTACCCGCGATGTCTATGAGTTCTGAAAACGACCGAATGATTCGATGTGGCACACTCGCCGGATCGCCCTCAAATCCCGGCTGGTACCAGATCGTGCGCCAGCCGAATGGGATTGCCGCATCCAAAAATTCCCGTTTGTCATCACAGAAGAAGATCCGGTTACGCACGGGAAACATCTCCTGGACAAACTGAAACGCCGCTGGGTTTGGCTTGGATAGTCCGCCGGTCTCTTGCACGCCGATGATATTGGTAAAAAAATCAGCAAGCCCGACATAACGCAGCACGCGTAAGGCGTGTGCGGAGGCGTTGTTCGTAAACACAACCTTCTCGGCCACGATCGACAGCAACACTCGATATCGTTCCGTATCTGGACGAGAGATCCCGCACTCGTCCAAATCGATCTTCAGAAACGTTGCGGCAACCGTTTTGTCAAAATCGAGACCATGCGCTTGATGCAGGGCAAAAAGTCGCGCGGTAATCCCGACCTTGAGCTTTAGAACACTGTTCAATTCCTCTCTAGTCGCTCTATCGATCTCTTCCAAAGTCGGTATATATGCGAGCAACAGACTAACGAATTGCTGGTAAGCTGCTCCATCATTATAGAGCGTTCCGTCGTTATCGAAAACCCAAAGATCTGACACCACTTCCTCCTTGAAAGTTTCATATCAGTGTACACCTTCTGGGGAAAAAAAGAAAAAGGCGTATGAATTGCTCATACGCCTGAAGTGGCGGAGGGAGAAGGATTTGCACCTCCATACGTAGGTTTGGACACCCCGTGTTTTGCGATTAAACTACCCCTCTATGTAACACTTATTTTCTAAATTATTTCATAACAAAATGGACTCCTTTCTGGATCACCTTTAAGATATAACAACCTGACTTTAACAGGCATAGCTTGTAAATCAACTAAGTATTGAATGTCAAATTCATTCCGGCGAGCGTAATGCAGTGGCACGCCATGGAATGCTAAAATTTCAATTTTCTTATCAATCGGAAATATTCCTAACCGACCTCGCTTCGGAGAAACAGAAAGAGGCAAATTCGGACCAATGGTTTTCTCAACAAAATTAATTTTATTTTTAGTTTGAATAAAAGACAGGTATTTGATAAATGCTGCCTGACCTCTCTTTTGAATATCATTTCGAATTTTCGTCACCTGACTAGTTGCCCCTTTAAACTTCGGGTTAAATACATCTTTTAAAGTTTCAGTGTCATACATTCTGGTATTTACAATTTTTTCGATCGGCTGGCCCGCTTCCTGGTATGCTCGCATGATGCCTTTTTCGTGTCGTTTAAATTTCAACAAATTCTCTTGATATATTTGACTAAAGACGCTTTTAAAATTGGCTGTTTTTTTCATCCTAGCCAGCGGAATGATCTTTAAAGTCTTATTGTATCCGAACTTGTAAATTAATATTTGTAGCTGTTTATCGTAAGCCCGTGCTTCTGTCTCGGAAATGTTTGCAAAATCTGCAAAAGCCCCTTCTGTAAAAATATTTATTACTCCGCCGGGTTTATAAATTTTTGCGATTAGTTGAGTAATCAAAAACAAACGATGTAGCGCTAAAACTTCACCCATATCTGGTAAGGTTCGCTTGGTTTTCAGAGGCATTGGGATTTTAAAAGGAAATCCTAAAAATGAAAATTGTAATGCCTTATTTCGGTCAGTAAACTGCCGGATTTGTTTAAGGAATTCGACACGATCCTCGGATATAAATTTTTTTGGACCAAAAATGATTTGGTTAGATAAAAATATTGAAAATACCTGTGCTGCTATATTACTGCCTTTAATATTTACCTTTAACTTCGGTATTTTTTCCAACAAATTTTTAAAGTATGCAAAATCAGCAATTGTCTCCCCGACAATTGTATACTTGTCCTTACTGTGGCTTAAATTCTTAAAACCCAAACTAGGATAAACGTATTGATTCGATTTCATAATATTAGTTTAAAAAAGAAGGAGGTGAAGCGCTAGACTGCACCTCCTGATTCCCAATAAAACACGAATGGTTCGTACCGGTAGGTGGATCCGAATTCCGAAGGATCCAGATAAACCGGAACATGAGTCTTGGTCAAACGACTCTCGAGCTCGACGCCTACCGAAAAAGTTCCTTCCCCGACTTTCAGAGTCGTGCCGCCGTGTTGCGGTGAGGTCGAAGTCTCCGGCCAGATTCTCGGACACCAGCGGCCCTTTTCAGTCAATGCACCATCGATGTAAGGTGCCCCGCCAAATAGCTTTTGTCCGATCCAGTTGGTTTCTTTTCGCAGCTGGTTGATGCGACTGGTTTCGGCACGGACGGCTACGGCTTCTTGCCACAAACCATCTGGTACCGCCGACCGAATCCTGGCCCAATCCTTGTCTCGAGTCCGATACAAGTCTTGATAAAGGGCTTCGGTCTTATCGCAGCCGATCGCCAGTTCCAAGTCAGGTCGAGAAAGTAGGATGGCCAGAATTTCTCCCGGATGAGCTTCTGCGAGAGGAAGATCAGACGACAAACCAGGAAAATCTGGCAGATCGTACAGCTCGATTTGCGGCAGTAGTTCCCTAATCGGCATCAGGGCTTGTCGGCGCTCTGCAATCTGAATCTCGTTACAACGAGGGATCAGTTTGAGCATGGGTGTTTCGTCCACGATAGCGAATCGGCAACCGGCCGGATAAACAGTCTTGATTTTCCGATCCAGCATGTCGAGCCAGACGAAAGCCCAGAAGTCACCCAGTCGTGGCAGATTCAAGTGGGGTTGAAGAAACTTCCACTTGGAATTGGCATTACCGCCCAAACCCCAGAGAAATGAGACATTCACAGGTAGACTAGCGTTGACCGCAAAAGCGATCGCTGCACGAACCTTGTCTTGTTCTTCCCCGCGGATCTCGCTCCGCGAATGCTTCTTGAAGATCTGTAGTACCCGTTCGATAGTAGATGGACCCGGCGGCGGAGAGTAGCTTTGTAACTTCAAGGTTACCGCCTCCCTCATCCGATCGATCTCTTGCCGTAGCTGTGTTGTTTTCACAATCGCCTCCTAAAAACGAAATTCATGGCCAATCCCGATAGAAGTGCACAAGATCTAGCGACGATTCCTGCTTAGTGTCGCAAGAGACCCAGTGCAGCAACTCATCAAACCCTTTCTCAATAATGCGATGGATCGAATGGTTGACTACTTCGTGAAGATCAGCGCTATCTGACCCGAAGCAGTCAGGGATGTCTTGATGCCGGCGTGTCAATTCACCTAGCAAGCGCATCTTGTGGCGTTGATCCGAGAATTGGTTGACCAGGCTATTGCTGCGTTGGAGTAAGACTCCTGAATCCATCGCAAATATTACTCTTGCCTGTTCAACGACCGCGCGATCCACTGGCATACTTTGTTGCGTGACTGGGATCTCTATACCCAGCCGATCCAGAACCGGTTTGGTCAACGACCATTCTCGCGGATAGTCCCGTAAATTTCTTCCTTGCGGAAGCGCGGTTCCAGCAGTACCTTGTAGCCCGCGAGATACGCAAGCGATTCCATCGATTGATCGCCTCTGCAACTCTCGAGTGATGCATAGTTGAGCGACAACAGACCTATGAACGTTGCCGTTACAAACCACCAAAATCAGTTTGGAACCCATTTTTCCCCCTGTAAATTTGTCGGAGTTAACAAAAACTCCTCGTCCCTGCGCACAAATCCAAAGATTTATGCAAAAGGACGAGGAGACTTTACCCCGTGGTACCACCCTTTGTTTCCGCCTTCGCTAAAGCTATGGCGGACACTTCACTGACTCAATAAGACATCAGTTATCCTATGATTACGGAGGAAGCCGGCTTGGGACAAAAAAGCCCTAAGCATCTACCCTAGGTCCATTCGTCCCGCTCTTTAGCGGGATTACTATTCCTAGGATCAACGATTTTGTTGTTTTTAAAGAATACTCAACGATTATAGCAGATAATAAGATCCTGTCAAGGGCAAATAATTGTCATCGGTTTTGCCTTGGTCTACCTGAGGTTACCAACGATACAATCATATATACCGTTTTTCATCCCGATTTATTTGAGCAGCACCCCGCCGTCAAAAACCGAAGCACGATACCATACCCAATTCCCGGATGGCGGGAGCCGGTTACGATCACGATCTGATTGGTGAAATCAAACAGCTGCTTGATCGTTTTTTGTATCATAAACTTTTAGATTAATTTTACAAATTCAGTATGCGTTTAAATGCTTCAAAGTCAAGCCCCCCAAAAATTCAAGGCATTGACAATTAAGCTGGCATTCTTTTAATAGCCCAAATTACATATCGGGAATAAATAAATTCTAGTTTCCCTTCCTTTTCCAATCTTGCCTGGAGCTTATTTAGATATTTTAAGTGGCTGTCAACGCCGAAATTATCCACTATCCAAGGAACTGCTTTTAAGAAATATACAATTGCTCCCGCGTCTTTAAAAGTCACTTTTCCTTTCCACTCTTGAGATTCTTTGATGGTAAAACCTTGTTCTTCAAATTTTGGCTTAACTAATCCTAAGATTAAATCAGGCCATTTAGGGGTTTGGTTGAAAAACTCCTGCAATCCCGCCAGATTATCTCCGCCGACTTGTTGAGTAAAAAACTGTCCTTCCGGTTTTAGAATTCTATAAAGCTCTTTAATGTTAAAACCACCGTGGCGGTTGAGAACTAAATCAAATTTGTTATCCGGAAACGGCAAAACTTTTGTCTCGCTTGCTTCAAAAACCTTCACACCTAACGGCTCCAGTTTCTTTTTAGCAATTTCCACATTCGGAGGATATCCCTCGATAGCTGCAGTATCTTTCGGAAAAGGAGCAAAGGTTGAAAATTTTTCTCCTCCTCCGGTTGCCATATCCAATACTGAATTAGACTTTCTTAACAATGCCAGAGCAGTTTTCTCGTAGCTCCATGGCGGGGTCTCTTCAAGTACTCTTCCTTTAAGATAAGAAAAATCCCAGCCTTGAAATGGCGCTTCCTCATCCTTCTTCCATTGTTCGTATAGTGCGTTATCCATGCCACAAGCATACCTCCGACGCTCGACTGTGTCGAGGTCGCCTGCCTGCCGGCAGGGAGTCTTTTCGACAAAAAACCGCCTCCTTGTCCGCTTTAGCCTTGGCGAAGTTGGATTGGGCGATTCTTCAGGAAGGACGCTAGTACTACAATTGCAGCTATAACTACACGACTAGCAAAAAACTTAAGATTTCACTGCTGTCACCTTGATGGCCCGCACGGGTTTAAGTGTGAAGTTGAATTTTTTGGTCGTAGCTAATATATCAGACAACTGATTGATTTTAGATATAAAAAGATTTTTTATCGCATCATCGTGGCTATCGCCAGTAGTAGTGCGGGTAAACTTTTCTTGAAAAGAATTTAGCTCTGGAGTGAAGTCAGTAAATTTTGTTCTACCGTCAATCAGACTTAGTATCATGGTGATGATGTTATCTTCCAGAGTTCCCAGCGCTATTCGAAAGTTATTTAGATTCTCACCTTGAATCTTATCTGGAAATTGTTCCAGATGATAACTTCGCAGCTTCTCGAACACTTTTTCCTTATTGTTTGCATTCATAAATTTAACTTGTTAGATACATAGTATACTCTCTTTTCAGGAATATAGATATAGCGATTTTGGGGTCGCGTGATCAACGTAGTAAGTCTTATTTAGGAATCACGCAAGTATCACGCAAAATATCATGCAAAGCTTCCACAATTAAGCCATGGCAACTGATACTAAATGAGGGTCAATGTAAAAATTTCTATTTACTGGGGTTTTTATCTTTTTGTCCGAGCCAATGAGGCGAATTTATCAAAGTATGTTTGTAAATCAGGAGGAAAATCCTGACAACTGATTTCCCGCAGACGAAGCAATTCACGCTTGCGATAAACGTTCCAGCGAGGATCAGCTATAGTTAAGTCAAGCAGTTCTAAAAATCTCTCGCGGGCCGCGTTAAATCTGGTTTCGTTTTGATTGTGATTGCTGACAGCCCGGCTATATTCACTGCCGACGTTACCAAGTTGTTCGGCTAGTGACATGGTAAACCATCGTCCAGCAGCTAAATGGGCGTGTTGCATATTATTTTACTTTTTGATTAACAATCAGGGTTATTTTATCTTTGATCTCCTGACTTTGAATATTTCGGGATGGATTATTCTGGCTCGGGCGGATATTGACCATGGAGTTAAATTCCAACCATGATTCCCTCGGCTCGTTCACATAGATATTAAACCCCCAAAGGTTTTCTTGTTTTGAGCCCTTATCTAAAAGCAAGGCTTCTTCATCGGCATGGAGTTCGGCGTCCATAGCCATGATCTTTTTCTCCAAATCAATCACGACTTTGACCATATCGCCGAAACTTTCCTTGGCGAGATCTTGAAGCTCGGCGAGCGAAATTGATTGTTCAATTATTTTAATGGGCATGCGTATATCATACCTCCGACGCTCGACTGTGTCGAGTCGAGACGGGTAATGGAGCCTGCCCGATGAAGCTTTAGCGAAGTCGGGGAGGTTAGAACTGAAATTATTTTATTTAACCTTACCGTTAGTGTCTAAAATCATTGTGGTTATCACCCTCCTCGTGTTGGGACTAATATCATCTCGCTCAATAACGTCTTGAGCTCTATGCCATTCACCACCTGTGCCTTCGTGGATTTTAATATTATTTTCAAAATCCTCGCTAACTTTTTCAATATAGTAATTTGATATGGAATGATCGGTCTCAAATACACCCAGCAAGGAATATTTTTTAGGAGTATATTCTAACTCTTCCCTAAGTTCTCTTAATAATGTTTTTTCGTTATTTTCGTCACCCTCTAGACCACCGCCAAATCCGCCAAGAATATTTGGATTCCGAGGAGCCTCATGGCTTCTTCTCTGCAAAAACACATGAAGATTACCATCTCTAAAATAATACGGAATTAAGATTGAGTTACGTCTTTTTTCCATAATCTAAGCATAACAAAAACTCGACTCTTCGGCGAGTTTCATCTTTATATTCTTGGGGTGGGTGACGGGCTACGATCCCGCTGCCTTCGCTGCCACAGAGCGACGCTCTACCAAATGAGCTACACCCACCATAATATTAAATTTTAAACCGTCGCGCTGATTGTAAATGCGATAACAGTAAACAACGCCAGCCAGCCAAGGGTATAAATAAGCATTCTTACCGCCTCCGGCCTTTCTCCATTCAGATACATCATTACAGGTTTACCTAGAACCAAACCTCCAGTAACTGTCGCTGAAAGAACAAACAACATCAGAGCTGATATCGGCATAAGGAGATTATCTTCCTTTGGCAGAAAGCGTTCAAGGTTATTTACCAGCAATACAACCAACACTATATAAATTGCAGTGCCCAACGCATTCAGAAAACTATTTTTGATGAGATTGTTCATAAATTTTGATTAATTATTTGGTGCCCTCGGTAAGAATCTCCGCCGAAGGCGGATCCGCCTCAATTGAATTAGATATGGTTGGCGGAGAACCCACCAATTTAGTTTTTTGCCACCGCTGGTGCCCCCAGAGGGAATCGAACCCCCATTAGTGGCTTAGAAGTCCACAGTTCTATCCATTGAACTATAGGGGCATAAGGGGTGGCAAAAAACTTTACCAGCAAGTCCACGGCTCTGTCCATTGAGCTACGAGGGCAGTAATTGGACTTACTCCGACGCCGCTTTGCGGATCGGAGTAATTTTCAGCGTAGCTGAAAATTAAAAATCCGCACAGGGTGCGGAAACTGTAAAATACCTGCTGTGTCAGATACATATATAATTATACTCTGATTTGAGGAAATTGTCAATGCTGTGGTATAATTATTGTGATGATTTAAAAGGTTTTTTAGAAACAAAAGCGTTAAGATTATGCTTGATTTTATCTTGCAAAATAAGCCGGTTTTAGTGGGGCTTCATTTGGGCTTTGCCATTCTTGGGATAGATTTTTTGTTGTGGTTACTCGGGGAGTTAGTGGCGAATGCCAAAAACCAGAGGCGCATGAGGTGGGTGGCTTGGGGGGCGGTTATTAGTTTTGCGTTCAGCTGGTTGATTGGCGGATACTATTACGTGAAATTTTATGGCAGTATCGTCAAACCAGTTATTCTAGGGAGCGTCGCTCCTTGGGCGCATCAGGTTGTCATGGAGTCCAAAGAGCATATCTTCTTGTTTATACTTCCTTTGAGCGTGACGATTTTGTTGCTAACCATGCTAACGGGTCAGGAATTTAATGATGCAGGATTAAAAAGAGCTGTAAAAAAATTAACCGCGATAACCGCCTTGCTTGCTTTGCTGATCGGCCTGATGGGATTTGTGATTTCAGCAGCGGCGCGTTGGGCCTAAATTTATGAACAAACTTCGACTAAGCATAGCTTCAGTTTTCGCCGCCGAATGTAGTATTTGGTTTACTGTTATTATTACCATTTGGGCGGAACTGGCACCGGGCCTTAAAAATTTCCTCAAGGCGTTAACTGGTCACCATTGGGTAACCAAAAGTTGGGCTGCGGTGATTGTTTTTCTCGTCGTGCTGGCCTTTTACTATATGACCCGTCAATCAGCGAATATCTCCCAATTAACCAAAGGGGTCAATCGTCTAATCATGAGCGTAATTTTAGGAACGGTTATTGTTGTCGGATTTTTTTATTGGCACTCTTTGTAATTTATGAAAATACAAATTCCAAGCGAGCTTTCTGATTTGGGATTTGAGCAAAATTGGGATTTAGAAAAAATCTCCGCTCTCGACCTGCCGATTACCTGGGTTAAGATCGGAGATTTAATTTGGCACTTTGACCTGCCTCTACTTTCCGAAAATGGGCCATACAATTTGAAGCCCAGGGATTTGATGGATCATCCCGGCGAACACCAAGTGGAATATTATAAAACCATGCAGTCAGAATCCATCCATCCCGTAGATGTGGTAGATCACAACGGGCGGTTAGTGATTATTAAAGGGCTGTATCGTTTGATCAAAGCTTCGATTAACAACGAAACGAAAGTGGCGGTCAGGATTGTCCCGGCACAATTACTGCCGACTTTGAAAAAATGAACCAGCGAACTTACATACTATTGCTGTTGTTGTTAGGAATCGTTCTGTTTGGCCTGTCGATTTTTTTACAGGACAGACTGGAGGGTTTTATTATTTCGCTCTCCGAATTTGCTGATGAAAACCCGATCCTTTCCGCCCAATTGTTTATTTTTTTCGCAAGCCTCTCGATTCTACTTGGGCCATTTAGCAGCATCCCTTTAGTTCCCCCGGCGATTGTGATTTGGGGGCCGTTTTTGACCTTGTTGTTTTTAATTACCGGCTGGTTGTTTGGCAACAGCATGGCCTACGTGATAGGTCATTATTACGGCTATACTTTAATAAAAAAAATTCTGGGGGAGAAAAAAGTTAATCTTTGGATCGATAAAATCGAGAATTATTTGAATTTTTGGTTTTTATTTCTTTTTCGCTTGGCCACGCCTTCGGAAACTGGTTATATTTTTGGTTTGATTCGATATGATTTTGGTAAATATTTAATCATATCGATTTTGGCAGAAACGCCGTTTGCGCTAGCCGCGGTTTATGGCAGCAATGCCTTGTTGGACAGCGCCTTTGGTTCATATTTAAATTATGCTTGGGTCTGGGTATTCATAGTCATCATCGCCTATGTGTTGATTCGCAATAAACATGAACGTTAAAATCCATGACAATCGCGGATTCACCCAAGCACCAGCTTTTCTTAAGAAAAGTGGTGCTGGGTTTACCTTGATCGAACTGTTGGTGGTGATTGCGATTATTGGTCTGTTGTCCACGTCGCTTTTGGTGTTGGTTAACAACGCTCGAATCAAAGCCCGTGAAGCGAGACGGAAACAAGACATCAGCGAGGTCCAAAAAGCGCTAGAATTATATTTTTTGGAAAACCAAAATTACCCGCACGACGGCACGGTTGGCAACCCCAATAATGAAACTGATATAAACCATCTGGCTAGTTTCCTGGTTCCGGCTTTTTTGTCCAGTATGCCTCAAGATCCTAAAAATTTTCCTGATAATTATATGTATGTTTGGAAACAAGACGGTAGGGAATTTGGGCTATTTGTGCCGTTTGCTAATGATGGGGGAACCAGTTGTAAATTCCGCTCCCCAGGCGGGAGTCAAGCTTGGTTTTCCGGAGCGCCGGATTGTGTATTCTAGAATATTGACCCCGTAATACAACATTGATGCTTTTGCCATTGATCGATATTGATATAAGGGGTTGACAAATACCCCCAGGGGGTATATCATGAGTTTATGAATAAATTTGGCAAAAGTATCATCACAGTTGGCGTTTTGGTTGTGGGTATCGGTTTCGCGCTGTGGTACGCGCAACCTGATAATAGCGAGCCGCCAGCGGCAGTTGCCGAAAATTGGCAACTAAAAGGAGAGCCGGCAGCTTATGATTTTGGCACAATTTCCATGAAGGACGGCAAGGTTAGCCAGGTTTTTAAAGTAAGAAATGAAAATAGAGATCGGTTAAACATTGATATGGTTTATACTTCCTGTATGTGCACTGAAGCGAAGATCATTAGCCGGGGTGAGGAATTTGGACCGTTCGGTATGCAAGGACATGGCGTCAATTCAGGGCTTGATCGCTCAATCGACCCCAATGAAGAAATTGAGGTCGTGGTGATTTTTGATCCGAATGCCCACGGTCCTTCCGGAGTTGGGCCGATTGAGCGAGTGGTAACTTTGGAAGGAAATGAGCACCGCAAGCTGGTAGAATTTAACGTCAAAGCCAATGTTACCCCCTAATTTTCGCCGGTTAATTATCCTAAGTTTCCTGGTTGTTTTGATTTTTGGTTTGGCTCTTGCTTTGAAAAATATTCCCGGCAGCGCGACATGGGTCTGGCAGATTAGCAACCAGGGTAAGTTTTTACTGCCCTTGGTGGGCGTTGCAGCGTTGGTTGATAGCATCAATCCTTGCGCTTTTTCTGTTTTATTGGTGAGTTTAATTTTTCTTTTTAGCTTGGGCCAGAGTCACCGAAGAATTTTCAGCATGGGCTTAAGTTATATTTTTGGGATATTCGTGGTCTATTTATTGATTGGACTGGGAATTTTGCAAGCATTGCATATTTTCAATGTGCCGCATTTTATGTCCAAGCTCGCGGCCGGATTATTAATTTTGTTTGGCGCAATCAACGTATTGGAAGTTTGGTTTCCGAATTTTCCGTTGCATTTTCGCATTCCTGCCAGCGCCCATGCCAAAATGAACGAATTGCTCAAAACAGTCAGTATCCCAGGAATGTTTTTGTTAGGGGCTTTAGTTGGCGCTTGTGAGTTTCCCTGCACGGGTGGCCCTTACCTGATTGTAATCGGGCTTTTGCATGACACGAAAACCTATTGGCAAGGAGTCGGATACTTGTTGCTTTATAATCTCATATTTATTCTTCCGTTGCTGGCCATTATGTTTCTGGCGAGTAACCAAACCATGGTTGAAAAAATTAAGATTTTCCAAAGATCCAATAGTAAATTGCTGAAAATAGGGGGCGGACTATTGATGATTGCTTTGGCATTTATTATACTCAATCTATAAATTTATGTTTTACATTTTACTCAGCATCGTTGTTTTGACTCTAGTTTTGTGGGTAATAAACCAGTGGATAAAAAATGTTCTCTGTCCGGTTTGTTCCGCCACCGTGATTACCTGGGTCGCTGTGTTGGTGTTATATTATTTGTCCCAACCAGTTAACACTTTGTTTCTAACAATCTTGATTTCCGTCAGTTTGGGAGCCATCATCGAAAAATACGGCCACAAATTTTCCTGGCATTGGAAATTAATCATGGTCTTACTCAACGCCCCAGCTATATATTTTCTGATGCAGAAAGATTTAACCAAGGCTGTAACATTGGCCTTAGTTTCAGTCGTATTAACTTGGTTTATGAGCCGATTGAAAGTCAACAAAAGGGAGGCGAAAGATGATCGTTTTAAACAATGTTGCTAGCAAAACAATAATTAATCAGGAACAATCGTATGAATAATTCAAAAATTTTATATGGGATTGGAGGATTGATCATAGGTCTATTAATCGCCACAATCTTTTTCCCCGATGCGCTTAATAGAAACGACAATGGCATGATGAATATGGGAAATAATATGGATGAGCATTTTATCGATCAAATGATTCCGCATCATGAAGATGCGATTACTATGGCCGAGTTAGCCAAGCAAAAAGCAGAACACCAAGAAATTAAAGATTTAGCAGCTGATATCATTACGGCTCAAAATGCCGAAATTGAACAGATGAGGCAGTGGCGAAGGGATTGGTTTGGGATTGGCGGGTTATTTATTCCACAAGCGATGGCCCATAACATGGAGCATGGACTTAACATGGGCCTGATGGGTGATCTTTCTGATTTAGAAGATTTGGAAAATGCCAAGCCGTTTGATAAAAAATTCATCGAAGCTATGATCCCGCACCATCAAATGGCCGTGATGATGGCGCAGATGTTGTGGCAAACGACGCAAAGGGAGGAAATGAAAAAAATATCTGATGATATCATCACTGCTCAAAATGCCGAAATCGAACAGATGAGAACTTGGTACAAAGCTTGGTATTAAAGGTCGAAAGATTAATTATTTTATAAAAATATGATCAATTCAAAACATTTGTTAAAAGTTAGCGCTGCTTGGATTAGTATTGTTTACGTGATCTGTTTTTTTGGCGTGGCATCGATGCCTGGAATCCGTCCGGGATTTATGCGTTATGGTTTGCACATGGGGATTGATATGGGCCGAAACATTTTAACATTTGGCACATTTCTTTCCGGTTTGGTAATCTGGAACGTGATTGCTCTTATTGCGGTTTGGTTGTTTGTGACCTTGTTTAATACGATTAAAAAATAGGCTTCCTGCCTATTTTTTGTTATAGTAAATGGTATGGATGAATTAATAATAAAATATTGGCCTTGGATAATGATTATCTCGGTGATTTTAGACCTAGGAGTAATCTATAAATTTGTCTCATTAATAAGTCTTGAGTATAATATATTAACTAAATTATTTACGTCCCGCTTAAAGCGGGACGATCGAAGTGTTACTACCGGGATACAATGACGACATGAGCAACCAAAAAGGGTCAACCGCTTTGATTATTATGATTTCCGCTGCCGTGGTTTTTTTGGCGATCGGGTTTTTGGTAGTTCGACAAAGAACCAAATCAGAACCTGCCCCCAATCCCGCGAATCAGGAAACCTCGCAAACTCCGCAGGAACCGACCAACAACCAAGAATTAACGCCTCCCGCAGGCTCGGTCGAAATTGCCGGGTGGAAGACTTACGCCAACACTAAATATAATTATCAGGTTCAATACCCGCCGAATTTGAAGGTCGGTTCGATTTCAGGCAATTCGGTTTTAGGAACCTATGATGCTCCCGTGCGAGGTTACGATGTCGGGCCGCTGGTTTTAATTACCCTAACCGGAAGTTTGCGCACCGAAGCGACTGCTTATTTTAATGAGTATTATAATCTGGCTCAGCACCCCGTCACACCATCTCCTGGCGAACCGGCGGTTTTTTGTGCAATTGATCAGATGGGCAGTGCTAATTCCAATGTTTTGTCAGTGTCTTGTATTGGCGAAGGGGGAGCCGCTCGCTACGCCCTGATTAGAGGCACAGATTATGATATTTTTGTGGATGGTTATTCGAAAGGGTTTGATAATTCAGACAATGGAGAATTTCAAACCGAGACGGATTACGTCAAAGTGCTTTCGACTTTTAAATTTAATTCCGCCACCCAAGCCCAAGCGCCTTCGCCAGCGCCTTCGCCAACGCCCACTCCAACCGTACAATCTTTTAGTATTACGGCTGATGATTCTTCGGCTAATCCCTCCCAGATCACAGTTCCTATTGGTACGATAGTGAATTTAACTTTTAATGTAAGCAGTCAAAATGTATATTACGGCGGGTTAGAATTTCGAAGCTTAGTTGCTAACACCGGCACGATTCAAGCAGGGGGATCGAAAACCATTGCCTTTACCGTCAATCAGTCGTTCGAATTTACTCCCTACTGGCCAGCCTCGGGTGTGGCGAAAGATTATAAGATAAAAATTATCGCGCAATAAGTTAAATTATTTAGGCGAAAAAAAGAAGACAGATTACAGAATCTGTCTTAACCGAAACGGAGACGGTACTTCAATGACCACCAAGTGATGGCGTTGAGCACCGCGACTTCGAGGACGAGCGCTGCAAGTCCCGCCATCGGTCGGAACACGAAGGCTGGTGCGATCGGGATGCCCCAAAGGATCAGCGCGAAACTAGCTCGCTCCCAAGGTGTCATGAGGGATTCCTTGTTGACGGGAGCGGTGATCATGAGGAACCCAATCAAGATCAGGGCGTAGAAGGCCATAAACGGTCGCGACACGATTTCCAAGAAAGTCTCTTTTGGCATTGGCAAGTCCCCCTTCATTTTCGTATCTATGATTATACTACTTTTTGGCTTTGTTGTGAAAGGCCGTATGGATGTCGCGGAGACGTTTGTTAGTTAAGTGAGTGTAGATTTGGGTGGTCGAGATGGAGGCATGGCCGAGCATTTCCTGCACCGCGCGGATATCCGCGCCGTTGGCGAGAAGATCAGTCGCGAATGAATGGCGTAGGGTATGAGGGGTAATTTTTTTTACAATCCCAGCGACCTTGGCATATTTTTTGATGATGCGCTGCATCGAACGGGCAGTCAGGCCACTGACCTCTTCACTTTGTGATTCGATTTGTTTTTCGACGGAATCTGAAACTCGATGCCGAATAAATAAAGCCTTGGAGTTGTCTTCCCGTTCGTCCAGATATAGTTTGAGCGCATTAATTGCTAGGGGGGAGAGGAATACGAGGCGGAGCTTGTCGCCTTTGCCACGCACGGTAAATTCACCTCGTTTGAGGTTGATTTTGTCTTGTTTGAGACTGGTTAGTTCTGAAATGCGGAGTCCGGTAGAGAACAAAGTTTCGAAAATGGCGCGGTCGCGCAATTGTATGATTTTTGACACTTCGGATTTTGTTGCTTCCACAAGCCGCGATACATCTTCGGCTGACAAAAACTCCACTTGCCGAGTCGGGGTTTTCGGCAGCTCGATTTTTTCCGCGGCCAATGATTTGACGTCTCGTCTGGCTAAATATTTTAGAAAACTGCGTAAGGCGATCAGATGATAGTTTTGGGTGATTACTTTCAAAGCCTTACCTTTTTCTTCCAGACGATTTAAAAAGAGGCGATAACCCCGCACAAGTTCCAGATCCACATCTTTCGGATCATCCACCCCGTGTTTTTCACAAAATTCCACAAACCGGCGAAGGTAATGGTCATAATTGCGCAAAGTCATTCTCGAGCGGTTCCGCTCGATTTCCAGGTATTCGAGGAATTGGATGTAGTATTTTTGGAGTTTAGTTTTGGTCTCCGTCATAATTTTATGTCGCACAATAATTATATCAAAAATTCGCGCTTGGCAAAAGGGCAAAAAGGTGCTAAAATGCCAATGTTATAAATTAACTTCGACGATTGGTTATTTCCTGACCAATTCGTGACTTAAGGATAACTACTATGTTAACCCCCAAGGAAAAGCAACAATTGATTAAAAAGTTTCAGGTGCACAAAGACGACACTGGCAGCCCGGAAGTGCAGGTGGCGATATTAACTCGGGAAATTGAGAAAGTTTCAGAACATTTAAATGAGCACAAGAAAGACAACCACTCCCGCCGCGGACTTCTAAAAATGGTGGGCAACCGCCGCCGCCTCCTCCGCTATCTGAAAGCGGAAGATGAAAAGCGATGGGAGAAGCTGACCGATAAACTCAAGTTAAAATAATATGTCATCACCAGAAACCAGAGATTTTACAGATCCAGCAGAAATCGTCGAGAATGAAGCACGGGTCGCTCAGGCCATGCAAGTTTTAGGATATGATTACGTATCTGGTGGTGGCAGAACGCCAGCAGCTGAAGGTGGACCATTGACAGGTGAAGTCTTCGCCGTTTATAAAGGTACGGACAAGGCTGGAAATCAGATCGAGTTAACGATCAGGAAACAGCCCCCGCAAAATTAATAATTAATTCCGCTTAAGTGCCTACAAGCAAAGAGGCTATATGAGTTCGTTCGTCATCCTGAATTTACCTGCCCGACACGCTTCGCTGTCGAAGCGGGCGGGTTTCAGGATCTAGATTCCGGGTCGGGCCCGGAATGACAAATGCACTGATACAACTTCTGTGCTACAAAGCACAATTGCGGAAAAAAAAGGTTTAACAATGAAAACAGGTAGAATAGATGCAGATTTAGCCGGTAAGAAATTTTCTCTTGAAACCGGCGCTTTAGCTTTGCAAGCCAACGGTTCGGTCTTGGCAAAATTAGGAGACACGGTGGTTTTGGCCACCGCGGTGATGAGTAAAACCAGGCGCGAGGGGATGGATTATTTTCCGCTGCTTGTGGATTATGAGGAACGGCTTTATGCCGCTGGCAAAATTAAAGGTTCGAGATTTATCAAACGCGAAGGCAGGGCGACTGACGAGGCCGTGCTTTCAGGGCGCCTGATCGACCGATCTATTCGACCACTTTTTTTGGAGGGCATGCGTAACGACGTCCAGGTGGTCGCCACGATCCTGTCAGTAGATGAACAAAACGATCCGGATGTTTTGGCCATCAATGCCGTTTCTGCCGCGCTTGGTCTTTCCAATATCCCGTTTGAGGGACCAATCGCCGGCGTCAGAGTTGGGCGAGTGGATGGTCAGTTGGTGCTGAATCCAACTTACGAACAGAGAAAAACCGGTGATTTGGATTTGGTGGTTTCCGGCAACGGTGAGCATATTTTTATGGTCGAAGCCGGCGCCAAGCAGATTACCGAAGAAGATATGGTCACAGCGATCAGATTCGCTCAAGCCTTTTTGGCCGAATTGATAAAACTCCAAAATAATTTAGTTGAACAGGTTGGCCAGAAAAAAACGGAAGTTATTCGAATTTTAGCGGATGAAAAAATTATAACTGAAGTGGAAAAATTCGCTTCAGAAAAACTGGAAGCCGCTTTGTTTGGTTCGTTTCCCAAAGAACAACGCGAACAACAATATGATTTGGTGAAAGAAGAAATCACTCTTCATATTGTGGAGATGTTCAAGGATAATGAAGAGTTGAATCTGCCATTGCATATTGGATTGTCAATCGAAAAATTGACCAAGAAATTGATTCGAAAAAATATTTTGGAACAAGAACGTCGCGTCGATTTACGCGCCCTCAATGCCACCCGGCTGGTTTCTTGCCAGGTGGGGATTCTGCCCCGCACCCACGGTTCCGCTCTGTTTAATCGCGGCGAAACCCAAGTACTGACCACGGTGACACTGGGCTCTTCAGGCGATGCGCAGATTTTGGATGGGATGGAAGATTTTGATGTCGAAGGCACAACCAAGCGATATATTCACCACTATAATTTCCCCGGCTATTCCGTGGGCGAAGTCGCCCCGATGCGCGGTCCCGGCCGGCGGGAAGTCGGTCATGGGGCCTTAGCCGAACGCGCAGTAGAAGTGGTTTTGCCGGATAAAGAAAAATTCCCATATACACTAAGATTGGTTTCAGAAGTGTTAGGATCCAACGGTTCGACCAGCATGGCTTCAACCTGCGGTTCCACTCTGGCCTTGATGGATGCCGGAGTTCCCATTACCGAAATGATCGGCGGCGTGGCCATGGGATTGGTTTTGGATAAAGCCTCTGGGAAATTTAAAGTTTTAACTGATATTGCCGGGATCGAAGATGCGAATGGCGATATGGATTTTAAAGTGACCGGTTCCACAACCGGGATTACGGCACTGCAGATGGATATCAAAACCCGCGGCTTGACCGTGGAGATTGTCGACCAGGCCCTAAAACAGGCGAAAGACGGGCGTTTGCATATTTTATCCGTGATGAAAGCAACGATCGCGTCCCCGCGTGAGGAAATGTCCCCGTTGGCGCCTCGCATCACCACCCTTATGATCAATCCGGAAAAAATTCGGGATGTCATCGGCTCCGGCGGGAAAGTGATTAATAAAATTATTGCCGAAACCGGGGTCAAAATTGACATTGAAGACTCAGGACTGGTTATGGTCACATCCAACGACGCAGCAGCTTCGAAAAAAGCCCTGGACTGGATTCACAACTTAACCCGAGAGATAAAAGTAGGGGAGGTCTTCAAAGGAAAAGTTAACCGGATTATGGATTTCGGCGCATTTGTCGAGCTAACCCCTGGTCACGACGGACTCTGTCACATGTCGGAGTTGTCTTGGAGCAGAGTCGGACGGGTCGAAGACGTGGTCTCGGTTGGCGATGAGTTGGATGTGAAAGTTGTGGAGATTGACCAGATGGGCCGGATTAATCTTTCGCATAAAATTTTATTGCCCCGCCCCGAAGGCGGATCAGTGGATGAACGACCGCGCACGCCTCGCCATTATGACGATAATAACCACCGTGGCGGTGGCGGATTTCGAAACAGACATTAAGAGGGTAGAGGGGCAGGGTTTTTTGATTTTTGCTCTTCAGGGGAGCATAATCAAGTTGTATGTATGAACGAATCCTAAAACCCATATTATTTCGTTTAAACCCGGAGCGGGTGCATGATTTTTTTGTATCGGTCGGCCATATGTTAGGCGCCTATTCATTGACACGCGGGTTGGTATCCTGGATTTGCGGCTTTACTCATCCGTCTCTGCGGACCCAAGTGGCGGGGATCGATTTTGCGAATCCAGTGGGCCTGGCCGCCGGGTTTGATAAAGATGTGAACCTAACCAACATTATGTCAGCTGTCGGGTTTGGGTTTATGGAGGTGGGGGCGGTGACGCGTTTTCCGTATGAAGGAAACTCTGGCCGCCGACTGCTTCGATTGCCCGCGGACAAATCTTTAATTGTCTATTATGGGCTGAAAAATATCGGCGCAGAAGCGATTTTAAAAAAGTTGCCCAGGTTAAAATTTACCATCCCAACCGGGATAAATATCGCGAAAACCAACCGAGCGGATATCATGGGGGAGAAATCTATCGAAGATTATATTGCCACCTATCGATTGCTGGGCCAGTATTTTGCTTACACAACACTAAATATTTCTTGCCCGAACACTCAGGACGGCTGCACGTTTCAAGATCCGTTGAAACTTGATCAACTTTTGGCTGCTTTAAGTAAGGAGCCGAAAGTAGGCCCGATGTTTTTGAAAATTTCGAACCATTTGACCACACACGAGGTGGATCAGATTTTAGCCGTGGTGGAAAAATATTCATTTGTCGACGGCTTCGTCGTGGGGAATCTGTCAAAACGCCGGGAAACTCTAAATTTGAAATCAGCGAAAGAGCGATCGGACATGCTCCCGCAAGGCGGGATTTCCGGCCAACCCGTCCGCGAGCAATCCACGAATTTGATTCGCCACATGTATCGTCGGGCTCCTGGCAAATATGTGATTATCGGTTTGGGTGGCATTTTCAATGCCCAGCAGGCCTATGAGAAGATCAAAGCCGGCGCGAATCTGGTGCAGATCATCACAGGTCTAATTTTTGGCGGACCCCTGACAGTTAAGCGGATCAATCAAGGATTAGTAAAATTATTGCAACAAGACGGCTTTAGCCACATCAGTGAGGCAGTGGGTAAAGAGTTGAGTTGACAAGATTTTGAATGTACACTATTATGTACATAGAAAGAGAGGTTTATGAATACAAAAACTACTTTATCTATTTCTGAGGCCCGCAAGAGAATTTTCGATATTGCAGATGATGTACAGCGACCCGGGGTCCGGTACACCTTTACTGATAAAGGCAAGCCCAAAGTCGTACTTATGTCAGCTGAAGATTTCGAAAGTCTGGAAGAAACTATCGAAGTTCTTAGAATTTTTCCTAACTTAGACAAAGCCATTGCCAAAGTCGATAAGGATATTAAAAGTGGTGCCTATAAAAAATATATTACTTTAGAAGAATTATTAGCCAAGGATGGATATGTCCTACACGGTCAGACTAACACCAACAGCAAAAAAGCATCTTGCTAAAATCCCTAAAAATTTTCAGGACAAAATTAAAGTGACCTTAGTTGCCTTACAGAATGATCCATTTTTAGGTAAAAGGCTATTTGGCAAATATAAGGATCAATATTCCATCAATGTTTGGCCGTATCGAATCATTTACGAAATACACAAAAATATTTTGTTAATTATCGTGTTGGATATTGGTCACAGGCAAGGGGTTTATAAGTAGTTTCTTGGAATCGCCGACTTGTCCGCCGAACCTGCCGGCAGGCAGGGATATAGCGCAGGCGGAAAGGCGATTTTAATGTTGATTTTTGGAGTGGTAAGTGGGATAATACGAATATGACTAATCTAAAAAATCGAACGCTATTCTTTGGAGATAATTTGGAGATTCTTCGGGATAAAATTCCTGATGAATCCTTTGATTTGATCTATTTGGATCCGCCGTTTAATTCGAACCGCAATTATAATGTCTTGTTTAAAGAAGGACTACAAGACAGCCCGGCTCAAGTCCAGGCATTTGAAGACAGCTGGCATTGGACGCATGAGTCACAGGCCATTTTTGAAGAGTTAGTAGGCGTTCGGAAATCACCAACCAAAATTAATGAACAAATCAGCAATCTCATGCTGGCTTTGGAAAAACTTGTTGGCCATAACGATATGCTGGCGTATCTGACCATGATGACTGTACGTTTGATCGAATTGCGTCGGGTACTTAAATCAACAGGCTCGATTTATCTGCACTGTGATCCAACGGCTAGTCATTATTTGAAGCTAGTCATGGATGCAATCTTTGGAAAACAGAACTTTAGAAATGAGATAGTTTGGACATATCGGAGATGGCCATCAAAATCGAAGTTTTTTCAAACCATGCATGATATTATTCTTTTTTATGTTAAAGATGAGAAAAGTAAGTATACTTTTAATACGATATTTCAACCTCTGGCTGACATTACTCTTAAGATTCACAAAGGCAGAAAACAGCTAGCGACTATTATTGATGGCAAGAGGTTGTCTAGAGACCAAGAAGAAACTTCGGTGGGCACACCTATACCTGATTATTGGTATATACCGGCAATTGCAGGTAACGCTAAAGAGAGACTGGGATATCCTACTCAGAAACCAGAACAATTGTTGGAAAGAATTATAGAAGTCAGCAGCAACGAAGGTGATTTAGTTTTGGATCCGTTTTGTGGGTGCGGTACTACAGTTTCTGTAGCGGAAAGATTGAATCGCCAGTGGGTTGGAATCGATATTACTATGCTGGCCATAAACTTAATTAGACATCGTTTAGCCGGTCAATTTGAAGGTAAGTCCTTACCAATTATTGTAGATGGTCGCCCTAAAGATGTGTCAGGTGCTAAGGCTTTGTTTGAAAAAGATCCCTTTGAATTTGAATATTGGGCTCTAGATTTGGTCAGCGCTGTACCAGGGCAGAGTAAAACCAAAGAGAATATGAGAGGAGCAGATAAGGGGATAGATGGAGTAATTAATTTTATTAAAGACATCAAAAGTGGAGAGCAAATTTATGGCAGAGTATTAGTACAGGTCAAGGGTGGCATGGTTCATAGAAATGATATTGCTACACTGAAAGGAGATATAGAACGCGAAAAAGCTGATGGGGGATTATTGGTTACTCTGGAACCATCAACTCGTCCAATGATTCAAGAAGCTGTTGAGGCAGGAACCTTTACTCCTAGTTTTACAAAAGTCGAATATCCGAAAATTCAAATTATTTCAGTTCAGGAATTAATCGCAGGCAAAAAACCAGCCTTGCCTGCTTGGTCGGAGCCGTATTTCAAAGAAGCAAAAAAAGTTAAAATTGGAAACAAAAGTCAGCAGGGGTTAGGTATTTAGTTCATGCCTAAGATAATTTTTGATATCGAAACTGTTGGTGAGGATTTTGATGAGCTTGATGAGACTACTCAAGCTGTTTTGACGCGTTGGATTAAAAAAGAATCGGAATCGGAGGAAGAGTATCAAGTTGCGCTTGAAGACCTTAAAAATGGGTTGGGTTTTTCACCACTAACCGGCGAAATCGTTGTGATCGGAGTTTTAGACCCAGATAAAAATCAAGGAGCTGTATATTTTCAAGCACCAGGAGACGATATCGCCGAGTTTGAAGAAAATGGAATCAAGTATAAGCAAATGACTGAAAAAAAAATGTTAGAGAATTTTTGGAAGGGCGCGACTAAATATGACGAGTTTATCAGCTTCAATGGTCGCGGATTTGACGCTCCATTTCTAGCGATTCGTTCGGCTATACACAAAATTAAACCAACCAAGGATCTCATGGAAGGCCGTTATCTTTATCAACAGAAAAAATGCCAGCACATTGATCTACAGGATCAACTATCTTTTTATGGCGCAGTTCGCAGAAAAGGCAGTCTGCATTTATACTCTAGAGCCTTTGGAATTAAGAGCCCTAAGTCGGAAGGAATTTCAGGAGATGATATAGGTCGGTTATTTAAGGAGAAAAAATTTGTTGAAATTGCTAAATATAACGCTGGGGATTTGTTTGCGACCAAAGAACTTTATGATTATTGGAATAATTATTTAAGATTATAGCTGTTTAAATAATTACACTTATGCGCGGGAAACCTCAATTTATGATTACTTATGACTGCTCCAGTTGTGGGCAGGATTTTGCCGTCACCGAATTCCAAAAACCCGTTTGTTTTTATTGTCAGGCGCAAGTAGGGTTTACTATTGCGAAAAAAGAGAAACTGACCCCGGTAGTCATGGCCGCCAGGTTAAAATTAGTGACGGATCGGATGATGGAGAATCTGCAGAAGGCTTACGCGGTCAGACCGGAAGAAGTCGATGAACAGGAATTGCTATCAGCCATGAAAAAAGCCAAAGATCTAAAAGACCAGATAAACAATTTATCTCTCAACGATTCAAAGTCTAATTCGCGCGAATAAGCGAACAGTAGTATAATGCCATTATGAAAAACACAGAAAGAATACTTAAGGCTTTGGCTAACCGAAGGCGACTGGCAATTGTCAGATATCTTCGCGACCGACGCGAAGCTTCAGTCGGGGAAATTGCCGAGGCAATCCGGCTTTCCTTCCGAGCCACATCCAAACATTTGATAATTTTACTGGCCGTTGATATCTTGGAAAAAGACCAGCGAAGTTTGCAAATGTATTATCGTTTGTCTGACGATCGGCCAAAACTAGCTACCCAAATAATTACCATGGTCTAATTCGCGCGAATAGGCGAATTGAGGATTTTCAATGCCCCAGACGTGGTGTGGAGTGTTAAAATATGTTCATACCAATCAAACAAACCAGGGAAGAAATAGATCAAAGAAAATTCGAAATAGAACAGGAACTTTTGGAATTGATTTATAGAACTGAAAGTGATTTCGAACTCGATGATATCAAACAAGTCATTTATGATGAGAAAGATCAGGATGATTTAATGCAAATCGTAGCAATGTTTGACCGCGGAGGAGACGCTGGCGAGCTTGAGAATATATTAGAACTAACGACCGATGCTTGGAATTATTTTCCGCACAAGGCATTAGATGGATTATCTCCGGCTGAAGTCTCGTTGAGATATAGCGAACAAGGGTCTAATTCGCGCGAATAGGCGAATAGTTTTATGGATGAATTTGATCGCGAACAATTTGAAGAATTAGTGAATGCGGGGATTGAAGCAATCCCAAAAAAGTTTTTGGATTTGCTCGATAATGTCGCGGTTACGATTGACCAAGAGCCAACGACGATCCAACTTGCGAAGTTTAAACTCCAACACAACTCAACCCTTCTTGGATTATATGAGGGCGTGCCCCAAAATCGCCGGGGCGCCAATTACACTGCGGTTCTGCCGGACAAGATCACGATTTTTCGCGGGCCGATCTTGCGGATCGCGCAAGATCCTGAAGCGATCAAACAAATGGTGAAAGACACGGTTTGGCACGAGATCGCGCATCACTTTGGCATGGATGAACACGAAGTCCGCTTTGCTGAGCGCAAAAGACGATCAAAAAATCAACTTATAGTATAAAAAAAGAAGCCCTGTGCCTAACCTAAGATGGTTTGGCGCAGGGCATTGCGAGGCGGCGGTTCCTGTCTTACAG
>MFER01000006.1:24220-29847 GCA_001777655.1 Candidatus Doudnabacteria bacterium RIFCSPHIGHO2_02_FULL_43_13b
GTCGACTCGGACCGTCGACGGTGTGAGCTCCTTGACGAGGAGCAGACCGAACTTACCCGACTCTGTGGTCACGGCGACGATTGTCCCGGACATCAATGTCACGATCGAATCGTTGCGCGCAACGGCCGTACGGCAGACCTCGGCAAGAGCCGAACCGTTCTTGCGCTCGCGCAGCTGGTTGAACTCATCGACGGTGATGCCGGCGACCGCGATCCGGGTCTGGTTCAGTACTTTCGGGTCGACGAGGTCTTCCAGCAGGCGGACGGCAGGTGCCGAATTGGGCGAGCAGACGGAAACGCCGTTGTCGAACACGAACACCAGGTCGATGCCTTTGGGGTTATCTTCGCCGAAGGCCAGCGTCCGGTCCTTGTTCGCCTTGCACTTCATGAGATAGCCGAGCGGACGATCATACGAAAACAGAGCGCGGTAGCTGTAGAACTCGCCGCGGACGGCCGGGATCACGGCCTCGGACGCCATCGGCGACGATGGGGTGTGCTGCGTCGTGGACAGGGCTTGCATCGCTTCCTCCATGAGTTTTTGACGATTTCTAGAGACGCGCAGATAGCAGAGACTGCTTTCTGTTGGAGCTATTTTACCAGACTTTTGAAGTGTCCGCAACCGCGCCGACATATCCGATCTCAAACCTCGCTTGGAGTCGGTTTTTTGTTTGATTTTATGGGCGGAAAGTGGCAGAATAAAGGTGCTTTTCAATTACGTAATTAATTACATATTTGATGGGAGTCCGTAAACAGAGTGAAAGAAATATCCGCAAATTAACTAAACTGGGGAACAAGTCCCTGGCGATTACCTTGCCAGTGGAAATTTTGAAAAAACTCGGCTGGCGGGAAAAGCAAAAATTGATCGTGAAGAAAGTTCGGGGCGGGGTCGTCATTAAGGATTGGAAGAAATAAAATAAATAATATGAAAAATTATTGGAAAATGTTTATTTTTGTGTTCTTGGTGGCGTTTGGTGCAAACGTCGTGGTCGCCTGGCTGTTTGAGCAATGGTTTGGTGGCAGTGGGTTCCACTGGGACACAACCACGTCCACCGCGGCAGCCACCGCCTTGGTCATTTCGTGGATTTTGAATAAAAAAAGAAATTGAGGCGGCAACGGTTGCAAAGACCTCACCATTACTTAACTTTTTTTCACTGTTAAACTGTTTTTTGGTATATAATATAGGCAGCGATTAATTAACCAAATATGCAACACAAAACATATTTTGCGATTACCGGGACTTTTTTCCTGATCATCGCTTTGGTGCATCTGCTGCGGGTGCTGAATGGTTGGGGAGTAACCGTAGGTTCGGTCACTGTTTCGACCTGGATCAGCTGGCTGCCCGTCATCTTAGGCGGCTACCTGGCTTATTGGGGGATGAAGCTAAGTAAGTAAGTTTATTAAAAAGACGGCTCGGTTGAGCCGTCTTTTTATGCTAGACTGTTGACATGTTTACGATTACGAAAAAAGACCAAAAGACGAAAGCCCGGATTGGGGTTTTGCAAACCGCCCATGGCAATGTGCATACCCCTGTGTTTTTGCCGATCGGCACGAAAGGCGCAATCAAATCCATCGCAGCTGAAGAATTGAGATTTTGGGGCGCGGAGATGATTTTGGCCAACACCTATCATCTTTGGCAGCGGCCGGGGGACGCGCTGATCGCGAAAGCCGGCGGGCTTCATAAGTTTATGAATTGGAAAGGCGGAATTTTTACCGACTCTGGCGGCTTTCAAGCTTTTTCTTTGGCCAAACTCACGAAAGTCTCTGATCAGGGAGTCAGTTTTATGTCAGAGATTGACGGCAACACCCATTTTTTGACCCCCGAGCTTTCAGTGCAGATCCAACTTAATTTGGGCTCGGATATTGCTTTAGTCTTGGACGAATTTGGAGAAGCCGAAGCTGATAAAAAATCCGTAGCTATCATGGTTTTACGCACGCGCGCTTGGGCCAAACGAGCGCGTCTCATGCACGAAAAGCTGATCGCCAATTCCATTAATCCAAATCAGCAACTTTGGGGGATTGTCCAGGGCGGGGTGTTTAGGGACCTGCGCCACCAATCAGCCGAAGCCATTAAGGAAATTGGTTTTTTGGGATATTGTATCGGCGGCGTGGCCAATGGCGGCGAATCAGAAGAATTAATGTATCAGGCGGTAAAATTTTCTAACCCACATTTGGAAGAAGACAAGCCCAAGCATTTGTTAGGAGTAGGCCTGCCTGAACAAATCGTTAAGGCGGTGAGCTTGGGTTGCGATAGTTTTGATTGCGTGATTCCTACCCGCGAAGGCCGGCATGGGAAATTTTTTGTGAATTTAAAGCCCCAAGACGGAGAGGGCTATTATACTTTGAACATTACCGCGGAAAAATATAAAGAAGATTTTGAACCGATCGACAACACCTGTGACTGCTACGGTTGTCAGAACTATACCAAATCTTACATCCGGCATTTGTTTATGTCAGAAGAACCCTTAGGTATTCGTCTGGCGACCATGCATAACCTAAAATTTTATTTAAATTTAACGCAACGAATTCGGGACAGTATTGAAACCGGCAAATTTCAGGAATTTTCTAAAAAATATCAACTAGTGCTATAATGCAGATACGAAAGGGGTAGCGCATCCAGTTTAGGGCTAATCCTAAGCAACCAGTGCTACCACATGCTCATGAAAGAAAAAATAGATCTAATGGATAAAATTATCTCGCTTGCAAAAAGGCGGGGTTTTATTTTTCCAGGGAGCGAAATTTACGGCGGGTTGGCGAATAGTTATGATTACGGGCCGCTCGGGGTTGAGCTGTTTCGAAATATCAGTAACCTTTGGTGGAAAAAAATCGTTCAGGAAAGATCAGATATGGTCGGTGTCCGAGGCCCTATCATCATGAACCCAAAAGTTTGGGAGGCTTCCGGCCATATTAGCAATTTTTCTGACCCACTGGTTGAATGTAAAATTTGTCATATTCGATTGCGGGCTGACAAGCCGGATGAAATTCACGCGCACGAAGAAACCCATAAAGGTAAAAACAGCCTGCCTGCCGGCAGGCAGGTCGAATGGACCGATCCTAAAAATTTTAACTTGCTTTTCAAAACCTTTATCGGCACCACCGAAGATAATAAGTCCACGGTTTATTTAAGAGGTGAAACCGCCCAGACCATGTTTATTGATTTCAAATTAGTGCAAGAGTCAGCGCGTCGAAAACTGCCTTTTGGTATCGCCCAGATTGGTCGGTCATTTCGCAATGAAATTACGACTGGGAACTCCATCTTCCGAATGAAAGAATTTACCATCGCGGAATTGGAGTATTTCGTCAAACCTGGAGATGACGATAGGGTTTTTAAAGAGTGGTTGAAATTTCAACAAGAGTTTTTTGCCGCCTTGGGTTTGAAGAAAGAGAACATCAAAACCGTGGAATTGCCCAAAGACGAACTGGCGCATTATTCTAAACGGACCGTTGATACTTATTATAAATTTCCGTTTGGTTGGGATGAAATGGCGGGACTGGCCAATCGGACCGATTATGATTTGAAAAATCATATCGAATTATCAGGCGCGAACCTAAAGTATAAGGACGATGCATCTGGAGAGGAATTTATACCTTTCGTCGTAGAACCAACCTTTGGCTTAGATCGGATTATGCTTGCCGTTTTGATCGACGCATACACTGAGTCGGAAGCCAGATCCGGGAAAGACGATGCCGTCCACGAAACCGAAGTTACCCTGCGTTTGTCCAAAGAATTGGCACCGATAAAAATTGCCGTGTTGCCATTGTCTCGAAAAGAGCAATTAATCGCACCAGCGCAGGATATTTTAAAAACACTTCAGCAGCACTGGATGTGCCAATACGATGAGACAGCCTCCATCGGCAAGCGATACCGCAGGCAAGACGAGATCGGCACGCCTTTCTGCGTCACGGTTGATTTTGAGACGGCCAGTGATCAATCAGTCACGATTCGCGATCGAGATACTATGAAACAAGATCGGGTAAAGATTGCAGATTTGGTTAATTATTTTGGGGAAAAAATGAGTTCGTAATCTACGTCATCCTGAACTCGATTCAGGATCCAGTTGACTGGATTCCGGATCAGGTCCGGAATAACAGAGGTATTTCTATGTATCATAAAAAAATCTTCAAAAACGGTTTAACTTTATTGACGGTGCCGATTCCAACTGCGCTGTCGATTACTATGTCCGTGTTTGTCAAAGCTGGGAGCCGTTACGAGGAAGCGCGGATCAATGGCATTTCGCATTTTTTGGAACATTTGCATTTCAAAGGCACGAAAAAATTTCCGACCGCCAAAAAACTTTCAGAAATCGTCGATTCCATCGGCGGGGAATTTAACGCCAATACTGGCAAAGAACATACACAGTATTTTATCCGCGCCGCTGCGGAACACCTGCCGCTGATTACCGAGGTTTTGACTGATTTGGTGCAAAACCCGCTGTTTGACGAAAAAGAAATTGAACGGGAAAAAGGTGTCATTATCGAAGAGATCAATATGTACAAAGACAATCCCCAGATCCATATTGAATCCTTGTTCGAAGAAACCATGTGGCCCAATACTCCACTGGGCAAAGACATTGCGGGAAGCGCCGAGGTCATTCGATCCATCAAACGGACGGACATCATCGATTATCGGAAAAAATGGTATCAACCCAGCAATACAATCGTAGCCGTCGCGGGAAAATTTGACGAGAAAGAGTTTGAAAAATTAATCGAGCAATCGTGGGGTCGAGTGAGTGGGAAAACTATTCAAAAATTTGTTCCGGTAAACCAGGGACAAACCTCACCTCAAGTTTCGGTGCAGAATAAACCCAGTGAACAGGCGCACCTGATGCTTGGGTTTAAAGCATTTGATTATAATCATCGGCAAAATCCAGGATTACAAGTACTCTCCACTGTCTTGGGCGGCGGTATGAGTTCCCGGTTGTTTATCCAAATCCGCGAACGGCGAGGATTGGCCTATTATGTCGGCTCTTCTGTGAATAATTATCGGGACACTGGAAATTTTTATGTCCGGGCCGGCTTGAAGGTTTCGTCAGCCCCCCAAGCCTTGGAAGTAATTTTGGCGGAATTAAAAAAGATGGTTTCAGATAAAATTACCCCGAAAGAATTAAATAAAGCCAAAGAATACATCAAGGGTAAAATCGTCCTGGCCATGGAGGATCCGCACGGCACACTGGATTGGTATTTGACCCAAACCGCGTTTATGAAAAAAATTGAAAGCCCGAAGGAGGCGTTTGCGAAATTGGAGAAGGTGACCAGTCAAGAGGTTCAACAGTTGGCCACCAAACTTTTTGATCCCAGAAATTTAGTGGTTTCGGTCATCGGTCCGTTTGCTGACAAAATGGTGTTTGAAAAGAAGATGAAACTATAAATTAACTTGTCTTTGCGAGGAGTCCCGCCTCGGCGGGAGGACCCGCCCGACTGATCGTCGGATCGGGCGGGCGAAGCAATCTCTACGAAGAGATCGCCACGTCGCTACGCTCCTCGCGATGACGAAATCACATGCGTATTGGCACCCACGTTTCAATTGCGGGAAATATTTGGCACTCACCCGGCAATGCCGCGGCAGTTGGCGCTGAGGTTTTCCAGATATTTTCTCGGAGCCCCCACGGCGGCCCGGTGAAGCCGATTACT
>MFER01000006.1:29858-80813 GCA_001777655.1 Candidatus Doudnabacteria bacterium RIFCSPHIGHO2_02_FULL_43_13b
GGCCTCGATTAAAAATAATATCTATTATGGGTCGATCTCGGTATTGCGGCAGGAATTGGAACGAGGGAATTTGCTTGGTTGTTCTGCGGTGATGACCCACCTGGGTAGTTTTGGCGAACTATCCGATGCCCAGGGCTTCAAACGGGTAGTAGACGCATTAATCAAAGTTTTGGATGGTTATCGAGGCAAAACCCAGTTGCTGCTTGAAATGTCAGCCGGCGCCGGCCGGATTATCGGCGATACTTTCTCAGAAATCGCTAAGATAATTTTTGATAAAAAACTAAAAAAGCTTGATTTAGGGGTGTGTTTCGACACCTGTCACGCTTTTGCTTCTGGTTATGATCTGCGGAACAAAGGAAGCGTTGAAAAAACCCTAAAAGACTTTGATAAAACTATCGGTTTGGAAAAATTGAAGTTAGTTCATGTTAATGATTCGAAAGGTGATTTAGGCAAACACCTAGACCGCCATGAGCACATCGGAAAAGGAAAGATTGGAATAGGTGGATTTGCGGCATTAGCTTCGAATAAAATTTTAAGCCAACTGGATTGGATTTTGGAAACACCAAAGGACAACCCCAAGGATGATCAAAAAAACATTGCCACTCTGCAAGCCTTAAGGTATACTTAAAAATATGGCTAATCCGCCCCAAACAATTAATATTTCCACCGTCACGATTCTGAAGGTCGTGCTGATTGGATTGCTCTTGTGGTTTTTATGGGAAGCGCGTGATGTCCTTTTGATTTTATTAGGATCAGTCATAATCGCCTCAGCCATGGACCCTTTAGCCGATGCTTTATATAAACGTCGGATACCGCGAGCATTAAGTGTGCTGTTTGTTTATGTTGTGGTTTTAGGATTATTTGTTCTGGTCGGATTCCTGTTGGTCCCGGCAATTACTCAACAGTTTAATGAAATCAAAAGCGCTGACGTTTATCAGACCTTTGTTTCCAAGATTGGGGGATTTAGGGAGACCTTGAGCCATTCTGATTTTGGAGTCACGATTGAGAATAAAATAAAAGAATTCGCCAGCAGTTTTAGCAATACAGTATTTCAAACCACGAAAGGAGTGGCTTCTGGTATTGTCTCGTTTATTACCATCTTGGTTATTTCTTTTTATCTGACAGTGGAAGAGAACGGCATGAAAAATTTTATCAAATACTTGACCCCTTTTAAGCACCAAGCTTATATTACGATTTTAGTCAATAAAATTCAGAAAAAAATGGGGGCCTGGGTTTTGGGTCAGGTAATTTTATCCGCGGTGATTTTTGGTTTGGTATTTATCGGCCTGACCGCCCTGAATGTCAAATACGCCTTAGTCTTAGCTTTGTTGGCCGGGCTTTTGGAAATCGTGCCATATATCGGACCATTTGTTTCAGGAGCGATTGCGACCTTTTTTGCTTTTTTACAAAGCCCAACACTGGCCGTCGCCGTGATAATTTTATGGGTAGTGACCCAACAGTTGGAAAGCAACGTCATAGTCCCGATTGTTATGAGCAGAAGCGTGGGATTAAATCCCGTCATGGTCATCTTAGGTATTTTGACCGGCGCTACTTTGGGTGGGATTATCGGGATATTATTGGCAGTGCCGGTTATGAGTGCGTTCTCGGTTTTTATCTCTGATGTGATAGAAGGACGCGAAGCCAGTGAAGAAGGCTAGGCCAAAATTTAGCAATTTATGCTATAATACATTGGCCGAGAAGGCCATTTTTGTTATCAATTTATGACTAAAGATCAAAAAAAATTCTATATCACGACCCCGATATATTATGTGAATGACAAGCCTCACATTGGCACTGCTTATACTACTATCGCAGCCGATGTTTTGGCCAGACTCCACCGGCAACTGGGAGAAGAAGTTTTTTTCTTAACCGGCACAGACGAACACGGCGCGAAGATTGCCGCCGCCGCAGAAACCGCGGGAAAGAAACCCCAGGAGTTTGTCGATGAAATTTCGGCGAAATTTTCCTTGGCCTGGGATCAGCTTGGCATTGCGCCAGATAAGTTTATTCGAACGACCGACCAGGAGCATATATCCGCCGTCGAAAAGTTTTTAAATCAACTGAAGGATTCGGGGAAAATTTATGAAGGCGAATATCAAGGCTTATATTGCGTCGGCCATGAAGCTTTCATCAAAGAATCTGAATTAGTCAACGGAGTTTGTCCGGATCATAAAACCAAGCCGCAACTTTTGAAAGAACAAAACTGGTTTTTTAAACTTTCTGAATATCAAAGTTTTTTGCAAGAGCAAATTACCAATCGAGATTTCGATATTCAGCCAGAAGCAAGAAAAAACGAAGTCCTATCTTTCATCAAACAAGGATTGGAAGATATTGCGATCTCTCGGCCGAACGTAAAATGGGGAATCCCGCTGCCCTGGGATAAAAATCAAACTGTTTACGTTTGGGTGGAAGCTTTGTTTAACTACTGCTCAGCCATCGGATATGGCCAGGATGATGAAAATTTTAAGAAATTTTGGCCGGCTGATGTGCAATTGATGGGGAAAGACATCATCAAGTTTCATTGTGTCATTTGGCCGGCGCTTTTGACAGCGATCGGTGAAAAAATTCCGAAAAAAGTTTTTGCTCATGGGTTTTTTACGGTGGCTGGGGAGAAAATGAGCAAGTCTTTAGGCAATGTGATTGATCCTAATGACTGGGTCGCTGGATATGGAGCTGATGCGGTTCGCTATTTCTTGCTGCGCGAAGTACCGTTTGGCCAAGACGGGGATGTTTCGGAGGATAAATTGAAAGTGCGATTCAACGGTGATTTAGCCAATGGTTTGGGTAATCTTTTTTCTCGCACCACCAACATGATTGAAAAATATTTAGACGGACAAATCGATAATTTTTACAAATCCCCCAAAGATCTTTCCGAAGCAAGCGAAGCTTTATATAATCTTGATTTTGCCCACGGTCTGGTCAAAATTTGGGAAGAGGTGGCGTGGGCGAATCAGTTGATTGATAAAGCGAAGCCTTGGGAACTTTATAAAACTGATCCGGGTAAAGTAAAAGAATTGCTGCTTAATTTAGCCGCCTTGCTGTTGGATATTGCGCTTAAACTTTCGCCAGTCATGCCGGAAACTGCCAATAAAATTCGGTCGACCTTAGAAGGTGGTGACATTAAGAAAGCGAAACCACTGTTTTTAAAAATATGATCGAATAGATACCCAAAAGACCATCCCCGAGGCAAAGAATTAGCTAAGTAATCGGGGATCTATATAAAGCTTAATTAAGATTTCCGCTCACTCGTCTAGAGCTCGATGCGGGAATGGAGTCCCTTATGTACTTCGACACTCATACTCATGTTAACTTTGCGGCATTCAAAGATGACCGCGAGGAAACTATCCAGCGCGCCCTAGATGCGAAAACTTGGATGGTGAATGTTGGTACCCAAATCGACACCTCGAAAGCCGCGGTTGATTTGGCTTCAAAATATGCTCAAGGAGTTTATGCCGCGATTGGTCTGCACCCGATCCACACTTGGCAGCAAATGGTGGATGAGGAAGAAAGTCATTTTCAAACTAGAGCCGAATACTTCGATACTATCTTGTATCATAGTATGATTACGGATAAAGTTGTGGCAGTGGGCGAGTGCGGGTTGGATTACTTTCGATTGCCAAAAGAAGATCAGCAAACAACAATCAGTAAACAGAAGACAGAATTTATTAAGCAAATCGATTTTGCAAAAAAGCACGATCTGGCCCTGATTGTTCACTGTCGGGATGCTTATGAGGATGTCCTGGAAATATTGCGGGCAAATTACGCCGATGGCCGAGGGATTATTCATTCGTTTACTGATACTTGGGATACCGCAAAGAAATTTTTGGACTTTGGTTTCTATGTGGCGTTGAATGGCATCTTGACCTTTGACAAAACAGGTAAGCTTGCCGAAGTTGCTAATAATACGCCTTTGGATCGATTGCTGATTGAAACTGACGCGCCTTACCTAACCCCGCCACCATATCGCGGGAAACGAAATGAACCAAGCTTTGTGCAATATGTGGCCAAAAAAATCGCGGAGATTAAAAAAGTAAGCCTAGAAGAGGCAGGCGAGCAAACTTTTCAAAATGCTTGTAAATTGTTTAAGATTAATCCAGTGCCACTTTTAAAATAGCTAATAATTACAAAGAATGATAATTGTTGAAATAATTAAATTTATACTATACAGATAATTCCACAAAAGTGGTGCTGGATAAAAGCATAAACATGGAACTTTACGACCACCAAAAAATAGAAAAGAAGTGGCAGAAGGCCTGGGAGAAGGACGGGTTATATAAAACCCCGGACCTGCCTGGCCGGCAGGCAGGGAAGCCCAAAAAGAAAAAATATATTTTAGATATGTTTCCGTATATATCTGGAGCCGGACTGCATGTAGGCCATCCGGAAGGATATACTGCCACGGATATTTATAGTCGCTTTTTAAGAATGCAGGGTTATGATGTCTTACACCCAATCGGTTGGGATGCTTTTGGCTTGCCCACTGAGAACTTCGCGATTAAATCGGGGATTCCGCCCCAGGAATCAGTAAAGAAATATGCCGATCGTTTCGAAGAACAGATTAGGTCGTTTGGCTTTTCTTATGACTGGGATCGATTGATTAATACTTCGGATCCGAAATATTACCGCTGGACGCAGTGGCTATTTTTACAATTATATAAACATGGTTTGGCCTATAAAAAAGAGGCCTACGTCAACTGGTGCCCGAAGGATCAAACCGTGCTGGCCAACGAGCAGGTCGTGGATGGCTGTTGCGAACGCTGTGGGACAAAAGTCGAGCAAAAACTTTTGAATCAGTGGTTTTTCAAGATAACAGATTATGCGGACCGACTGCTCGCGGACTTAGACGGACTGGATTGGCCAGAGCCGATTAAGGCGATGCAGAGAAATTGGATCGGCAAAAGCGAGGGCGCGGAGATTGAGTTTGAGATCTCCGATTCCAAGGTGAAGCGGTTTGTTATTTTACACGGTAAGCACGGAACTTCTAAATTAAATTTTATCCCATGGTTGAAATCTAGTCTTGAGAAACAGGGATACGAGGTCCAAGCACCCGATATGCCAGGTACAGAAGAGCCGAATGATTTAGAGCAGGCGGATTTTGTGCAGAAAAATTGCAAATTAGATAAAAATACTGTCATTCTCGGTCATTCCTTTGGAGGAATTGTGGCATTGCGACTGTTAGAAAGAGGTATTGGGGTTCATGGCGTAGTTTTTGCCGCAACTCCGATGTCGAGTACGTTTTTAGATGGCAAAGTTCGGCGAACTGTGGCTGAGGCTATCAACCGCGGGTTTGATTTCGAAAAAATTAAACGGCAAACTGATTATGTTAAAATTTTAGTGGATTCAACTGATACGGTTGTACGACTTCAAGATGGCGATATTTTGGCCGATAAATTAAATTCGTTGAAGCAGCTGTTTGCGGGCACAGTACCGCATTTTTGTGGAAAAGAGGAACCAGCACTTTTAGAAGCGCTTACGTCAAAAATTAAAGTCTTCACCACCCGAGTTGATACTTTATTTGGCGCCACTTATTTAGTTTTGGCGCCGGAACACCCTCTGGTGGATCAAATCACAACTGCTGATCAGAAAAATTACGTAATTAATTACGTAATTAAATCCAAAGAGAAAACCGAACTGCAAAGAACCGCGCTGGAAAAAGAAAAAACTGGGGTGTTTACCGGTGGTTTCGCCATCAACCCCGCAACCAAAGAAAAAATTCCAGTCTGGATCGCGGATTATGTGCTTATGGGTTATGGCACCGGCGCGATCATGGCTGTACCGGCTCATGATGAAAGGGATTTTGAGTTTGCGAAAAAATACAAACTGCCGATCAGACAAGTGATAGAGCCGCCAAAGGTTATAAATGCCCTAACGGATATTTCCCCTGCTCCTGATGGGATTTTCGGCGTCCTGCCCACAGATTTAGAAAGCGATTGCTGGATTGGCGATGGGACGCTTATTAATTCTGGTGACTATGATGGACATAAATCAGAAAAAGTCAGAATGCAGATGACAAAAGAATTTGGCCAACTTAAAATCCAATACAAACTCCGCGATTGGCTGGTTTCCCGCCAAAGATACTGGGGCGCACCGATCCCGATTATTTATTGCGATGATTGCGGGAAGCAGGCAGTGCCAGAAAAAGATCTACCGGTGTTATTGCCGACCGATGTGGACTTTCTGCCAACAGGCGAATCGCCGATTGCTCGATCTAAATCTTTCCACCAAGTGAAATGTCCAAACTGCGGCCAGGCGGCGCGGCGGGATTCGGATACCATGGATACGTTCGTAGATTCCGCTTGGTATTTTTACCGGTTTACTGATCCGCATAATGACAAACAATGGGCCGATAAAAAACAGATTAAACAGTGGCTGCCAGTGGACGTGTATGTGGGCGGGGCCGAGCATGCGGTGTTGCATTTACTTTACGCCAGGTTTATTACCAAGGCTTTTCGAGATTTTAAATTGATAGATTTTGAGGAACCATTTTCGAAATTACGCAACCAAGGCCTAATTTTGGGGCCGGATGGCGAAAAGATGAGTAAGTCTCGAGGTAACGTGATTAACCCAGACGAGGTGATTGCCGAATGGGGCGCCGATGCCTTCCGGCTATACGAAATGTTCATGGGGCCCTTGGAAGACAGCAAGCCTTGGAACACTACAGGTATCGTTGGTCTGAGCAGGTTTTTGGAAAAAGTTTGGAGACATGGCACGCGTCATCCTGAACTTGATTCAGGATCCAGCATAAAGATTCACAAGCTTATCAAAAAAATCGGGTCAGACATCGAATTTTTTAAATTCAATACGGGGATTGCGGCGTTCATGCAGTTTTTGAACGAAAACAAATCACTGTCAAAACAAGATCTGGAAGTATTTTTGGTCTTGTTAGCGCCATTTGCACCGCATATTACCGAAGAGCTTTGGCACAATTTCGGTCATAAAGATTCGATTCATCAGCAACCGTGGCCAAAATTTGACGAGAAACTGATCGAGGATAAAAACGTGACAATAGTAGTCCAAATTTTGGGCCGAGTCCGCGCTTCGTTTGAATTGCCAGCAGGCACAAGCCAGCAGGCAGTAAAAGATAAAGCCATTAGCAATGCCAATGTCAAAAAATATCTGGACGGAAAACAAATCATCAAAGAAATTTTCGTGCCGGATAAGTTGATTAATTTTGTGGTGAAATAACTCTTTCAATGAGAGATTTAAGAAAAAAGCAAACTCCTCAAGAAAAAAGACTTTGGTTTTTGATTAAAGATCGATAGCTTCGATGCAAATTCAGAAGACAAGTAAAAAAAGTTATAAAATCCTTTCCTTTAGACCCATCCCCGAGGCAAGAATTAGCTAAGCGATCGGGGATCTATATAAAGCTTAATCAAGATCCCCGCTCACAATAGGAAAGCCAAAGTGCGGGGATGGAACTCTATTTTATGATTCAATTAGAGAAAGCTGTCCAAGTTCTCAAAGCTGGTGGGATTGTTGTTTATCCCACGGACACGGCTTATGGTTTGGCCGCGGATGCAATGAATCCTAGTGCGGTCAAAAAACTCTATGCGCTCAAAGGCCGAGATTTTAAAAAACCAATTCATGTCATTTGTCCGAGCAAATACTACCATACTTCGAATGATGGTAGTGTTTGCCCAGTAAGGATCAACCAACCGGCCCGGAAGTTAATAAAGAAATTTTGGCCGGGGCCGCTGACAATTGTTTTGCCGCTTAGGGCGAAAGGCAAATCATGGCAAATGCTTTCGGCTGGAACCAAAACTCTCGGGGTGCGCATGCCAAATAACCAGACAGCCTTGGCATTAGTTGAACGATTTGGCAAACCGATCACGACCACTTCGGCGAATCTAGCGGGTCAGTCGGCCTGTTATTCAGTAGAAGAAGTTAGAAAGCAATTCGGCTCACGTATATATGCGCGTATATATGGACGTATATACGTGTTAGATGGCGGAAAATTGCCAAAAACTAAACCATCTACCATTGTATCTTTATTAAACGGACGTGTTAGAATATTAAGAGTAGGACCAATCAGCGAAAAACAGATAAAAAAAGCGTTAAACTAAAAAGCAAAAATGTTCATCTCAAGTCATCTTCCGCATTATTTTTCCTTTCGAATTAATCGCGAGGTCAGAGAAATTTATTGGCACACGGCCATATATAATTTGGCCTTGGCCATAGTATATATTTTCGAGCCAATTTACCTGTATAAACTTGGTTACAGTTTGGCCGATATTTTAGCGTTCTTTTGTGAAATTTATGTTGCTTATGCGATTTTAGTTTTTTTAGGCGCCAAGATTGCCAGCAAAATTGGATATAAACACTCAATATTAATTTCCTCGGTTTTTTATATTTGTTATTGGCTGACCTTGGTTGGCATTGCAAAGATAGGCTGGTTGTTTTATCTCTCTCCGGTAATGTTTGCTTTGCAAAAATCTTTCTTTTGGCCGGCGTATCACGCGGATATCGCCATCAACTCCCTTCATCAGCAGCGGGGCAGAGAGGTGGGTGTTTTGTTTTCTTTAATTGAGCTGGCCATGATTGCCGGACCGCTGATCGGCGGCCTCGTCTCCTACATCTTTGGTTTTTGGATTTTATTTGCCACCGGATCAATCTTGTTGTTATCATCTCTAATCCCGTTGTTTCGGTCAGCGGACATTCATAACCACCACGAATTTAGATTGAAAGATTTTTTACTGGTGTTAAAACGGCACAAAACTAATTTTTTCGGCTATTGGGGTTATGCGGAAGATCTGATGTTAGGCACACTGTGGCCAGTTTACATTTTTCTGGTGGTGCCGTATTTTGTTTTAGTCGGGGCGGTCACGACAGTTGCCAGTTTGGTTGGTAGCGTGTTAATGTTGTACTTAGGTAAATTGGCTGATAAAATAAAACGGACGTTGCTCATAAAAATAAGCTCCGTCTTCTATGGGTTTACTTGGATGTTTAGGTTTTTGGCCGCAACCCCGCCACTTGTTGTAGTATTTGATGTTTTAACTAGAATCGGCAAAGGGATGGTCAATATTCCCATGGTTTCGCTAACTTATGATTTGGCCGGCAGCAGAACGACTGATTACGCGATAGCTTATAGTGTTTTTTACGAATTTAGTTTATCTATCGCAAAAATTTTCACGACCTTGGTTGGCATCTGGATTCTGACTAAAACAGGAAATGTGCAATACGTCTTCATTCTAGCCGGAGTCCTCACCATGTTTTACGGATTTTTGAAAGATAAGAAGAAATAATATTATGAGCCTAAAATTAAACGATCCACAACTCTACGATTTGATCGAAAAAGAACGGAAGCGCCAGGTGGAAGTTTTGGAATTGATTGCTTCGGAAAATTATGTTTCCGACGAAGTTTTAGAGGCGCTTGGGTCTGTTTTGACGAACAAATATGCCGAAGGATATCCGCGCAAGCGATATTATGCCGGCAATGAAGTAATTGATCAAGTGGAAGAGCTTGCGATTGAGCGAGTGAAAGAAGCTTTTAATCTGCCGATTGATTGGCATGTAAACGTCCAGCCTTATTCGGGTAGCCCCGCTAACGTCGAAGCCTATTTCGCCCTGTTACAGCCGAGCGATACCGTGATGGCCATGGATTTGGCAAACGGCGGGCACTTAACCCACGGCTCGAAAGTGAATGTCACGGGAAAAACTTATAACTTTGTTCATTATGGGGTTTCGGAAAAAACCGGCAAGTTAGATTACTTGGAAATTTTAAAGATGGCGGATCGAGTCAAGCCGAAAATGATTGTGTCCGGATTTACCGCTTACCCTCGCGAGATTGATTTTAAAAAATTTAAAGAGATTGCCGACAAGGTTGGGGCGATCAGCATGGCTGACATTTCCCACATTGGCGGGTTAATCGCGGCTGGCGTGCATCCCTCGCCAATTCCTTTCTTTGATGTGGTTACCACCACTACTCACAAAACCTTGCGGGGACCGCGAGGAGCAATAATTATGTGCAAAGATAAATATGCCACCGCAATCGATAAAGCCGTGTTTCCGGGCATGCAAGGGGGACCGCATGAAAACGCAATTGCCGGGATTGCTACGGCCATGAAAGAGGTCAAAACTAATTCATTTCGAAAATATGCCGAACAGGTGGTAAAAAACTGCAGAGCCCTAGCCCATGCTTTGCAAGATTTTGGTTTTAAATTAGTATCTGGGGGTACAGATAACCATTTGATATTGATTGATTTGACGAATAAAAATATTGGAGGTAAAGATGCTCAAAAACTTTTGGAAAGCGCGGGAATTGTTTTGAATATGAATATGGTCCCGTTCGATAAGCGTTCACCATTTGATCCATCGGGAGTCCGGTTAGGGACGGCCGCGATTACTTCGCGGGGGATGAAAGAAAAGGAAATGAGCAAGATTGCCTCCTGGATGGCGGCAGTAATTACTGATCCTTCGGTTGCCGAAAAAGTTCGCGGTGAGATCAAAAGGTTTACGAAGAATTTCCCCGCCCCTGGACTATGAATTTAGCAATATTTCAGGCGATTAATAATTCGGCTGGGCAGTGGTCCTGGCTTGATTGGGCCGGAAAATTTTTGGCCCGTGATTTTTTGTTTATTTTTATTGCGATCGTATTAATCTTGTGGTTTAAGCGAAATCTTCGCTGGCGGGTTTACCTCGCCTTGGCCGCGGCGCTGATTTCTCGTTTTGTGATCGTGGAGTTACTAAAAAAGTGGCTGGATCAACCACGACCTTTCGAAGTAGTTTCGAATATTCATCAGCTGTTGGTAGACGAAAAATCAGGATTTTCTTTTCCCTCTGGACATACAGCGATTTTTTTTAGTTTAGCGTTTGCTTTTTATGGGACAAAATATTTCTGGCCATTTATAGTTTTAGCAATAATTGGATCCTTAGCTCGAATTTTTGTCGGTGTGCATTTTCCGCTGGATATCGTCGCCAGTGTTTTTATCGCAATGATTGTGGTTTGGTCCCTTAAAAGACTTTTCAAACCTAAGATTTTGGGTTAAAATAAACTCCATGCCGTTGAATGATGGCCGAGTGGCGGAATGGCAGACGCAGTGGACTCAAAATCCACCGATCGCAAGATCATGTGGGTTCGACTCCCTCCTCGGCCACCAAAAAATATGGAAGAAAACAAACAATCACCAACTGAATCAAAATTCGTCCCCCCGCCAGAAAATTTGCCTGTGGTGAAATTGGCGGAAATTTCGATTGATCTGATCAAACCGAATCCCTGGCAGCCTCGAAAGACTTTCAACGAACAATCCCTGCAGGAACTTTCAGCTTCGATCAAAGAACACGGGATATTGCAACCACTGGTGGTTGTGCCCCTAGTCGACGGATTCTATCAGTTGATTATTGGCGAAAGACGGTTGCGGGCGGCTAAACTCGCCGGCTTAACCTTGGTCCCTGCCGTGATTCATGATTACATTGAGGAACAGAAAAAGCTGGAGCTGGCTTTGATTGAAAATATCCAACGACATAATCTTGATCCGATCGAAGAAGCTACCGCTTACCAACAGTTGATTGATCAATATAAATTAACCCAAGAAGAAGTCGCCAGGAAAGTTGGCAAAGGCAGAACCACGATCACGAACATGTTGCGTCTGCTTCACCTGCCTTTAAAAATCCAAAACGCCCTGTCAGAAGGAACCATCTCCGAAGGACATGCTCGCGCGATATTGGGCCTGACTGGCATGGAAAAGCAAATTGCTTTGTATGAAATGGTGATTGCTCAGAATATGACAGTCAGAGACGTGGAGGAAAAAGTGCGGGAACTTTTGGAGCGCGCCAAAATAGTCCGAGCGCCGCGTGTCAGCACTGATCCGGCAATTCTGGCGCTTGAATCGGAATTGCGCGGCAAGCTGGGTACGAAGGTGCGAGTGCAGAAATCCGGGGAGTCTGGCAAGATCACCATCGAATTTTATTCACAGGAAGAGCTAAATAGTTTTTTGGATAAGATTAATAAACTTGACTGAAATAAAGCTTTCGTATACACTATGTTTACGATGAATTTAAGCCTAACCCAATCATCTTATTGGTTTACCACCGGTCACCGGTGGTAGGTTTGAGTTTGTAGCAAGTTACGAACGAACCCGACCATCGCGGTCGGTGTTTTTTTTGTCTATTTCCACGGAGGATGTTATGAGTGGACAATTGGTTAGCGATGAGCGGATGCAGATAGAGACGGTTGGTTGCCATGAGACGGTTGAGGTGCACTCCAGCAACGGCCGACTCATTCGGGTCACGTGCCGAAAATGTCAAGTGAGTTCCACCAACAGAGAGGGGCTGGCGGCTGTTGAAATCTGCAATGCCGCGCCAGTTGCTTCCGCACCGGTGGCCTCGTCAGGTCGCCGGCCCGGTTGGGCCTTCTGAATCAGAGCGGTCGTAGCTTAAAGGCAGAGCGCTTGCGTCTCACCTGCGCAGGAGGTTGTGGGTTCGAATCCCATCGTCCGCTCCATCTTTACGGGTCGGGTTTGCTGTAAGGCAAACCCGACCCTCTTCTTTATATAGGGTTGACACAATTTTTATTTCCTGATAAACTATTTTCTATGCATAGAGCAATTTGGCACATCTGCGATAAGCATCAGAACTCTCCCAAGTTTTTGGTCATGATTAATATTGACCAAGATATTGCAGCTGTTGGCTCATATCATGCATAAGTTTTAACAAAACTAGAAGCAGAGATGAGCCGACCAAGCAGGTCGGATTTTTGTTAGTCGCAGGCCAACAGGATTGAGAATCGGATTCAGGGCGCAACAGTTGCGCTTTGAAATCGGGGATCAACCCCCACTTCACAACTTTCATGGAGGAATGCATGTTGGTAAGGATTAATCAGATTGAGTTGGCAGAAGAGGTGGCGCAGTTGCGCTTTCTGCAGCGATCATTGCGGGCAAGGTTGAATTCGCTGTGGATTTCCAGGCAGCAGCGCCGCGACATTCGCCGTCAGCTGGCGACCATCAGTCCCACTCTCGAGACCAAGGCGGATATTTTGAAAGCTTTTCAAGGAGACTCATAATGAGCGAGCTCAATGAAGGCTTCAGAGAAGATCCTACACTGCTGGAGGTTTCTGTCAGCGATCCGGAGTCGACACCCGTACAGATCGAGACGGCATCGGCCCAGATCGTGAGTGATCCCGCGCCGGCAACTCCAGCCAGGCCACCGTCCTTGCCATGGGAGATGGAATACGGCGGGGTCTTGCACGTCGGTCGGCACAAGGGGTCTGCCTGTGAATGAGGACCCAATCGCGGCGAATAACCGGCGGCACGAACTATTTCGCCACATCTACCAGGCCCAGCTGCTGGACCGCACCCGGCCAGCAGACGACCCTGACGCGACAGCGGCGCGAGTGTTTTTAGCTACCCTCGTGCCACTGCCCCTACACGACTAGTTTGTGCGTCAGCGCATTTCGACCCCGGAGAATATCCGGCACCTCCTATGCGTCCGCGTACCCCGGACAGGTCCTCGCCCCCAGGCGAGCCTGTCCGGTTTCTTTTTTTATTCGTGAAAATTGATTATAATGTTTAATATAGGTCGACAAGAAACGTTTGACGTTTCGGAGTGTAGTATAGTGGTAGTACGCGTCCATGTCCCCGCACTAAATTTTTCGGGCTGTCGTATAGTGGTAGTACGCGCCCATGGGGTGGGTGTAGTCTGAGTTCGATTCTCAGCAGCCCGACCAAGAAATTTGCCGAAAAATTAGTGCGGGGTATAGGTGCATGCGAAATCCCGTACTGAAGCGTAGCTTCTAGTATTGGGATAGTTCCGGTTCGATTCTCCCGCCACCCAAATTATTATTTAGTCGACAGCGGGATCCCGCCTTCGGCGGTGACCAGCATTCCGACCAGTATATGAATAAGAAAAAAGAATTATATATTTTTCCAAGTTCGCCGTTCACTATATTTTGGAAGATATTTTTTGGAGAAGGAAGAACGAAAAAATAGACTGGCTTGAAAAAGAAATCCGGCTTTAGTTTAAAGTTTAATTTTTTAAACAGTTTTAAATAGTTTTTAGTTTTAAATAGATTGATATATCTTCGCCGATCGGCTAATATGTATATATATGAAGAAATCGGAAGTTATGAAGGCTATCTTGTATTCTTTTGGCGCGGCAGGAATCGTCGTAATTGCCATAGCCGTACCAAATGCCGCCATAGCTTTTCAAGGATTGCATAAATCACTTGGTAAATACGAAAAAAACCAGTTTTGCCGCTCGTTTAATTATTTGAAAAGAAAGAAAATTGTCGGCATTGGGAAGGATGGTGATCGAACTATCATCAAACTTTTAGATAAAGGAAAAGAGAGAGTAATAAAATTTCGATTGGAAGATTTAAAACTTACTCCGCAGAAAAAGTGGGACGAGAAATTCCGGTTGGTTTTTTTCGACATTCCGGAAAAATATCGGTACTCGCGGCAGATTTTTACGAGCAAACTCCGAGAGATTGGGTTTCTTCCGATCCAGAAAAGCGCTTGGATTTGCCCGCATCCTTGCGATGATGAAATCGAATTTTTGGTTTCAATTTACGAAATTAGGCCCTTTGTCAGGATTGTTACTTTCAGTTCTCGGGAAATTGAAAGGTACTGGCAGGAGAAGTTTAAGCTCATTTGATTGATACATTTTCGCCGATCGGCTATTTTGTGTTGTCGGAGTTTTTAAAATCACCTAAGATTTGCTATGATGGGAACAGTATTAACCTAATATTTATGTCACAAAAACCTTTCAACAATTGAATAAAAATCAGCATTATGAAAACTTACGCCTTTATCGATGCTTCCAACCTATTTTACGGGGGTGAGAAAAGTCTTGGTTGGAAGATAGATTATCAGAAATTGAAAAAATACCTGGAGGATAAGTATCAAACCACTCGGGTTTTATACTTTGGCGGCGTCGAGATCCATGATTTTAGATTTGATTATTTGTCCCATGAAACTGTGACGCTTGAAGAGCTCGAACGCTATCTGTCGGATAAAATCAAAACTAAAGCGGATGAGTTGAATGAAGCGACGTTGGTCTTGCTGGGACGCCATCTACAACGAATCAGATTTTATCTGAAACTGCAAAAGTTCGGCTACGAATTGATGCTGAAACCAGTCAAACTTTACGATCAAGAAGATGGCACCACGAAAAGAAAAGCCAATTGTGATGTGGATATGGCTTTTTACTTGATGAAAGAAAAAGTTATTTTTGAGAGATGTATTATCTTGTCCGGAGATGGTGACTTTCTGCCAGTATTGAAGTATCTTAGGGAGCGTAAGAAAGAGGTTATTGTTTTGGCTCGTGGACCAAGGACCGCAAAAAAAATACGCCAGTTTGCTGGCGCCAATTTTCGCGACTTTGTTCGCTTGGAGAAATACGTAAAATTTGACGAAAAATAAACGGAACGGACATACGAAATATCCGTTCCACGTTTAGTAAATTAAGCATACTCCTATTTAACGATTTTGTCAATATCTTCAAGAAAACCTAAAAAAGTCATGGTGTTTGGGACGTTTGATTTGCTCCATTTGGGGCATTTGAATTTTTTGATGCAGGCAAAAGAGTTAGGCGACAAATTGATTGTTTCGGTCGCCCGTGATTTGAATGTGTTTAAAGTTAAGGGCCAACGGCCGATTAATCACGAAAAATTGCGCCTCAAAAACATAAGTTTGTTGCCAGTTGTCGATAAAGCAGTCTTAGGCGGATTAAAAGATCCTTGGCCTCATATCATAAAAGTGCGACCAGATATTATTGCCTTAGGTTATGATCAGAAAATTTATGTGACTAAAGAAAAACCCAAGGGAGCGGCAAGAGAGTTGCAACTAAAGCTGATAGAGAAAGGGTTGAAGAAAACAGAGGTCGTCCGGCTAAAACCCTTCTGGCCGCAGGTTTATAAAAGCCGGATATTGCGGAGAGAGTTAGGGAGTAAACCTTAGCTTCGGGATAGGTTGCAAAACGGGTCATGTGCGCTCGGCATGAAATTTTTAGCAACGGTTGTCGTCTCGCTAACACTCGACGCAACCTGCGTTCTCGGCCGGATAAGCCGGCCTGCGAAGGCTGCTAAAAATTTATGCCTCGATCATTAAGTTTTAAAAGTAAAACTTATGAAGAAATTTAAAGGGGTGGTATATGAAGTTTAGCGGCATAGTAAAAAAATATTCTGGCCGTGGGAAGAAATTAGGGTTCCCAACAGCGAACATTGAAGCGCCTAAAAGTTTAGAAGATGGGTTGTATGTTGGGTGGACGGACGGAAAACCGTCCCTAATTTTTGTTGGGGTGAATGAAACTTTCAATGAAACGGACCGGCGAGCCGAGGTTTATATTTTGGATTTCGATCAGGATCTTTATGAAAAACAGATCCAAGTTGAAATTCTCAAAAAAATTCGAGAAGTAAGAAAATTTGACTCGAAAGGAGCGTTGATCGAGCAGATGAAACAGGATGAAGAGGTTGCTCGAGAGTTTTTTAAAAGATATAATCAAAGAAATATTGACTAAATGAAAAAAAACGGGTTCACTTTGATAGAATTATTGGTTGTTATCTCAATCATTGGTTTTATGGCTGTGTTTGCCATGGTTTCTTTGAAGAGCGCCAGGGACAAAACTCGCGCCGCGAGGATGGCTGCTGATTTTTCTGCCATGCGCAACGCCTGGGCTTTGTGGCAATCAGATACGGGATCAGCGTTTGTATATGAAAATACTTATGGTAATACCAATTCAGAAGCAACCTGTCATGATGAACCAGTTCTTTCCGACACTGATTTGTTTACTAATGTCTCCGGTACCAATGGTTGGAAGGGACCTTACTTAGGTTCAGCGCCAAGGGACCCATTTGGCCGGCAATATTCTTACGATAATGACAATGACATTTGGACTTTTAGTAATAAATGGGGCGGGGTTAATATCCAAGTTCAGTGGTGTAATTCCACGGAGGGCAACCGTTACCTTCAATTAGCGCCTGAAATAGACCGGATTTATGATAGTGGCGATGGCCCAGACAGCGGTCGGTTCCGATGGGATAATGCGGCCAGCCAAGGAGGGTATGGAATAATAGTTGCCAGAAGCAGTACGCAATAATTAAATTTAAGGTATAATACAAATAATATTATGACAAATTATCGTTTGGGCCCTTGGTTGGTTACTATCGCGGCGCTGTTGTGGGCAGTAGATGCGCCTTTTCGTAAATTTTTAACCGGCGATTTGCCATCGAGCACAATTGTGCTGATGGAGCATATTTTAATCGCGGTTTTGGTCTTGGTTTTTTTGTTCAAATATCTTGCCGAACTTAAAAATTTGCAATGGAAAGAATGGTTGGCTGTCGTGTTTATCGGGCTGGGTGGATCGGCGTTGGCGACGGTATTTTTCACCCAAAGTTTTCATTATCTGAATCCGACGGTTGCGATTTTGCTGCAGAAACTTCAACCTCTGATTGCTATTGGACTCGCTGCTTGGATTCTCAAAGAAAATTTATCAAAAAAGTTTTGGCTTTGGACTATCGTGGCGATCTTTGGCGCGTATGTCGTTTCTTTTCCCAATCTTCAACCAACTGGATTGACTTTGAACGCGAATGGTCTGGGAGTAGCGCTAGCTTTAGGCGCTGCTTTTCTCTGGGGCGGCTCCACTGTGTTTGGCCGACTGGTCTTGAGAAAAGTAAGTTTTCAGAGTATGACCGCGATCCGCTTTCTTTCGGCGTTAGTGTTTCTACTACTATTAAATTTGTTTAACGGCGATCTAAGCCAGGTTGGATCGGCATCAAGTAAAGATTGGTTTTATGTTTTTATCATTGCCGTTTTGGCCGGATTTGTTTCTTTGTTTGTTTATTACAAAGGCTTGCAATCAACTAAAGCCAGCATTGCCACGCTTTGTGAATTAGCTTTCCCAGTCGCTGCCGTGGTTGTGAATTGGATATTTTTGGATGCGGTGCTTACCCCGATGCAAATTTTGGGTGGCTTGATTTTACTTTTTGCGATTACCAGGCTTACGATCGTCAACGAAACTGAAGCAAAAGAAAAGGCCGTCTAGCTTGATCCCCGCTTTCGCGGGGATGGGCTATGCACTTTCTTCGTAACCTGGAAAATAATCGCGGACGATGTTCGCCTCTTTAATTCCCATAGAAGCGAGCATTTTTTCAAATGACTCGACCATTGGTTCTGGCCCTGACACGTAAAAAATTCTATCTTGCCAATCTGGCACTTCTTTTTTGATCATATCAGGGTTGATGTAGCCTACCTGGTCAGAAATAACAAAAATTGGTTTAATGCCAAAACTTTTGGCTTGCTCGAAAAGTTGTTTAAACGCAACATCAGCTTCGGTTTTGCACGAATAAAGCAAAATTATATCGCGGTTAAGCTTTTTATCAACCATATATTTAACCATGCTGCGAAATGGCGTAATCCCAATCCCGCCGGCAATAAAAACTAATTTTTTCGATTCATCTTTCGGCAGCACAAAGTCTCCATCTGGGGGCACGGTGTTAAGTTCGTCTCCGGGTTTGAGCTGTAGCAGTGCTTGCTTAAAACTACTGCTTTTTTCTGAAAATTTGGTCGCCAGCATAATTTCTTTTTCCGTCGGAGACGCGGCGATGGTAAACCAACGCCTTATGCCTCGATTGTCTGCCTTTTCATGAGGCAGCATCCACTCCAGAAATTGTCCGGGGTTGAATGTGAATTGTTTAAGCGGTTTGAAGAAAAAAGATCTGATATTGGCAGCTACTTCCTCTGTTCGAATAAATTTGAATATCAACCTCGGGGTTGGGTTTAAGATTTTCGAAAAAATATTGCCGATTAATAATGACAGTTCCAAAGAATAAGAAATGCTGGAAAATTTTTGGAGCAAAATTAACAGTACCGCCACAAAGAGCCCGTAATAAATTCGTATTTTTCTGCCAGCTGGAGCTGTGAGAGGTTCAACTAACATCACGAATGAAAAAAACAGTAAGGGGGCCAACAGTGTTAGGGTGGGTTTGATTTGGAAAGCTGCTGTAAACAAAACTAGATAAGCCACCAAGAAACTTATGGGCAAATGCCACCACCGAAGTTTATTTATCATCAAAATTCCGATAATCAGAATAACTGGAATTAAATAAACACTACCAACCCACCAAGACGCACCCAGGTCGAGGAACAAGGCGCCAAACAAGACGCCTGCGGCAGCTGGGTTGAAAATATGTCGGCCCCTGAAAACAAAAATATATTTAGAGGCCTGGGCGATTAACGCGATTAGGATTAAATTGAGAATATTTGAAAAGGGATCGAACGGCCCGACAATCAAAGTTATGATATTGGCGGTGATTATTTGGGATTCGAAGTTGGGCCTAACTTTAAAAATTTTCCCCAGCAGTTGATTGGAGAGGTAACTTGTGACCATCATCAATAACCAGGTGGCCAAAATATGCCACCAGACAAAGGGCAGAATATTAAACAAGCTGAAAACCGTGGCCGAAAGAATCAGAGCCCAAAGACTATAGTTCATCAACCGATGCATGGTGATATTTTTGAACTTTTGAATTATTTGATTGATCATGCAAATATTATATCCCATTCCCGCGAAAGCGGGAATCTAAATAAAGCATAATCAAGATCCTCGATCAGGTCGGGGATGGGAAAATAAAAAATCTCTGGTAAATAAACCAGGGATTTTTTATGCGGCGATAAGCATCTTTTTACTATGGGTTCTCATGCATTTGGTACAAGCCTTAACTCGTTGTCCGTGGTCTAGTTTTAACCACTGGAGGTTGGGATAAAGCCGGACCTTGGTTTTTCTCATGGAGTGAGATCTTGTAAAGGTAGAAAGATAGCCCTTGCCGCAAATTGTGCATTTGCGCATATAATTTGTTAAACTTAAGGCACTCGTAAAAGTTTATCAAAAATTAAGAAAAAAGTCAATGGATCCGATAAGTATCGTCATTTTTATTTTTATTCTGCTGTTTTCTGTAATTTTTCATGAAGTGGCGCACGGGTTGACGGCAGAAAAATTAGGAGATCCAACCGCTCGATACGCGGGTCGTTTAACGCTAAATCCGATTTCACACATTGATTTGTTCGGTTCGATCCTCCTGCCGGTATTTTTGCTATTGATCAATTCGCCAATTTTGTTCGGGGCAGCCAAACCCGTCCCCGTGGATTATCGTAATCTTCGAAATGTTAAGCGCGATATGATTTTGGTTTCATTTGCCGGACCGCTTACCAACCTGATTTTGGCAGCGCTGGCTGCGGCAGTGTTTCGAATTTTGCCGAATATTTCGGATTTGGGACAAGGCCTGCTGATACAAACTGTGAGTTTGAATTTAGTGTTGGCGTTATTTAACCTAATTCCCATCCCACCACTGGATGGCTCAAAAATTTTGGCCAGCCTGTTTGGCTTTTTAGACCGGGGATGGATGTACGCGATTTTGTCCCTGGAACGGTTCGGTTTTATCCTTTTGATCTTATTTCTTTACACTGGATTGATTCAGACAATTCTTGGCCCACCATTGATTTTTTTCATGAAATTATTCTTAGGGCCGGAGGTTGGAAACATTTTTTAATCTTGACATAAGTAATAAAAGCTGTTAATATTCGGCAGTAAAAAGAATTAATTGGTTTTAGTTAATTTACCTTGTTTCAGAGTTGCGGCAAGGAGAAACTGCCGTTTTTATATGCCTACCATCAATCAATTAGTCCGCAAAGGACGAACCAAAGAAATATATAAGTCCAAGACGCCTGCCCTGGATCGGGGTTTTAATTTGCTGCGCGGCGAACCTTATCCATTGCCGAAAGGCTCTCCCTTCAAGCGCGGGGTTTGCATTAAAGTCACCACCACGACCCCGAAGAAACCAAACTCGGCTCTGCGAAAAATTGCTCGGGTCCGTCTCTCAAACGGTATGGAAGTCACCGCCTATATTCCGGGCATTGGTCATAATTTACAAGAACACTCGGTCGTCATGATCCGCGGCGGCCGGGTTAAGGATTTACCAGGCGTTCGATACCATATAGTTCGCGGCAAACTGGACGCATCAGGAGTGGAAGGACGAAAACGAGGACGATCTAAATATGGAGCCAAGAGAAGTGAATAATTTTGAATGTTGATTTTCGAATTTCGAATCAATTTTGAGTAATCTAATATTTATTAAATAATCTAATAATCTAATTTCAATCAAAATTTTAAATTCTTAATTCAAATTTCATTTATGCCTCGAAAAGCAAGAAGTTACAAACGACACCCAATTCATTCTGATTATAAATACAACAGTATTAAAATCGGGAAATTTATCAATTACATCATGGAGCGCGGTAAAAAAACCGTGGCAAGCAAGATTGTCTATGATGCGTTTGATTTGATTGAGAAACAAACAAAATCTGATCCCAAGGCCGTTTTTGAACAAGCGGTGCGCAATGTCTCGCCGATTTTGGAAGTCAAAGGACGCCGGATTGGAGGCGCGAATTATCAAGTTCCGATGGAAGTCCAGGAACCGCGCAAAACAACTCTGGGCATGAAATGGATTATTGATGCCGCTCGAACAAAGAAGGGTAGACCTATGGCGGAAAAATTAGCAACCGAGCTTACTGAAGCTTATAACAAAACCGGCGCCGCGATTAAGAAGCGGGAAGATGTCCATAGGATGGCTGAGGCAAATAAAGCCTTCGCGCACTTTGCTCGATTCCAACGCAGGTAAATTTATGCCCAGGGAGTATAGTTTAGAAAAAACCAGAAATATCGGAATTATTGCCCATATCGATGCGGGTAAAACGACCAGCACCGAGTCGATTTTGTTTTACACGGGAAAAATTCACAAAATTGGGGAAGTCCATGAGGGCAACACGGCCATGGATTGGATGGAACAGGAACGCGAACGTGGTATCACCATCACCGCGGCCGCCACGACTTGTTTTTGGCATAACCATCGCATCAATATTATTGACACACCCGGACACGTGGACTTTACAGTCGAAGTTGAACGATCGCTGCGCGTCCTCGACGGTGCGGTCGTGGTGTTCGATGGCAAAATGGGAGTGGAACCGCAATCCGAAACTGTTTGGCGTCAAGCCGACAAATACTCGGTTCCCCGGATGTGTTTTATTAACAAGATCAACCAAACCGGCGGCGATTTTTATAAATCTTTAGACGCCATTCATAAGCGCTTATCACCCAATGCGTTCGCAATCCAGCTTCCCGTGGGATTTGAAAAAGATATTATCGGTATCGTTGATTTAGTGAAAATGAAATCCTATACATATAAAGATCATAAAGACAAAGCGCTGATGGAAGGCGAAGTTCCTGCTGATATGCTGGATCGGGCCAAAGAATTTCGACATAAACTCATGGAAAAAGTGGTTGAATCTGACGATGCGCTCATGGAAAAATATTTGGTCGGCAATGAACTTTCAGAGTCAGAATTCCGCTCCGCGATTCGAACAGCGACCTTAACCGGTAACTTCTTTCCGGTTTTGGGCGGAGACGGTCGCGGCTTGATCGTTACCACGATTTTAGACGCAGTCGTAAATTATCTGCCGAGTCCGCTCGATAAACCGTCGGTCAAGGCGATTCATTTGAAAACTAAAGAAGAGTTGCAGCTTAAGCCGAATGATGATGACAAGTTCGTGGCGTTAGCTTTTAAAATTGCCACTGATCCGTTTGTCGGTAAATTGGCGTTCTTTCGAGTTTATACCGGCACATTGCAAACCGGTTCATATATTTTAAATGCCAGATCAGGCAACAAAGAACGGGTCGGCAGACTGGTTCGGCTGCATGCTGATTCGCGGGAAGAAGTGAAAGAAGTTTATTCCGGCGACATCGCCGCTTTGGTTGGTCCGAAAGATACTTTTACAGGGGATACGCTTTGCGACGCGGATTTTCCGGTGGTCTTGGAACGGATTAAATTCCCAGAACCGGTTATTTCTGTGGCGATTGAACCGAAAACCAAACAAGACCAGGAAAAAATGGGCTTGGCCTTGCAAAAACTAGGAGAGGAAGACCCAACCTTTAGGATTCGAAGCGATGAGGAAACCAATCAAACCCTAATTTCTGGGATGGGTGAATTACATTTGGAAATTATCGTCGATCGCATGAAGCGAGAATTTAAAGTCGAGGCCAATGTCGGCCGACCGCAGGTTGCTTATAAAGAAACAATCAAGGGTCACGCGGAAGCGGAAGGAAAATACATCCGTCAGACCGGTGGTCGGGGACAATACGGTCATGTGTTAATCAAAGTAGAACCCCAAGACGATCCGGCTAAGGGCAATGAATTTATAAATGAAATCGTGGGCGGCACTATTCCACGGGAGTATGTCCCGGCAGTGGATAAAGGAATTCGGGAAGCTCAAGATCGAGGCGTAATCGCTGGCTTTCCGGTGATCAATATCAAAACCACCCTCTTTGATGGTTCTTATCACGAGGTTGATTCTTCAGAAATTGCTTTTAAAATCGCCGGCTCTATGGCTTTCCAAGATGGAGTCAAAAAAGCGCAACCAATCCTGCTTGAACCGATTATGAAAGTGGAAGTGATCTCACCTGAATCATCGCTGGGGGACGTGATTGGAGATCTAAACGCCAAGCGGGGTAAAATCGAAGAGATGACAGAAAAAGGACATTTAAAAATTGTCGACGCCTTGGTTCCACTGGCAGAAATGTTTGGCTATGCCACACAAATTAGATCCATGTCTCAAGGACAAGCATCATACACTATGGAATTTCATCACTATGAGGAAGTGCCAAGGAATGTTGCGGAGAAGATAATTGGCGAAACAGGCAAGATTAGGGTTGGGCAAGTAGGAAAGTAAAAGTTCGGACAGCCGTTTGAAAAAGACACAAAAAAAGCCGCCGGAGCTTACTAAGCTTAGGCGGGGGTTGTCTACTTTCCTCGTCCTCCAGGTAGCACCCGGAACTGCTTCCGAGCCTCCCGGGCCTTTTCGTCGTCCCAACTTCTGTCGACGATTTCCTGGATCTCCTCAAGCTCGCTTCGAGTGATCTTCTTGCGGGAACGCTTGAAGATGCGCGGGAGCCGAGACTGTTTTACGATTGGCATGGGTTCCTCCCTTCACATCTCGTTGGCTGCCGCTAGAAAACCACGGGCGGGTCGGGGGGAGTTGGGCCGTCAGGCTTGTGTTTGGCTGCTTCCACGATGGTTCGGAGGTTCTTCTTCGCTTCTTCCCGAGCCTCCGGTCGTCTTGATCGAGGCGGTTCGGCCGCAACCGATGACACAGTGTTGTTCTTTCTGCGGCTTAGGATCAGGAATACGACAACGGCCGCGACAATCATCAATAATCCTATACCCAGGTTGAAATCCATGTTTGCACTCTCCTGTTTTGTCGTCCTCCGTTTGGCCCTAGTATAACTATTATTAGGTTCCAGGACAAGCGAAACTGGCTCGGTCTGGTAAGTGTTACTTATCCCCAGGCAAAAGGGGACTTTACAAGTAGCCATAAATCCTATATAATCTTGAGGCAATTAAATTAATCAAAAAATTTTATGGCAGGTAAATTCGATAGATCGAAGCCACACGTCAACATCGGAACCATTGGGCACGTCGACCATGGGAAGACCACTTTGACTGCGGCTATCACCTCGGTTCTGGCTAAATCAGGCAAAGCCAAGGCCCGTGCTTATGATTCAATAGATAACGCACCAGAAGAAAAAGCCCGGGGGATTACGATTAATACCACTCACGTGGAATATGAGTCTGACAAGCGTCACTATGCCCACGTTGATTGTCCGGGACATGCAGACTATATCAAGAACATGATTACCGGGGCCGCCCAGATGGACGGCGCGATTTTGGTGGTGTCCGCGGCTGATGGCCCGATGCCCCAAACTCGCGAACACATTTTGTTGGCCCGTCAGGTCGGTGTTCCATATATCGTGGTCTATTTAAATAAAGTTGACATGGTTGATGACAAAGAACTTCTGGATTTGGTGGAAGAAGAAGTGCGTGATCTGCTGACTAAATATCAATTTCCAGGCAAAGATACCCCAATTATCCGTGGTAGCGCGCTAAAGGCATTAGAAGGAGATACTTCAGAAATTGGTGAACCGTCAATTTTAAAACTCGTCGAAGCGCTCGATACTTATATCCCGGATCCAGTTAGAGATGTTGATAAACCGTACTTGATGCCAATCGAAGACATTTTTTCTATCGAGGGCCGAGGTACCGTAGTGACCGGTCGGATTGAAAGAGGAATTGTAAAGTTGAACGAGGAAGTAGAGATCGTAGGCATTCGCCCAACTTCAAAGACAGTTGTAACAGGAATTGAAATGTTTAATAAACAATTGGATGAAGGGCGCGCAGGCGACAATGCCGGAGTATTGCTTCGAGGTACTAAGAAAGACGAAGTGGAGCGCGGGCAAGTACTTTGTAAGCCAGGATCTATCACTCCTCATACAGAATTTGATGCTGAAGTGTATATCTTAACCAAAGAAGAAGGCGGTCGTCATACCCCGTTCTTTAAGGGATATAAGCCCCAATTCTACATTCGAACCACTGATGTAACCGGAGAAGTTGAATTGCCAGCTGGCCAAGAAATGATTATGCCAGGAGATACCGTGACTTTGAAAATTAAATTAATCACCCCGGTGGCGATGGAAGAGAAGATGCGTTTCGCTATTCGCGAAGGTGGCCATACTGTAGGAGCTGGAGTTGTGCTCAAGATTAACAAATAACTAAGAAGGGCCGCCCCCTGCCTGCCGGCAGGCAGGCTTGACCGGGGTGGTCCTTTTTGGTACAATGCTTTGGTGTCAATTAACAATTTTTTAAGAACTTTATAAATCGAAATGCCGCAAGAAAGCACCGAATCAGGAAGAATTCGAATTAAGATTAGAGCTTACGATCATAAGTTAATCGATCAGTCCGCTCGATCGATCGTCGAAACAGCTAAACGCACCGGAGCGTCTGTTATCGGTCCGGTGCCACTTCCTACTGAAAAGACTAAGTATACTGTTAACCGTTCTACTTTCGTTCACAAAAACGCTCGCGAACAATTCGAGATGCGCATTCATAAAAGATTAATTGACATCACTACGCCAACACCCAAGACTATTGATGCATTATCAAATCTTAATTTACCAGCAGGCGTAGACGTCGAAATTAAAATGTGACGCGAAGCATCAGCGAAGCGTCATCCTGAGCGAGGCCTTACATGGCCGAGTCGAAGGATCTAAAAAATTACTGGTCGATTGGATTGATCCTCTCGGATATCGCCAATCGAAAGAAGAACTGCTTAGGTTTCTGAAGTTTTCCGAGATCTAAGCGGTTTTTTTTCAGCCTTCGCTAAAGCTACGGCGGATTCGTCGAAGCCTTGCGCGTAGGCGAAAAGCCAAGAATATGACCAAGTTTATACTCGCTGAAAAATTGAATATGTCGCAGATGTTTCTTGCCGACGGACGAGTCGTTCCGGTGACGATTCTTAAGGCTGGGCCGGTTAAAATTACCCAAGTAAAATCAGAAGATAAGGATAAATACCAGGCAGTACAAGTAGGATTCGGTAAGAAAAAAGCCGAATTTCGAGTGGGGAATGTAAAAGATTATACTTCTGGACAGGAGATTAAGGTTGATTCGTTTGTTATCGGCGACAAAGTTAAAGTGACCGCACAGATGAAAGGCCGGGGGTTTGCCGGACCGATTAAACGCTACGGATTTAAAGGCGCGCCCGCTTCACACGGCCATGATCACCCCAGAGCAGTCGGTGCGATTGGCGGCCGTTTTCCCCAGCATGTGCGCAAGGGTTTGCGTATGGCCGGCCGCATGGGCGGAGTTCGAACCGTGAAAAATTTGGAAGTAATTGATGTTGATGTTGAACGAAACCTGATCGCAGTAAAAGGCGCCGTGCCAGGAGCGCGTGGCGGATTGGTAAAAATTCAATCGATATAGTTATGCTTAAAGTAAATGTTTACAATCAGGCCGGTGAAAAAGTTTCAGATTTGGATTTAAACCCAAAGATTTTTGGTTTGGAAAAAATTGATGCCAATTTGGTTCATGCGGCTGTTCGCACTCAGCGCAATAATATTCGCGGTCCTTGGGCCCACACCAAAATGATGGGTGAAGTCTCAGGTAGTGGCAAGAAACCATGGAAGCAAAAGGGGACGGGCCGAGCGAGAGTTGGTTCCATCCGATCTCCACTTTGGCGCGGCGGCGGGATTACTTTTGGCCCACGCAAAAACCGCGACTGGTCCTTAAAACTAAACCAAAAAGTATTACATAAGGCTTTATTTACTATTCTTTCCGATAAGCTCAACGATAAAAAATTAATTATCGTGGATCAAATCAATGAAGCCGCAAAAACGAAGGAATTGGCGAATAGATTACGTGATTTGGCCAACAAGGCCGGGTTAGGAAAAAAATATATCCTCATAATTCCAACTCATAATAAGAATCTTGAAAAAGCCGCCAGAAACTTGGAAAATGTGAAAGTTTTATCCGCCAAACAACTTAATGTTTTAGATTTGTTGCGATACGATGTGATAATTTTAAAAGAGGCCTTGCCAGTAATTGAACAAACTTATGGCATTCTTTAGTCGAAAAAAAGAAAAGAAGCAGGAAGGCGAGAATGTTTTAGATATGGTCAAAGAAGCACCAAAACAGGAGAAGGCTCCGATAGTTTTAAAAGAAGACACTGGACGAGCTCACAGGATTTTATACCATCATCATTTGTCTGAAAAAACTAATCAGTTTTCACAGTCCGGCCGCTATGTGTTTCGAGTTTCCAAGAAAGCTAACAAAATCGAGGTTAAAAAAGCGATCGAATCAGTCTATGATGTCCACGTAGTCAAAGTTAATATGATTAATACTCCCGGCAAGGTTCGTCGCCAAGGGCGGACGTTTGGCCGCACTCAAGATTGGAAAAAAGCAATAGTGACACTTAAAACAGGTGAGCAAATTTCCGGATTGGCGGAAGGAGTCTAATATGGCGATTAAGATTTACAAACCAACCTCTCCAGGCAGACGAATCCACTCGGTTACGGATTACTCGATTTTGACGAAAAACGTTCGGCCGATGAAGTCAAAGATTTTGTCGGTGAAAAAAACCGCCGGTCGAAATAATCAAGGAAAAATTACCATTCGTCATCAAGGCGGCGGGCATAAACAAAAAATTCGAGCGCTTGATTTTAGCCGATTAGATAAAATGAATATTCCGGCGAAAGTTGAAACGTTAGAATATGATCCGGGCCGAAGCGCATTTATTTCAAGATTAGCTTATCGTGACGGTGAGAAACGTTATATTTTGGCGCCAGACGGTATAAAATTAGGACAAATATTACTAACCGCTGAACGAACCGAGATTAAACCCGGTAATCGGTTGACACTCAGACACATTCCGGTTGGGACTTATATCCATGACATTGAGATCAAAGGACAAGGACAAGGGCGGATGGCGAGAGCGGCCGGAACATACGCAATTGTCCAATCTCAAGAGAATGATTTTAGTAACTTAAAATTACCCTCCGGCGAGATTCGAAAAGTTTCTGGAAATGCTTATGCTACAATCGGTCAGGTTTCCAATACAGATTGGATGTATGTTAGAATCGGTAAGGCTGGCAGATCCAGACATATGGGGATCCGACCGAGTGTTCGAGGTAAAGCCATGAATCCGATTGATCACCCGCACGGTGGCGGCGAAGGCCATAATCCGATTGGTCTGAAATATCCCAAGACCCCTTGGGGCAAACACGCCTTAGGCGTGAAAACCCGCAACAAGAAGAAGTATTCGAATAAATTTATCGTAAAGAGGAGAAAATAGCATGTCACGATCGCTTAAAAAAGGCCCATTTATAGATCCTAAACTTTTGGAGAAAATCCAGAAAGTCCGACCTGGCCAGAAAGTTGAGATAAAAACTTGGTCTCGTGATTCCACGATTTTTCCGGAAATGGTTGGCATGACTTTTTTGGTGCACAACGGGAAAATTTTTACCACAGTGAATGTTTCGGAAAATATGGTGGGTCACAAACTGGGTGAATTTTCACCAACCAGGAAATTTATCAGGCACGGTGGCCGAATGGCTAAGGACGAAGCGTTGGCAGCCCAAGAGGCTGAAAAACGCTCACTCGAAGCGGCCAAAGCAGAACCCGCAGCAGAGGCTAAGAAATAATTTATGCCCAGTAGTAGAAATTTGATGTTTGTCCCGCCCCGGGCGGGACAAACAAGAAAAATCAGAGCAATGAGTCGAATTTCTACTTTTGGCGCAGTAATTGCGTTAAAGAATAATTATTATAATCATTAATCAAATTTTCACTACTTTGGTATGGCACAAGAAAAGGCACAAACAAGAGAAGTTAAAGCATTCGCGCGGTATGTTCATGTTGCCCCCAGAAAGCTGCGCCTAGTCGCTGATATAGTGCGGAGAGCACCCGTTGATGAGGCCTTGGAACAACTGCGGTTTTCTTCCAAACAGGCGGCGCTGCCATTGACTAAAGTAATAAACTCCGCGATTGCCAACGCTGTCCATAATTTTAATTTGAGAAAAGACGATTTGTTTATTAAATCAATCACGATTGATGGAGGCCCAGTTTTCAAAAGATACGCGCCGCGGGCCCAAGGACGGGCATTTGTGGAACGAAAGCGGACAAGTCATATAAATGTAGTCCTTGAGGCGAAGACGCAAAAAGCTAAGCGCAGACGATCGATTTTTTCACTTCGTCCAAAAACCGAAAGCGCTGAAGAGATTAAAAAACCGGTTGAACAACCGCAAGCGGGGAAAGTCCAAACCGCTAAAACGGCACCGAAGCAAGCGCCAAGATCGGTTGAAAAAATTAAACGAAATCTTGTGGATTTAAAACGTCGGTTATTTAACAGAAGGAGTGGGAGTTAAAATGGGACAGAAAGTAAACGCCAATAGTTTAAGATTGAACATTACCGATACCTGGAAAAGCAGATGGCTAGCCAAAACGGGATTTGCCAGGATGCTCGAAGAAGATACTAGGATTCGGGAGTTTTTGTCAAAGCAGCTGAAAAAAGCGGGTTTAGTTCGAGTTGATATTGAACGATTTGGAACAACGATCGTGATCACAGTCAAAACCACGAAACCAGGAATGATAATTGGCAAAGGTGGCGGCGGCATCGACGATCTGAAGAAGAAAATTTTTAAACACTTAAATGTCAGCAAACTTGATTTGAAAATCAATATTGAAGAGGTGAAAGAAATTAATTTACAATCGCAGGTGATAGCGCAAAACATTGCTGACCAGATTGAAAAACGAATTGCATTCAGACGTGCGATGAAAGGGGCAATTGAACAAGTTATGGAGTCGGGCGCTTTGGGAGTTAAAATTGAGTGCGCCGGGCGTTTGGGCGGTTCTGAAATTGCTCGATCTGAAAGGTTATTTAAAGGAAAATTGCCACTGCATACTCTCCGAGCCAACATCGATTTTGCCCGCGTTACTGCTTATACCACATACGGAACGATTGGAGTGAAGGTCTGGATTAATCGCGGCGAGATTTTCCAAGGTCAGAAGCCAAAGTTAAAAGCTTAATTTTATGCCCAGTAGTAGAAATTTGATGTTTGTCCCGCCCGGGGCGGGACAAACAAGAAAAATCAGTGCAATGAGTCGAATTTCTACTTTTGGCGCAGTAATTGCGTTAATGAATAATTATTATAATCATTAATCAAATTTTCACTACTTTGGTATGTTAATTCCGAAAAAAGTTAAACATCGAAAGCATCATCGCGGGAAGTCATCTGGCAAAGCCATGGCCGGGAATGCTATTTCATTTGGTAGTTTTGGTTTGAAGGCAATGGAGAACAGTTGGGTGACCTCACGCCAGATCGAGGCAGCGAGACGAGCGATGACACGCTATGTTGCTCGCGGAGGAAAAATTTGGATTCGAATTTTTCCAGACAAACCGATAACTTCACACGGCAATGAGTCGCCGATGGGTTCTGGTAAAGGTGCGGTTGATCATTTTGTGGCGGTCGTGCAGAAAGGACGAATGCTATTTGAAATGGATGGAGTCACGCAGGATCAGGCTGCCGAGGCAATGCGACTTGCGTCTCACAAGTTACCCATTAAGACAAAGTTTATAACCAAGGAGCGCGTTTAATATGAAAATGAAAGAGCTACGGGTTAAAAGTGAGAAAGAATTACGCCGACAGCTTTCGAGTTTACGCGAGCAGCTTCGGGATTTATCTTTTAAAATTCACTCCAAGGAAGTTAAGAACAATCATTTACTTAAAGTGGTAAAAAAAGATATTGCCAGGATTTTAACAGTTATTAACAGTAAAACCTATGCCAAATAATATTCGGAGAAAATTAGCCGGAGAGATTATTTCGAGTAAGATGAACCACACGGTAATTGTGAAAGTAGAGGCAGTTAAGGTTCATCCCAAGTATCATAAAAGGTATAAGGTTTCGAAAAAATATCCAGCGCATACGGATACTGATGAGTTTAAAATGGGCGACAAAGTTATGATTGAAGAGAGCCGTCCTTATAGTAAGACCGTTCATTGGAAAGTAATTAGTAAAGTGTGATAAATTAAAAACGAATGATTCAACTTCGAACCAGATTAACAGTTGCGGACAACACGGGGGCCAGAGAATTGGCTGTATTTGGTGTGTCTGGAAAAAATCGCCGTCGAGTAGCCCGGTTAGGAGATATCGTGGCCGCTTCGGTAAAAATCGCCACACCCAAAGGCCAGGTCAAAAAAGGGGATAAAGTTTATGCAGTGATCGTTCGGACGAGAAAAGAAGTGAGAAGAGCCGATGGTTCCTATATTCGCTTTGATGATAACGCGGCCGTTTTGGTGAATAAGGACGATCCACAGCCTCGGGGTAGTCGTATTTTTGGACCAATCCCACGGGAACTCCGAGACCTTGGTTTTACAAAAATTATTTCATTAGCAGAGGAAGTAGTATGAAGATCCGTTTGAATATAAAAAAAGGCGATAACGTCAGAGTACTATCCGGTAAAGATCGTGGGAAAAGCGGCAAGGTTTTGGATGTGTTTCCCAAAAAACACAAAGTGGTTGTGGAAGGTTTAAATATTCATGTTCGATTTTCTAAAGCCCGCAGACAAAACGAAAAAGGCCAGCGTTTAGAATTGCCGGCTCCAATGACAGTTGCGAAATTGATGTTGATTTGTCCGTCTTGTGGTAAACTAACACGAGTTGCCCATGAAGTTATGGATAATGGGATATTTAGAAAATGTAAAAAATGTGGCAAAAGGATTTAATTTTATGCCCAGTAGTAGAAATTTGATGTTTGTCCCGCTCCAGGCGGGACAAACAAGAAAAATCAGTGCAATGAGTCGAATTTCTACTTTTGGCGCAGTAATTGCGTTAATGAATAATTATTATAATCATTAATCAAATTTTCACTACTTTGGTATGAGTCTCAAGACCGTCTATAAAGAAAAAATTATTAATAATTTACGAAAAAGCCTAGGTTTAACCAACCCGCTGGCAGTGCCGCGTGTGGAAAAAGTTGTTGTCAATGTTGGCGTGGGCAAGACCCTGAAGGATCCTAAAATGTTGGAATCGATTATAGAAGATTTAAAACAGATCACTGGCCAAGCCCCGGTTAAAACATTGGCAAAAAAATCCGTTTCTGGATTTAAAATTCGCGAAGGCCAGGTTGTGGGTTTGATGGTTACACTGCGAGGAGACCGGATGTATGATTTTTTGGAAAAATTGGTAAAAATTTCCATCCCGCGGGTTCGTGATTTTCGGGGCCTGGATCCGAAGAAGTTCGATCGACATGGCAATTATAATATTGGATTTAGAGAACAAATCGTTTTTCCCGAAACCACTAGAGAGCACATGGATTATACGTTTGGTTTAGAAGTTAACATTCAGACGAACACTAATAATGACCACAAGGCCTTGGAACTACTCAAGTCCTTAGGGTTTCCCTTTATGAAGGAATAAATCAATATGGCGACAAAAGCTCAAACAATTAAATCTTTCCGGTCTCGAACTAAACCCAAATACTCTACCCGCGTAGTTCGACGTTGTTGGCGTTGCGGCCGTAAACATGGGTATATGCGCGACTTCAACCTTTGCCGGATTTGTTTTCGAGAACTAGCAAGCAACGGCGAGATTCCTGGCATCGTAAAATCTAGTTGGTAAATTTATGACAATGACTGACACAATTTCTGACATGTTAACCAGAATAAGGAACGCCCTGATGGCCAAAAAATCAGAGGTGGTTTTACCATATTCTAAATTCAAAGATAGTTTGGCGAAAGTCCTGGTCAGCGAAGGATGGTTAAAGAGCGTTGAAGTCAAAGACGTTGAAGGATTTAAACATTTGGCTTTAGAGCTTAAATATGACCCACAGGGATTGCCCGTGATCTCAGAGATTAAAAGGGTTAGTAAACCTGGTCAGAGAATTTATGCCTCCAGGCTTAAAGTTCCCAAAGTATTAGGTGGTATGGGAACTACGATTGTTTCGACTTCGAAAGGATTAATGACGGACAAAGAAGCGCGCAAAAATAAGGTGGGCGGCGAAGTTGTCTGCCAGATTTGGTAATAATTATTATGTCTAGAATAGGTAAAAAACCAATTCATATTCCATCCAATGTTACAATGGAAACCAAAGGACAAACCCTGAAGGTTAAAGGACCTAAAGGTGAATTAACCTTGCTTATGCACCCCCACATCAGTGTTGGGGTAACTGACGACTCGCAAATGACTGTGGCGGTTCGATCCAAAGAAAATCGAAACGACAAAGCGCTATGGGGATTGTTTCGTTCTTTGATTCAAAACATGATCAGTGGCGTAACTACTGGGTTTACCAAAGTTTTGGAAATTAACGGAGTTGGATATAAAGCGGCCATGAGTGGCAATAAATTAGTTTTAAATTTAGGATTTTCCCACCCGATTGAATTACCTCTCCCTGTCGGATTAGAAGTTAAAGTAGATAAAAATACGATTACGATTGCCGGATCAGATAAACAAATTGTTGGGCAATTTGCGGCAGTGGTCAGATCCAAAAGACCACCAGAGCCTTATAAAGGGAAAGGAATTAAGTATCAAGATGAGGTAATTCGCCGAAAAGCAGGCAAGGTCGTCAAGGCCGTTGGCGGAGGTAAATAGGGATGAACAAGCAATCACTTCGACAACTAAGACACCGCCGCGTCCGGGCTCGAGTAATCGGAAAGCACGACAAACCACGTTTAAACGTCTTCCGTTCACTTAATCATATCTATGTACAATTAATAGATGATGAAGCGGGCAAGACTCTGGCCGCCGCCTCAAGCAAGGAGATTAAGACTAAGGCTAAGAAACTAGATCTGGCCGCAGGGGTTGGCAAACTTGTGGCTGAAAGAGCCTTGAAGCTTGGCATTAAAAAAGTAGTTTTTGACCGGGGCGGTTATCAGTATCATGGCCGAATTAAACAATTAGCAGACGCGGCACGAGTCGCGGGTTTGGAGTTTTAATTATATGATAAGAAGATCAGGACGAGGACGGTCCCACGGAGAGAGCGCCAAAAGAGATTTTGAACAAAAAGTCGTCGAAGTAAAACGAGTAACTCGTGTAGTTGCTGGTGGCAAACGTATGCGTTTTAGGGCGTTGGTTGTTATTGGTGACAAGAAGGGTCGGGTGGGCATGGGGCTTTGTAAAGGAGCTGACGTCTCAGAGGCGGTTAACAAGGCGGTCAATGCTGCAAAAAAAACCATGGTCAGCGTTAATTTACTCAACGATACCATTCCACACGAGGTTAAATTAAAATATAAATCGTCAGTGGTATTCTTAAAACCGGCGCAGCCAGGAACTGGAATAATCGCCGGTGGCGCGATTCGCTCAGTACTTGATTTAGTGGGAGTAAAAAATGTATTATCGAAAATGCTCGGCTCTTCCAATAAGGTTAATAATGTAACTGCAACTTACTTGGCCTTGATGAAACTGCGGACCAAAGAAGCAATTGCCAATTTGAGGAAATAAATCTATGCCCAGTAATACAACTTTCCGCGTGTTCTTTTATACCTACGTGCTTGAAAGTTTAACAGACGGTAACTGTTATATCGGTTATACAGAAAAAGATGCCAAACGCCGCGAGAAGTATTTAAAAACAACCCAAGGCCGTCGATTCCTGGGATTAAGATTATTAGAGTACAAACGTCAACGGGCGTTTGGCACGGAAAGTTGATATACTGGGTATGCTTAAATTACATGAACTAAAACCATATAAAGGATCGACCAAAAAAAGGAAAGTTGTCGGCCGAGGAGTAGGATCAGGTCACGGAACGTTTTCAGGCCGAGGGGCTAAAGGTCAGAAAGCCCGTTCTGGATCGTCAATGCCCCTGGGGTTTGAAGGCGGCCGGATGCCCTTGCACCGCCAGATTCCCAAAAAGCGGGGGTTTAAAAGCAGACAACCAAAGTCCATCGTGATTAATCTTGAAAGGCTCGATCGAAAATTTAAAACAGGTGAGACGGTAAATCCTAAAATTTTACTGGCCAAGGGTTTAATTAAGTCCACAACCGAACCAATTAAAATTTTAGGAGCGGGGAAAATTAACATGGTTTTGACTTTTGAAAAAGTCATGATTTCTAATTCTGCCAAAGAAAAAATTATCGCCGCGGGCGGAAAAATAATCTAATCTATGTCAAGACTTGCTCAACTTTGGAAAGTCCGAGATTTGCGCAACCGCATTATTATTGTGGCGTTACTTTTGGTCGCCACCAGAATTTTGGCGCATATCCCAATTCCAGGGATTGAGTTAACGAACCTGCGGTCATTGTTAAACAGTAACCAGCTGCTTGGTCTATTTGATATTTTTTCTGGTGGAGGTTTGAGTAATTTTTCCATCATCATGCTCGGGGTTGGCCCGTATATTACCGCGACGATTATCATTCAGCTGTTAACCATCATCGTTCCGAAATTGGCAGAATTACAAAAAGAAGGTGGGGAAGCAGGCCGAGCGAAACTGAATCAATATATGCGGGTTCTGACGGTTCCGCTGACCGCGATCCAAGCCTATGGCACAATTGTGTTGTTGAGCCGATCTGGGGGCTTGAGTGTGGTGGCTGATTTTACGGCCTTTCAGTGGTTTGTGAGCTTACTATCGATCACTACCGGGACCATGATTTTGCTTTGGCTGGGTGAAATGATCTCAGAGTTTAAGATTGGTAATGGAGTTTCTTTGATTATTTTTGCTGGAATAGTGGCGAGAATTCCAGCCGTCGTGCAGCAAGGTTATGTTTCTTTAAGCGATGCTTCTGGTATTTCTCCGACTAATCTTGTCACTTTATTATCATATTTGATATTGGGTCTGATCGTGATTTCCGGAGTCGTGATGATTACGGAAGCTCAGCGCAATATCCCTGTTTCTTACGCCAAACGAGTCAGAGGAAACAAAATGTATGGCGGCGTCAATACGCATCTGCCATTACGGGTCAATCAAGCCGGAGTGATCCCGATCATCTTCGCGATTTCGATTTTACTTTTTCCGGGGCTGATCGCCAACTTCTTTTCGGGGGCTAAAACCGAACTGGTGGCCAATATCGCCACGGCGATTAACAATTTTTTCCAAAACCAAACCTACAACAGTATCATGTATTTTGTGTTAGTCGTGGCTTTTACCTATTTTTACACGGCGATCGTATTCAACCCCGATGAGATTTCTGACAATATTCAAAAACAGGGCGGGTTTATCCCGGGCCTGCGTCCGGGCAGCCAAACCGCAGATTTTCTCTACAAAGTTTTGAATCGGATTACCTTGGTGGGCGCGTTATTTTTGGGCTTGATCGCGGTTTTGCCAAATATTGTCCAAATATTTACCCATACGCAAGCCCTGACCTTGGGCGGTACCGGGCTTTTGATCGTGGTCTCGGTCGTCATAGAAATAATGAAACAAGTTCAAGCCCAAATGGTGATGCGGGATTACGAGGATTTTTAATTTTTTGCGAAGCAAAAAATTACCCCGACCGTAGCGTTGGGGTAATACTTAACGCCTCAAGCGCTTGAGGCGTTTAAATTTTAGAGAGTTTAAGCTATAATAATAATATGAATCCCGTTAGAAGTATTGAGTTGTTTATTAAAACTCTGGATTATATTCTATCGGGTGAATTATAAAAATTATTAATATTAACTAATTGCAACTTCTAACGGGATGAAACTACAAAATATCATTGTCATTTTGGGGCCGCCTGGGAGCGGCAAGGGCACGCAAAGTAAACTTTTGGTAGAGAAATTAGGCTACGCTTATTTTAGTATGGGCGGATATTTCCGTGAGGTTGCAGCTTCGAACGAAGAAATAAAAGCCATGATTGATAAGGGCCTGATCGTGCCGGACGCACAAACTGAAGCAATTTTTCGAGCCGGTGTTGATAAAGCAATTGTTAATGCTAGTGGATTGGTGCTAGATGGATTCCCGCGAACCCTGGGTCAAATCGAAATGTTCAAGCGATTTTTAAACGATCACAGTGATCCTAGATTCCATCTTCTTTTTCTGGATGTGGATAAGCAGAAATTAATAAATCGCCTTCTGCTACGCAGTAAAATTGAAAGTCGGGTTGATGATACTGATATAAACTTGATTGGGAAAAGATTTGACGAGTATATGGCTAAAACCGTTCCTGTAAAAAGCTATTTTAGTTCCAATCAAGCCATGATTCACATCAACGGCGATCAGCCAGTCGAGGCGGTTCATCAGGAGATAATGGAAAAGCTAGGACTTCAATGAATCCCGTTAGAAATATGACATTGCTGAAGATCAGGAAGATTTATATCCAACGGGATGATTATAAATATATTTGTTTATTAACTAATCATTATTTCTAAACGGGATGAAAAAAAGACTTGGCTTTGATTTGATATTACTTGGCGATTCAACTTCGGGTAAAGACACCCAAGCTAATTTATTGGCGAAGCAGTATAGGGTCCGCCTAGCAAGATCGGGGCATTATTTAAGACAATTAAAAAGTTATAAATACCGCGGCGGGGTTCCAGCCCCGACCAGTTTAATTATTCCCTTCCTGAATTATTATTTAAAAAATTTAAGTTGGCATAGGAATATAATTTTTGTTGGCGCGGCTCGATTAAAGCACGAAGCAGAATATCTGGTTAAACATTTGAAGCAACGAAATCGAGATTTTTTCGTTTTATATATTAAAATCCCAAAATCAGAAATTATTAAACGGTCGAAGCGCAGAGCCGAGAGGTTGGAAGATACCAGTTTAACCTTAATCAATAGCAGAATAGCTTATTATAAAACTAAGGTAAGTAAGACCGTCAAATTTTATCAAACTTTGAAAAAAATAAAATTCATAAACGGTAACCAAAGCATAAAGGCTGTTCACCACGATATTATAAATGCCATTCATGATTATCAACGATCCAAAAGAAATTAGTTTTTTGCGACAAGGTGGCAGGATTCTAGTCACTATTTTAAATTTAGTTGCCTCTCAGGCGAAAGCCGGGACGGCCTCTTACGATTTAGATTATTTGGCCGAACAGGAAATCAGAAAGTGTGGAGGCATCCCAGCTTTTAAAAATTATCGCGCGCGAAAAAGAGACCCCGCTTTTCCGTCTAGCCTTTGTGTTTCGGTCAACGACGAGGTTGTACACGGGATCCCGACTAAAAATAAAATTTTGAAGAGTGGGGATATTGTTGGCCTTGATTTAGGAGTTTTGTATCAAGGTTTTTATACAGATGCCGCGCTTACTATCCCAATTGGAGAAGTGGATCAAACTTCACTGAAACTGATTGCGGCGGCCAAAGAATGTTTGAATAAGGCTATAAAAATTATTAAACCCGGCAAGTTTACCGGCGACATCGGCGCGATTATTGAATCAACAGCCCAAAAGTACGGGTTTGTCGTGGTTCGGGAATTGGTTGGTCACGGTGTGGGTTGGGCCGTGCACGAAGAACCGGAAATTCCTTGTTTTGGTAAAGTTGGAACCGGAACCAAATTAGTGGAAGGCATGGTAATTGCGGTCGAGCCAATGATTAACGAAAAAGGCTGGAAAGTTATCTTTAATGAAGACCGTTGGACTATTAAAACTCAAGATGGCGGTCGGAGCGCGCATATGGAGCATACTTTGTTAGTCACAAAAAATGGTTGTGAGATACTGACGAATATGGTATAATATATTAAGAAATATATGGCAGAAACAAAAAAAGAAGAAAAAATCCTAACTTCTGACCTCCCCGAGCAACAAGAAAAACTAAATTTTCGGCTATTAGCGCTAGTGGTGCTGTTAAGTTTTATTTTTGGGATTGCTGGGTCTATTTTTGGCGCCCAATTCTTTAATTCGACGCCAAATCAGCAGCTGCAAGATTCCGGAGAGATTAAAACCATCCAAGTGAATGAGCAATCAGCCGTGGTGGACGTAGTTAAGCGGGCCAGCCCAGCGGTGGTTTCGATTATTGTTTCGAAAGATCTAAACAAAATTCCGGGTTTTTCAACTTCGCCATTTAATCTGGATCAATTCTTTCCTGATTCTGATTTTCAAGAAGTTGGAGGCGGCAGTGGTTTTGTTATTTCCTCTGATGGACTGATTGCTACTAATAAGCACGTGGTGGAAGATGAAAATGCCACCTATACCGTGTTGATGAATGATGGAAAAAAATATGACGCGGAAGTTTTGTCTCGCGATCCTGTGAATGATTTAGCTTTGGTCAAAATCCAGGCTGAAAATTTAACTACCTTAACCCTCGGCGATTCATCAAGTTTGCAAATCGGACAAAAAGTGATTGCTATCGGGAACTCTTTGGGCCAATATCGTAACACGGTCACGACAGGGGTTGTGTCTGGGATTGGTCGGACAGTCACTGCTTCCGGCAGCGCTTCCGGATCTGAACTGTTAGAAGGAGTTATCCAAACCGACGCCGCAATAAATCCTGGGAATTCTGGGGGTCCATTGTTAGACATCGGTGGCACTGTGATTGGAATTAATACCGCAATTGATCAACTGGGCCAGTTAGTTGGTTTTGCGCTGCCGGTTAATGATTTAAAAAAGGATTGGGAAAGCTTCAAAAAATTCGGCCGGATCGTCAAACCGTTCTTAGGAGTCAGATATGTTTTAGTCAACGAAACCATAAAAGAAGAAAACGAACTAACAGTAGATTACGGTGCCTTGATCATTGGGGGAGGCAAGCCTTCCGAGCCCGCAGTAATTATAGGTTCAGCCGCGGATAAAGCAGGTTTGCGAGAAGGAGATATTATTTTGGAAGTAAACGGTATACGAGTGGATTCGGAGCATAGTTTAGCTGGGATTTTGAAGGATTATGACCCTTCTGATGTGGTTAAAATGAAAGTTTTGACGCGCGGTGAGACAAAAGAGGTAACGGTAACTTTGGGAGAAAGTAAATGAGGATCTTGGCGCTTGACTGGGGAACGGTTCGCGTCGGGGCCGCGGTTTCTGATCCGGATGGCAAAATCGCCTTCCCGCTTGATCGATTCATCGATAAACAATCGGCTGACGAGGAAATAAAAAAAATCATACAAGAACTGGAAGTTGCCAAAATCGTGATCGGGCTGCCGAAAGGATTGAATGGGCAAGAAACGGAAAGCAGTAAACTGGCCTTACAGTTTATCGAGAATTTGAAAGAAAAAATTGCTCAACCAATCGAAATTTTAGATGAACGATTTACGACGATCGCCGCAACCAAAAGTTTAGCTAATCAGGGGATCTCGGAAAAAGAGCAACGAGGACTTCGGGATAATCTCTCGGCCCAAATAATGTTGCAACAATACCTCGATTCACCCCGTTAGAAATTTATTTTTGGTTATATTCAAGCTTCGGACATAACATTCCAAATTCAGAATTATTAAAACAAATATTCTTTGAGTGAATTTCGACAAGACATAGTATCCAAACACTGGGTATTGTTCGCGCCAAACCGAGGGGGCAGACCGGAGGATTTTAAACATGCTGAGAAATCTACCGATCCGTCAAAATTTCATGAAGTTGAAAAAGATTGCGTATTTTGTCCCGGGAATGAGAACTATAATCAGGAGATTGTAGCTTATCCTAAGAGGAGAGATTGGCAAATCAGGGTGATCCCGAATAAATTTGAAGCCTTAGGACACACCGGAGGCCGTGAGCGTTCGGATTTTTATCAGGTTAGGGAAGGAATTGGTGATCATGAGGTGGTGATTACCAGACCGCACAATGTTTTGACGGGTTTTTTGTCCGATGATTTGATGGATTTAAATTTGAGAGTTTATCAAGACCGGATGCGAGAACTTTCGGGGCACCCGGAAGTTGAATATGTTCACGTGCTCCAAAATCACGGCCGCGAAGGCGGAGCGACACTGGTTCATCCTCACTCGCAAATTTTTGCCACCCCGTTCGTTCCGGAACATTTGCATGACGAGGTCGTTGGCAGTTATGTTTATTTTCACCAAAACGGCGCCTGTATTTACTGTGAGATGATTTATAAAGAATTACAAGATAAAGAACGAATCATTCTTGATCATAAAGATTTTTTAGTGTTTTGTCCGTTTGCCTCTCGTGTTCCCTATGCCGTAAGAATTATCGCAAAAAGCCACCGAGCGAGTTTTATTGACATTACTGCCGCGGAGCGTAGTTCTTTAGCTGTTGTATTAAAGCAGGTCCTTCAAAAAATTTATTATAAATTAAATAATGTCTCTTATAATTATTACATTCATACTATGCCAGCCACCCATTCTCTGTTAACTCGGTATGATCCGAGGGCATATCATTGGCATCTGGAAATTTTGCCCAGACTAAATGTTTGGGGTGGGTTTGAATTAGGATCTGATGTTTATGTAAATACGATTTTGCCGGAAAACGCGGCGGATTTTTATAGAATTCCATGAAAAGACTAATCATTGCTAATTGGAAAATGAATCCGCAAACCCTCGAGGAAGCCAAAAAACTGATGGTTTCCTGGCAACACCGTCTGCATTTTGTCGCGGATCATGTAGAGGTTGTGATTTGTCCGCCATTTGTTTTTCTTCCCAGCCTCCACCACCACGTTGCTGTAATAAAATTGGGTGCTCAGAATATGAGTTGGATTGAAGAAGGCGCCCTGACCGGGGAAGTATCGGCGATCCAATTGAAACACTGGAAGGTTAGTTACGTAATTTTGGGACACTCGGAACGCCGGCTATATTTGGGCGAAACCGACTCGATAGTGAATGAAAAAGTCAAACTTGCCTTATATCACAAACTGACTCCCATTCTTTGCTTGGGCGGGGAACAGGGAGCGGATAGGGATCAAATGCAAAGTTTAGTCACCAAGCAATTTGCTGCATGCACGAAAGATGTTGAGGATAAAAATTTGCATAAAATCGTTTACGTTTACGAACCGACCTGGGCGATTTCAACTATGAATAAATCTCGACCGGAGACCGGCGAGCATGCGGCGGAAATGGTTGATCATATATATACACTATTGGAACACCGGATTGGAAAAGCTGCCAAAACGGCAAAAGTGCTTTACGGCGGGACTGTGAATAAACTGAACGTGCACGAGTATGCAAAATTCCCTCAAATCGATGGCGCCTTGGTCGGGGCGGCTAGTCTGGACAGTGAAAATTTTTGGCAAATAATCAAGGAGTTTCATCGTGAAAGTTTACATAGGAGCTGATCATGGAGGGTTTAAATTGAAGGAAGAGATTAAAGAATGGCTGAGCGAGTGGCATATTGAATTTACCGACCTGGGAGCCAATAATTACACCCCGGAAGACGATTATCCCGATTATGCGTGGCCAGTGGCGGTAAGGGTTGGTAATGAGCAAGGAACTTTCGGCATTTTGGCCTGCCGATCTGGTCAGGGGGAAGCGATTGTTGCCAATAAAGCTAAAGGCGCCCGCGCTGCGCTGGCCTGGAATGAAAAAACTGCTTTTGCCGCCCGTAATGATGACGATGCCAATATTTTATGCCTACCTGCTGATTATATTACCGTGGATAATGCAAAAAAAATCGTCCACGCATTTTTAACAACGCCATTTGGCAAAGACGAACGATATCATCGGAGAGTGGATAAAGTAAAAAAAATTGATATCAATTTGTAGTCTCTAATATTTATAAGTATAATACTCTCGTGTATTAGACTATGACCAAACTCTCTAAGTTAAAACTTGACCCCGAAGACTTCGGCCATTACGTGAATAACCTCTGGTCTGCGTTTACTTTAATGGACACCAAGGAAGATATCCGGCTTTTATTTAGAGATTTGTTTACGCATACAGAATACAAAATGTTTGCAAAAAGATTGGAAATAGCTCGCAGGTTAATTGCAGGGCAGACTTATGAGGAAATAAAGAAATCGCTAAACGTTACAGCGACTACAATTTCTAATGTAAATAATATATTGTCTGAAAAAGGTGGAGGATACCGGAAGGTTCATGATAAATTAATTATAATTGAAAAATCCCGCCAAGTAGCGCAAGATAAAAGACAAAATCAATTGGAACGTCATGGAAGAAAGAAACTGTCCTCAGAAACCTTTGTATTTGATTTGGCTGTCGAAGGCTTCAAGGCGGCTAGTAAAAAAATCCAGAAAACAATAAAAGAGAAATCTGTAAGTCATGAACTAACACTCTGATACTCCCGTGTATTAGACTATAACTGGTAATATTCTATGTAACTATATGAAAATATCTGAGAAAAAAGTGATAATAATAACAGGTGGGAGTGAGGGGTTAGGTAAAGCAATTGCTACCAAATTGGCTTCAGACAACCAAGTTGTGATTTGTGCATTGAATGAAGAAAAACTAAAGGCCACGTCCTCTGAAATCGGCTGTGATTATTTTATCTGTGATGTAACTAACAATGATCAAATTGAAAGTATGGTGAAAGAAGTTGTAAAGAAATATGGACGAATTGATGTATTGATAAATAACGCGGGTTTATGGATACAAGGAGAACTGGACTCGAATGATTCAGTGCAAATAAAGCGGCTTTTTGAAGTGAATACTGTAGGGACCATTTTATATTCCCGAGCCGTTATTCCCCAAATGAAAAAACAGCAAGCGGGCTGGATTCTAAATATTATCAGTCAAGCTGGATTTTATGGGAAAGCAGAGCGCTCAATTTATAATGCTTCCAAATGGGCGATTACAGGTTTTACCAAATCTCTAGAGCCAGAACTTTCTAAGCATGGCATAAAAGTAGTTGGTCTATACCCGGGCATGATGAAAACGGACATATTTAAAAAAATAGGAGTAGAAAAAAACACTTCTAACGGACTTGATACAGCCGATGTTGCAAAAATTATCGAATTTATTATTTCCTTCGATAACTCACCGCTGACATTTCCAGAAATCGGGTTTAAACATATTAATCAATGACAGAAATTTCGCCGGCTATTTTAACCAACGATATCGAGGATTTCCGCAAGAGGTATGCGGAGATGTTAGCGTTGACCCAACATTTTTCGAAATTACACATTGATTTTGTGGACGGAATATTCTTGCCAAACAAAACTCTCATGCCGAAAGATTTAAAGCTTCTTCGAACCACTCCTGTTCTTTTGATCGCGCACTTCATGACGGTTAATCCGCAAAATTATTTTATTGACGCGCGAGATGCGGGTTTCAAATGGGTGCTATTTCATTATGAGGCTTTTAATACTGATGATGAAGTACGGGAAACAATTGCTTTTGCCGAAAAATTATCCCTGCAACCCGGGCTAGTTTTAAATCCCGAAATGCCGCTGAGGCGAATTGCCAAATTTTTGCCAATCATTGGAGTTGTCCAGTTGATGGGGATCAATCCTGGCGCGCAGGGGCGGACGTTTATTCCAGAAACCCTCGATAAGATTCGTGAATTGCGTTCTCTTTCGCCTAGTGTCATAATTTGTGTAGACGGTGGCGTAAGAGTTGGCATTGCCAGGAAATGTGCCAAGGCCGGGGCGAATATTTTGGTCGCCGGCTCCGCAATCCTACAGTCTGAAGACGAAGCCATGGCGATTGAGTCATTAAAACTAGACGTAGAAGACTAAAAATGCAATACACCATCAAACAATTGGAAGAGAAGGCTAACGAAATCCGTGAGGATATTATTAAGATGCTGGTTTGTGCCAAATCCGGCCATTCGGCAGGTCCTTTGGGCATGGCTGATGTTTTTACCGCTTTGTATTTTGGCGTACTTAACTATGACCCAAAAAATATAACCAAATGGGATCGGGACAGATTTGTTTTATCCTGCGGCCATATTTGCCCGGTTTGGTATGCCACACTAGCTCATGCCGGATTTTTTCCTCACGCGGAATTAGCGACTTTAAGAAAGCTTGGCACCAGACTGCATGGCCATCCCCACAACGAAGTTTTACCTGGCTCGGAAAATTCATCCGGCCCGTTAGGTCAAGGATTGTCCCAGGCTGCTGGTATGGCCTATGTGGGGTTGAAAATGAAGAAAGAGCCTTGGCGCGTGTACTGTGTGATGTCAGATGGCGAACAACAAGAAGGCCAAATCTGGGAAGCCGCCATGTTTGCCGGAAAAAATAATCTTCGAAACCTAACCGCCTTGATTGACCGCAATAACATTCAGATTGACGGTTACACGGAAGAAGTGATGCCGCTGGAACCCTTCAGGGCGAAATGGGAGGCGATGAATTGGACCGTGTTGGAAGTTGATGGCCACAACATTCGTGAAATTATAGATGCCTGTAACAAAGCAAAGTCAATTTATGAAAACCCGACCGTAATTATTTGTCACACTATCCCGGGTAAGGGAGTAGATTTTATGGAATACCGTTATGAGTGGCACGGGGTTCCGCCAGATTCCGGCGATATCACCGGATCGCCAAAAAAAGGACTGCAAGGCCACGAAGCCTTGAAAGAATTAAGAACTTTGGGAGGGAGAATTAGGAGCGAACATGAATAGAGAACATATACCTATGGGGGCTGAAGAAATAACTAGAGCGAAGATTGTTCAACGGGCCGAGGCGGTTGATCGAAGTGTAAAATTAGCAAAAACGAAAAAAGCGATGGATGATGCAGCTAGAGAAGGCACGAAGCTGATGATTGATAACGCGCTTACCCAAGATGCGGAACGACTAACTCAAGAAAAAATTTTGAAGGATAAAGGAGACGGCTCTATCTAATGATTGATGATAAACATATGGACGAAACTGAAGCGAATAAACAGGCCGAGATCGCGGCGATCACGGACGAAATAGCTAAGTTAGAGCAGTCTTTGATTGAGAGCAAGAATCCAGAAATCCAAAAACAGATTAACCAGAGGGAAGCCGCCTTGCTTAGAAAATTGGCAATTCTGAAAGGCGAACCGATTACTCCTGCCACCACCGGGCTGGATGATTTTGATCAACATTTGCACCAATAAACCATGGAAGTCCCATTAGTCGCCAATTTATTCGCTCAAGACATCAAACAAGTGCCGATCCGCAACGGATATGGTGAGGGCTTGTTGATATTAGGCAAAGAAAATCCGGATGTAATTGTCCTTTGTTGTGATTTAGTGGAATCCACCCGGTCCTTGGATTTTGCCAAGGCTTATCCGGATCGATATGTCGAGGTCGGGGTTGCCGAACAAAACTTGGCTGGCTTAGGTGCTGGTATGGCCCACGAAGGTAAAATTCCATTTATCACTTCTTACGCGACGTTTTCTCCAGGACGGAACTGGGATCAGCTTCGAGTCTCAGTTTGCTATTCAGGGAACAACGTGAAGATTATTGGTTCCCACGCTGGCATTTCGGTTGGCCCGGATGGCGCGACCCACCAAGCCATGGAAGATATTGCTATCACGCGGGTATTGCCTCGGATGACTGTACTGGTGCCCTCTGATGCCATCGAAGCTCGAAAAGCAACCGTGGCGGCCGGAAGAATGAATGGACCGGTCTATATACGACTCGCCCGGGAAAAAACTCCCCAGTTTACGATTGAAGAGACGCCGTTTGAAATCGGCAAGGCTTTCGTTTTTCGAGAAGGAAAAGATACAACGATTGCCGCGGCCGGCCCCCAGGTTTATTACGCCCTGCAAGCGGCCAATGAGCTTTCGAAAGAAGGAATTGAATGCGAAGTGATCAATGTGGTTTCAGTCAAACCGATAGACGAACTAACTCTTTCGGCGTCAGTCAAAAAAACCGGTTGTATGGTTTCTGCCGAAGAGCATCAGATCACCGGCGGCGTGGGCGGTGCTGTGGCCGAAGTGTTGTCGCGTAATTTCCCAGTGCCTCAGGAATTTGTCGGCATGCCCGATCATTTCGGCGAATCCGGTGAGCCAGTGGAATTGATCGCGAAATGGGGGATGGACAGTCAGGCTATAATGGTGGCAGTTAGAAAGGTAATTAAACGAAAGTAACATATTAATTAATGAATATTTTATCAGTTTTTATTTAACCTATTTATGCCATGGCATTTTTAGGTAATCTTTTATGAGTAATCGTCGGGGTGAAATTATTAAAGGAATTTTACTTGCAGTTGGCGCAGTAGGGTTAATTACTGTTTCTGTAGCTCTGCCGGGATTGCCGGCAGCTTTTGCGCCATTTTTTAAAAATAAAAGATATACGAAACAGCAAGTGAAGAGAAGCTTACGAAAATTAGAAAAAAATAAATTGATAAGCGTTAAATATAAAGATGATAAAATAGAACTAAGAATAACTAAGGGGGGTCGGGAAAAAGTGTTGCTGTATAATTTAGAAACTCTGCGAATCCCTAGTCCCAAAAAATGGGACGGCAAGTTTAGGATAGTGATTTTTGATATTCCCCAGCAGTTTAAAAAGAACAGCAGCTATTTCAGCAAAAAATTGAAAGATTTGGGTTTCTATAAATTACAGAAAAGCGTATGGGCTTATCCTTATCCTTGTGAGGATGAAATCGATTTTCTGAAAGAAATATACTTAGTTAGGCCATTCGTTAGGATGATTACAGCAGAAGAAATTGATGTGAAACAAGATTTATTGAAAAAATTTAATATTCTTTTTTGATCTTGAGTTTTTTTAACCTATTTATGCCATGGCATTTTAAGGTTAGAGGATGGTGGAAGAGACCGCAGCTGAATTTAAAGACAAATTGATTTATAAAGAAAAATTTGCCAAATCTTGACGATTTTATTATAATAAAAGGGCTAAATTAAGATTTTTGAAACAAACCAGGTAGTAAAAATTCGATATTTGGGGAGATGTTCCATTTTGTATATATACTGGAAAGTCAACAATATGGAGACTTATACGTCGGTTATTATCCGGATAGCGTAATAGCGTAGTAGAAGAACGTCTAAATAAGCATAACAAAAAAGGGGAAGTTTTCTCAACAAAAGCACATCGGCCGTGGAAATTAATCTTTTATGAAGCTTATTTGAATAAAAACGACGCATTTAGAAGAGAAAAATATTTAAAGACTAACCAAGGCGCTCGAATGCTTAAACTCATGCTAAAGGAATATCGTAAATCAAATAAACATAATCGAATTTTACTACCTGGCGAGCAAAACCGGGTAGTGAAATTTGGTCGCGAAGCGATTTATGGCCAAATATGACATAGTTTCTATTGGAGACACCACCATTGATGCTTTTATTGAGCTGCACGAAGCTTCGGTGCATTGCAATGTGGATCGGACTGATTGTGTGTTGAGTCTGTCTTACGCCAATAAAGTTCCTTACGAAAGTTTAACTTTATTGCCGGCTGGCAATTCGACTAACAATGCCGTGGGTTCGGCTCGCTTAGGTATGAAAAACGCGTTTGTGACCGCTGTCGGAGATGATGATTCGGGCAAACGGGTCATCAATGAACTGAAATCCGAAGGCATTGATACCCGATACATTTATGTAAATAAAGGGGCGCAGACGAATTTTCATTTCGTGTTGTCGTTTCAAGGTGAGAGGACGATTTTGATCAAACATAATAAGTTTCAATACAAATTACCACAACGGTTGAATACAGAATGGATTTATTTTTCTTCTATGGCCGCAGGCACGGAAAAATTTCATAAAGAAATCGAACGGTTTTTAAATCGCAACCCAAAGATTAAATTGTCATTTAATCCCGGGACGTTCCAAATGCGGATGGGAACCCATATTCTGAAAGGGATTTATAAGCGCACGGAAATTTTGTTTCTCAACCGCGAAGAGGCCCAATTGGTCCTCAAAACAACCTCTCGGAATATCAAAACCTTGCTTGCCGGCATGCATAAACTTGGCGCAAAAACCGTGGTGATTACAGATGGGCGCGACGGATCTTACGCCTCTAACGGTTCAGGTAAAGTTTGGTATTTGGATCAATTTGAAGGTCCGCACGTCGAAGCCACCGGAGCCGGTGATGCTTATGGCACGGCCTTTACCGCGGCAATTTTTTACGGCAAGTCCTTGGCGGAAGCAATCACTTGGGGCACGATCAATGGCGGGAATGTCGCGATGCATATCGGCCCACACGCTGGTTTACAAACCAAACAGCAAATAGAAAATTATATGAAAAAGCACCCGAAGTTTAAAGCCAAGGAGATATGATGAAAATATTCGTCACCAGAAAAATTCCACAGGTTGGTTTAGATCTACTCAAACAAGCCGGACACGAAGTCGCGGTTTCCGAATTTGATCGTCCTTTGACGCGCGAGGAGTTGATGCAAAAAGTTGCCGCTGCAGACGCGATTCTCTCCCAATTGGTAGATAAAATCGATGGGGAGGTTATGGATATGGCCGGCAAGCAGCTGAAAGTGATTGCTAACTATGCCGTGGGGTATGATAATTTGAATTTGAAAGACGCCGAATCCCGCCATATTTTGGTTACCAACACACCGGATGTATTAACTGATGCCGTGGCTGATCATGCGTTCGCTCTGATGATGGCAGCCGCTCGGCGAGTTGTTGAGTCTGATCGCTTTTCTCGCGCCGGCAAATACACCGGTTGGCAGCCGTTTTTATTGCTTGGCCAAGATGTTCATGGCAAAACCATGGGGATTGTCGGCATGGGCCGGATTGGTTCCACGCTGGCTGCGCGAGCGGCAAAAGGTTTTGGCATGAAAGTTCTTTATACGGATCAGAAGGATAATGCCCAGCTCGATTCAGAAATTGGATCAAAAAGAGTAGAATTAAATGAGCTACTAAAAACCGCGGATTTTATTTCAGTCCACGTGCCACTGTTGCCAGAAACCCGCCACATGTTTTCCAGCAAGCAGTTTGAAATGATGAAAAAAACCGCGGTGTTTGTAAATACCTCGCGCGGACCGGTCGTTGACGAACAAGCCTTGCTTGATGCGTTGAAAAAAGGCGACATCTTCGGCGCCGGTATTGATGTTTGGGAATTTGAGCCCAAACTCACACCGGGCCTGGCTGAATTGGAAAATATCGTGATTACTCCACATACTGCTTCTGCCACGATTGAAGCGCGAGATAATATGAGCCGGGTGGCGGCTGAGAATATTATCGCAGTATTAAAAGGCGAACAACCTCCTAATTTGGTTAAAATAACATGAGATATAAAGTTGTTGCTTGGATATTTGTGATCATGGCGATCCTGGCCATCGCCAGCTCGATTTATAATTGGCGGGTTTCGAGACAAGTCGTGGATACCACCCCCATCATCCACCGCGACCCAACCACTGGTTGGCAAACTTATACAAATAAGCAGTATGGGTTTAGTTTGAAATACCCGCTGGATTGGACTTTTGAGTTCCAAGAAGATTTTCTCAACCTGCACAAGATCGGGGCAACAGAATCTAACACCTCCGGCCTGTTTATTTTGATGAAAAATCAACCGGTGTCCGATCTCGTGACTGAGCTGCTGGCACGAGTTGAATTTGAAGCCGGAAGTCCAGTCCGAAGCAAGATACTATCGAATAGAAATTTTCAGCTAGTCGGGACTGATGCTACGGAAATTGATTATCAATATCACACTGAGGGCGGTGGGCCTTTTCAAACCCGATATATATTTGTAAAAAACGATGTAACTAGTTTTATTATTGGTTACTCGCCTCAAGACATTTTTTCTGAAAAAATTCTACCCACCTTTAAGTTTCTCAATAATTAATTACTGAGCATGGTCATGAGCAAAAATAATATTAGAAAAATCACTAGAGTCGGCCGATCCAGATCAATGTCCGTGGTAATTCCGGCGGATGCAATCCGTTCGCTGGGTTGGCGGGAGAAGTCCCGATTTATTGAAAATTTTAATCAATGTATTATACATATATCCTAAAATCAATGAATAATAAATATTATATAGGATA
>MFER01000007.1 GCA_001777655.1 Candidatus Doudnabacteria bacterium RIFCSPHIGHO2_02_FULL_43_13b
TTTCTCCAGTCAGGTGGATACTATCATATGGACCAGTACAAGCTCTGGACAATTTGTCGTAGATGTGTTAAAATATCTACGTAATGTTTTCATCGTCGAAACAAAAATTCAATAACAATTTAAGGATCGCTATTTACGCCTTCTTAATTGCCGGCGTTGTTTTCGCATTTTTCGGAAACCCAACGGTTCTTGGACAAAATGCTGATGATTTGGTTCTTAAAAAACAAGAAAAGCAGCAACAACTACAAGCGATTGAAAAGAGGATCTCCGCTTATCGTTCTGAGATTAAGGACTTGCAGTCTCAAACCAATAGTTTAAAAAATCAAATCGCGATTTTGAATTTGGAAATAGCAGAAACCGAGGCGCAAATCGAAGCGACAGAAACTAAGATTGACACCGCCAATTTGGAAATTGCCGAGGTGACGGAAAAAATCGTTAAAACCGAAAAAGATATCGCAAAACAAAAGCAAATTCTAAAAAGCTTAATTGTTGAGATCAACGACCTCGACCAGCGTTCGCCATTAGAGATTGCTTTAGAAAATGATAATTTCGAAGAATTTTTGGATCAGGTTCAATATGTGGTTTCGATTCAGCAAGAGAGCCAAGAATCTTTAACCAAAATTAAACAGTTAAAAGTTGAGTTGGACTTGCGTCAATCAGATCTGAAACGGGAAAAAGCCAATCTAGACACGCTCTTAGAACAGCTCGACATCGCTCAAGCTGGCTTGTCAGGTCAAAGGGTCGCCAAACAACAGGTCTTGGATCAAACACGAGGTCAGGAACGTGCCTACCAGCGGCTGCTTACGGAGCAGCAAAAACTGGAAAACCAGCTGGAAAAAGAAATCTATGATTTGGATGCCGCCATCAACGCGAAATTAGGGAACCGACGATTGCCGTCAATTCACGGACTACTGGGGTGGCCAATGCAAGGAACACTGACTCAAGGTTATGGTAATACTGGGTTTACCGCTTTAGGTTATAATTTTCATAATGGTTTGGATATAGCGGCAGCGGCCGGAACTCCGATCTACGCCGCGGCTGACGGAGTAGTAGTCGGAACTGGAACCGGAAGCGGGGCTTACGGCAACTGGATTGCCATCAAACATGAAATTGGTCAATTTAGTGGTCGAGCGATCATCACCTTGTATGCTCACATGAGTAGTTTCCGCGCCAAAACCGGCCAAAACGTAAAACAAGGCGACCTAATCGGTTTTGAAGGAAATACCGGCAACACCACTCGATTGTTATATGGCCCCGAACGCGGTTATCATTTGCACTTTACTGTCTTTGACGCTGAGGGGTTTGGTATCTCTGAAGGTGCTTACACAAATATTTATGGCCCTTATCAAGTACCTTATGGCGCCACTTACAATCCCCTAAACTTCTTATAAATAGGGGAGAGGTCAATGCCGGTTAGCAAGCCGGCATTTTAATTTTATAAATAAATATATTTTTATTTTTTCACGCAACATTTTACGACATAAAGACAAGAGGATACGCAAGCAATGTTGTAACAATGTCGCGAACCTTATGCGACATATTAAATATTGGACATAATAAGATATGTCGCATAAGTATGATTGTGCGACGTTCTATCTTTCTCAAAATCCACTATTTTCTTCTATCTCCCCTTGTTTTCTCTGACAGGAATAAGTCATATTATTAAGTCGTTTTAAATAAAAATAATTAAAAAATAATTTGATAAAGATATTATTTACCACTTCCCTACCAGTAATTTAAAAGATTGGTGAAACTGTTTAACACTAATTCTATATTGTCTCTTGCCTTTTCCCATAGTGCCTGGTAAAATTCGTCTATAAATTTCGAGAGGAGGAAGCGTAATGCAAAAAACCAAGTATCACCCCAAAGGCCATTCTCTCTTAGGGCGCATTCTGGCGCTGGACTGGACTTTGCCGGCAAAAACGGTCGACCAACTTGAAGGTTTGGGGGTCACTTTCATGCCGTCGGCTCAAATCGTATCAGAGAAAGATGTACCCAGCGGCATGTCGATGGCTTGCGTGCACTGGAAGATACCCAATGGCAACGCTGACGCCGATCGAGCATCGAGGAAGCGCCTGGAAGCAATTTTGAAGCGAGCGGAAGTCGTTTGCGTAGCTTGGGTGACCAACCCTGATGGACTTCGCAGTTACGTCACCGAACAACCGGGCCGGGGTGATCGCAGCTGGATCCGGACCGCATTGTCGCCAAAACCAACTGCGGCCGACCTGCGAGAGATTCTGGCAGGGATTGACCGAACCACTCTGACCACGCACCAAACGATTGAGCGAATTCGGGCTGAAGTGGCCTCGCGCGGCATGGCGCCGACAACCCATCAACACATCTACTCCGTGCTGAAAGCGAAATGACCACCAACAGCAAATCCCCCGTGTAACTAAGTTACAGCGGGGTCTTTTTTTTGCCGATTATTTTTCGACTACGATCATGGCGTTAGGACGACCTTCTTGAGACAAATGCTGACCGGTTGGGTAGTTAACCATAGCTCCTAAAACGACGTCATAATCATAAGCATAAAGATTTCCTTTCCTGGTTCCGGGGTCATTGGTTATAAATTCTTTCTTTGAATCATCAAATCCTCGAATCACCAGCATGTGAGTGGAAGGGCCGTCTCCCGTATAGTTAGGGTTGTCTAATCTTTGACCGTTTGCAGGAACCAAAACCAATCTCCCCTGCCTTAGTTTGTTTTTTATGTCCTCAACCGAAACATTTTCTGAAACTGTCAGTTTATCGTAACCATAATAATCTTTCATGACCTTAGCGGTGTCCGAAGCAGAGGTGTCCTGGAAATTGCCGTATCGCTCTTTCTCAAATTCAGAAATTTTAATAATCGTCTCTTCGGCTTCCGTCGGGATTATACTTTTGTTTTGAATCCATAACCAGGCCATCAAAATCGAGGCTTCCTCGCAGCCGTCCTGCTGTCTGGGATCGTCCCAGTTCGCCAATGGAGCCTGCGGGGTAAACGGAACGTTCAACAAAACGTAGCTGCTTTTGACTTTTTCCTCGACATTCGGATTATAAGCAGTAGAGGTCGGCTCAAATAAATTAGAACTAAATACCAAAGCCGCCGTAAAGGCAAAAATGATCAGAAAGAGAAAAAATAATCCCTTATTTTTCATGTTCTAGACGGTTAACTATATTATTTAACGTCTTAACTGCACGTAAAATTTCAGCCATCGTTGTAAGCTTCCCAAGGCTCAATCGGACTGTCGCCGCCGTCTGACCCGTGGTTCTTCCTAAGGCTTCCAAAACATGAGATGGTTTTGATGAGCCCGAAACGCAAGCTGAACCGGTAGAAGCTGCGATTCCTTCTAAATCAAGTGCTGTTATTAATGTGTCTTGATCAAGTCCAAAAAATGTAAAACTCGTGTTATCGCAAGTTCGCGCCTCCCCTGTCGGACCATTGAGTATCCCGTTTTTTACAGAAGAAATTAGTTGGTCACGAAGCTTGGTAATATTTTGAGCAGCTTCTGATCGATCATCTAAACTTCCCAAAAGTTCGATTGCTTTTGCCATTCCGATTATACCAGAGGTATTTTGGGTCCCCGGCCGTAGTCCATATTCCTGGGAGCCACCAAGCGTTAAATTTGCGATTTTAAGGCCTTTTTTCACAAACAGAGCTCCGATACCTTTTGGCCCATACAACTTGTGCGCAGAGAGCGTTAATAGATCGCAGTTTAGTTTTTCGACATTGCAGTTATAAAATTTGGCAGCTTGGACAGCATCAACGTGAAAAATAGGTTTTAGGTTATAGGTTGTAGGTTGTAGTCTCAAAAGTGCTTGCCCGATTTCTCTAACCGGCAAAATTGATCCAACTTCGTTGGACACAAAAATACAACTGACCAAAACGGTATTATCTTTAATCGCTCCGATAATATCATCTGCCTGGATCAAACCGTTCGAGGAGGGGGAAACAAAAGTCGCCTCAATCACTCCCCTACTTTGCAATTCTTGAATTGTATTATACACGGATTGATGTTCGAGTTTGGTAGTAATTACGTGCGGTTTAATTTTATAATTTTTGATGTGAGAATTGATCACGCCTTGGATTGCCAAGTTATTTGCTTCGGTTGCACCGGAGGTAAAAATAATTTCTTGCGGTTTGCAGAATAAAAATTTCGCTACTTTGGCTCTGGCGAAATCAATTTCTGCCCGAGCTTGTTGACCTTCCCGATGCTGCGAGCTTGGGTTACCAAAGTATTTTAATTCAAAATCGCGCATTGCATCGGCAACGCGCTGATCCAGAGGAGTGGTGGCAGCGTAATCAAGATAAATTCTCATTTGGATGATTTTCTAAAGCCGGCGGCAATTGCATCCGCTTCAGTATCAAAACATCGAACCGGATTCGTCGTACGATCATAAAACGCACCGCCTGGTAGATGGTAAATAAAGCTACTTGAACCTTTAATTTGGCCCTGACAAACCGCAGGCTTGCTTTCCGATTGAATTCCAAGGATGTTTTGGCTATAATTAGAAGGAACGTTGAAAGCCTCTTCAACTTTTATTTCTGGCGCTTCCGGGGCCGTCACAATCATACGACCCAGTCCAATTCCGATTATTGCCACCATCACATAACCTAAAAGGTGAACTAGTTTCATCTGGTGGATTTTAAGAAATTCTTTATAATTCATAGTTATGCTTTACGCATTTATCTTAGGGAGGGTTTATACCTTAGCTTTAGCTGAACTTCTGCACGTTTTTGATAATATGCAAATAAGTTGGCAAATCATGGCCTGTTCCCCTGAAGTTGTCGTGATAAAGACAGAGCAAACCTTAAACGCCCAAGCCCTTCAAGCAAGACTTGGAGGAATCATTAAGATTATACGACTTTTTGATACTTTTCAAAAGAAGGGCAAAGAATACCCATCACAAGTTCTAACTAATTATTTTAGTTTCAAAAAAACCAAAGATTACCTTTCAGACTACTCTGGCAAGAAACAATTTGGCGTTTCGATTTATTCGCTGGATCCAACCATCAGATTTCGAGAAGAATCGCAGAGGATTGCCTTTTTCATCAAAAAAATATTACAGGATCAAGAATTGAGCGTAAGAGCTGTGATCCCCCAGTTTCCAGACCAAGCATTGTCATCGGTCCAGGTCAATGAAAATCAACTGTTACAAAAAGGAGCAGAGATTGTCGTAATCAGTGGAACTCAACGACTATTCGTCGGTAAAACTTTATGTGTTCAAAATTATGAAGATTACGGCCGTCGGGATTATCAACGACCGGCCCGCGATGAAATCAACGGCATGATACCTCCCAAGGTTGCTCAAAACATGATTAACCTCGCCGTGCAACTTAAACCATTGGATTACATCCTAGATCCCTTCTGCGGCAGCGGCACGATTCTGCAAGAAGCGATTCTCATGGGTTATCGCGCCATCGGTTCTGATATTGAGCAAAAAGCCGTAGAAAACAGCGAAAAAAATTTGGAATGGTTTCGTAATCGCTACAGTGTTCCCCCTAACCGATACAAATTATTCAAATCGCACGCTGGCGAGATTTCTCTCATGATCCCAAACTACAAAGTTGCGGCGATCGTCACTGAAGGAACTTTGGGCCCGATTTATACTAAGCTCCCTAAAAAAATTGAAGCCCAAAAAAACTTCAAACAACTCGCCAAACTGTACGAGCAAGTCTTTTTGGAGTTTCAAAAATTCCTCTCACCCAAAAGCAAAGTTGTCATTTGCCTGCCGGCATATAAGACCGGCATAGGTTACGATTTTATGCCCAATCTTGACTTTGCGACTAAAAATGGCTATACTATCTTAGATCCTTTACCGATTGATCTAACTAAAAAATATAAATTTTTAAAAGTTACTGATCGAAAATCAATCATTTATGATCGCAGGGATCAAGTGGTTGCCAGAGAAATATTTATCTTTCAATACAAAGCAAGTAAGCAGGAAACTGTAATAGAAGGCACGAACGTGTCGGAGACAGAATCCGAAGAGAAAGCACAAAATCCAAAGTCCAAAGCACAAATCATTTGAATTTTGATTTTTGAACTTTGAATTTTCTTCTATATGGCCCATAAAAAGGCGGGCGGCTCGACAGCCCTAGGCCGCGACTCACAATCAAAACGACTCGGTATTAAACTGTTTGGTGGCCAATTGGCTCAAACTGGTAACATTATCGTGCGCCAGCGCGGGACCAAATGGCACCCTGGTAAAAACGTCAGACGAGCTGGCGATGATTCTCTTTACGCAGTAGCGACAGGCACAGTCAAATTCTCCAAAAAGAAAGTTAAGGGTTTCGATGGAAATTTACATTTGAGAAAATTTGTACACATAATTTCGGAAAAATAGACCGCATATGAAAAAAAACCTAAGTCTTGTTATATTACTGCTAATCCTAGCTCCCACCGTATATGCCGCCGAGTTTCAGTTTGCGCGTGAAAAATCCGACCAAAATATCAGCATACCCGCTTCTGAGACGCACAAAAATCTCTACATCGGAGGTGTAACAGTTAACTTAAACGGTAATACACTGGGCGATCTATTCGCAGCCGGTGATATGGTTACTATTAACGGAAACGTTGAAAAGGATCTTAACGTCGCCGGTATTAACCTGAACTTAAATGGGACTGTTGGTGACGATTTACGTGCGGCTGGCGGAAACATTTCAGTTAATAGCCCTATAGGCTCCGATCTTTTACTGGCTGGCGGAAACATTTCAGTTGCCCAAAAGGCTTCTGTCGGTGGCGATTTGGTGATCGCTTCAGGAAATTTTATTTTGGATTCTGAAGTCAAGGGAAAAGCTTCGATATCTGGAGGCAGTATCACAATTAATGGAAAAATCAACGGGGATTTGAAAGTTCGGGCCGATCAAGACTTAATTTTTGGTCCGACAAGCGAGGTGGTTGGTAAAATTACATATACCGGTCCAACCCCTGCCGTCGTCAGAGAGGGAGCAAAAATCGGCACGATCGAATATATAAAACTGCGTAGTGATGCCGCAGCGGCCAAGTCTTTGTTTGCAATCGCAATGTTGATCAAACTAATCGCTCTGCTAGTCGCCGGTTTTGTGCTTTTATATTTATTTCCTCGTAAGATAGAATCCGTCGTTAGTAATTCACACCTAAATGTTTGGAAAAACCTCGGCATTGGATTTTTGGTTTTAGTAGCCTCCCCCATCGCTGCGATTTTACTCCTTATCACAGTGGTTGGTTTTTACCTTGGTCTAATAGTATTTTTAATGTATGTGCTAACCTTGATTCTAGCATCGATTTTTACCATATTCTATGCCGGAAATTTAGTATACTCATGGTATAAAAAAGATGCCCAACCTAACTTAAAAAGAGATCTAGTCCTAGGCGCAATCGCACTGCTGATTGTGTCAGTCATTCCATTCATCGGATGGTTGATTGCCGGAATAATTTTCCTAATTACCCTAGGTGCGTTGGTCACTCATTTGCATCAAGACCATAAAATGAGCAATTCCGTGATTGCGATGGCTTGACACCCAACCCTAAGCATTGATATATTGGGTGCACCTTTATGCAGAATCGAGACGTCAAAGCAGGATTGTTCGGAGCGCTGTTTTTCAGCGCTTTTTTGATTCTACCCAACCCTGCCCATGCCGCCACCGAGGTTGGAGGGATGCTTACCGAA
>MFER01000008.1:0-15867 GCA_001777655.1 Candidatus Doudnabacteria bacterium RIFCSPHIGHO2_02_FULL_43_13b
CATCAGCAACAACCACTTTGAGAACAACACCGGTTATGGTATCTCCATTAACCGTCCATTCTCTGCCTCCACCATCGAAAACAACGAGATTAATGGCAATTGGGTGGGTATCTCCTTTGATTATCAAGACAATAGCCGGATTAGTAACAACAACATTACTGGGAATAGTCTCTATGGAGTTTTAAGTCGAAACACCCTCAATGCCCAAGATAACTGGTGGGGAGATCCAACTGGCCCCTACAATGTAACTTTCAATCCAGGTGGACTGGGTAATGAAGTTTCGAATGAAGTGGACTTTGAACCGTGGCTGAGCGAGGCGGTAATTTTCGATGAAGTCGGGATACAAAGGCCAGTAATTATTATTCCGGGCATATTAGGATCGGCCCAGAAAAATGGAGAGTGGATCATAGACCCAATATTACACACTTATGATAATTTGATCGATACCCTAGAGGCTAATGGATATGTGGAAGATGTGACATTGTTTACCTTTCCTTATAACTGGTATCAGTCAAATGTTCTGACAGCCTTCGAATTAAAAAACAAGATTAATGATGTTCAAGACATTTGTGACTGCGCGAGGGTAGATCTAATTGCCCATTCTATGGGAGGTTTAGTGGCGAGGCAATATATCCAATCGAATTATTATGAAAATGATGTTAAGCAGCTGATTTTTCTTGGTACTCCGCATGAAGGATCGCCTAAGGCATATTTAACTTGGGAAGGCGGAAAAATAAGCTCTGATGCTAATGGTTCGTTGGTTAATTTTATTTTTTCCAGAGAAGCCAAAAAACTGGGATACAATGATGTATTTGATTATATCAGGAACAGTCCAATCAGTAGTGTGAAGGAGTTATTACCTATCTATCCTTATTTAATAGACAAAGCAACCGGTACATATAAACCATTTCCGAGCGGCCATCCGATAAACGACTTTTTGCTAAATTTACAAGCTAGTCTCCAGAATTTATACAATTCGAATGTAGTTTTAACAAATATTACAGGCCTGGTTAACCCAACCAGCACTATAAATGATTTTAGGGTAGTAAATTCTTCTGATTTGTTCCTGTGGCAACATGGATATCCCGAAGGTTTTTTTGAAAATATCGGCGACAGAGGACTTATTTTCGGTCCTGGCGATGGAACAGTTCCTGAAGAAAGTTCAACCACAATTCAATCAGCCCAGTTCGAACTAGCTTACAGTCACAACCAGATCCCAGCAAAAGGAGCCGGGCTGATATTTAAAGTGTTGACAGGTGTCACACCTACACAAGTTTTTGACGAATTTACAGGATTCGGATTTGAATTACTAATTTTTAAAATGCTTTCTCCGGCAGATATGCAGGTAATAGGGCCGGATGGAAAAAAAATCGGTAAAAATTTTAATAATAACGAGGAGTTTGACGAAATACCAAACGCCTTTTATTCAGGGTTTGAGACGGATGATGAATATATCACGATTTTTAATCCCCTTGAAGGCGAGTATAAAGCCATCACTCAAGGCACGAACAATGGGGGGAGTTATACCATAGCCACTGGTTTAATTTCAGATGAGTCTATTATCGAAAATGAGTTTACAGCCCAGACAACACCGGGTCAAATCCAAAACATCAGTATTACTCTATCGGCAGGAGAAATAGAGGTAGCGCCGGAAGATTTTATTGCGCCGCATATATTGATCAATTCTCCACAGCTTAAGGATTATCTGCGTTCAGAAACCTTGCCCATTGATGTAGTGTTTTCCGACAAAGAATCGGGTGTATTTTCAACAAGTTTAAATCTTGATAATATTAGTGCAGGCAATAACTCTAGTATAGATCTATTTTTCCAACCCCTTGGAAATCATATTTTTACAGCCGAAGCAGTAGATTTTTTGAATAACACAGCACATCAGGAAGTTGAGTTTCGAGTAATCGCCAGCCCCGATAGTACTATTTTGGATGTTGAAAGGGCCTATAGTTTAGGTTGGATTACTAAAAAGGCGGTAAAAGAAGATTTAATTCGAAAATTAAAAAATGCCATCCGGCTTGAGAAGAGAATAGATTTTTTGGAGGAGCAATTTCTGGATAAACCAAAAATCGTCAAGCGAATTGAAAGAATAGAAAATAGGATCGATAAAGTTTTAGCCAGAGCCATAATAAGAGATTTAGAAAATCAAAGAAATAGAAATATTAACGACCAGGCTTATTTTCTTCTTTTAGAGGATATAAATTGGTTAATAAATAATTAATATGAAATTTTTAAAAAATATCAGTATATTAGCAATTATTGTATTTTTTACATTTCTTATATCTTATTTTTGGTTTCAGTCAATTTATAGCTTTGTTTTTAATGATGTTCCGGATGGTTTTTTTGAAGCCTATGAAGCATTTTCAGCTTTTATAGTAGTTTTTATATATGTATTTGTATTATTTACTTCATTATTTTTTACCGCCTTCGGAGACCAAAATAAATACTGGTGGATGGGGATACTGTTAATTCCAGCAGCTTTGTTTGAACTCTACTTTGACTGGCAGCATATTTATATCCCGATTATTCTAGGTCTGATTGGGTGGATGATCGGGTATGGAATTTCTAAATTGATGAATAAACCCAAAGCGGCGAGGTAGCCGCTTTTTTTAGATCGAAGAACTGGAATCTCTGAATGAAAAATAAAACCACGTCGACATATCTCATGTCGTCTTAAAATATTAATTGCATTATAATCCGTTTTGACAATAGATTCATATTATTCACTTTTGACCGATCGGACAAATTTGAATAATATCACTAATCAAAAAAACCGCCCTCTGCCTACCGGCAGGCAGGCTTTCGGAGTGGCTTTATTACTCTCTATTTTTTGTTGCTCGCTTTGATAAAATCTTTAAATAGTGGGCCGGGGTTTAGGGGCCTAGATTTGAATTCTGGATGAAACTGGACACCCACAAAAAACGGGTGATCCTTCAATTCTATAATTTCTATTAAACGACCATCCGGTGAGGTGCCGGAAAAAATAAATCCAGCAGCTTCAAATTGTTTTCGGAATTTATTATTAAATTCGTATCGGTGACGGTGACGCTCTAAAATCTTGCGACTGCCGTAAGCTTTTTCTGCACGACTGCCAGGCTTTAGCACGCAGGGCCAAGCACCCAGTCGCATCGAACCGCCATATTCTTTTTTTAAAAGCTTCCTTTCCTGATCAGGCATAACATTGATTACCGGGTATTTAGTATCATTATCAACCTCGGTGGTATTGGCTTCTTTTAGCTTTAAAACATTGCGGGCAAACTCAATCGTCGCCATCTGCATACCGAAACATAATCCCAGATAAGGAACTTTTTTGGTTCTGGCGTAAGTAATTGCGGAAATCATGCCCTCTACTCCCCTCTTGCCGAATCCAGGAGTAATAACAATTCCATTCATACCTTTTAAAAGTTCAGTGCCTTTTTTTTCGATATTTTCTGAATCAATCCAGTGAAGCATCGGTTTAACTTTATTGTGCCATGCCGCAGCCTTTAAGGCCTCGATAATCGAAACATATACATCGGACAAATGATAGTTACCGGTGGCAAAGTATTTACCGACAATGCCGATATGAACTTCTTTCCGAGAATTTTTCATTGTCCTGATCAGTTTTTTCCAAGGCGCCAGATCCTTTTTCCCTGGAGGTAAGCCAAACTTGGACAAAATCTTTTCTCCCAATTTTTGTTGTTGCAAAATAAGTGGGACTTCATAAATCGAGGCGACATCAGGATTAGAAATCACGTCTTCTTTCTTAACATTACAAAACAAGGCAATTCGTTCTTTGCGCCGATCATCGACATAATGTTCGGCTCTCGCCACGATAAAATCAGGTTCGATACCCATCGAGTTGAGCAGCCTGACTGATTGTTGGACGGGCTTCGATTTCATTTCCCCGATATTGCCAGGGATTGGTAAATAAGCCACATGAACCTGCAGGACGTCCGACGGTGTCCGCAATTTCATGATTCGAGAGGCTTCGAAAAAAATCGCATTTTGATACTCTCCGACCGTGCCGCCTAATTCAATAATGACAATATCCGAACCACGACCGGCCTTTTTAAAACGCCGAATGATCTCGTCAGTGATATGTGGGATAGCTTCGACGTCCTCGCCGTCATATGCGAATGCCCGCTCGCGCTTTAGTACTTGGGAATAAACTTGACCGGTGGTAATATAATTCACCCGACTTAAATTAGTATCTAAAAATCGTTCATAATGTCCAAGGTCCTGATCAGTCTCGACTCCATCGTCAGTCACAAACACCTCGCCGTGTTCCTGGGGTCTGATGGTTCCTGCGTCCAAATTTAAATACATATCCACCTTAACCGGGGAAATCGTGTACCCTTTACTACGTAAAATAGCGGCCGTAGATGCCGCTGTAATGCCTTTTCCGAGGCCCGAAATGACGCCCCCGGAAACAAATATATATTTAGTCGTTCGTTTAAATTTTGCGCTCATTTTGCCTCTATTTTTAATTTTACCAAACTTACGGTGTCTGATGCAAATCGAATTTTCAGTTCATGGAGACCTAAACTTTTAATCGGCTCTTTTACTACTAATGCCGAGGGTTCAATTTTCACCTTTAGCTGATCTTCAATCGCCTGGGAAATTTGCTCGGGCTTGATGGATGCAAACAAATGCTGCTTGTCCGCTTTAGCTTTAATCGTGATAGTCCTCTGGTGCAACCTTGCACCCAGCTGTTTTTGGTATTCTTGTTCCTTTTTTAATCTGGCTTGGTATTCTGCTGTTTCTTTCTGCATTTTTTGTAACAGCGAAGTGGTTGCGGGCAAGGCTAAGTGTTGGGGGATCAAATAATTTCGAGCATAGCCGTCACTGACTTCTCGAACATCCCCGTTTCGCCCTAAACCGTTTACGTCCTTTGTCAATAAAATTTTCATCCCGTTTAGAAATAATGATTAGTTAGTAAACAAATATATTTATAATCGTCCCTTTGGATATGAATCCACTGATATTTAGCAATGTCATATTTCTAACGGGATTCATGTCAGATTCTTAAATATCTTCTGATAGCAATCGTGCTGGCAACCACGCCCAAAAATACACTTGCCACCAAATTGACAACCAGTATTTGCCAAAACAAGGTTTGGATAAGATTCGTACCCAGTGCGCTGATGGATAAAAATTCTTGGATCCGGCTGGACAGTATGGTCAGTAACCCGAAAACAATAAGCGAGGCTGTAATTGTGGCAAAAATCGCGTACATAATTCCTTCAATCAAAAACGGCCATCGGATGTACCAATTGGTCGCGCCGACCAGCCGCATGATCTCAACTTCTTCTCTACGGTTGTAGATCGTTAGTCGGATAGTGTTAAAAGTCACCATGATCGTCACCACAATAAAAATACCAGCAAGTAGAACACCAAACCGGGTAATGAATTGAATAATTTGATAAAGCTTATCGATAACCTTTTGATTGTCCCGGATTGTTTGAAAATATGGAGCGAATCGATCTGTATTCAATCGCTCGTAAATAGCAGCGTAATCAGTTAGGTTATCAGCCTTAATAGCCAATGATGCCGGAATCGGATTTTCCGCATCGCTAAATTCGTTTAAGGTTTCCAAAATTACCGGCTCGTTTTGATGTCGTTCTTCAAACCTTCGCTTGGCTTCTTCTTTGGAAGTATACTCAACGGCTCGGACTCCGCCAATCGCTTCAATCTCAGCTTTAACACTGTCAATTTCGTTCTGGGTTGTTTGATCGGTAAAATAGGCCGTAACCACACCAACTTTATCAGTCGAATTCTGGATTGCCAAGGCGGTTAAGGTATACAAAATAATCATGGTTGAAATAATTAACAGGGTAATCGTCACCATGGAGGTGGCGGCGATGGAAATCCAAATATTTCGGAAAAAATCGATAATGCCTGATTTTAAAAGCCGCTTTGTCGTAACTAAACTCATAAGACGTATTTTCCTTTTTCTTGATCGTAAATGATTTGACCTTTCTCAATTGTCACTACGCGTTTTTTGATGCTGTTCACTAAATCTTTAGCGTGAGTGGCTAAAATCACCGTAGTACCGACCTTGTTAATCTTTAAGAGTAGCTGGATAATATCCCAGGCATTGATTGAATCCAAATTTCCGGTTGGTTCATCAGCCAACAGCAACACCGGTTTATGGGCCATGGCTCTGGCGATTGCGATCCGCTGTTTTTCTCCCCCTGACAACTCATGGGGAAACGCCCCGCTGCGCTCAGAAAGACTGACTAATTCCAAAATTTTTGGCACTTCTTTTTTTATAGTTTTGTTATCATCGCCAGAGACCTCCATAGCAAACGAGATATTTTCAAAAACCGTTCTTTTGGGCAAAAGCTTAATATCCTGAAAAACAACGCCAATTTTCCGTCGCAGAAAGGGAATGCTTGAACGCTTGATGTGCGACACATCGATGTCATCGATCAGGATTCGTCCCGAATCCGGGCGTTCTTCCCCGATTATTAAGGAAATCAGGGTTGATTTCCCGGCGCCAGATTGACCAACCAATGAAATAAACTCACCTTTGTGTATATCTAAAGTTACGTCTTTAACCGCAACGATCTGATTATAGGTTTTTGTGACTTTATCGAATCTAATCATTTGGTTCTATTATAACAGAATTTTATTACTGATCGAATGATCGATTCATTTCCAAATATTTCTTTATTAATTCGTCCAAATTGCCCTCTAGAACAGAAGCGGCGTCGGAAGTTTCATAGTTGGTCCGATGATCTTTGACGAGCTTATAGGGGTGTAGTACGTAAGAACGAATCTGGTTACCCCACTCCGCGCTATGAAACTCTCCCCGAAGTTTCAGTTTTTCCTGACGCTGTTTTTCTTCTTCCAAGGTCGCTATTTTACTGGTTAGAATTTTTAGAGCTTGCTCTTTGTTTTGCGACTGACTACGTTCGTTTTGGATAGTCACGGTAATGCCTGACGGTTTATGAGTTACTCGAATCGCGGAATAAGTCGTATTCACTGACTGCCCGCCATGTCCCCTGGAAGTTTTAGCCTCAATCTCTACCTGGTCAAGATTCAACTTATATTCCGTTTCTTCCAATGCGGGCAATACCTCTACTAACGCGAAAGAAGTTTCTCTGGTGTGCGCAGGATTGAAAGCAGAAAGTCTAACCAACCGATGCACACCCGCTTCCCCTTTCAAATAGCCGTATGCGTAAGAACCGTCAATACTGAAAACAACACTTTTGACCCCAGCTTCACCCCCGCGGCTTTCATCAATGATCGAAACTTTGAATTTTTTTGTCTCGCAAAATCGCAAATACATGCGAAGCAGCATTTCCGCCCAGTCTTGAGCGTCCACCCCTCCAGCGCCGGCATGAATCGACATGATAGCGTCATGATCATCGTATCTTCCAGAAAGGAAGGTCATGACACGAAACTGCTCGAATAAAGCCTCTAGAACCTTAAATTTGGCCTTTAAATCGTTCTCTAGGGCCTTATCTTCCTCTGACACAGCCATGACGACCAAGCCCTCTAAATCGTGCAAATCCGATTCAAATTTAAACCAGCCCTCGACCTGGGATTTTTGGTCTGACAGTTTTTTTGCCTTGGCCTTCGCCACACTCTGGTCTGACCAAAACTTCGGGTCAGCCATGGCATCTTCCAGTTCTAGAATTTGTTGTTTTTTTTGAGGCAGGTCAAAGATGCTCCTTCAGATCGCGGAGCTGATCTTTTACGGTTTTAATTTTTCGGAGTAATTCTTCCATGTTATTTCCGTTTTAGTTTGGCTAATTCCTTTTCGAGCTCGCCGTCAGTGATTCCGGTTATATCATAATGATTATAACCTAGCGCGCGTAGCCGGGAATATATTAGGGCAAGTGGGCCAGCATATAATCTATCAAGTACGGCCGTTCGAGCTTCTTGCAGATCATGTTGTTCCTTGAAACCGCCATCCCGGTTAGCTCGATTTTGTTTCTTAATTATCTCGTAAAGCTCATCCATTAAATTAAGAAGTTCCTCGCTCACACCTTGTTGTTCTGCCGCTTGATCTAACACGGCCTCGAAGTCTTTGTCTGATTGAGCATTTCTCATTTCCGTCCGAGCTTTATTTGGGGTGCTAACCGAGCTGACATTCGTTCGCGCGAAGCTTTGGTGCCGGCGACCCGAAAATTTTGTATATAGGTTTTGGAAAAACGTCCGTGCTCCTTCCGGCCCATATTGACGCCCTGTCTCCTGGACCTCATGAAGAAACGCCGCTTCTCGTTTCTCAATTGCATCTTCGTTTTCCGTCATATTTTATTGTTTATCATATTTTTTATCCAGTTCCGCCTCTTTCACGCGCTGTTTGGCTTCGCTATCGGCGCGCGACCAATAGTAATCATTATAATCCACAAATTTCATCGCTTCCGCTCGCCATTTCGAAACTTTCGCGATTTCTTGGTGCATCATTTGTCCGACTTTTCTATATTGGGGGTGTCCTTGCGGTGTTGTGCGAAGCTCGATTAGATGCATCGCGGCGCGATCGTTTAACCCCATGGTCCAGCGCACGAAGTTTCCGTGTAAGACAGCGTATTGTGCAAGCAAAGGATTTTCTGCCGCGATTAGTTTGAATAATTTGCGCGATTTTGAAACGCACTGTTTGGCCTGCTCTTCGAATCCAGCAAGCTTAAGTTCTTCCGGCATATCAAAACCAAGTTCAGTCGTAAACAGTTGTCTTTGCTGAGTATTCATACGATGACGCATCAAATCTTTATAGACACCCCAATTCGTCACCATTTCAAAAGTATAAGGATATCCCTCTTCCAAAGCGCGACCCGGACGATCACGCCTGGTTTTTCGCTCACCTAAATAAGTTCGAGCAATTTCTTGCCGAATATCTTCCGGCGTCTTCTTAATAAAAGTCCTCAAATCTTTGATTGATTTATTCGCGAACGGAAACAACATGCTGGCTAAAATTTGAATATCAAACTTACTCGGGGCTTTAAGCAGTTCAACTTGGGGTAAATTTTTTACTTTTTTTGCTTTAGATTCCCCGAACAATTTTCGAACTAAGGCAAACATATTATTCCGATTGGCAACAACATATTCATTTCGTTTTCCTCGTTTGACATATTGCGGGATAACTTCACTTGTTGCCTTAAGAGTTTTAATGCCTATGTCCTGAACTTCTGGAATATCCGTAGTAATTAGGTGAGAAATCAAGGTTTGGAAAAAGCGTCCGTTACCAAACATCCCGACATTAGTAAGAGTCGAAAGCGGCAAAAGACACCGCAATGTATCACAAGCTTTCGATCGGAGATCAAAATTGTAGGTGGTTTTAAAAGCTTTCTGTAATGCTTCGTCCTGTAAATCTGACCATTTTTCTTTCACTCCATCCCCATTAATATCATATTCTGCCATCTCGATAGATTTTAATTTCTCAAAATACGCTTTCATCGGCTCAACCAATGAAGCATATGTTTCAAAAATAAAATCCATGGTCTTTAAATAGTCCTTGCCAAAAGTCGAATTTTTTACGTCCTCACCGCGGTAATACAACCAATTGCCGTGTTCAACCTTCTGGTCGTAAAACACGTAGCGAGTGGATTGCTCGATTGGAGAGCCGCCGATTCGACGGTCTTCAATTTCTTTCGTGGCAAGCATTGAGATCTTTTCAAACGACACATGAGTTCCTTCTAACTCCCCTACACTATCATCACCATACGCGACCAGTACACGCGCGATCAATTCATCCGCGTGTTTGGGGTCAACATGCCCTTCTTTAATGAATTCTTTCAGCAAAGTTTCGCGAAAACCACCTTTGGCCCGCGAATAACGGGCGTAGGCCGCTCCCACAATCCCGGGTAAATTTTTAATCGCAAAAACATTATCTTCGGTTGAGGTAACATACTTGTTGAGAATCTGTTTTTCTTCTTCGGTAAATCCAGCACCACTTCCAGAAAATTTTATATTTTGATTATTATCATTCATAATCTTATTTTTCAGCACTGAAGTGGTGCTGGATAAACATCTATATTAAATGCTTAATCTTTTTCCAAACTAATTCATGGATCTCTTCTGGTGAAAGTAATATCCCCTTTTCCAGACATTCGATTTTTGTATAATTAAACTTTTTGGAAATTTCCAAATAAGTATTTTCCGCGTCGATCAGATGCTTAAGATCATTCTCGTGGATATCGCGCTTCTTGTCCCCGATATAGTAGCGGGGGCCTTTCTGAGCAATTAGCCTTTGTGAAATTTTTGCTGGTATATGCAAAATCAAATGCAAGTTTGGTTTGGGAATCTTAAAAAATTTGTATTCTAAATCATGCAACCATTTAAAAAATTTATATCGTTTTTGCTTATCGCGAATTTTACCACCCTGATGAGCCATACTGGCAGTGACATAGCGATTAGAGACAACCACATAACCATCGTCCAAATGTTTTTGAATTCGCTTTTTAGCAGCGAACCGATCAGAGGCATAAAAAATCGAAGGGATGTAGGGTCCTAATTCTTCGGCTGTGCCATAAAGGCCATTGAGATAATCTTCCACCGAACCAGCCGATTTGTTTCCATATTGGGGAAAGTCCTCCATATGCACCCTCTTCCGCATTTTTTTTAAACGATTGACCAAAAGTTTGGTTTGGGTCGCTTTGCCGGACCCGTCGGATCCGTCGATGACTATAAACTTACCTTTTTTAGACATGGTGGCCTCCGGTTGAGCCGAATCCGCCGCGAGAAGTCATCCGAATTTCTCTAACTTCATCCCATTCAACCTGGTCTCGCTTCAAAAATAAACCTTGCGCCAATCGTTCGCCCTTTTTTACTCCTACTGGTTTTTCAGTAAAATTATAAACCTGCAGTTTAATCTCATCCTCTGGTCCCGAATAGTCCCGATCGACGATGCCGATGCTTTGCGGTATACTTAATCCCTTTTTCAGCGGCAGACTGCTTCTTGGTGCAATCAGCAGAAAATGCTCATGTGGTGCCTCAATAACCAAACCGGTTCCCAACAACTTGATTTCTTTCGGCTGGATGATCGCGTCCTCATTCGAGGCCAAATCAAAGCACGCCGATTCCGTAGTTTGATACTTCGGCAATTCTACGCTAGGGTCTAATTTTTTGATTTTTACTTTCACTATTTGAAATCAATCCAACTGTTATTTTTAAGAAAATTTTTGTAATACTGTGAAGCTTGTGGCTTTGTAGCGCCGAAATATTTGCTATTCAGCTTCTTACTGCCGTATGCCGTATCGGCCTCCGACGATAGCGGAGTAAAAGACATCTGGGCTATGGGCATTTTGTAATATAAAACTATGGGTAGATTCGCGATGTTATGAAGCTCGAGAGTCATCTTAAGTTTATTACCAGGATCGAGATAACCAGCGGTGGCGTGAATAATAAGCCCAATCCGTCCAAGCGAACTTTTACCTTCCAACCTGCCAACCATATCTTTGGAGACACCAACGGTTTCGTATGTGATTCCTAAGGCAAATTCGCCGGGATGGAGCACAAACGGTTTTTTATCAGAAATCACAACCTCTTCCATCATAGAATCTATCGGTTTTTTCACATCAATCGAGGTGTGCTCATCATTTCGAAAAACCAAAAAATGCTTGCCCAAATGTAAATCAATAGAAGCAGGTTGAATGCTTTCTGGAAACAATGGTTCAACTTTAATCTTGCCATTTTTGAGATATTTTTTGATGTCACGGTCGGATAAGATCATGTTTTTACTTTTAAAGTTTAAATTTTTACCTTGATTCCAGGACCCATCGTGGCATTAATTGACACGTTCATAATAAATTCTTTTTTAAGGCCACCCATCTTTACTGCGTTGAGGGCGTCAAGAAAGGTCTTAAAATTAGCTAAAATCTGGCCGTCAGAAAAATTCGTCTTGCCCAAAATCATGTGAATATTGCCGGACTCATCATTTTTAAATTCTGTTTTGCCGCTTTCGAATTCCTGGACGGCTTTTGGCACATCAGAAGTTACAGTGCCGGATTTCGGATTCGGCATTAACCCCTTGGGGCCCAAAATCTTTGCAATCACCGCAAGTTTCGGCATCATCGCAGGTTCGGCAATTGCAATATCAAAATCAACTTGCCCGGTTTCTTTGATCTTCTTAATGAGCTGTTCTCCCTCTGCACCTTTAAAAACAGCAATTTTCATCTTTTTTCCGCTTCCGTGAGGCAAGGTAACAGTTGTACGAACTGTTTGACTAGTCTGTTTCGGGTCGATTCCCAACCTGACATGCACTTCAATACTACCCACAAATTTAGTGGTGGCAGTTTTCTTCGCCAGAACCACCGCCTCTTCAGGTGAATAGTTTTTTGTGATATCTATTTCCTTTTGTGCTGCAGTGAATCTTTTTCCCATACTAATTACTGCTTAATTTCTACTCCCATGGAGCGGGCGGTGCCAGCGACGATTCTTTCAGCGGCTTCGAGGGTACTGGCATTCAAATCAGGCATTTTCTGCTCGGCGATGGCCCGCAGTTGCGCCTTGCTAATGCTCCCAACTTTATTTTTCAAAGGGTCTCCGGAACCTTTTTCAATCCCCGCGGCTTTCCTAATCAAAACAGAGGCCGGCGGCGTTTTGAGAACAAAAGTATAAGATCGATCTTCGAAAATAGTAATCTCGGCTGGCACAACCACATCGCCCATGTTGGCGGTTCTTTCATTAAACTCTTTCAAAAATTGACCAATGTTAAGACCGTGCGGGCCCAAAGCTGTCCCAGTTTGCTGGGAGGGAGTTGCTTTCCCTGCCTGCAGAACTATCTTAACAATTGTTTTTACCTTCTTCGCCATAAATTTTCCTTGGAAAATTTACCTCGAGCGTAGTCGAGGGGTATTTTACAGCTTTTTAATTTGCAAAAAATCTAGTTCAATCGGGGTTTCGCGACCAAAAATAGAAACCAAGACTTTAATTTTGCCCTTCTCATCATCAACTTCTGAAATTTTTCCTTCGTAATCCTTAAACGGTCCATCCATGATGCGCACCAAATCATTGGCTTTAACGTCAATTTTAAACTTCGGTTCTTCCACTCCCATTCGTTTCTGCAAGGAGGTGATTTCTGTATCACCAATCGGGGTTGGGATTGTGCCTGAGCCGACAAAACCAGTAACGTTCGGGGTGTTGCGAACAACATACCAGGAATCGTCAGTGACGATCATTTCGACTATGACGTATCCGGGAAAAATTTTTTCTTCCACGGTTACCCGTTTGCCGTCCTTAATCTTAATTTTCTTTTCTTTGGGCACCAGGACACTGAAAATTTTGTCTTCCATGCCCATGGATTCAATACGCTGTTTTAGATTAAACGCAACGCTATCCTCATATCCGGAATATGTGTGTAAAACGTACCAGTGTTTTTCACCCGTTACTTGCTGTCTAGCCATAGATCATTGATTATTCGCGATAAATTCCACCAGGTTTGTTAAACCAAAATCAATCGCGCCCAAAAAAACCGCGACGGCCAAAGATATTACAATCACCGCGATTGTGACTCGAATTGTCTCTTTCCGGGAAGGCCAAACGACTTTTGTGAGTTCAGATTTGGCTTCTTTTAAAAATTGCCAAGGATTTACCATAAATGTTTGGTTCCCGAATCAAGTTCGGGACATCACTTTTTTAAATTCAAAAAAGTTCGTTTTTAAAAGGCCCGTGGGCCTTATATTCAATATTATAGGCGATTTTATAAATCATTGCAAATCCATCCTAAGATGCTATGATATGCGCAACCTGTCTCCAAGGAGGATGGCATGAAGAAGCTCGGATTGGCAATAATCACTCTGATTCTGCTTGGCGGGGCCGCGATGCTTGGCCAAGCGATTCCGCAAGAACCAAGGATCAGGCCGGACGTCGTCGCACTACTCAACGACCCGGCCACACTCGTCAGCGCAAAGGACGTGAAGGCTCGCATCGAGACCGATGGCTGGCCGGAGATCGTCGCCAAGATCGGTTGGGTTTTACGACATGCCCAGCTACCTGCAACGGCGCGCAGTCGATCGATTGCAACCGCGAATAGCAATCGCAAGAATTGGTACCCGATTGTGGGAGATATTGCGCCAGCTAAGCGCGTCCTCAGCTACATGATCATCTACTTGGATAAGCAGTACAAGCTCGATGCGGCAGCCGCCGCAGCCCAAAACGAGAGAATCACGATGCTCGAACAGCAAATCAAAGAGCTAGAAGCCGCCGTGGCTGAACTAAAAAAGCGCGTCAAATGACCGCGCTACATCTCGACATCGAAGCAGTGAACAATCACCGCTTCGTTTTTTTTATATCTAATTTTTGTCAGTAATAAAAAAAGAGCGACTAGAATGGCTAGTCGCCGAAAGCGACCGGTGGTCGGTTCAAGGTCAGAAGGTTGTCCCCAGTCACCTCGAGCAGTGGCACGAACCTCCGGAGTCGATATACGATCAACCCGCGTCGCAGGATCTCGTCCCAGGCACTGGGGTCTTCACAGTACATAGCATCGTACTCGATGCCACGCCAGATCAATTTGACCGAAACGCCGTCAGGAAGGATCACTTCGTGATCATGGTTACTGATCGGCACGAAGCCAACTGTCCCGCCGAGCCAGCGTTCGACACGCAGGCAGATCGTCTGCGGGAGTTGGGAGAGGTCCCTCAGTAAATGTTGCGGGGGAAGTGACGGGTGTTGCGATGGAATTGGCGGCATCAGTCCTCCTTCTGCACCTCAGAAAAACATGCTGTCATCTCGATCGTTGGGAAACCGGCCTCCTTGAGCGCGGCATCCAAGTCCGACCAAGAGATCATAGTGCTGCCGAAAGTCAGCCCTTCGAAGCCAAACACGGCATCAGGTCTGGCTCCTTGATCCGAATGCACACGGCCACGCAAAACGTTGCCGGTGTCGATGACTGTCACGATTATTCCCGGCGGCAGCGATGTCGAAAAACGCGGCACACCGTTCACAAACCTGACAGAAACGGTCTGCACCGGTAAGGGCTTCTTAAGATCCATGGTTTCCTCCATTCGAAAAAGCCTAGTAAGTATATTCTATACTAAATTCAAAATAATTTAAATATCTAGATTCTTAACGGTTTTGGCGTGGGTTTGAATAAAGCTCTTTCGAGAAGCTACTTCATCCCCCATGAGTGTTTCAAAAATCTTATTAGCCCGTTCAGCGTCGTCAACATTCACGCGCAACATTACCCGATTTATAGGGTCCATCGTCGTTTCCCAAAGTTGTCGGGGATTCATTTCTCCCAAACCTTTGTAGCGCTGAATATTGATACCCTTGATATTAATTTCACCGCTTTGTTCCGGAGCAGCTTGAATTATTTCTTGAGCCGACTCTTTAGCGGTCTTCGCGGCTTTTTTATCCTTCGCTTCTTTTAGGAATTTTTCAATCAGCTCATTGCGCTGTTTTTCTGAAAAAGCATACTCGGCATTTTTCCCACTTTGGACTCGAAATAAAGGAGGTTGTGCGATATACAAATATCCTTTGACAATTATGTCAGGGAAATATCGATAAAATAAAGTTAGTAATAACGTCCTTATATGGGCACCATCCACATCCGCATCAGTCATAATAATAATCCGGTGATATCGTAAATTCTCAACGTTAAATTGATCTCCCACGCCCGCGCCCAGCGCAATAATCAAATTTTTGATTTCTTGATTCCCCAGCATCTTATCTAGACGTGCCCGTTCGACGTTCAAAATCTTTCCTCGCAGCGGCAAGATCGCTTGAAACCTTCGGTCGCGGCCTTGTTTGGCCGAGCCGCCAGCTGAATCTCCCTCCACGATGTATAATTCAGACAAAGCCGGGTCGGACTCAGAGCAGTCCGCGAGTTTCCCAGGCAGAGCTAATCCTTCCAGCACGCCTTTGCGAATGACAGCGTCGCGCGCGGCGCGCGCGGCCAAGCGGGCTTTGTTCGCCAACAACACTTTTTCT
>MFER01000008.1:15909-31120 GCA_001777655.1 Candidatus Doudnabacteria bacterium RIFCSPHIGHO2_02_FULL_43_13b
ACGATAGCCGTTAAGCCCTCCCGCATATCCTCGCCCGTGACTTTATCCGTATCTTTAAAATAATTGTTCTTAATTCCGTAATTATTCAACGACCTGGTGAGCGCCGAGCGAAAACCGGTTAAATGCATGCCGCCCTCCGCCGTATAAATGTTGTTGGCGAATGTCAGCACGGTTTCGGAAAATTCATCCGTATATTGCACGGCCGCTTCCACCATCACGTTCTGTACGGTTTTGCTCACGTACATGGGCTGGGTTTTCACCACCTTGTTCCGGTTCATATGTTGAATATAAGAAACCAGACCGCCCTCGAAATAATATTGATAAGAAAAACCCGTGCGTTCATCAAAAATAATCAGATGGGCGCCGCGAGTTAAATAAGCTTGCTGGCGGTAATGATCTAACACGAAATCAATGTCGAAGTCGCGGACCGTAAAAACTTCCGGGTCGGGCTTATAAGTAATTTTCGTCCCTCTCTGCCATTCGTCTTTCGGCGGCACCTTCCCAACCAGCTTAACTTTCCCTACTGCTTTGCCGCGCTTGTATTCTTGGATAAAAACCTTGCCATCACGGCGCACCTCGGCAATCAAATATTCAGACAGCGCATTAACCACGGCCGCCCCGACACCGTGCAAACCGCCGGAAACTTTATAGCCGGAGGCATCACCCCCGAATTTACCGCCCGCGTGCAACACGGTCAGGACTGTTTCTAAGGCAGATTTTTTCGTCTGCTTGTGGATGTCCACCGGAATCCCCCGGCCGTCGTCTTGGACTGAGGCGGAATTGTCTTTATGAATCGTAATCAGGATTTTTTTAGCATGCCCAGCCATTGCTTCGTCAATGGCATTATCTACAACTTCTTTCAGCAAATGATGAAAACCTTCTTTCGCCGTGTTGCCAATATACATCCCGGGGCGCTTGCGGACAGGTTCAAGACCCTCAAGCACTGTGATTTGCTCAGCAGTATAGCTTTTTTCTTGGATCGGTTTCTTTTCGATTTCTTGATCTTTTTTAGGCATAAAAGTCAATGTCCATCGCGAGCGACTGCTATTAATATCAGTATTAACCTCGGCAGTCGCGTGGCGATCTTTTTATTAGATTGTTTCGTCGCCGCCAAGATAAATCCTCTCAAAAAAACGGCTCCTCGCAATGGTTTAATCTTACCTATATTATAGCAAAAATTAAGGGATTTTGAAAGGATTTCTGGGGATAATTATTTGGCTAAAATTAGCCTTTATCTAAGCTCGGCTTGGTACTGTTTTTTTGTTTCGTAGTAGAGCTTGTTTTGCAAAGGGTCAACCTCTTCAATCTTTAGCGTTTTATCAGGGCTTCGATAGATTATTCGATAGGTATAACTTGTCCGATCCGGTCCAAATTTTTCAGGGTTTTCGTATTTATCCAGCAAAGAAACTTCTTCCACCAAGTCGCCGCCAATGTCTCGGATAAGATCGAAGTAATCATTCGGGATAAAAGATTGATCGACGATAAAAGAAATGTCCCGTGTAATTGGCGGATATTTGCTAACCTCCACAAATTTTTGACCAAGTTTGAGTTGCTTTATAACGCGCGAATCTTGGGACCAAAGCAATCGGATATCCGGCAGATCCATGGAAGCCATTGCTAATCTTTCAAGACCGAAACCGAAAGCCCAACCGTGATAACCTGTCAGTCCAAAATTAGCCAGCACGCTTTTTCTGGCCATGCCAGAGCCTACCATTTCGACCCATTGACCATTAATTTCTGCTTCCATTTCAAAACTTGGGTCAGTGTAGGGGAAATTATGATCGTAAAAACGATATTTAACCTGACCAAAAATATTTGTAGCCACATCCGAGAGTGCGTGTTTTAAATCCTCGAGGGTGATTGTTTGCTTTTCGTCTGGTGCTATATATAACGCGCCAAATTGATGAAAGACGTTCATATGGCTCCGATCAATTTCATCTTTACGGTAAACCTTGCCATAACAGATCACGCCAAGTGTTTCTCTCTTTTCAATTTTCTTCTTAATTTCGGGGTGGTTTAAATAATAATACCAAAAAACAGTATCATGAGTTCTTAACACATGATTTTCATCGACATAATAGGTGTCGGATTTACTACGCGCTGGGTGGCCTGGCGGCATATTAAATAAATCAAACAAAACCTCAGTAGAAATAATTTCGGGGATTTGAATCACATCGAATCCGGCCAGACTTTTTACCTTCGAGGCTCTATTCACAATTTCTTTTAACGGACTTCCCTCTGTTCGAGACAAATCAGGCAAGTTTAATACTCGCAGCATCCTTTTGGCATCTGCGTCTGTTCGTTTTTCTAAATCTCCTATTAACTTTTTCTCCTCGGAAGTATCAATAATAATTTCACTCATAGCATTGCTCTGCTAAACTCTTGTCCCAGTTTCGTATCTGGTTTAAGAATCATAATCCCCGAGCCGTCATCGCCAATTCCCAGTTCCTTAGCGGAACATATCATCCCTTGCGATTCGATGCCGCGAATCTTAGCCTTTCCAACAACAAATGACTTGCCGGCAGGATCATGCTGATTATGCAGAATGACAGCACCAGGCCTGGCTAAGGCGACGATCGCCCCGGCCTCGAAATTCCAGGCTCCACAGACTACCGGGGAAATTGTGCCTTGTCCATCTGTTAACTCCACGACTCTCAAACGATCGGCGTTTGGATGTTTTTCGACCTTCATAACTTTAGCCGTGACAATGCCTGGGAATTTTTGGGCGGAATTTTTATTCCCAGTAAGTTTTTTTAACCATCCAAGCAAAAATCTCATTGGCTGAGTGTAGTAATCGTCGGTTCATGCAAACCAAGCGCTGCCGTATCAGTAGCGATCTGTTGATTTCGACTTTCAGTAAATGGTAAGCCCGGAGTTAGGGGATCATAGCCATTCTTGATTTGAAAACCATCTGTCCAATCGTTTTGAGATACAATCTCGCGACGATCAGTATATTTTAAGGTCGGTTCAGTTTTGTAAATATTAACTTCGTCACCATCTGCGAGACCATCCTTATCGCTATCGGGATCATTCGGCACTGTTCCAGCCTTAAACTCATCGTAGTTATTCAAACCATCCGAATCCGGATTAGCAGCATCACCGCATTTGGATTGATCTTCACAAATTTCCTGTTGAAAGTACTGATTGAGCCAAACTTTAGGTAATTTTGAAACAACTTGCTCTTGTTGTGCAGGTTCATTAGACTTGCCTAGTAGAAAATAGGCCAACCCGGCGACAACTACAACCACGACCACTGCCGCGATAATGTAAACCATTCTTTTAGAAGATTGCGGCGAGGGCGGCGGCGGGACTGACATTTTAACCCCTGCTGGTTCGACTTTTTTTTGCAGTTGCGGCATGACTTGAAATGTTGGATCTATTGCACCTTGGCTCGGATGCAGTGGCTGCGGTGGCTTATTAAAAGGTTCCATAAAAACTCCTTGCCTGCCATCAGACAGGCTTAATTAATTTTACATTTTATTTCTGCTTGATAAATAAAATTCAAAAAATATCATAGCTAGTAAAAGAAATAGTGCGTTGGCCCAACTAAATAGCCCCAAACTCGCAAGGATTAGAGAAAGCAACAAAATTATGCTTAAACCAAATCCTTGTCGCAGCGCTACAAAAAAATAATCGTGGACCAACTCTCTTCGTCCAAATAATCTTCTTGCATAAACTCCTATAAGCACAAAAGCAGAAAATGCAAACAAACTGCAAAAAAGATAAAATAGGATTAGTCCGAGCCACGATTCGGGGCTAAATGAAAAAACAATGATGATCAATCCCAAACCGGAAGCAATCAGGCCAATCACAAACAGAGTGATGTAAAGCTTAATTTTCTGCAATTTTGTTTAAAAACCTCTTTAATTATAGCAACTTTGCCTCAAAATGTCGAAATTTACATTCATGAGAAATCCGGCGATCTGCCTCTAAAAAATTATCAGTTTGTATCGTAGCAATAATCTGTTCAATAGTTGATAATAGCTTGCTCTTCAGCGCGTCAATATCCGCGCTTGTTCCCAAAAAGGCTGAGGAGCTTCCCAGTCCATCCAAATACCAATAAGTCAAAGTTTCAACTTTTTCGCCAAACTCTTCAGTTGCGGCCCATTGATAAATCATCAGTTGCTCTTTGTCCACTGGCGATAATTTTTCTTTCACGGTTCCCGTCTTATAATCAACAATATTAATACTCCCATCAAGGTTTTGGTCGCCCCGGTCAATTTTGCCTGTAAATTTATAGTTGCCTAATTTTAATTTAAACTTTTTTTCTAAAAATTTGGGGAGCTTGGGTTCTTTCGAGAATTTCTCATAAAAATTAACCAAAAGCTTTAAGCCCTTCTTGCGATACTGTTCTTTGTTAATCTTATCAGGAAACCAATCGTCGATCCATGATTCTTCGTAAAATTTTTGCAACAACTCCTTTTTTGGTAATTCCAGTTTGTTTCCCTTACTCGTAACTTTACTAAACAGATCAGGCTGATTTTTGGTGTTGATCTGAATCATGGCTTGTAAGTATTTTTCTAAAGTTTTATGCATCGTGATCCCGAACGACAACTGTGCTTCTCCAGGTAGCGGCAAGCGATAAACATATTTCAATTTATACTCAAGCGGACAGTGTAAAAATGTCGAGATTTGTGAGAATGAAAAAGTATCGGGGATTGGATACTGGTAATCTGAATTTATCAACGGCATCTGTTTTGTGAAAAAGACCTCACCCGCCGGCAATTGCTTGTCGACTTTTTCGGCCAGCGACAACTCTACTAAAAATCGGGAGGGTTTTTTGTGGGTGATGCCACCATAATCATCAGCGAATGTAAAAAACAAAAATCGCTTGGCTCTGGTGGCCGCCACATAAAACAGTCGGCGCTCTTCCATCAAATGCACATCCCCTTCCGGCAAAATTTCCTTCACAAGTTCATCTGGTATTTCGATAGGATCTTTTCTTTCTCTAGTAGGAAATCGCTGATCTACTAAATTGACGACGAAAACACAGCCAAACTCCAAGCCCTTCGCCGCGTGAATAGTCATGATTTTCACGGCTTCCGGTCCGGCTTCCGGACTGACCGAAAGTTCACCCATGTCCCCTGCCTCAATCTCAAGGTTAATTTGGTTTAAAAATCCTTTCAGACTTTTGTCATCATTTTCTTCCTCGTACTTTTGGGATTTACGATATAGTTTTTCTACCAAACCCCGATTTTCCACATTTGAGATGGAATCTTCGGCTAATGCTTTCAGCAAACCCAAATCCGAAAGAACTTTGACCAGCAATTCAGAAATCGGCAGATTGCTTGCTTCTAGGGTATGTTTTTTAATCAAATTTACTAATTCATCAAGCTTGCTTTGGGTTTGATTTGAAAGTTTCACGAATGGTCGACCGATAGTGAGAGATTCGTACAAAGACCAAGCCTTTTTTTTCGCAAGTTGAGACAGCAATACTAATTCCTCTTCACTGATTTTAAATTTAGGAATTTTCAGCACCCGGTATAAATTTTCGCTTTCGTGATAGTTGTCCAAAAGGCGAAAATACGCAAGTAAGTCCAAAATATATGGCTTTTTATATAGGCCACGGTTGGCTACGAAAATAAACGGCAGTCCACGACGGGACGCTTCCGCCAAAAACGGTTCCGCATGATCATTCGCACGCACTAAAATCGCAAAGTCGTTGAAGTTTAAATTTTCCAATTTTTTTATCTGGAGAATTTTGTCGATGACCTCGCGCGACTCGTCATAAACAGTGCGAGAATGGATGACTGCAATTTCTCCCTTATCATTATTATTACTAACAAGTTTTTTTGAAATTTTAAGTTTCGGTTCCAATCGTTCCGGATTATTTTGTTGAATGAATTTGTAGGACAAATCAAGGATATTTTGGGTAGATCGGTAATTTTCAATTAAAGTTATTTCTTGGGCAGTGGGATAGTCTTCTTTAAATTTTAGAATGTTTGAAACCGACGCCCCGCGGAATTTATAGATGGACTGATCATCATCGCCAACGACAGTAATATTATTATCGGGCTGACTTAACAGCTTCACCAATTCATATTGCGACCAGTCAGTGTCTTGAAACTCATCAACTAAAACATACTTGAATTGTTTTTGGTAAAATTCCAAAATCTTCGGCCTGGTGCGAAACAATTTCAAGGTATAATTTATCAAATCTCCAAAATCCAAATACCCTTGATCCAGAAGCAATTTTTGATATTTATGATACGCATTCGCCACTTCTAGGATTCTCGAATTATCCGTTTGATTCCCTTTTTCTGAAGTTTTTATTTTTGACTTTTTACCCTTGACCTTCCATATGCGATCTTGGTTAAGACTCAGCCCTTCGGCGTATTTCAAATATTCTTCGGGTGTAATTTCCTCTCCTTTAGCTTTGTGAAAATGCTTCAGCAATGAATAAATAAAACGATTCGGGTTGCCAATCGGCTTGTAATAATCCAAATCAAAATCATAAAGATGTTTTTTTACTAACATCCAAGCTTGGATATCGGTAATAACTTTAAAATCTCCCGGCAGCCCGATGTCGAGTGCGTGTTGAGTCAAAATTTTCTGCGCAAATGAATGGAAGGTTGAAATCTGGATATCTGCATAACCCAATGGCATCAACAGATCAACCCGTTCTGCCATTTCAGTCGCCGCTTTCTCAGTAAAGGTTAGGGCTAAAATTTCTTCCGACTTAGCCAAGCCCTGCTCAAGTAACCAAACGATTCTTCTGGTCAAAACTGTGGTTTTGCCAGTACCAGCACCGGCGATAATCAAAAGCGGCCCACCAGTAAAAGTAATTGCCTGCTCCTGTTGGTTATTTAAACCCTTTAAAATCTCAGAATTCATAACTTGATTATAGCATTTTTGGACAAAAAAAGAGGCTGAAGCAAGAGCGCCAGCCACGGTAAAGAAACGAATAATCCTCCGAATCTTTATACACAATGACGCCCCCACCGTCAACTAGAACGCCAAGGCTGCCGGGCAGGAGGACGATCCACGAAGTCGCGCTCCGTGAGCTGTTCACCGTGAATTGCCGTCTCGCTTGCGAAGACCGCTCGTGGCCCTCGCCTGGTAGTTCCTGGTTCCGGTCGCTCGTCAGGTAATCGTAGATCTGACCGCAACGTGTCGCTTTGTCGGATCGGCCGACTTGCTTCGAATTCCTTCATCGTTCCTCCTTATTCGAAATCACAAACCTCAAACTCCAAATTTTTAGAATTTAAAATCTATGATTTTGGTGTTCCCGGTGCGAGTCGAACGCACAGTCTCACCCTCCGGAGGGGCACGCTTTATCCATTAAGCTACGGGAACAGGTATAATTTTCAATTTGATATTTGACCAATTGATAATTTCAACAATGCTTATCTCCGACTCTTGCGGATCGGCATCAAATATTTCCGCGGATCAGTGTCCAAATCCAAATAATAATCCACCAACTCTCGCATTTTAGATGAGGTGCTTTTTCCAAACGAAACCAATTCCACTCGCACGCCCTGAATCTGTAAGTATTCCAAAAGAGGGATGTAATCGCCGTCTCCTGAGGCCAAAACCACCACATCGAGTTTGGGAATCAATTTAATAATATCCATCACGATTCCAACATCCCAGTCGCCCTTTTTCGCGCCGCCATAAAACGATTGTAATTCCTTTAACTTTACTTCAAACCCTGCTTTTCTCAAGGCATCGAAAAAACTTCCCTCTTCCGGCATATCAGCTTTGATGCCGTAAGCGATGGCCCGCACTAATGGTCGTTCCCCCACCGCGTCTTTTAAAACCGTATTAAAATTTACCCGCGAGTTATATACATTTCGCGCCGTGTAATATAAATTTTGAATATCTACGAACAAACCAACTCTTTGCTCTGCTTTCATATGTTAAAATTTAATTATCAAACAATTTATCTACCTCAACCTCTGGCAATTTTTCGACCTTTTTTTCTACCTCCAGCTCCAAATTCGAAGCATTTACAATTTGACTCTTGAGTTTAGCATATCCATCTACCGCTGTCGACATGGTATTATTCGTATTTTTCACATGATTAGCCAAAGTATCCAAAACTTTATTAAACTTGTCTGATTCCTGCTTAATGCCATTGATCATCGCCAGGACTTGTTGTGCTGCTTTGTTGATCTGCTGGCCGCGGAGGGAAACCAAAAAAGTCTGCAAAGTCAGATACAAAGTATTGGGACCGACCATCACGACTTTCTTGTCCCGGGCATAAGAACAAGTCGGCAAATCATCAGCAACTTCGAGATAAATACCCTCGCTCGGAATAAACATCAAGGCGAAATCATATGTCCCTTCCTGGGGTAAAATGTATTTTTTATGGATCTCGTCGATCCGTCTTTTGACATCTTTGAGAAATAATTTTTTCTGTTCCTCGATTGATTCTTCGGTTTTGGCTTCCTTATAAAGCCGGTAATTTTCCATGCTGAATTTACTGTCGATGGGCAGCAGCTGTTGACCGATTTTAACGGTCGCATCCACGACTTCGCCGTTTTTGAATCGGTATTGGAACGTGGTAAATTCCTTCGGAAAAACTTGGTTGAGCATATTCTCCAAAACCTCTTCGCCAAAATTACCTCGCATTTTAGGACTTGCCAGTGTTTCTGAGAGCCGACGCAAATCCGGACCAATCTGGCCAACTGCTCCAAGCTCTTTGGTCAAACTAGCAATCACACGCCCGGCATTGTCCAGACGCTCGCTGATACTTTTATTGAGTTCCTGGATATTCTTTTCTGTTAACTGCTTACTGTTATCGGTTGATTGTCTGATCTCTTTCATCCACTCCATCATCACTTTCAAAGCCTCACTTTCGTCCTTCACCCCTTCTTTTTTGCGAAATTGCAAATACGCCAAGACTATAAATCCAACAATGACGATGATAATAAGTAAAACCTGTTGAGACATATGGGCATTATAACAAAAAAAGAAACCGTTGGGCGAGCCCCACGGCTTAATGTGTTTCTATCGTGCCTCCTTTACCAAATCTCGGACGTCCTGCCTGCCACTACTTTCTCGTGAGCCCATTGCCCAGTCTCAGTCAGTATGAACCCCTCAACTGGCGTCATGGCCTGAGCTGCGTGGTCTTCCTTCGGAATCGAGGTTTTCGCAATCAACCCTCGACGCAGAAGCGAACTGATGTGCGACTCAAGTCGCCCTCTGCGACAAAAAACCTTTCTGCGTATAGAACCATAACCATGCATGCGAGCGATCGCATCAGTGATCTCGTTGTGCGCCAGCGCAACCCGTCGATCGCCGATAACCCTGATAATGTCCCATCGCATCACCACCCCCAGCCAGAATTAATTTTAATAGAAAATCTAATTTTGTCAATACAAAAAACACCTTAAGACTTGATTTTCCTATCCCGTAGTATTATAATTAGCGAGCTTACAGGATTTCGACATCTGAAGCTTGGTGTGACACCCACCTGACTGAATGACTTCAGTCATTCGGGCAGGTAAAAAAAGTCCGAGACCTGTTCTATTTTTTTAGTGAGGACTTTGGAAAAATTAGCCTGCGCAGCACGACGGTGCGAGCAAGCAGGCGGCAAAATCAGCAGATTTTGACCGCCGTTAATTTTTACAAATGTCCGAACGATTATCGCGGGGTAGAGAAATGGCATCTCGCAAGGCTCATAACCTTGAGATTGTGGGTTCGAGTCCCACCCCCGCAACCAAAAAAATAACCCCAACGACTCGGCTGGGTAGCTCAGTTGGTAGAGCGTGGGACTCATAAGCCCGAGGTCGTGGGTTCAATCCCCACCCCAGCCACCAAGGGTCCGTGGTGTAGCCCGGTTAACACGTCTCCCTGTCACGGAGAAGATCGAGGGTTCAAATCCCTTCGGACCCGCCATAAAGAAAATGCCTCACCGCAAGGTGGGGCAGTTTCTTTATAACTTAAGGTCGAGGGATTTGAACAGGCAGAAGTGAGACAAGACCGTAGGTCGCAGTCGAACGCTGACGGATGCGACCTTAAGAAGCATCCGGCCTGCCTCGTCCTGAAAATCCCTTCGGACCCGCCACTAAAAACATCTCTTGATCATAGAGGTGTTTTTCGTTGGCAATTACATGTGTTCTATATTCTCGATACACTTTTGACCGATCGGTCAAAAGTGTATAATTTTTTTACTCCATGAGATAATACTTTAATTCTTGTCCATTTTTTATTTTCCCAAGAACAATCTGAACTTTTACTTCTTCGATTTTCTGACCCAAGCTCGGTCCTGGTTTCAGATTTGAATATTTCATGATCAACTCGCCAGAAGATAATTTTTTTATCAAGTTCTGCTTCTGTTTTAGCTGGTCGAGTAGCTGTAGTCCGATTGCCCTAGATCGCAGATATCTGCGTTGATGATCATCAGCGTATTTTGATCGTTTAGTCCCGGCCTCATCATAATGCCAGTGACGCATTAACAAATCAAATGCCGGATGCTCCGCTAAACGGATCTGTTTTATGGGCCGCATGTGAAGATAATCAAACATCAGCATGTGGTTTCTGATTAGCCATTCAATCGTATCCCGATTGCTCTTAGGAAACTTTAAACGCTTGGCAAACTGTAAGAAAATGTCTGCTCCCGCATCAGCGTGTCCTTTGGTCGAAATCACCCATCCCTCTTTCTTCAGAACCTTCTGGGCTTTTTGCGGCTTACCAATATCATGAAACAATATTGCGTAAAGTAAATCCAAGTTACTTTCTTTGATTTTTTTGAGCACCAAAAGCGTATGTTCAAATTGTGATCCTTCCAAATGATAATTTTTCGATTGATGGGAAAACGATTTCAACGGCTCAAACTCCGGAATAATAAACTTCAGAAGGCCGACCTTGTCTAATAGCATAATTCCATCTGCCCGATTTTTTGAAAACAAAATTTTGTCTAATTCGGCTTTGATTCGCTCGCCTGAAACGCCTTGAATGTATTTAGCGCGAGTTTTGATCGCGGCAAAACTGTTTTTCTCCAATTTGAAATGCAGCTCAGTTGCAAACCGAACCGCCCGGAACATCCGTAGAGCATCCTCATCAATGCGTTTCTTCGGATCGCCCACGAATTTTAGCAGTTTTAATTTTAAATCTTTCAGCCCTCCAACCGGATCAAACAGCTGTTTTTTGATAGGATCAAAATATAACGCATTGATAGTGAAGTCGCGCCGCTCCGCGTCACGTATATATGTGCGTATATACGTCACTTGATCTGGGTGCCGCTTATCCGAATACCGTCCTTCGGCTCGAAAAGTGGTTATTTCAATCGGCCAGTTATTTACGATTGCCAAAATCGAACCAAACTGTTTACCGATAGGCTTAACTTTGATCTTGGCCTGGTTTAAAATCTTTTCAATTTGATCAGGGGTTGCATCAGTAGCGATATCAATGTTCGTACTAAGTTTAACGTTGTCGCCGCGCGTATCGTCTGACGTTTGACGTAATACGCTCTCCTTCACAGGCAGCGTCACCGTAAAACGCAAACCTAGTAGTTTATCCCGCACCACTCCCCCAACCCAAAAAGCCGCGAAGCCTTGGCTTTGCAAGAGTTTCACTATTTTCAAGCCCACTTTTTCTAAGCTAGTTTTGTATTGCCAATTTAGTTTCTGCATAACTGAATTGTAGCAACTATTGACAGAAGCGTAAAAAAGAAATACACTACCATCCCTATTTTGTGCGATCGCACATTTTAGGGATATCAAAAACCCGATTAATCAGCAGGGTTCTAATTACTTATTATTCGTTCAATGTTCCTGATTCCAGATTTCGATGCGTGTGCGAGCGGTGTTTACGAGCGACTTTCAACCTGGCCAGGTTTCTTTCCAACACTGCGGCGGCACTGGCGAATCCTTCGCTGCTTTGATGTTCTTCAGTCATAATTTTTTTGGCCCATTCTCGCGCTTCTTCCGCTCTTTTTTCATCGATCTCATGACCAAACTCCGCCGTATCTGCCAGTATCACAACTTCGTTTTCATTTTTTACTTCTATCACTCCAGCCGAAACGGCAAAAAAATTTTCTTTACCAGCTATTTTATATTTGATCTCCCCTGGTTTTAAATTCGCTACCAAGGGCACGTGGTTTGGCAAAATCGTAACCTCGCCCATCTGCGTGGGTAGGGTTACCGAATCCACTTCGGTTTCGAGAACTATTCTTTCTGGGGTAGCAATTTTAAATTTCATAAGTTAGATTGCTTCGTCGCTACGCTCCTCGCAAATGCGCTTTTCGCATTCGCGAGGCCGCCGAAAGCGGCCGTGGCGATCTATTTCTTTAAATCATCAATACTGCCCTGCATATAGAACACTGACTCGTCTTTATCGTCATGTTTGCCATCCAAAATTTCTTTGAAACTTCGGATTGTGTCCTTGAGCGAGACGTATTTACCAGCTCTGCCAGTGAAAGTTTCTGCCACGAAAAACGGTTGTGACAAAAATCTCTGAACTTTGCGCGCGCGCGACACAGTGATTTTATCCTCTTCCGACAATTCCTCAATCCCCAAGATGGCGATGATGTCTTGTAAATCCTTATACTTTTGTAAAACTTTCTGGACTCCTCGGGCCACTTCATAATGTTCTTTGCCGACTAGATTTGGGTCCAACAGTGTAGAAGTCGAATCCAGGGGATCAACAGCCGGATAGATTCCAAGTTCAGTTAACGCACGGGATAAAACCACAGTTGAATCCAAATGAGCAAAGGTTGTAGCTGGAGCTGGATCGGTCAGATCATCTGCTGGCACGTATACCGCTTGCATAGATGTGATAGAACCATCGGTTGTTGAAGTAATTCGTTCTTGCAGGGCCCCCATGTCGGTTGCCAGCGTTGGCTGATATCCGACCGCGGATGGAATCCGACCAAGTAAAGTCGAGACTTCAGATCCGGCTTGCGTAAAACGAAAAATATTGTCAATAAACAACAAGACATCTTGTTTTTGTTCATCGCGGAAATACTCAGCTAATGTCACACCGGTCAGTCCGACTCTGGCACGAATTCCTGGCGGCTCATTCATTTGGCCGAAAACCAAAGAAGTTTTATTTAAAACCCCGGATTCCTGCATTTCTCGATACAGATCATTGCCTTCCCGTGATCGTTCACCGACTCCTGCAAATACTGAAACGCCACCGTGTTCTGAGGCGATGTTGCGGATCAACTCAGTGATGATGACGGTTTTGCCGACCCCCGCGCCGCCAAACAGACCAACCTTCCCGCCTTTTACGATCGGCGCAATTAAGTCAATAACCTTAATCCCTGTTTCTAAAATTTCAGCCTTGGTTGATTGTTTTGCAAATTCCGGAGCAGGTCTGTGGATCGGATATCTTTTCGCTGGATTAATCACTTCTTTGCCATCAATCGGGCTCCCTAGAGCATTAAACATTCTACCTAAGGTTTCTTTGCCCACTCCAACTATGATTGGATTACCAGTATCCACTACCTCCAAATTGCGCTGCAATCCATCAGTGGCACCCATGGCAATGGTGCGAACTTGATTGCCACCAATGTGTTGCGCTACTTCCAAAACCAAAACTTTGTTGTCAAAGTTTACTTCAAGCGCATTTTTAATCGCTGGTAAATCTTTATCGAACTGCACATCAACCACCGGCCCGATAATTTGTGTAATTTTCCCTTTAGACATAAATTTGATAATATTAATTGATCTGTAAGGAGGATGAGAATCATGCAGAAGAGGTGGTTGAAAGCTGCTGCGTCAGAGGTTCATCACCGTTTGCTGGCTGCCCATATGAAATTGTTCCAATTGTTCGAAGAAGAGTCAGCCGAGTTTGCCAGTCAACTTCGTCCAGACTTTGAGCAGTTTCTGGCAACAGTCGTAACGCTCAATCAGGAGAAGCCTGGCAAATACACCATCGTCGACATCCGCGCACGAATTCCCAATAACCAATGGATTTCGCTTTTGGATCGAATTGGCCCATCGCCTCTTCCAGAGGTTACCAGGACCGAGGCACTAGAGTTCAGTGAAGCTGTTCGAAAACGTCTACAAGGAAAGCACCTCCAGTAACAAGGCGATTCGCACTCGCCTTTTCTTTTTGCCCAGGAATTTGCCATCCTGTCTCTCACATCTGCGAGCGGACGAAGTCCGCGTGGCGATCTAAACCTATCCCTCCATCGCCAGCTTGGCAGCGGAAATTTCAGATAATTCTCTGGTGATTCCCGCTTGCCTGGCTTGGTTATAACTTAATGATAAATCATCAATCAAATCACCAGCAGCCTCATTGGCATTCCGCATCGCAACCATGCGTGCCGAGTGTTCCGAGGCCGCCGCTTCCACTAATGATTGAAAAATCCTAAACTCCACCGCTCTGTTAATTGCTGTTTCCAACACATCATCTGCTGATGGTTCGAACAAAAACTCTTCCTGTTCTTTCGCATCAACTGCGGTCGAAAAAGGGAGTAATTGTAAAATATTTGGCTTCTGAACCAAAGTTGAGACAAATTCTGAAAATATAATAAATACCTTTTCATATGTGCCCTTGATAAATTCTTCCCTGGCAATCTGGACGATCGGGCGTGCGTCATTGATCGTTATAGTTTTGTCTTTCACTGGAAAGGCCGCGATAATTTGACTTTTTATACGCTTGATCACACCTGACCCTTTTTTGCCGACCGTGATAAAATCGAACCTTTTTGATCCCTCATTTTTTATCAACCCAAACGCCTGGTTGATAACGTTAGCATTAAATGCTCCTGCCAACCCTCGGTCAGAAGTTATTAAAATTGCCAAAATCTTAGTTGGAGATATCCCAGGCTTCTCAATCATTCGATTCATTAACGGGTGGTTGGCTTCCCCGGTTCTTCCGGCCAAATTTACTAATAATTCTCCGGATAGTTTGGCGTATGGACGAGAAGCTGTGGCGGCCGCTTGCGCCTTGCGCATTTTGGCAGCGGAAACCAACTCCATAGCTTTGGTAATCTGGCCAATATTTTTCACCGATTTAATCCGGCGTCTGATGTCGCGGCTGTTGCTAGGCATATTAGGCGTATCCTTTCTTGAAGTCCTTTATCGCTGCTTTTAACTCAGTTTCAATTTTTTCAGTTAGTTCTTTTTCCGTTGCGATCGAATTGAGTAAACTCTTCTTTTGGATAGACAAAAACTTGTGAAAACCTGATTCGAAATCCCGAACTTTCTCAACTTCAATATCATCCAAATAACCGTTGGTGACCGCATACAAAATCGCCGTTTGTTGTTCGACAGCCATCGGTTCGAACTGGTCTTGTTTTAACACTTCCGTAATT
>MFER01000008.1:31130-57536 GCA_001777655.1 Candidatus Doudnabacteria bacterium RIFCSPHIGHO2_02_FULL_43_13b
GGCAAATTGGGCAAACGCCGCCAATTCACGATATTGCGCGTGATCTAATCTTAACCGACCCGCGACTTTTTTAATGGCTTTGATTTGGGCGGAAGAACCAACCCGGGAAACAGAAATTCCGACGTTTAAAGCCGGCCTGATTCCTTGATAAAACAAATCTGACTCTAGATAAATTTGACCGTCAGTAATCGAGATCACATTGGTTGGAATGTAAGCTGAGACATCTCCCGCTTGGGTTTCAATTACGGGCAATGCTGTAAGTGATCCGGCACCGTTTTTGTCCGAAAGTTTGGCTGCCCGCTCCAATAATCGAGAATGGAGGTAAAAAACATCCCCAGGGTATGCCTCCCGACCAGGCGGGCGACGAAGTAACAACGAAATTTCTCGATACGCGACAGCATGTTTGGACAAATCATCATAAACAACCAAGGCGTGTTTTTTATTATCCATGAAATATTCACCCATGGCGCAACCAGCAAACGGGGCGATATAAGACAAAGCTGCTGGGTCAGAAGCGCCGGCTACCACAACGATCGTGTGCTTCATGGCGTCGTGCTTTTGCAAATCTCCGACGATTCTGGCAATTTTAGATTCTTTTTGTCCGATAGCAACATAAATACAAATTACGTCCTTGCCTTTTTGGTTGATAATCGTATCAATCGCAATCGCGGTTTTGCCGGTTTGCCGATCCCCAATAATTAACTCACGCTGGCCCAGGCCAATCGGAATCATCGCGTCAATAGCTTTAATTCCGGTTTGCAACGGCTCATGGACGGATTTTCGTTCAATTACTCCTGGCGCGATTTTTTCTACCGGATAAGATTTATCAGTCTTGATTGGCCCTTTATTATCCAAAGGTTCACCCAAAGGGTTAACGACACGGCCAACCAATGCTTCGCCAACTGGTACAGACAAAATTTTGCCCGTAGTTTTAACTTTATCGCCGGCCTTGATTCCTTCTTCACCGCCTAGTAATACTGCACCGATTGAATCTTGTTCCAAATTTAGCGCCACCCCGATAACACCACCAGGAAATTCCAACATCTCAGAGGATTTCGCTTCCAAAAGACCTGTAACTTTGGCAATGCCGTCGCCGATCTGCAAAACAGTACCCACAGATTCCATCTTTGTCTGGGCGCGGAAGTTTTCGATCCGATTCTTAAGTTGGGTGATGATATCTGACATATTAATTGATTATATCCTGTTTTAATTGTTCCAATTGGTTTTTTACTGAAGCGTCAATCTCCTGATCATCCAGCCTGACTATTACTCCGCCGATTAAACTTTCGTCTGTCGTTTTCTTTATTTCCACTTTTCCTTTCACTAATTTATTTAACTCTTCGATTATCTGTTGTTCGTTTTCTCGACTTATTGGATGCGCTGACATAACTTCTAACTGTTTAATTCCTTTTTTTGCCAACTCTAGCTTATGGTATTGTTCAGCAATCGATTCGAAGAGTCTCAAATCGTTATTCTCAGCAAGAATTTGCGCGAAGTTATCCAAAACTTTCTCTTGATCCTTCGGGCCCACACTCTCCAGCGAGTCCATCAGGGCTTGGGCGTATTGTTTAGGCGAGTACTTCATTTGGATTATCTTTTGCCATCTCGAACGTATGTGAGAGATCTCGGCGTTAACTGCGAGACTTCCCCGCCCGCCTGATGGCAGTCGGGCAGGTCGCTTTGCTCGAAGTGATTATTTAACATGCTTTATACTTACAGAAATTAACTCATGATCATGTTTGGAATCAAGCTTGCTGCGTAAAATATTTTCTGAGGCCGCGATCACCAAAGTAGCTACTTCTTGCTTGGCTTCTTTCAGCATTTGGATTTTTTCCACATTGATGGCATCTTTCGCTTGTGCAATTATCCTCACAGCTTGAGTATTTGCATCAACGATGGTTTCCTGTTTGATTTTATTTGCCGTATCGTTGGTTTGCCGCAGTATATTATCAGCTTCCGATCGAATTTTTTTCATCTCTTGAATTTTCCACTCTTCGAATTTTTTCTTATCAGTATCCATCTGGTCAGCGTTTTTCAACCCCTGCTCGATGCGCTCTTGCCGTTTTGTCAAAGTTGCCCCTAAGGGTTTGGCCACCCATCGCCAAAAAATAAACAAAACAATACCAAAATTCACTAGCTGCGCTAGAAATAATTTCCAATCAATACCAAGTGTGCCTAAGACGCTATTTGATTCCATTACAAAATAAAGGTAATGACTAGAGAGTAAATCGCGATCGCTTCAGCAAACGCCATACCCAAAAGCATGGGGACAAACAGTTTGTCCACTGATTCTGGGTTGCGACCAATCGATTCCATGGCTTTCGCGCCGATCAAACCGACGCCGATCGCCGGTCCTAAACCACCGATTGCGATGGTGATACCCTTGGTAAAAGTTTCTACCATTTCCGGGGTCATAAATTAATACTCCTTTCTTTCTTTAATTATTTTAATTAATTTAGTGATGTGCTGCTTGCGGAACTTCAGCCGTCGCCATGGTTAAATAGACCAAAGTCAACATCGCAAATACCAAAGCCTGAATTAAACCAACGACAATTTCCAAAAACATAAACGGCAACGGGATAACGTAAGCAACCAATCCTAGCATAACTGTCAGCAAAACTTCCCCGGCAAAAATGTTGCCAAATAACCGAAATGAAAGGGAAATCAATTTGGCAACTTCAGAAATGATTTCCAAAAATCCCACGCCAAATTCAATCAGCGATGTGACGATACTCATACCTCCTCGCCGGAACGATCTGACCACATCAGCCAGTTTGATAAATTTATTTGCGTATCGAAAGAATCCAATCGTGGCTACCCCCAAGACATGAGAGAGACCAACGGCAAAAACCGCCATAGCCAAAGTCAAATTCAAATCACTGTTAGCTGAACGTAAAATTGGCACCAATGTTAAACGTCCTTCGTGAACTATCCATCTGCCTATAGATCCAACCCCGGGTAATAAACCAACCCAGTTGGAAAATAAAATAAAAAGAAAGATCCCTCCAATGATGGGTAAAAACTTTAAAGATTTTTGTCGACTCCTCGTCACTTGATCCAAGTATTTGAGCATAAATTCCAAAACGGCTTCGGCAAAATTTTGTAATCCACGCGGAATCATGGCGGTCTTTCTTCGCAGTATAAATCCAACAACCAAAAAGAAAACGACCGCAAGGGAAGAGTTGATGTATGCGTTCGTTACCGGGAAATGCCCGATTTGGAATATTGGTTCTGCCACAAGGGGCGGAATAGCAAAAATCATTTGATGTATCTTTTTAATCTTTTAATTAACCAGAATGTCGTGGTGGTGATGGCTAACAAAATCCCAACGATAGTTAGGTAAGGAAATTCGTTGCCCATTTTTCCATCCAGCCACTTACCCACAAGTCCTAAAATCACCAATGGTAGCGCGATAATATAGCCTAATTCAAAGCTTAAACTAATAATGGCACTTCGATCAAGCTTCGGCTCTTCAGTTTTGTTGGGATCTGGTTCCATATTTTATAATGAAGCGCATAAATTTTAACAGAAAAAACCAAAACTGTAAAGACCACCCCTTTTCGCAAGTCTTGACTTAATAAAAACGTCAAACGTCTCTGGAGCCGAGAAGAGGGGTCGAACCTCCAACCTGCGGTTTACGATACCGCTGCTCTACCAGTTGAGCTATCTCGGCACTTAGCATTAGTAGATATCTTGGTTTAAGTATAACAAAACATGAACCCAAAAACAATTTATACCGCTTTTGTCCGATCGGACATTTCGTGTATAATGGAGATAAGTGTAATTTACGTTTATGAAAAAATCAAGTAAAAAGAAAATGGTTCAAATTATCGGGCATTTTATGGTCGAATTGTTGGGTGCAATTAAAGATGCGGCCCAGGCACTCCCCCAACCTTTAGAAAGTAAAGGAGAGTATTACCAACGTATCTATCGAACTACGCATGATTATCCCAGCCAAAAAATATATCGCGGTATATATAATTTACAAAAACAAGGGCTAGTTAAAGCAAATACGAAGAAGCGCTACATTCTCGAGCTGACCTTGGAAGGTAAACAAAAATTACTTATAAATAAAATTTCTAAGTCTAGAGTCCCAAGAAATGATGGTTATTCAACAATTGTCATTTTTGATATCCCAGAAGAAAGGGCTCGATATAGAGCTTTCCTAAGAAGACTTCTCCTTAAAAATGGTTTTATGAACATTCAAAAAAGTGTTTTGATCAGCCGCTTTGATCTTCCGCAAGAATTCTTCGAACTGCTAAAAGAACTCAAAATAAGACAAAATGTTTCTGTCTTAAAAGCACAAATACAGTATAAATAAAATTATACAATTCTTTCCGATCGGTGATTTGTGTATATTTTAAATTCATGTATTTTTATCATCCCTATTTTATTAATATAATTAGCTCAAATTTATTCTTTTTAGGTTGGCAAAGGTTGGTTGAAAAAATTTGGAGAGTTGAAGTGGGGCCTCATCTAAGGGCACCCACCGATATTCTGTGTGTTCTTCGGAAAGCTTAATTTTACCACCCAGAAATTTACACCAATAAATCGTTAGAGTAATTTTCTGACCGTCGTCGCGAACAAAATGATGCACACTAATCGGCATGACGATCTCGATTTCACAACCGATCTCTTCTTTGGTTTCCCTCGTTAACCCAGCGAACGGATCCTCCCCCAATTCCAATCGCCCGCCGGGGATATCCCAAGCACCGGGTTTATGAGGATTATCGGCACAACGTTTAAGTATTAAAACTTTGCCGTCTTGGATAATAAATGCCTTAGCTGCATTTCGGAAATTATCCATTTTTTAATATCTGGATGTAATTATTTTTATCGACTTTTTTAAGCCAGTCAGCTAAAAATTCTAGCAATATTTTTTTCGCGGTTTTATCTTTGAGCTTTCGTATAAAGCCGTTCAGTTTTCCCTGATTAAACTTTTTGTCTGCTTTAGTGAAATAACCCATATAAACTTTATAGTGGGCGCATTCGACATAATCCGCAATTTTCGCGACCAAGGCCTCGTCAGATTTTGCATCCAGAATTTCTTTCGTGATCTTCCTGATATATTTTGCTTCGTCACCGAAAAATTTTGCCAAGTATTTTTGATTTTCTTCTTCAAACGCTTTGGCAAACTTTCGGGCCCGTTTATTCATCATTGCATACAAAGCAGAAATGTCCCCTCCCATCAATTCCCCGATATCATGAATTAGACAAAATTCCATTACTTTCTAGATATCTAATTTAGCACCAGTTTTTTTCAAATAATTTGCCAACTGCCAGCCGATAAAGGTTACTAAATAATGATGCTCGGCCAACCCGCTAAGTTTGTCTTTGGGAATGCCAGAAAGCAAGTAGCCCTGTTGAACTTGGGCTCTGGTTAATTGCATCAAATTAAATAATCTCGGAAAATTTTTCATAAATTTTTTTTGGAGCGACCGATGGGAATCGAACCCACGTCTCAGCCTTGGGAAGGCCGCATACTACCATTGTACTACGATCGCCTTAATTATTTTATCCGCCAGACAGAAATTCCTTCCAGTTGTTGATTTAACCAAACTTCATAACCCGAAGTTTGGACCAAAATATGTTTGATGTGCCAAACTCCCTGACCTTCTCTTTCTGCAGTTTCTATAGGGTAAACGATATGGTAACCAAGCCGGCTAGTCACAAGATCATTATAAACTCTCCCCAATTCAGCAGTTTCGATAACACTTTGTAATTCTGGCAATATTTGTCCCTTGGCCACGAAACCCAGGTCACCGCCTAATTGCCCGCTGACTTTATCATCGCTTAAGGTCTTAGCTAAGTCTTCAAAACTTTCGTTGTTATGGATTCGGGAAAGAATATTTTTGGCTTTATTATAGGCGTTATTGTTGGTAGAAGTATAAAAATTATATTTTATCCGAAGCAGCGCGTCTTGTGTTTGCGGCAGTGTAATGTACTTAAGGAAACTCTTTTGGTTGCCACCGAAAGAATCCTGGAGCATCTTATCAAATTCCACCGCTTTGCCGGTAGTTTCATAATTAAATTCATCAGCTAATTTGGTCGAGTCGAGTTTGATTCCAAGTTTGCCGAGTAAAATTTGTTTTTGCCTATTCCTAATCAAAGAGGCAAAGACCGCCGCCGGATCAACATTAGAATTAAGACTTTTAGCGATAGCCAAATTTTCCTTCCGATCATGAATACTGATGACACTGCCACCAACTATCGCTGCCGGATAAACACCATAGATAAACCCAAGAACCAAAGCAATTAAAATAACTGCTCCGAATATCCCAAGCCAAATTTTCTTATGGTGCCGAGTCATTAGTTACTAAAAAAATAATCAAACCATTTTTCTGGATTGGATTTATCTTGCTCATTTGATTGCCCAGCAACCTCGCCTGGGTTTCCAGTGGGCAAGACCACGACAAATTCGCCTTCTTTTTTTAGATTCAGCTGTTCACGCGCGGCTTTCTCTTGATATTCGGGGGTATTTAGGTATTTAATCAATCCTGACAAGCGCTCATTATCGTTTTTGATATTTTCCGCCTGCTGCTCAAGTTTATTTATCTCGGCGTCAACTTCTTTTTTTTGCAAATACATTCGGAATGAAATAAAAGCAACAATCAGCAAAACTGCGGTCAGCAGCCATGTCGCGGTTTTGGTTTTAAGTAATGTTTGCCAACTCATATTAGAAAGTGGCAATTAATGGAATTAAAGTAAACGCAAGCATCCCAGCGATCATAACGATAGCCAGAACAATCCAAATTTTTTTTAATAATCTTCTATCGCGCATATTATTTCTTTAGGATCGCCAGGAAGGCTTCTTGGGGAATATCCACCGAGCCGATTCGTTTCAATCGTTTCTTGCCTTTCTTCTGTTTTTCTAATAATTTCATCTTTCGGGTGACATCACCGCCGTATAATCCCTTCGTCACATCTTTTCGCATGGCCGGAATCGTCTCGCGGGCGATTATTTTACCGCCGATGGCCGCTTGCAGCGCGATTTCAAACTGCTGTCTGGGGATCAGTTTTTTCAGTTTTTCCACCATGCTTCTGCCTTCGTCCGTGGCCAGATCTTTATGGACGATGATGGACAGGGCGTCAACTTTCTCCGTGGCTACCAAAATATCCAATTTCAACAAATCTGCCGGCCGAAAATCTAACAATTCGTAATTTAAAGAAGCGTACCCTGACGAGACACTCTTAAGCTTATCATAAAAATCGATGATGATGTTAGCCAATGGCATTTCGGCCGTAATCAAAACCCGGTCATTGCTTAAATATTCCATATTTTTATAAATTCCGCGTCGGCCAGTAATTAGTTCTAATATTCCACCAATGTATTGGCTTGGGGCTAAAACCTCTAAAAAAACCCAAGGCTCTTCCATACTTTCAATCAAGGAAGGGTCAGGTAATTCCGCCGGGGTATGCATAATCATTATCCCGCCGTGTTTCAACTTCACATGATATTCAACTGAAGGAGCTGTTAAAACCAAATCTAACCCATACTCTCTGGTTAACCGCTCTTGGACCACATCCATGTGAAGTAGTCCTAAAAAACCCGTCCGGAATCCAAACCCTAAGGCAGGAATACTTTCTGGTTCAAAATCTAGCGCCGCATCGCTGAGTTTCAATTTGTCTGTCGCGTCTCGAAGCAGTGGATAATCATCACCGCTGGTCGGAAAAATGGAAGCATAGACCATAGGTTTAACTTGCTTGTAACCTGGTAAGGCTTCAACCACTATTTGCCCTGAGCTAATCGTATCACCAACCCTAGCCTTTCTAACGTCACGAAGTCCGGTAACGATGTATCCAACTTCGCCGGTCAAAAGTTCTTTCGCTGCTTCGAATTTGGGCCGGAAAAATCCAACTTCCAAAGCTTCAGCTGAAGTTTTGGTACCGAGAGTTTGAATTTTTTCATTTTTTTTCAACTTTCCATCAACGACCCTAACGAATGCTACGACCCCACGATGCTTATCGTAGGCTGAATCAAAAATTAAAGCGCGCAGGGGTTTGTCTGCCTCACCAGTTGGAGCAGGTAGGCGATGAATTACCTCTTCTAAAATTTTTTCCACGCCTTCACCGCTTTTGCCCGAAGAGTACAAAATTTCTTCTCGACTAAATCCAAATGCCTTAATCATTTCATTCGCAGTTTTCTCTCGATCTGAATTCGGTAAATCGATTTTATTTACAACCGGGATAATTTTCAAATTAGCCGATTGAGCCAAGTGAATATTCGCCAGGGTTTGCGCTTCGATTCCTTGTGTTGAATCAACGACCAAAATGGCCCCTTCGCAGGCAGCCAAAGAACGGGAAACTTCATAAGTAAAATCTACATGGCCCGGAGTATCAATCAGGTTTAAAATATATCCTTGCCATTCCATCCGAACCGGCTGCAACTTTATCGTGATTCCCCGCTCTCGCTCCAAGTCCATGGTATCCAATAGCTGTTCCTTCATTTGCCGCTTCGCCACGGTTTTGGTCAATTCCAAAAACCGATCAGCCAAGGTGGATTTCCCATGATCGATATGCGCAATAATACAAAAGTTCCTAATTTTATCCTGCATATACAAACTTATCCATTAAGCGAGGATGCGGCTATAAAAACAATCTCGCAGGTCGAATCGCTTTGTTCCTGCGATTCGACCGAGAGCTTAGACGCAAAATTTGTGTCTAGCAAATTTTGACGTCGTGCTTTTTAGCCACATCCAAGCGTCAAAACCAGTTCCAAATGATGTTAATCGGCCGACCAAGTTTTTTACCGGTAATTCTAAGCAGATTAATCAAATTATGCGATTCTGACAAGCCCAGTCCCCACCCGGTGGTCAGATATAGCGCAGTACCGATCAACGCTGCGGCTCCTCCTTGCACTAACACTCCCCAATAAGTGCGCATATCAACAATGGGAGCAAACACATACAAAGAAACAAATGTTGCCGCACCTGCCACCAGGGAGCTGATGACAATCTTGAGAGTATTAATTATCAAATACTCATCGTGAACATTACCTAATTTACGGTGCAGCTCGACAATCAGAAGGATCAGATTAATCACCGATGAGATGGAAAAAGCCAAGACCATCCCGCTAATCCCCAACCGCCTGGACAGCCAGAAAGTAAAAATCAGATTAACAAAAATTGTCATAAATCCGATCACCACCGGAATAATTGTGTTTTGGAGCGCGTAAAATGCTCGAGTAAACAACGGGATTAAACTTTGGGCAAACAACGAAATCGCAAACAACCCCAAAGCCCGGGCCACCATGCTAGTATCAGTGAAGGTAAAATTGGTCGATTGTCCAATTCCTAAAACCAGCCGCACGATCTGGGCCCGCAGCACTAGCATCAAAATCGAAATCGGAATCATAAAAAACAAAATTTGAATCGCGGTTTTAGCAATAACGTCTTTAAATCCTAGAATATCTTTTTTGTTATATAAATCAGAAAGTAAAGGAAATGCGGCAATCGCAAATGAAACTGCGAATAAACTCAAAGCCACGGCTTGAAGATTGTTCGCGTAATAAAAAGAAGCTAGTGCCCCGGTTCCTAAAAAGGAACCAAAGATACTGACGATCAAGGCGGTAATTTGAGAGGTACCCATAGAAAAAATTCTCGGCCAATACAACCGCCAATACTTACGAAAACCGGCGTCGGCCCAATCAATCGCAAAAGAATATCGAAAACCTAGACGAAAAACCTGCGGCAGTTGGATGATAAAATGCAGCAGTGCCCCTAACACCACACCATACGCCAACCCCCTGGCTCCCCAAAGTGGATAGAACCAAATAGCTCCCGCAATAATCGACAGATTATAAATCACTGGGGCAATAGCCACCAGAGTAAATTTTTTGTAAGTATTTAAAATACTTGATACGATCGAGGAAAGAGTCAGGAGCAGGGGTGAAATCAAAAATATCATGGTAAATAATTTCGTCAGCTCATAAGCTTCTCCAACAAAACCTGGCGCAATCGTTGAAACTAAAGGATTAATGAAAATAAACGCCAGAACAGTTAACAACAAGACCATCAATAAAGTAACATTAGTAATGCTTGAGACCAAACGATCGGCTTTTTGTTTATCCGTAATTAAATACTCTGAGAAAACCGGAATGAACGCGACGGAAAATGTCCCCAAAATTAAAAGATTATAAATAAAATCCGGGACACGAAATGCCGCAAAATAAGCATCAATAACCGTTCCAGCGCCAAATTGATGAGAAAATACCGCGTCGCGAACTAAGCCTAAAATTTTAGCCAACAGTGAAAAGACGGCGATGATTAAAGTCGCTCGCCCAAAATTACTATTGTTGGAATTTTTTGTAAACATTATTTCAAAATCAACGCCCAAAAATCATCCGTGCTCGTATTTGACTCAAAAGCAGCTACTGCACTATTGGACTCAACCCCCGTGGACTTCCACTTCGTGCGAAACTCCCCCAAATCCAAGGTCCCGATAAATTCTAAGGATTGCGAACCACTCTGTTTTTGCAATAACAAACTATAGGTCAAATCGACTTTAAACGGCAAAATATAAGTTAAAGTAACAAGGCTAGTCTCACCAGATTGGGTACTGACAAAGCCAGAAAATTCTGTTTTATCCGCTTCCGTGTGAACCAATGTGTTAGAAGAAAGTTTACCTAAATCCCAAGCGATCAAATCTGGGTCGCTTCGCATACCTGCTACTTCCGATTTATAATAACTATATTCATCAAACCCAGTAGCTGAAACAAACTGACTGCCTAGCGGCACCAGAACTCGTAAATAATTTCGATTAGTTGCGTCACTCGCGTTAATTCTACTGACCTGCAAAGTATTAATTATTGATCCATCAGAGAGAATTTTACCACCAAGTTGCGCTGTTTGACGAACTTTCAGGTCGGTTTTGGTGCCACCCAAATTTGAATTATTAATCATCAGATAATCATAATCAGCTGGTAGAACTGCTCCGGAGTACCCAAGTTTTTCGACTAATGCTTGCGTTTGCGGATTAGTAGTAAAAATCATGATCTGGCGCGAAATAAGATTTTCCGAAAGGATTTCAAATACCCTCAGCCATTCATCCCCAGAAAGTTTCATCAAGCGATCCAACAGCAGCGGTGCAAAATCATCTAATAATTTCTTGGGCTGGTTTTGCACGCGGTCGTAATCAGTGGAAGTTTTATACTGCACAACTTCTTGAAAATTTTCCGCGGTCAATACGACAGAATATTTTGGCATTTCGATCGGACCAACCAAGCTGAGCAAATCCTCAAACAATTTTGGTGTCATCGCCAATACTCCATCAGCTGTCTCTCCGCCTTTTTCGAAAAAATACAAAAGCTTACTAGCACTGGTCCGAAAGTCCGCAAACCAATTGGCGTCTCGAGTTGCCCACTTTTTTATCTGTGGTTGAAAGGGACCGGGAGCCGCGATTTGTTCATGAATATTACCGTCAAGCTGGTAAATACTATTAATTTTTAATGTATTAATCTGGCCATCAGCGATTTTTAATACCCCGTAGGTCCCGATAAATCCGCCTGTGGCGCGAGCTTCATTGGAATTTTGGAAGGCTAAAAAATATGTTTTTACACCAAAAAATAAGTTCAAGTAGAGGTCCTCGAGTCCGATTAAATTTTCTAAAATCGAGCGAAGCTCTCCAATTTGCGTTTCGGCCTCCTCAAAAGTTTGGGCGTAATCAAGAGGAATATTCCCGACTGATTCAAATTCGCCTGCAGCTTTATTAATCAAAGCAAAACTTGCCTCAAGCAGTGTTTTGTTGGAAGATATTTTTTCGTTGAACCCTTCGGTCTCAACCCCAGAACTGCTAATTTTCAATTCATCAAATATCCGCAACGCCTGAGTAAGTTTTCCACCCGCCTCCGCGAGAAATGAAGCTCCCAACAAAACATGGCGCGCGGTATTGGCTTGAGGAGTCAAAAATTGAAGAATTTTGAAATCATTCAATTGATCCTGCGCCTGTTGAATATTATTTTCGGCTTGGTCAAATAGTTTTTCAGCCGAACTAAAATCCTGACTGCCCAAACTTTCGTTCGCTGAGTTCAAATTATTGTACGCGGATGTCGCGCTACCAAGAATCTTGGGTACGGCACTCTTGGCGGAACTTAAATATAAGACCGACTGAATGATTAAAATAATAGTAATGCCACTCACGGCAAAACTTAGCGAGCGCCAAAAATCTGATTGAGAGTGTCTCACTTTACTTTTGATCAAAACGGGTTTGCTCTTTGTGGTTGAGGAGTCCTTCCGTTTCAGATAACCGATATCAATTTTACTAAATTTTTTCATGAGTATATCGAGAAATGTTTAAAAGAATCCCGACAGAAGCCAAACTTAACGCTAGCGAAGTAGAACCATAAGAGATAAATGTTAAAGGAATGCCGGTTAACGGAATCAAGCCGGTAATTCCACCGATATTAATCAGAGTTTGAAACAATAACCAGGAAGTGATGCCGCCGGCCACTAATCTGCCAAACGTATCCGGACTGTTACGAGCAATTTTATACCCTCGGATGGCAAAAAATGAAAAAAGCAATAAAATTAGAGAAATTCGTATAAACCCCAATTCTTCCGACATTATGGCAAAAATCGAATCACCAATTGGTTCTGGCAAATAACTATACTTCTGTCGCGATTGGCCAAACCCTTCACCCCATAACCCCCCAGACCCGATCGCCAACAGTGCCTGATTGATTTGATAAGAAATTCCACGAGTATCAGCAGAAGGGTCTAAAAATGCCAAAAATCTTGAAACCCTATAAGGCGCGGCCTTGATAACAAGCCAGAGCGCTAAGATCGCAGCAGCTGCAGACGCATAGATGTAACGCATTCGAACACCGCCGATAAAAAACATAGCGGCTGCAATCGCGGCTAATACCAACATTGTCCCGATATCCGGCTGCAAAATAATCAAACCCGCGACGACACCGACTATCGCTAGACTGGGAAGAAAACCGAAGTATAAATCATGGACATGATGCTGGCGTTTATCATACCAACTCGCCAAATATAAGATCATGACTAATTTGACAAATTCTGCTGGTTGAAACAAAAATGCGCCGAAATTGATCCACCGCCGGGCCCCACCGGCTTCAAATCCAATTTTTGGAATCAAAACTGCGACTAATAATCCGATCCCGACCAAGACTAATAAAGGTATCCATTTTTGCCAACGATGATAATCAATGCGCGAAAAAATATACATTAAAATCAATCCTGGGATAACTCCAAAAAAAATCTGCCGAAGAAAAAAATAATAATTATTGCCGAACCTCTGATAAGAAAGCACGGTTGAGGCCGAGGACAAGGATAGTAATCCGATGCCGAGCAAAATCAAAACCACCCAGAGCAAATACTTATCGATTGGCAGCAAAATTTTCTTTTTAATCATCTGATTTGGTTAACGGCCCTGATAAATTGGTCTCCTCTATCGGTTGCGTTCTTGAACATATCAAAACTAGCCGCCCCTGGGGACAATAAGACAAAATCACCGCCTTGGGCCACTGAATGGACCTGTAATAAAATTTCTTCCATGTTTTTGGCACCTTTTAAAATTTTTCCTGAAAAACTGTGAAGTGCTTCGATGATTTTTTTGGTCAGTTGTCCAATCACAATTATTCCTTTAACTTTCAAAGAATTTTTTATTTTTTCAAAAAGTTGAGTCTGGTCCAATTCTTTATCCATCCCTCCCAAAATCAAAACAATATTACCGTCAAAGCTATCAATCGCAGCCATTGTCGCGTCAGGATTCGTGCTGTAACTATCGTCGATATATGTAATATCGTTATATTTTCTAACATATGAAAGCCTATGGGGCAAGGGCATAAACGCCGCGACGGCCTGCTTGATCAATTCGGGGTTTACTTTAAATAATTTGGCGACCTCGACAGCTGCTGCAATATTTTCAAGGTTATGCTTGCCTAACAATTTGGTTTTATATCCAGATGCTTCTTTTGGGTCAAAAAAAATCTTCTTACCTTGCCCTAAATTTTTGAAAGAATCTGGCAACCGTTTATCCAAAATCGCGAAATCTTTATTGTTCTGATAACTTAAAATTGGGCCTTTCGATCTTAAGTACTCGTCCTTGGTCTGATGATGGTCCAAATGATCGGCTGTGATATTAAGTACCACTGCCACATGAGGACTAATTTCAAGGTCCTGCAACTGAAAACTGGACAATTCCATAATCACGAGATGTTCGAAACTTAACTCGTCTAAAAATTCGAATGGATCACGCCCGATATTTCCGGCCAAAAAAAACAATTGGTTAGACTCCGTAAATATCTTGGCAAGTAACGCGGCGCTTGTCCCCTTGCCTTTGGTTCCCGTCACTCCGATGATTTTAGCAGGACATAAGGAAAAAAATAATTCCGTTTGGCTAGAAATTTCAACTCCAGCGCGGTTGGCTTGTAAGATGGCTTTCGATAAAAATGGCAATCCTGGTGTTCGAAAAATTATATCAAAACGATCAAGTTTACCAATTAACTCGTCTGGGTTTTTCCAGCCATCAATAACTTCAAAATTTATTCCATGGTTAGAAAAATACTCGGACATTTTGCGATTATTGACTCCCAGACCCACGACCGCAATCTTTTTTTTCTGTAATATCTGAAGGTTCATCATCTTTTTATCACCTGCCCGGCCAAATTCATAATCCGATCATGATCAAGAGCTATTTTTCCGTTGATTAAAACAAACTCAACTCCTTCTGGTAAAATATCAGGATTAGTATAATCAGTATGGCCAGCAATCGTTTGTGGATCAAATATCACAATATCACCAGCCAACTTAGGAACAATTCTCCCGCGATCTGGTAACCCCAGAAGTTTTGCGGGCTCACTCGTGATTTTTTTAATCGCCTGCTCCCACTTCAAGATTTTTTTCTCCCGAATCAGGCTCAAAAAACGAGGCATGGTCCCGAAACATCGGGGATGAATTAATTCTGACATTCGTTTTGAATAGCCACTCCCGTCAGTTGCGATCATCGAAAGAGGCGAAGCGAGGAGCTTTTCCACCTGATCAGGAGAAAGATTATGATCAAACACAACCACTTGTGCTTTAGTAGCGGCAATTATATTCAACATGGCCTCTTCTTTGGTGACATTGAGGTTTTCTGCTATTTGTCGGATGGTTTTACCAACAAAGTTTTGATTACCCGATGCTTCGGCCACCAAAATCGATCCAAAATCATGGCCTTGCTGTCTTAAGTAATCCAAAATTTTTCGACGATTAGTTAAACTGGCTATGGCCGATAAAATATTATCCCGGCCTCCTTCGTAAGCCCATTTTGGTAAATATGTATAAAGAACTGACCAGGAAGTATCGTATGGATAAACATCAAAACTAATCTTGACCCCTTGATGATATGCTTGCTCAAGTTTATCCAATACCTGATCAAACAACGGCCAATTTTTTTTGCCCCGCAATTTTAAATGAGAAATTTTGACAGCAACGCCGGTTTGTTTGGAAAGATCAATAACCTCATTTAGACTTTCCAAAATATGACTGGCTTCCGAACGCAGATGAATGCTTAGATATTTCTGATCTTTCAATAAGTTTCGACTTAAAATCTCCAGTTCGTTTCCGCTGGCGTTGACTTCATGGGCATAAATTAGGCCCATAGATAAACCCAAAGCGCCTTCAGCCAATCCGGTCGCGAGGATTTTATCTAAAACTTTGATTTCTTCACCAGATAAATGTCGAATCTCATCACCAATCAAACCGCGACGCAGGGTTGAGTGTCCAATCAACGTCCCGACATTTACACCTAAAGAAACCTGGGATAAAAGTTGTAAAAATTCTGCCACACTCGTCCAGTTGAGATTGATTCCTTGCAATGAGTGCCATTTTTGAATACCTTTGATCGACTCTTGCGACAACAAGGGCGCAAGTGAGGCCCCGCAATTACCAACAATTATAGTAGTTATGCCTTGGGCCAACAGGCTTGCCTGTTCTGGTTGATTAAACAAAGTCCAGTACGAATCTGAGTGGTTTTGAATATCGATGAACCCTGGGCTGACAAAACTCCCTTTTGCGTCAATGGTTTGAAGAGCGTTACCTGAAATTTTAGCAGCAACTTCCACGATTCGGCCTTTTTGTATGGCCACGTCTAAATTCTTAGGCACAGCTCCCGTGCCATCAATCACTATTCCGTTTTTAATCAAAATGTCGAGCATATTATCTACCAATCAAATTAACTGCCACACCGATTAGCGCAACCACGGCCGCAATTACCCAAAACCTCATGGTAACTTTGGTTTCCGGCCAACCTAAGGCCTCGAAGTGATGATGAATCGGGGTGGTCAAAAAGATTTTTTTCTTCGCAAATATTCTAAAAGACCATTGAATCAGAGTTGAGCCGGATTCCAAGACTAAAATAAATCCAATCAACGGTAAAACTAAAATTGAATTGGTCAAAAAAGCAATTACGGCCAGCACGGTTCCCAACGACATCGCCCCCGTATCCCCCATAAAAAACCGGGCCGGAAAAATATTAAACCATAAAAATGCCAACAAGCTGCCTCCCAGCACAGCCGTCAATGAGGCTAATTCAAATCGCCCTTGCAAAAAAGCAATTAAACCATAAGCAAGAAAAGCAATGGCCAAAACCCCGCCGGCCAATCCATCCAAGCCATCCGTTTGGTTAACAGAAAAACTGGTAGCGATCACAACGAAAATAAAGATCGGAACATACCACCAGCCAATCGTAAAATCGCCCAAACCTGGGACGTGTAAAATATCAAAGCCCAATTTATAATAAAACCAATATGCCCCAACCAGTGCCACAGCTGTGTAAAACAATAATCGATAACGGATACGAAGTCCGCCGCCCTTGCCGCCGCCGATCCCCTTCACGCCTAAGTAATCATCAACCAAGCCTAATAGCGCGGTAGCAAACAGTACTCCCAAAGGTAATAATGTTTGCTGTCTCGTCAAAAAATTCAATTGATGAAAAAAATCAATTCCAAGAATACGATCCAAAAACCAAAAACTAACTGCCAAGATTAGAGTGGTGGCCCATATTAAAATACCGCCCATTGTCGGCGTCCCAGATTTGTTTTTATGAAGCTTGGTAAAGTACGGCGTATCGCCATCAGCGCGAATTTGTTTGCCAAGTTTATTTTTATAGACAAAACTAGTAAACAGCGGAGTTAAAGCCATGGCCAAAAGGAATGAAATGGAGGCTAAACTTGCGATTTTAATTAAGGCCACTGTGGTGGTCATTTGGTTTCATTTTTTAATGTTGAGGGTGCGCAAAGTCCATTAATTATACCACAAACCAAGCCTTTTCACCACTTATACGCCCTGAGTGTCCAGTTCAATAATTCTTGGCTGTCCACTTCGCGATTTTGGCTTCCTAAGACGATGGTGATTATTTGTCGATTGTTATAATCAGATAAAATCATCAAGTTTCCAAGTGCCTTGGAAGTAAAACCAGTCTTGATTCCGCGTATTTCTGGATTTTCAAGCAATAATTTATTTGTTGTTAAAAGTTTATGAACATACTTACCGTCCACCGAGGCTACGACTGTTTCTTTCGTTTGTACAATTTCGCTCAACATAGGATCCTTCAAAAATTCCTGAGAAATTTTAACCAAATCTAACGTATTCGAATAGTTGTCGTCGCTGTCCCATCCAATGGGATTGGCAAATTTCGTAGCGGTAAGTCCTAATGACACAGCCCGATCATTCATCATTTGAACAAACGCTTCTGGAGTTGTCGCAGTAAAATTAGCCAGGGCTAACGCGGCGTCGTTGCTGGAAGAGATCAGCATGCCGCGCAAAAGATTCTGAACTTGAATTTTCTCGCCAACCATCAGACCCATACTGGCTCCAATAATCGTTTGATCATTTTTTCTGATAGAAACAATGTCTTCGAAGCCAACATGACCGGCCACGATGAGGGCAGTCATTAATTTGGTCAGGCTTGCAATTGGCAATTTTTCATCCAGATTTTTTGAATACAAAATTGAACCGGAGCCCAAATCATAAACTAGGGCGGCCTTAGCTGATAAATTTGGCGGAGTAATATTGGTCGCGATTTCAGGGGCCGTGATGACTTGGTTGCTAGAAATATTACTGATACTCCCCGAAACAATACCTGCTCTCAATGAATCTTGGGAAGTACGTGGAAAAAATACGAATGCTAAAGCAAAGCCGATGATTATATAAATAATTTTGTTTAACATTTGAAGGATGAGTCTATTCTTGCTATAATGATAACATAATCGAATGTTATTAATAAACATTCGTCCCGGACCTAGATACCGGGATCTAATCATTATTTTATATTTTTTTATGGAAATAACCCTAACGGACGCAAACTTTGAGGCTGAGGTATTAAAATCCGAAATGCCTTTTTTAGTAGATTTTTGGGCGGAATGGTGCGGCCCGTGCAAAATTGTATCACCAGTTGTTACTGCGTTGGGCGAAGAGCTGAAAAGCCACCTACGGGTGGGTAAAATGAACGTCGATGAAAACCCCAAAACCACCCAAACCTACCAAATTATGAGCATCCCGTCATTGAAAATCTTTAAAAATGGTAAAATTATCGGGGAAATTATTGGCGCCGCTCCCAAAACTGTAATTGAGCAAAAAACTAAAGCCATTTTAGGGCTTTAGTTTTATTTCTTCTAACAAATTTAGGTATGCCGATCAGCCACTGATGACGCACCGTATGAATCTGGTTTGGTTTTTACAGCAAAACCGTTGCCGACGATCATTCCGATGATTTCATTCATCATTTTTTTGGTCTCGCCATTCGGACCAATGTCGACATGGATAGTTAAATTGAAGTCAGATGAATTGATTGCCTTAAGTTTGTAAAGCAGTTGTTCAGCAAGTTTTAAGGATAAAAGTGCCTCCTGGAAAATCCGATTCCTAAGATTGTGGTGATTAGCCTCGAAGCGTTTTGACCAAAAATAAATCCCGCCGCGGGACTTACGGTGTACTACGATCGCCGAGACAAACTCCGCTTGAGCATTAATCATCTGGATCGAGTCGGTGCCAATAATCAATTCATATTCAAGTCCCGGTTCAGCTTGAATGTACTCAAAAAGTTTTGACAAGACCTGGTCAAAATCAAGTTGACCATAAGTCGGACTTCTAAAGTCATTAAAAAAGAGGGTCTTTTCCCCCACTTGCGCTGTTTGTGTCTTCAACATAAGAACATTTTAAACCGAAAAAACATGTTTGTAAATATCCACTTTTGACTGAGTTCAGGTCATCTCTTGCGCAGATACCTGTGATATTGGCAGCATAAAATACAACAAAACCAAAATAAGTTTGATTTTTAAAGTCACGTTATAATTTCCGTCTCTTAAGAAGAATAGCATTAAAGGCGACGATAACCGTGCTGACTGACATAAACACGGCGGCCAGCGCTGGTTCAAGAAGAATTCCTTTAAACGCCAGCGCCCCAGCTGCAAGCGGCAGAGCGACTACGTTGTACCCTGTGGCCCAAAAAAGATTCTGGATCATTTTGGAATATGTCATTTTGGATAATCTGATTATTTTCACGATATCTCTCGGATCATTCTTGATCAAAATGATTCCGGCAGACTCAATGGCCACATTGGTTCCAGCGCCGATAGCAATGCCAAGATCCGCCTGCGTAAGAGCCGGCGCGTCATTAATACCGTCGCCAACCATGGCAACTTTAAGGTGGCGGTTTTGGAGCGCTTTGACTTTTTCCGATTTCTGATGAGGCAAGACACGAGCAAAATATTCATCAATCCCAATCTCTTTGCTGACCCAGGTGGCTACGTCTTCCGAATCGCCAGTAATCATGGAAGTTCGCACTCCCATATTTTTTAAAGCCCTGACTGCTTCGCGGGATTCTTCCCGGATAATATCGGCAAGCGCAAGGGCGCCCAAAAGCACTCGATCTTTAATAATAAAGATGACTGTTTGTCCTTTCTGGCCAGCTTGTTGCGTCTGTTTTTCAAGCTCTTCTGGAATTTTTATTTGCATGCTTTCCAGAAGTGCCAAACCACCAACCATAATTTCCTTATCATCTATAAACGCTCTCACTCCTTTGCCTTTCAGCGCTTCAAATCTTTTCGGCTCCGAAAGCAAAAGCCCAATCTCATAAGCTTTAGTAACCACAGCTTTAGCAATTGGATGCTCCGAAAAAGCATCAAGCGAAGCGGCGAGGGTTAATACTTCGGTTTTGGTTTGTCCGCCCAGTATCCAGATATCTACGACTCCGAACTCTCCTTTGGTAAGTGTCCCGGTTTTATCAAACAGCACGATATCTATTGTTCGGGCAGCTTCCAGGGCAAGTCTCTGTTTTACCAAAAAACCGTTTTGTGCCGCCTTGGTTGTAGAAATGGATGCGACCAGGGGAACGGCCAGTCCCAATGCGTGCGGACAGGCAATCACGAGCACGGCCACCAGCCGCGCAACGGCAAATCCAACTTCCGCGTCGGCAATCAACCAGGCGATTAAGGTAACCAAGCCTCCTGCCACAGCAACAATGGTCAAATAGAGAGCCGCCCTGTCTGACAGAATTTGAAGCCTCGATTTGGAAGCCTGCGCTTGGGCCACTAGACGCATAACACCTGCAAGAAACGTTTTCTCCCCAATATTTGCAACTTTTATCTTTAATGCTCCATCCCCGTTAATGGTGCCGGCGATGACTGCATCACCTTGCTTTTTGGAAACAGGCTTTGATTCTCCGGTAACCATTGATTCGTTCACGTCAGAGTCGCCGTCTATGATCGCACTATCAGCTGGAATCTTGGTTCCCGGTTTTACAAGAACTATATCATTCTCCAAAAGTTCAGAAAGCGGAACGGTTTCCATCTTGCCATTACGGATTACTTCTGCCATATCCGGAAGCAGTTTTGACAGTTCTTTTAGGGCACCCTGCGCTCCGCTTACTGCTCGCATCTCAATCCAATGGCCTAAAAGCATGATCGTAATCAGGGTTGTCAGTTCCCAAAATAATGTTTCCACGCCGGCAAAAACCGCATATACGCTCCAAATATAAGCTGCTGAAATAGCAATACCTATAAGTGTCATCATGCCCGGCAATCGGGCTTTGATTTCACGCCAGGCTCCGGCAAGAAACACCCAACCCCCGTAGAAAAATACTATTGATCCTAGTATCGCTGGGATTAAAATTTCCAATTTCCAATTTCCAATTTCTAAAAAAGACAACCTGACACCAAAAACATTTCTCGCGATATCAGAATATAATACGACGGGGATTGTAAGGATTAAACTTACCCAAAACTTTCTAAAGAACATTCTCGTGCTGTGACCCGCATGTTTGTCCATGTCGTGCGCAGGATTTCGAATTTCGGATTTCGAATTTCGGATTTTTACCAAATTCATGCCGCATTCCGTGCACATGCCAGGTTGATTCTGCCTGATTTCCGGATGCATCGGACAAGTATAAACTACGCTGTCCTGACTTTTAGGTTTTTCGAGGTCATGGTTCATAATTATTCTATCGCTCTTGCGCTTCGTAAAGAAAGGTACCTATCCAGCAAACAAATTACATAAATTATTTCCGCTCCCAGTTTGAGTTACTTATTTGATAACGTAAAAACCTTGATTAATTCTTTAACAGCCTGATTTGCTCGTCCCTCATGCTTGATTTGGTGTGTTACGTGAGTTTTTAAGTGATTTTCAAGCAAAAAAGCATCTAGGCTTTTGAGCGACCCTTGAATGGAAAGAGACTGTTCTAAAAGCGTAGGACAGTATACTTCCCCCTCAATAGCCTTAATTAGGCCGTCTAGCTGCCCTCTTATAATTTTTGCCCTGTGAATGGCTCGTTTCTTAAGTTTTTGATCTAATTTATGTTGCATAATTATCTTTAGATTTAATTATAATACCCTATACCCCCATATAGTATCATAAACAATACTTCTGTCAAGTCCAGTTTTAGCCATGTGATTTCTTGAAAAGCGAAGGCAAGCTAGATTCAGATAACGTCTGCATGATCTTGGCAAATATTCAATAAAAATAACAAAAACATGGTCAATTTTTAACCATGTTTTGCTTGATTCTAATTATTTCTTAATTTTTCGAGGACGTAATTTTTTAGCTTCTGAGATTACTTCGCTTGCGGCCCAATCCGGAGCATCGCCAAAGCTTTCCAGATTAGTGCCATCCGGATTATAAGTAGTGGTAACTTGCCTGGCTCCTGCCCCAATCCCGGCGGCCTTAACTACAACGCCCAAAGATTTAAGAGATTCTTTCGCGGCAATGGTTGTTGCAGGGTTGTCGCTCCCGCCATCGGCAGAAACTAGGACTAACCTCAGTCGCTGTTTTTCTGAAAGACTTGCCTGAGCACCTTGTTCAATCATTTGCTTAACGGTTTGTAATCCCAAATGATCTGGAGTGCCACCACCAACATTGGTCTGTAAAGACTTCCATACTCTAACCTGTTCTTTAGGACCCCACGAAGTACCCAGAGGCAATTCTATTCTCCCGCCTCCATCATTGAAGCTCACCAAAGCAACCCGTAAGTCCATAGGCGAGACTAATTTAATTTTCTGACGCTTGAAATCAGCGGCCACGGAATACATTGAATCCATAAGGAGGAACGTAAACACCTGCTGATCATCCCATTTTGGTTTTCCGCTTGAAGGATCAGTTTCAGCCATTGATCCGCTTTTATCAACCACCAAGAAAGCGTCAAAGCCGCCGTAGATTTGTTCTCTCTCGGTTTTGTGGTCAAACTTGGAAAAACCCGAGGGGTCAGCCTCGCCAGCTTTCATGTCCAAAGCTGCTTCCACTGGGTCAGCGAGTTCTTGGCCCCTGGAAAGCCTAATTGGGGCCGTATAGCGCGTTCTGTTAACTAGGTTGTCCTGGATAATCTTTTGCCACTCGGCAAGAAGTCGGGAGCGGATATTCCTGCCTTGTTTATCTCTCTTCTCTTTTGCTTCTTTGATTTTGGCCAGAATCAACTTAGCTTCTTCAGGACTGCATTCCGCTTGTTCTGCAAAGCTTAAGGCGGCCAGGTCTTCGGGTGCCCGTTCTTTTTTATCTAGTGCCTTTTCTGCGTCAGCCATAAGTTGTTCCAGTTCCTCGTCGCTCAAAACCTCTGCCTCTTGTTCCCCAAAATCTCCCTCAAAAGCAGAATCAGAAGTTTCCTCGTCCATTTCCTGATCATCCATATTAGGGTCGCCTGGAGGAGTGGCGTCCAGTCTTTGCCAAGTCTTACCATCCCAAACTTCGGCCCAGGCATGTCCTGTGCCGGAAGATATCACAGCCGCACCCTGATTATCCTTAACCTTAACGTAATGACCCGACACAAGCCGAGATTGAATTCCAAGCCGCCTTAACAAAGAGACAAAATAGGTATTAGCAACATCGCAGTCAGCCTGCTTATGCTGTTCAATTCTTGAAAAATACTTAGCTGGATCACCAGTTCTGTAAACTGCATTAAAACTGGAATCATTGGAATACTTAAGAGTACTTTTAACATAAGCCTTAAGTGATCGGGCTTGATCTATGGTTGATTGTTTGGATCCTGAAATTTCCGCCAGTTTAGTTTCGGTTTCTCTTGAAAAACTTTCTGTTCCTTTTTTGGGCTTCCCTGGGTCGCTCTCAAATTTGGGTTCTAAGTTCCTGCCGATCTCAGCCGAAAAGGAAGTCAAGCCAGAAAGTTTAGTCGCGTCAATTACGAAACTGCCATGGCCATCGGACTGTATCTCTAGAGTTTCACCGCCTTGTGTCCGTAGAGTGCTGATGTCTGGAGCAAAACCATAGGGCATTGGCAAAATAGTTTTTTGCCCGCCCCTAATAGTTCCGGCAATAACTTTCCGGGTTTTAGCGTCAATTTCCGTTTCATCAAAATCTGAAAGACGGGTCTGCGACTTTTCCCATCGCATGGCTTGGGTATTCCACGTATCATAATCGTCGCCACGGTAGTAGCCGCCATAAAATGGTTTAACCCTGAAATACGCCCCTGGTTCGTTCTCCTTTGAAGGCTCCATTTCATCCATGCTGGGAGTCAGCGTATTATCCTGGGGCGGCGGCAGATTAACATCCGGATTCTGTTCTTTTTGATCCAGAAGTTCTTGCGGCGGCGGCTCTTGTGCTTTTTGCCTGGCTTCTTCCAAATCACGTTTCTCTAGGAAATCCAAAGCCCCGGCCAATCGTGATTCAAACCATTTAAACTTACTGCCAAAACTTATATTACTGGATGCCATTAACTCCGGAACATCGACTTCACCCTCAGTTGACTTGCTCTTTAAAATATTATTAAAAATTCTGCTTACCTCAGGTCTTACTTCGGGCATTGGTTGTCCCAATTGTTTTGCTCTAAACATAGAAAGAAGTTCGTCACTACGGCTTGGACTTCCGGTCGCTTGAGTTTGAGCAACTGCCTCTGCTTTTAATTCTTCTGCGGCTTCTGGAGATGTTCTCACAGAACGGTCATAAGTTGAAAGGGTTTCAAAGACATGCTTAGCGGCTCTGGCGGATTTACTTTTCTTGGACAGCGATTGCCAAGAACGCAAACCCGCAACCCCTTCTTTTGATTGCAAGGATTGGCCAATTAAAGCAGTTCGAGCTTTCTTAAAAGCATTTTTGACATCAAAGGTTCTTAGTTCTGGTTGTTCAGGATTACCCCTGAATTCTGGATTGCTCATAATAATTAATTGCTTATACTTAAGCGTAATTTTTCTTTAAGTAGAAAACTCTTGGTTTGGCTCAGTAGCCCTATATAGGAACTGAGCTGTTTGGCCACATAGCTATTATAACCTAATTTCTTGGCTTTATCTGCCACCTTAAGCGCGGCGACCCGGAGTCTCTTCCTTGGTACCAGTCCGTATGGAAAAGCCACAGCACCTAAGATGTCGATACCTTGGCTTAGACTTCTTATGATAATTTTATCTTCCGGCAATGACAACTTGAGTTTCAACATTAAAAATTCCTTGATTTCAAGGGAAAGTTTGATTAAAAAATCTTTATCGGCAGAGACGACAAAGAAGTCGTCATTGTATCTGACGTACGAAGCTATGCCTAATTTTTGCTTAATAAAATAATCAAGTTCGTGCAGGTAAACATTAGCAAAAATCTGGGAAGTCAGATTGCCTAAGGGGATACCCTTGACTTTTTCCGGATTATAGCTTATGATGATCCGTTTACATAGGCTGAGGTATTTCCAATCCCGAATTTTACGAGTAAGAAACCGAAATAAAATATTATGATCAACGCAGGCAAAAAAAGTGTCGACATCACCGTGAAATACATAAACTTCACGGTTGAAATTTTTACTTTCTTTCCGTATGTACTGCCAAATTTTGGCAATCGCCGCTTGGGTTCCTTTATTCAGCCGACACGAATATGAATCAAAAAAGAATCGTTGATCAAATATCGGGTAGAGGATGGAATATATGGCTTGGTGGACAACCCGGTCTCGTACTGTCGCTTTATGAATCTCGCGGTACTTGGGGTCACGCACAAAAAACTTATGATAATCACCATGAACATAAGTGCCAGCAAGCAGTTCTTCTGAAAGCTTGGTCAGTTCCGATTCCAGGTGGCGTTCAAAAACGATCACATCCGGCCGATCACTTTTGCCGCTTCGGAATTTTTTCCAAGCCGCGTGCAGATTCCCAATACTCGCAAATTCATTAAAAAACTTCAAATTATATGACACAAAATTCCTTTGATCCCCCAGTAGTTGTTAAAATTTATAAGACTTATCAAATCCTGATGCCGCTTCTTGCTAGCTTCCCCAAACCTCAGCGTTATTCTTTGGGGCAAACTCTGGATCGTTGTTTGTTGGCCATGCTGGAACATATATTTGAAGCTAATGCCGTGCCTTTGCCCTTACGCGAAGGATCATTGCTCAAGGCCGAAGCCAAATGCGAACTGGCTAAAATATTAGTGAGATTATCCTGCGAAGGAAAAATCATTGAGAATACCCAATACTATCAACTAATGGCCAATCTTCAAGAGATCGGCAAAATGCTTCGAGGCTGGATTAAATACATTCGCAATCAACCAAACAGGGATGAGTGATTCTAATAACGACCGCGGGGCGAGCACCAAGTTTCGAATTCGAATTCTCGACATCGTTCCGATTCACATTGACCTGCCGATTCCTCGGATTCCAATTAGCGTGAACCACGTTGGCAGGCGACACGCCCCGTATTCCTTGATCCATCCAAAACGCGCGGGATGTCCCGCAGGACACCCCTGGCCAGTATTCCCACAAGGAACGTCGTTATTCTGTCTTATTCAACTCTTTGTTTATCACCGCCATTGCGGGATCCCGCCGACAATTAAAATTAATTGCGGTGGCGGGAGAAGGTTGAGAGTCGGCGAACCAATCTTAAACTTTTGGCTTAAGTGGTTTCATGAGCCGAAAAAATTTTGCGAACTCAAAAAACAAATTAAAAAGAAAACTTAAAAGAACAAAGATCAAAGAATTTCAACAACGACCGCGGGGCGAGCA
>MFER01000008.1:57547-73900 GCA_001777655.1 Candidatus Doudnabacteria bacterium RIFCSPHIGHO2_02_FULL_43_13b
CCGGCAGGCGCGTTAGGATCAGTCTGAGGCACTCTGCTATCCAAGATCCAGGTCCATTGAGAATTAGCCGGGGTATCAGAATAAGCGTCAAAGCGATGGTCTTTGTTTTGTTCTGATTCTTTTCTTTGTAACAATAAATATTCAGCTAAAGTTAAGCCGTCCCACTTTTTAGCTTTAAACATAGGATAAAGCTGGGTGGGAGTTTGGTTTCTGGTTTTAGCAGGGATGGCACCGGAAGAATATAGTAACATATATGCCTTACCTTTAGGCCGGTTGTCTGTTCGGGCTGTTTTGGTGCCGGTTTCAAAATAAGGTGTGGTGAATTGTTCGTTCGCCGCCAATCCTGGTTGCGGTTTGGTCGCAAGTTCTGTAGCCAATGCTTCGATTGACCGTGATTGCAGTTCGGATGCCGGAAGGATCATAGCGCGATCAAAACCCATTTTCAAAGCCTCGCGAATTCTTGCTTCGCCATCTCTTGAAAATTTAATATCTCGTGGCAGATTGGCGGCAAACTCAGCCAAGTTATGTTCTTTATAAAATTGCTCGGATTGTTTTCTGGCTTCCAAGACATCGAGCTTAATTTCGCGGCCTTCGAATCTTTCAGTAAAGTTGCCTGAAACCACTCCCCATTTTGTATCCCATTCTGTTATTGGAACTAACTTTACTTCGTCATCGTCATTTTTCATAACCGCTTGGCCGTCATGTTCATTTAAGCCCCAACCTTGAAAAGTCCAGACTTGTTTTTTGGGATCACCCATTTTAGTCATTCGGGTGCCGCCTTTGACTTGACTGCTTCTATCAGTGAAAACCACCCTAGTTCCGTCAGGCAAATATTCTTCATGCTCAATCGGAGCAGGGGCATCTTTTAAGGTTTCTGCTGTTCTCGGTACGCGTGGAGACAAAACCCCTATTTCGTGAGGCGAGAGGATAGTATGTTCAATGCGTTGTGGACCCACTGGAGCATCTAAATTAAATTTGCTTATAAATTTGGCGAGCAGATTCCTATCTTCTTCTGGGTAAGTTTTTTGGTCAGCCCAAGTTTGCAACTTCTCGTTTAGGAAAGCTTGTAAACTAACTTCCTGTCGCTGTGCTGATTTACGGTAAGCGGCCAGCCAAGAAAGCACTAACCCGGGATCTAGTACCGCGGCACGTAAATAAGAAGCGTCCCGATCAGTAGGAGTAAGGGTGTTGTCCTCGCCTTTATAACTTCGTTGCACATCAGCAACTAAGTTGGCAAAACGCCAAAGCGTGCCACCGGCTTCGGGCTGTTCGTTTAACTGTTTATGTTTCTCGTTTGTCGTTGTATCTGCGATATCTTCATATTCGGGAGCTAGTTCGGTGGCAGATAGCCGGATACGGCCATTCTGATCCATTAAACTGGCCAGCATCATTTCATAAAATTCTGGGTCCTTTGGCGTTTGGGGTGGATAATCAATTTCCAAGGTTGCCAGTTCGCGAGCAACTTCAACTGGCAATTCTGCTCTATCAGGATGTTTTTCTGAAGCCAAATTCGCCGAACCTAAGAAACCGAAGTTTTGAGCAAATTTTTCTTTGGCCCCATACCAAGCGGCAAAACTGACTTCTTCCCCGGTTCTGCGGCCAGAAACTTGTTTAACTAGAGAACGCAAAGCATCAGGCGGGTAGCCGTTCATTTCGTCCATATAGAAAATACCGCCATCTCCTACCTCTTTATCTCTGCTCGTTTCTTTGCCGCTCAAGGCTTGTCCGAGCTGTCCATAATTGACGTAGGAGCCTTGAGCATCAATAGTTCGCGAACCAAGCAAGGGTCGGATATCGGTTTTGGCTTCTTCTCCGACTTCATACGCCGGCTTGCCAGTCAACCGCTTAGCGACAGCTCTAGCCAGGCGAGTTTTGCCCGTGCCTGTTTCACCGGAAAGCAATAGTGGGCGGTTTTGGTTAACCACCACTAAGTGATCAATTATTTTTCTAAAATATTCTTCTCTGGAGGGAGTCCAGATGAATCCATCTTTAGAAAGTTGCTTGCGATATTCTCTCACGCGTTCAAAGGAAAGGCGCGCGGCCAGTTCGGGATTTTGTTTTTCCAAACCCTCTAGTTGTTTTTCTTCTCCGTTAATTTTGCCTGTTAGTTCCGCGACCTCGATTTGAGTTAGTTCATCCGGGTCTTTATCACGGTGTTGGAAAATTTCTCTTTGCAATGCTTCGCGTCTAGACTGGTGGCCATTGCGGTTACGTTGAAGTCGGCCGAAATTTACGGCTGGACTAAAAGTTCTAGCCTCTTCAACCAAAGATCGATCCAGATTGGTTTTGAAAACTTCTTGAACTTTAGGATCATGCCAGCGTTGGGCTATGGCATGTTTTAAATCCAAAAGTTTTGTGGGGTCTGCATCTTTCGTTTTTGCTAAACGTCGGTAATCTTGCCACAAGGCAAAAAGCTCTTCGGACAAAGCTTCGGGCGAACCTTTGGTTTCGGCTTTGAAATCAGTAGGAGCTGGGCCTACCTCTTCTCCGATGCGTTCGTAAATTGGATGGATGCCGCCTCGTTCAGGACTCATTGGAAGTATAATTATTTACTAGAAAATTATACCATAAATGCTGAATTATTCAAACAGATGGGACATGAACTGAATCTGACAAAATAAAAAAACTAAGTAGGACTCGAACCGACAATTCATTAAGAAAACTGAATACAAAAAATAAGAGCACGGATCCGTAAAGATTCATGCTCTTATTTCTCATGAGTTCTAGACTTACGACCTAGGGTTAGTAGGTCTCTAGGAACGAAAATTATTGGCTGGGGAGGTAGGATTCGGACCTACGAATGGAGGCTTCTGCGCCAAAGGCGCATCCACCCGATTTGAATAATTATAGTGGCGGAAAAGGCTCATACACTCATGGCTCCGGGACTTGGATTCGAACCAAGATGCCAGGCTCCAAAGGCCTGTGTCCTACCATTAGACGATCCCGGAATCAAAAATATACGAATTACTTAGCTCTTAAAATTTTATCGAGATAGGCTCTGCCTTGACCAGACTTTAAAAACTTTTCTCGACGCACGGCCTGGGGTCTAGTCTCGAATCCTTCAGTATGAACGAGCTCCCAAGGTCTATGACCCTTTGTAAATCTATAATCACCTTTATTGTGCCTTCGAAGCCTTTCAAGATAATCTTCACCACTACCTACATATCTTATACTATCACGTAAACTCTTCAGAACGTAAACATAATAATGCATAATGGCTCCTTCGCCGAAGGCGAATCCGCCTCATTAGAATTTAGATTGTGGCGGAAAAGGCCTCTGCCTTACCACTTGCCTGCCCGCCCACGTTAAAACGTCGGCGGGGCTACTCCCCAAGCAGGCGGAAAAAATTACTTTTTCAAAATCCTGTCTAAAAAAGCCTATTAAATATAGCAAAAATAGGCAACTTGTTCAACCAAAAAAAATCTTAGTTATTCAACTTCGCCACCCATGATTTTCAGAGCTGCCTGTAGTGGGCTATCTTTTTCATTTTTAACTTCGCCCTTCCAATCTTTCGAAAGCATTGGTTTTACTAAGACCTTCACACCTGTCACCTCTTCAATCACCTGGTCAACGATTATTCTGTTCTTGCGCGCTTCGATCGCATCTTTGTGAAATTTATATGGAAATAATAGGATTAACTCCTTGTTTTCGACACCTACGGGCTGGGCTAGCTTCAAACTAGAAATTAAAGAATGGTTATAATCTTTAATTTTTTCTAGAATTTGCGGCCAGTGTTGGATGATTGAATCTAGAGGATTATTACCATTCCCGACCGGCGCAGTAATCTTTTCTACTGACTGAGGTTGCTTCGTCGCTTCGCTCCTCGCGATGATAGGAACCAAATCAGTCTGCATTTGTGTCGCCGCAATCGCAGCGAGTTCCAGCGGCAAACTTTGAATCGAAGTCCACTTAATTTCATTTTCGGCTTTCTGGAAATTTTCTATGATTTTCGTGATGCGATCGATGGATAATTGTTGGGCTTGCTCTTTAATTTTGTCTTGAAACTCGACGTTAAATCCGAAATCAGCGCTCACGCCAACTTTAGTAAGCAGTAATTTTCTTAAATACTCCAAAAAATCTTTTTGAAATTGGTACAAATCACGCCCAGAGTATAACAGTTGCCCGATAAAATCAACCGCAGCTTGAGTTTGATTAGCCCCGATCAAATCTAAAAAAGAACTGACTGTTCTTGTTCCAGTCAACCCCAAGACCTGTTCTGTTAATTCTTCCGTCACTTCACCACTGGCATAATTCATAACTTGGTCTAAAAGCGATAATCCATCGCGGAAACTTCCGTCACTGGCAGCAGCTATTTCAAGCAAAGCCCCATCAGTGATTTTAAGATTGGTATCTTGTGATATGAACCTTAAAAGTTTCGATAAATCAGCGATGCTGACTTTCTTAAAATCAAATCGTTGGGTTCTGGAAATTATCGTTGCCGGAACTTTGTGCACTTCCGTCGTAGCCAAAATAAACACAGCGTGTTGGGGCGGCTCTTCTAAGGTTTTCAAAAGCGCGTTAAATGCGCCCTTAGACAGCATATGAACTTCATCAACAATGATGACCTTGAAGGTCGCCTTGGATGGGGCAAATTGCAAATGATCAATTAACTCCCGAATATTATCAACTCCGGTATGTGACGCCGCGTCAATTTCTAAAAGATCTAAACTTGTGCTTTCCAAAAAAGATTTACAAATCTCACACGTATTACAAGGTTCTGAATTTTTTCGATTCGGACAATTGATAGCGCGCGCGAAAATCCGAGCCAAGGTAGTTTTGCCAACTCCTCTGGGACCGACAAATAAATAGGCATGGCCAATACGATTGTTACTAACCGCGTTAGCCAGAGTGGTTTTGATGTGTTCCTGATTGATGACTTGGGAAAAATTCTTCGGGCGGTATTTTCGATATAAGACTAAATTTTGCATAGGTTTAATGGCTCTTCATTCTATCATAAAAAACAAGCGCAGAGAAATGCGCTCTGAATCTATATCTTAGACTCTAGCCCCTATTTTTTGAACACAATCAACTTGTACCCGGTGAAATTCCAAACCAAACTCAACCCGGTCGCAAGAATTTTGGCCACATTCAACCAAAGCTCTTGCGAAAGCCCAAACATCGGATCAATGTTGGTACTGACAAACCTGACTACTGTGGTATTTAAAATCGCCCCGATTATGCTGACGAGCAAAAATAAACTGAATTTTTTGCCTGCGTCTCCGAAGGCCGCGTCCTTAAAGGCCCATTTCTTATTCATGAAGTAACTGTTCGTTACGGCCACGGTAAAAGAAATGACGTTTAAGGGAATCAAACCATTGCCTTCATAAATTCCAGTAATGTAAGAAAGCAGATTTAAAACGAGAAAATCAATGGCGGTATTAATTAGGCCGATAATGGCATACCGCCAAAATTGATTAAATGTTGCTGTTAAATTGGATAACATTTATAACTCTTCTAGCTCAGTCTCGTCTGAACTTTGATTTCTGGTAATTAGTTGAGTATCCGCGCTTTCGCCGGCCTTGAGCACGTTCTCAACTGCACCCCAGGCTGCCTCTTTGTCTTTGGGTAAAACCACGGTTACCTGATCCCCTGGTTCAGCTTTGAAGTATGTTAAACTCGCTAACAAAACCTTATAGGTCTTGCCTTCAGCGACGACTTTATATTCACCCTTCTCATCAGAAGTTAGGGTTCCTAAAATTTTGCGGCGTTCAATTGGTCCGATTTGCTTATAAATAAATGATCCATCCTCGGCGATGGTAAGTTTTAAAACATCACCCTCAACCAATTTACTTTTTGACGCGTAGTTAGCCGGGACCGGATACTGCTTGCCGTCAGGGCCGACCATATTTTGTCCATCGAATACGCCCTCGATAACTTTTCCCCCCTCGGAAACGCTCAAAACTTGAGCCTTTTTGGCAAATTCAGAACCATCTGGGATTTTACCACCCATAATTTCCCGTAAGAGTTGTTTGGCTGATTGAATATTTCGCTCAGCCGACTCAATCATTTGTGCAATGAGAGCAATGTTGCTTAAGTTGTCCATATTTTTGTGTTGGGTTTTCGTTTCAACTTCTTCTGCTGATTATTCTTAGTATATCAATTCTTATCTTTGGACGCAAGTATGCTTTTTACCCAGGCGATAAAAACTGATAACCCGTGAATAAAACTGCCATCAGTCGGGGTTTCCAGCATTTGAGCTCCCAAAATTTCAGGTGCTTGGTCAAAGTTACCCTCTACCTTGGTTTCTTGCTGGTTATTTTGTCGCGGCTCGCGTTCAGTGTTGTTCATGGTGCTGGATAAATTCTTTAAATTGAGGGAACTTCTCGTACAAAGAATTAAGTTGAGACTCTTCTTTCATAGCTTCTTTCAAAACCGACAAAGCTGTATGGATATCTTTTATTAAAGACCAGATGACAAACGCTCGCACCTGTTCTTCCATTTCATCCCGTTGATTAATCTCCATTCTCCTCACAACGATTTTTTCGAGCTGGTACAATTCTTCAAAATCCGAAGTTAACTCTTTCACCAGCCGCAAAAAATTTTCTTCGGAATCGATAAGGTTAAGATGCTCTATAACTTTTTGAGCGATTTCTGCACAACGAGCCAAGGTAATCCTTCTGGTCCGCAACAGTTCAGCCAAAAAAAGGCAAACGGTTTTAGCGTATTCTTCTTTTTTAAGATTAGCCGGCGGCGTCATGCTGTTTTTTCAATCCCCACAACTCCAGACACTGCCGGACTTCCTAATTTGGTTCGATCTAAAATTTCTGCTTGTACTTCTGATCTGGTCCGGCCGTATTTAAGTCGCGATAAATTGCGAATCACTCCCGCGACCTCGACACTGCCGCCGGAAGGTTTGGGATACGTTTCCATATTAAACGGTCTCGAGGCAGTTCCTTTGATCATCAATTTTACATACGCGTTAAACCGATCGATGTTGACCATATCGAACTCGTTAAAAATTGGAGCAAATTCTTTCGCCATTACTTCCGCATCCTCAACACCAATCCTAAAAGAAATCATCGTGCCCGTGTTGCCGAAAACAGCGTCGCGCATCCTGGTATCCATCGTTGAGGTGCCCTCTTTTTCGACTGACAGTTGAGAAATAAACTGATGAGCCATGATCAAATTAAGCCGATACTTTCTCGCTTCAGAAAGGATCGTGGCAAAGCTATCGGTTACGAAATTTTGAAATTCGTCAACATAAAGATAAAAATCTCGCCGCTGTTCTTCTGCAACGTCTGCTCTCGACATGGCCGCCATTTGTAATTTAGAAACAACGATCAAACCCAAGAGTTTGGCGTTAACTTCTCCGGTTTTTCCTTTGGATAAATTAATCAATAAAATCTTCCCCTCATCCATGGTTTTGCGAAAATCAAAAGCGCTGGTGGGTTGCCCAATAATATTTCGCATCATTTCATTTTCCACAAACCGCCCAACTTTCGAAATTAGATAGCCCAACATTTCGGACTTATGAAAATCAGAAGTTTTCGCCATTTCTTTTTCCCAGAACGCGCGAACAATCGGGTCTTTGACTTTGGAAACTTTATAGCGTTGAAAATCGGTATCGGTGAACATCCTTGGAATTTCGGCGATCGTGCCCGGGTATTGCACGTCTTCCATCAAAGTTAACATAACGTTGCGCATGTTGTGCTCAAACATCGGACCGATCATTTCCGGCGGGAAAAGTTTATAGAAAATTGCGATCATTTCTTGAATGGCAAAATCTTTTTGTTCCGGACCTTTAACTTCCAACATATTTAAACCCAGCGGTCTTTCCATATCGAATGGCTCGAATAAAATCACGTCATCAGCTCGTTCTTTGGGAATATAGCGCAAGACATCTTCAACCAAGTCACCATGCGGATCAACAATACAAATCCCTTCGCCGTTGCGAATATCCTGAATCGCCATGTTTTTCATTAATTCCGTTTTTCCAGTGCCCGTGCGACCGATGACGTAGGCGTGTCTGCGCCGGTCATCTTGTTCAATGTAAATTTTAGTCTCAGTCCCTCGATAAAGATTGCGACCCAAAAGTAGTCCGGATGCCGGCACGTTAACCGGCGCGGGCGCTTTTTTAGCCGCCAGCCACTTAATGTTTGGCGTTTCCGTAAAGCGAGTCGGCGGATGCCACAAGCTGGCCAATTCTTCCGTATTCAAAATTGCTTTAGTGTTTCGAAAAATACGAAAAACAAAGTCAGTAATTACTGAGGCCGGCCTGCGTCTGATCACTCTGAACCCGTTAAATGGCGGCATCGTGTATTGCATATACGAGGCCAGGATATTTTTTAAATTCGATTCAGCAGAAACTTGATCGGTGGAAGAGGCCACCAATCGAAGATTAAATTTATAACCAACCTTCGAAGCTTTTTCTTCAAATTTTTTAATCATCTCTTGCTGCATGGGGGTTAGCTGTAACGGTTTATAAATCCCCGATTGATCAATATGGCCAGGGACTGCTTGTGGTTTATTTTTACCGCTTAGCAGTTCGTTAAAAGCACTGCCAATCAAATGGGAAAAACCATTCAAAGCTCTCAGAGCCAGGGACGAGGTGACCACGTCCGGATTGCGGCCCTGTTGAATTTTTAAGGCCTGACTTCTGGGTTTATGCTGCCAACGTTCCGAAATCGGGGAAATTAACAATTGAATACCGGCTCCTTCTTCGTTGGTTAGTTTGGAAAGACTGTTGGTCAGAGCATTTAAAGGGTCTGCCTCCATATTTTTATAGGTTCGAAATGGAAAAGCATAATCTTTTTGCAACGTTAATTCTGCCGCAGCCACAAACGATTGCGGTTTAAAAATATTGTAAGGCTTAATAACGTCGATTTGGGCCTTTGGGTATTGCGCGTGCAACTGTTTTTCGATTAGCGCCTGCAGACGCTTAGGGACATTGATATAAAAAGAGATTCTTTTCTGGTGAGCGGCGATCTCAAAACTGACGTATTCGTTAATCCCCAAAAAGTGCTGGAGATTTCTGCCCTCAATTTGGCCAATCGTGGCAAAAAATTGCTCCGCAATCCCAATCATATCCTTGGGTTCTTTCTGTGGTTCCTGATCCGAATCCGTATGTTCCTTCTGGGTCGAAACTTCCAAAAAAACTGAATTGAGAATTCGGGGCGCCCAAGTTTTTTTCCGCATCAGATCCAGGGAAATAAAATAAAAAAGCAGGCCAATCAACCCGATGATGGCTGCTAAAATTAGCCAGAAAATAACTAAGGCGCTATCAGTTAAACTCATGCTTTGATTTTTGTATTATTAACTGTTTTAATTTCCAGAAATTATGCCGCTTGATCCAGATCCTGTACCGTGCTCAAAATCTCGTTGATTTCATTAGGCGGGATATCTCCCTTCGAAGCCGCCGATAAAACTTCGTCCAAGATTGCTTTTGATTCTTCCCCAGATTTACTCGCTGCGAACCTATCAATAAACCTTTGTGTCTCATCTGAAAACTTCAGACCTTTCTCTGTTTGTCCTAAATCAGTTGCGGCGGCGGGCAATGGAATTATTTCGCGGGTTTGATCAACCAGCCTGTCCTTGGCATATCGGGGCTCGAACGATGTAGGATGAGAAGTGCCATCCTCGGGCTCACGTCGAACTTCTCCTTCTTGGGAAGGAATTGGTTGCGTTTCTTTAGCGATTTCTCGGTTTGTTGGCATACCCAGTAGTGGAGTTCGATTAATGGTTGATTATAATATAGTTTAATATTTCCTTTTAGACCAGTAGTAAAAATCAACTATTTGCTACCACTGGGCATAACGGGATATTATATATGTTTATTGCGAACTAGGCAAGGGCTTTTGTTTCAAGTAAATCAATGAATAATTTGCTTATATTATACCATATGTGTTAAAATTTATCCATCTTTTGAAAAAATTTCACGAAACCAAAGACAATGAATTTAATTTTTGAGCTAACGCTAATTATCACGTTGGCCACCATCTTGGGCTTCATCGCCAGATTACTTAAACAACCCTTATTGGTGGCTTACCTGGCGGCCGGCGTCCTGCTTTCTTACTTGGGCTTTTTTGATTTATTCAACCAAGAAAGTTTCCAACTATTCGCTGATTTAGGAATTATGTTTCTGCTCTTCTTGGTAGGTTTGGAAATTAATTATGCCTCCTTAAGGCTGGTTGGCAAATCTTCCGTTATCGTCGGACTTGGCCAAATTATTTTTACCGCCTTAATCGGCTATGTCATCGCCAAATTTTTAGGATTTAATCCCATCGAGTCAGCCTATGTTGCAATTGCGCTGACATTTTCTTCCACGATTATCATCGTCAAACTCCTCTCCGATAAAAAAGATACTCATAGTCTATATGGCAAAATCAGTATCGGTGTAATGTTGGTCCAAGACATTGTCGCAATTTTTCTTTTAATCGTCTTAAGCAGCTTACAAATCGGCGCTGGGAGTGCTTTGCTTCCAGAGATACTGCTAACCATCGCTAAGGGTTTAGGATTGTTCGCTGTCGTATTATTTTTAGGATACAAAATCCTGCCTCGATTATTTGACCAAATCAGTCATTCTCAAGAATTACTGTTCTTAACCAGCACGGCCTGGGTTTTTCTGCTGGTCAGTCTTTCCGCCAAACTTGGATTCTCGATCGAAATTGCCGGCTTCCTGGCAGGTTTAGCACTGGCTAATTCTTCAGAGCATTTTCAAATTGCCAACAAGATCCGACCTCTGCGAGACTTTTTCATCGTCATATTTTTTATCCTCTTAGGAAGTTCATTTATTTTACCCAACTTATCAACCATTGCCACTCCATTGGTAATTTTTTCTTTATTCGTCTTAATCGGTAACCCCTTAATTGTACTTCTGATCATGGGCATATCAGGTTACCGTAAACGGACATCTTTTTTAACTGGCGTCACTGTAGCTCAAATTTCCGAATTTAGCCTCGTGTTAGCCGCTCTGGGCTTTAAACTTGGCCACATTTCAAGTTCAGCAGTCGCCCTAATCACCGCAGTTGGCATCGTCACAATCGGACTTTCAACCTATATGATTATTTACGCCGATCAAATATTTAACTTTCTTTCCCCTGCCTTATCAATTTTTGAGCGCAAAAAAACTTCTGAAATCCCAATTTCCAGCGAACTTTTCAAAAAACCAATCGTCTTGATTGGCTTTCACCGCACGGGCAAAAGCCTAGCCCATAACTTACAAAAAGAAAGTTTATTAATTATCGACTTTGATCCTGACATAATCGAAAACATCAAAACATCGGGTTACGATTATTTATTCGGCGATATTTCTGATCCTGAAATTTTCGAAAAAGCGATTTCACCAAAAACCAAGCTCGTCATCTCAACTAGTCCTGATCTGCATGATAATTTAGGCTTGCTTGAGATGTTAAATAAACTTAAAAGGAAACCTAGGGTAATTGCTCGGGCCGAAACCGAAACAGACGCTCGCCTACTTTATGACGCCGGCAGTGATTACGTGCTGCTGCCAAATCTTTCTGCCGGCCATTATCTGGGACGCGCCTTGGGAGCTGATTTCAAACTCAATACTCTCAATAAACTCAAAGCGAAAGACTTGTCAGTTTTGAATTTGCAAAGAAATAAAACTTAAATTGCGTTTACTTGGAAAAAACTTATTAATTGTTACCGCTCATCCTGACGATGAAAGTTTTCTTTGTGCTGGTTTAATTCATAAAAATTCAGTGCATCATGGTCGGACCAGTTTGATCTGCGCCACCAACGGTGAGGCTGGTAAACATCACTTAAAAAAGCCAACGTCAGCTAAAAATTTAGCAAAAACTCGCCGCGAGGAACTCATTTTGGTATCAAAATTTATAGGGATTAATAGGCTCAATATGCTCAGCTTACCAGATGGTCGACTAAATTTAAATAAACCCAAATTTTTCAAACAATCTTGGACATTTGCTAAAGCATGTCCAGTAGACGTGATTATCAGTTTTGGGCCAGACGGTATCACTGGACACCTTGACCACATCGCTTGCTACGAAGTGGCGATCAAACTTGCTAAAAAAATCCATGTGCCCCTCGTTACTTTTACTATCCCAAATAAAATCCTCAGCAAAGCGTCAAAATTTTTCAAAATTCGCCGCATCAGTCCACATTATCATGACCAACCACTCAAACACCAAAAACCTAATCTACAACTCAAGGTTAATCCAGCAATCAAATTGGAAGCCCTAAGAATGCACCGATCTCAATATCAAACTAATCCGTTATATCATTTCCCGAAAGATGTGGCGAAGGAAATCTTAAACTACGAGTGTTTCTGTTATAATAAAGCAAGCCATGATTAAACTATTTAATTCCCTAACCCACAAACTCGAAGAGTTTAAGCCAATCAAACCTGCTGAGGTTGGGTTTTATATTTGTGGCCCAACGGTTTATGATTACGCGCACATCGGCAACCTGCGCTCCATGATTTTGGGCGATTTGATCCGCCGGGTGCTTGAATACAATTATTTCCAAGTTAAACAGGTTATGAATATCACAGATGTCGGACACTTAACCTCTGACAGTGACACCGGATCAGACAAGATGGAAAAAAATGCTACGACCGCGGAAGAGGTCTATGCGGTGGCTAAAAAGTTTACAAAAAGTTTTCTCTCTGACCTTCATGCCCTGAACATCAAATCACCAGAAGTGATGCCAAAGGCTTCAGAACACATCGCGGAACAAATCGAGATGATACAGGCCTTGATCAAAAAAGGTTTTGCTTATGAGTCTGACGAGGCCGTGTACTTCGACGTTTCAAAGTTTACATCATACAACCAATTAACTGGTCAAAACCTAGATGAAATGATGCTCGGCGCCAGACAGGAAGTGGTGAAAGATCCTAAAAAGAAAAACCCGATTGATTTTGTGTTGTGGTTTAAACTCGTGGGTAGATATGAAAATCATATTTTGCGATGGGACTCTCCTTGGGGTGTGGGATTCCCAGGCTGGCACATTGAGTGTTCTGCGATGAGCAGCAAATATTTGGGCCAACCGTTTGACATACACGCCGGTGGGGTAGATTTGAAATTCCCTCATCATACCAACGAGATCGCGCAAAGCGAAGCCGCTGACGGATCTAAATTAGCCAATTTCTGGATGCATGGCGAACACATGTTGATTGACAACAGCCGCATGGCCAAATCCGAAGGAAATTTTATTACGCTTATAACTTTGATTGAAAAAGGATTTAACCCGCTCGCCTTCCGCTATTTAGTCTTAACATCTCACTACCGCTCCAAACTTAATTTTAGCTATGACAGCCTAATTGGTGCCCAAAACGCTTTGAACAATCTTTACGAAGAACTTTCAAGTTTCGACGAACCCAAGGTTGGCTGTGCTCAGTTTGAACAAGATTTTCTTGAAGCAATCAATAACGACTTAAATACACCCAAAGCGTTAGCAATTGTCTGGGACCTACTCAAAACTGAAGAATTCCCAACCTCCGCTAAAGCCCAAACATTGTTTAAATTCGACGAAGTCTTAGGCTTAAAATTAAAAGAAACCTGGCAGAAAACAAAAAAAATTCCGGCTGAGGTGAAAAAGTTAATTATTGATCGCGAAACCGCCCGCAAAGCTAAAAACTTTAAACAATCCGACCTTCTCCGTGCTAAGATCGAAAAACAAGGATATCTTTTAGAAGATACGATTGACGGCTATAAGCTAAAAAAGAAATTCTAAAAATCAAAAATATTTTACAAAACCTTTACAAAAAATGTAAAAAGGTGTATAACATATATAAGTTAATAAATGTTATTCCGGCGGCTTTTGGGGCCGTTTTTTTACTTACCTCCAAAATTCTTCCACTCTCAAAAAAAGTGGATGGAACGAGCGGTAATTGCAAAACTAACCTTCGGAGGTCGGCTCATCCGACCGAGAAAGTAGGCTGCAAAATTTGTGCTTAATGCCAAATTTTGACAGCCGGTAGTTTTGCAATTTACCGCAAGTAACTTTATCCACTCTATCCCCACTTTCCACAGGGTTGCATAAATATTTCAAAAATCTAATAATACAAAAACCTTTATGGCCAATAAAACTCAAGAAACCAATGATTTAAACCGCATGCCGCCGCAAAGCATCGAGGCCGAACAATCGGTCTTAGGCGCCTTGCTTTTGGACAAAGACGCGGTAATCAAGGTTGCGGATTTGATCTCGTCTGATGATTTCTATGAAGATCGACACCGAATTATCTACCAAGCAGCCCTGCAACTTTACGATGAACGCGCCTCAATTGACATCTTAACCGTTTCGAACAAACTGGAAGACGCCGGGACATTAGAAAAAATTGGAGGTATTTCTTACCTGACCACCCTCGTCAATTCAGTTCCGTCAGCTGCGCATATAGTCCACTATGGACAGATAGTCAGACGGAAAGGTACCCTCCGACGCTTGATTTCGCGGGCCGCGGAAATCGTCGAACTGGGTTTTCACGAAGAGTCTGATTTGGAAAGCCTCTTGGATGAAGCGGAACAAAAGCTTTTTTCCGTCTCCCAAAAATACCTGAAACAAAATTTCGTGTCATTATCTGAAGTGCTGCACGAAACCTTCGACCGAATTGATGAACTGCATCGTGAAAAAGGCAAACTCCGAGGCGTGGCCACGGGTTTTACTGATTTGGATAATAAACTTGGCGGGTTACAAAAATCTGATTTGATCATTCTGGCTGCCCGTCCTTCTATGGGAAAAACTTCCCTGGCTTTAGACATCGTCAGAAATATTGCCATGAATGAAAAAAAAGCAGTTGGTGTTTTTTCCTTAGAAATGAGCAAAGACCAACTAGTCGATCGCCTGCTTGCAGCTGAAGCTGATGTCGATCTGTGGAAAATGCGCACTGGTAAACTCAATGATTTGGGACCTGATAACGACTTTGAGCGAATCGGACACGCTTTGGGACGCTTATCGGAAGCGCAAATTTTCATCGACGATTCGGGATCTTTAAATATTATGGAACTGCGCACCAAAGCCAGAAGACTGCAATCAGAACACGATTTGGATCTAATTGTGGTTGATTACCTGCAACTGATGCAAGGACGTAATGTCGAAAATCGCGTCCAAGAAGTCTCAGAAATCTCCCGTTCGTTAAAAATCTTGGCCAAAGAACTGAATTTGCCGGTCTTAGCCCTTTCTCAGTTATCTCGTGCCGTCGAACAGCGCGGCGGCGACAAAAAACCCCAACTTTCCGATTTGCGCGAATCAGGATCGATTGAGCAAGATGCGGATGTCGTGGCATTTATCTACCGGGATGAAATGTATGCTGGAAAAGATTCGAAAAAACCTCACATTGCCGATATTTTGATCCGCAAACACCGCAATGGTCCGACCGGCGATGTGGAATTGTTCTTCGACGCGGAAAAAACTTCGTTCAAAAACTTAGCCAAACAAGCCCCCACCATGGAAGAAACCATGATCGAGCAAATAATGGAATAGTACTTAGGTAAAAAAGAAGCCCAACAGTTTCAACACCATCCTCATATTTGCGGCCTTGTCAATGACATAGTAGAATACTCAAGCTATGTCCAGCTTGCCTAAATCTATCCAAAACTTAATTAATGAATTTAGCAAACTTCCAGGGATTGGTCCGAAAACCGCCTCGCGGTTAACTTTTTATTTACTTAAACAACCGGGCGTTGACCTGGAGGTGTTTGCTCAAACTATCAGCAATTTGCAAAAAAACCTAATTTTCTGCTCGACATGTCACAACATGTCTGAAAGCGACCCTTGTAAAATCTGCGGTGATGTAAAACGCAACCATAATCTTATCTGCGTGGTCGAAGACCCGTTAGATGTCGTGGCGATGGATCAGATCGCTAGTTTCGACGGAGTCTATCATGTCTTAGGTGGGGTGATCTCTCCGCTAGATGGCACAGGACCGGATAATTTAAAAATCAAAGAACTACTAACTCGCCTCCAAGTAGCTGGGTCAAAAGAAATTGTCCTCGCCACCAATCCTTCGCTCGAAGGCGAGGCCACGGCTATGTATATCGCCAAACAATTAAAAAATCCAAAATTCACCCATGTCAAGGTTACTCGTATCGCGCGCGGGTTACCTACCGGAGCTGATTTAGAATATGCGGATGAATACACGCTGACCAAAGCGCTGGAAGGACGAAGAGAGTATTAATCCAGCACCAGTTTTCGAAACGCTAGTATTACTTAGATATTATAATCTGTACGCTAAGCGAAAAAAATAATATTAATAACGTCTTGTAAAACTGGTGCTGGATGAAAAAAAACCCGGGTTGATCAAAGGATCAATCGGGTCAAGTTCATCAGCCGGGAACAGATTCCCTACTTTCCGGCGTTGAGACTACTCATGAATTGCGCACGGGCGCGAACCGACGCCGCGGTTCCGCTGGCGTGGATCTGCGCTTGATACAGTATCAG
>MFER01000008.1:73914-92794 GCA_001777655.1 Candidatus Doudnabacteria bacterium RIFCSPHIGHO2_02_FULL_43_13b
CGACGGCGGATATCGTCCGGATTATGCCCCCGGCGGCGGATGAAATCGTCTTCCGCGGCCAACAAAACCAAAGTGTCGTGCGCAGGCGGGATCTGTTTTGGCATGCGATTCCTCCTTAAGAAACTGTGGGAACAAAAAACCAAAAGCAAACGCAAAAACTATTCGCACTTGCCTTTTGTTTTTTTAAGCGATCGTTTCAATTTGGACCACAGTTTCGGACTGTCTATGTCCGGTTTTTCTTCGATAGCGCGATTTCGCCCGATATTTAAATATCACTAATTTTTCTCCTCGTTGCTGAGAGACTATCTTGCCTACAACCTTGGCCTGTTTCAAATAAGGTCGACCAAAATCTGCCTTGCTCTCATCTGCCAGCAAAAGTACTTTATCAAATGTGACGTTACTCCCAACCTCACCGTCCAATTTTTCCAAAATTATCTTGTCTTTGGGGGCAACAAGATACTGTTTACCACCCGATTCAATTACTGCTTGCATAATTACTTGCTTTAATCACTAAAAAATATTCTAGCAAGAAACAGTTACTTGGTCAATTGTTTTGAAAAAACTCTACAGAATCGCCAATTTTCAAACCATGACGCCCGCTCCATCCCGCTGGCAATTCCAATACCCGATCCACTGGCTCAACCGGCTGATAAAGCCGAAGATCTGTATCCGCCGCCCCTATCTGGGGATCAATGTTTTGATCAATCTCCACAATTTTATTAGCCTTGACCCAAACGATGTCAATTGGAAATTTCATGCCCTTCATCCAAAAAATATATCGATCAGACTGATCAAAAACAAACCACATCCCCTGATCATCTGACAGGCCCGTCCGTCCTGATAGCCCTGCCACCTGCTCTGCCACGCTGTCAGCAAGCTCGACTTTGATCAATTCACCAGCCAATTTCACCACAGGGCCCGTCGGCGCGCGGTTGCAGGCCGCTGCGATAAAAATGATACTCGTTAATACTAATAAAAATTTAGTCTTCATTTTTTGTTTGCCCTCTTTCACGATACGCGGAATAAAGCGCTGCGATTATCGCCAACATTACAATGATTAAAATAATCAAGGCAATTAGTTTGCCTCTCGATTGTAAAAACAATGCTGAAGCGCCAAAAATTCCAGTCAGCGCGTAAAGAAATAACACGGCTTGAGGTTCAGACAATCCGATCTGAGTTAACTTATAATGTAAATGTTTTCGGTCACTAGAAAAAGGAGATTGGCGACGCCTTAATCGCTGAAAAATTACCCAAATCATATCCAAAAGTGGAATACCCATGACTAGCAGAGTTGTGGCGATTTTGCCACCCGACACCACGGCCAGTACGGCCAACATAAATCCGGCGAAGGTGCTGCCGCTTTCGCCCAAAAAAATTTTTGCTGGGTGAAAATTCAGAATCAGAAATCCTAACAAACTACCGGCGAAGGTAATGGCGAGGAGTGCCGTTTGGGGTTGCTGCACCTGCGAACTTAAAGATAAACCGAACAACACTAAAGCGCCGATGGCTGAAATCCCGCTAACCAAGCCATCCATCCCATCTAAAATTTTCGTGGTATAAGTCATAGTCATAGTCCAGCCAAAAACCACAACTCCTGATAGCAGTGGTGAAAGCAGAATAATTTGGGTTGTTAACGGATTATGAACACTGATCGCTTGTACTCCCGACGTTATAATGGCCAATGACGCCATGATCGGAAACAATACAGAGTACCAAGGCGGCAAATGATAACGGTCATCCAAGTACCCGCCAATCATCAAAATTCCACCACCCACCAAAATACCAACCAAAACCTGCAGAGGAATATTGCCGTTTAATAAATACCCTCCCAGGATTCCAACTGTAATTGTGACCAACAAAAAACTTCCGTAAATCGCGATTCCGCCGAGGGTTGGGGTTGGCTGTTTGTGGAAATGACGTGTTGAATCCGGAAAATCTAAAATTTTTCGTCGGTAGGCCACTCGGGAAACCAAAAATGTTCCCACGAAGGAGAGAAAAAACGCTAACCCGAAAGCGGCAAAATATAGAAGCCTCATATAGTTTTACTTGTCATAATTGGCACGCCTTTGCGAAATTTTGGCGTGACGTAAAATTCCATATATTTACCAAACATCAGTCTGGTTTGGGCATCGATGGCTGGGAAGGATCCAAAAACCGAGGCAACAATCGGCGAAAAGATCCACTGCCAGACCATGGAAAAACTTTTCCATTTGCTATAACCAGCCGGTCGTTTAGGCAGTAAAATCAAATTAACATAAACAGAAAACAACAAAAAGAACGTGGCGATGGTCATGATCGTTCGCGTTAAGGAAGGTAGATTCTGCGCTAAAACTGTCGTACCAAATCTGTCACCGCCAAAAATTAATGGCAACCAGCCTAAAATCGCAATCATAATCGAAGCGGTCGCCCAAAAATAATGACTTTCAACCAAACGCTCGCCATACAATAATTTTTTCCACATCGGGATTTGTTTATTTCTGAAAAATTCCGGGAAAACCATGGAAATTTCGGATACTCCCCATGCCCAACGCCGTTTTTGTTTGTATTGCGCCACCAACGTCCCCCAATAATTTTTCCCCATCACCGCGTCCATGGATAGCGTAGTAAATAACGGTTTCGTTCGATAATCGCCGTTGTAGTGGATAAACGCTTGCCAAAAAATATGAGAATCGTCAGGAATGATGTCAACCCGCCAGAACCCGATGTCAACCAGCGTTTTAAAACTCATTGCGTGCGAAGAAAAAGTTATCAATCGATCCGGACGAGAAGCTTCAATTAATTGCCAAAAGGAAGAAGATATCGCGATAACGCGAGCAACCGCCGGCGTATCCCAAATATTATTGTGATACATCGGCATCGGTTGATAGCTGGATTGCAGAGGCTTCTTTGTTGTAAGAAAATCGTAAGTTAAATGGGCAAAATAATTTGGCGCAACAATACTATCCGAATCAAAGGCCGAGATAATAATGTCCTCGTAAAGAATCCTGCGATCATCAAAATATCTTTGGGCGATTTTTGCAGCCCAGGTAATGTTGGCTCCTTTAACTTTGGCCTCACCAACGATCCCATCTGGATGCGCTGAGATGATAAATTCACCCAACTGACTGCCGAATTTATTTTTCAATATTTTAGCCTTATCCAAGGCTGCTTGACCAGCCCGGTCCTCGCAGGCGAGAACAAAAATAATTTTTTTCAAATCGTATTCGGCGTTGACTAAAGAACTAATTGAGCTTTCCAAGACCGCCAAATCTTCAGAAACGGTCGCTAGCACCACCAAATGGTAAATTCTTCGATAATCAAAATTCCGGCTCAAAAAAATCGGGTTCTTAAGATTGGTCAGTTGTTTTTCATAAAAACTCTTAAACCTTCGTTTAGTTTCAATTTTGAGCTCTTGCTCTAGGTAGGATAAAAATTGTTCAAATTTTTGCAATCTTTTCAACCAATCATTCCAATTGATCTGATTATGAGTTTTGAGTTGATAATGAGAATGCATCAAATGGATCGCCACGTTTCCACCTTTTAGAAACCAATAAAGATCAAACAAAATAATGTAGACAGAAATCCAAACCGGGTGGTAAAAAGCAAGGATGGGTGCTCCGAGTAAAGTCGCCCAGGTTAAAGTTCCTGGAAAAATTTCGAGCAGGCGGGTTAATCGCGATCTTTTGGGTTTAAGCATTGATGTTAATCAAAACCAAACTGGCGACCAAAAAAATAATTTGGACGACTACGGTTGCAATCGCAAGAAAATGGGTAGCTAATTTTTCTTTATTATAAAAAACTGATCCGAGGATCAAATTTACTCCAATTATAACTAATGCCAGCAAAGGGATAAAAAAGATATACCAACTCTTGCCTACGATTTCCGCGCCATAAATAATGTTATATTGCAGCACCCGATCAGTACTATCGGGCTTAATCTTGATGTAAAGAATTGCCCAATGTATAATATTTAAGAGGATCGCCAAACCAAAACCTGAGCGATTGATAGAATCGCTGATGAATGATTTTCTTGAGGATAAGACCTCATTTAACTTTTCGATAAACATTACACAAATTATACATTTTTTGCGCAATATTTTCAACGTAGCAAAATCCAATTGGGTAATCTTGGCAATCGTCATAATTGCCGCTGCTTTTCGTTTCTGGCAAATCAACAGTCTGCCAGGTGGATTATTTCCAGACGAAGCGGCTAACGGGTTAGACGTCAATGCCATATTAAATGGTGATACTCAGCCTTTCTATGAGCGCGGGAATGGTCGGGAAGCTGGATTTTTTTATCTGCTTGCGGCAACAGTTGCGATTTTTGGCCGCGGGCCCTGGGAACACCACATCGTATCTGCCGGTCTGGGATTTTTGGCTACTGTTGCCATTTATTTTTTGACCCGCCGCATGTTTGGCCGTCGTACAGCGCTGCTGACGACTTTTTTTATGGCCATTTCCAGCTACGCCGTCACTATCAGCCGCACCGCGTTTCGAGCTAACCTGGTCCCCCTCCTTTCAATCCTGACCATTTTTTTCTTAGTAAAATTTTTCCAAACCCAAGATCGGAGACAAAAATATTGGTCGGCCGCCTTAGCTGGGATTAGCTTTGGAGCGGGTTTTTACTCTTATACCTCCTTTCGAATGATGCTCCCGCTAGTGGTCGGTTTTTTGCTGCTACTGTTTTTGGGTTTTCGAAACCAATGGAAAAAAATATTTTCACAATACGCCAAATATAAGATAGTTTTCGTCGTCTGTTTTCTTGCTGTAATTTCATGGCTGACGGTTTATTTTATCCAACATCCGGGAAGTTTGGTTGGTCGTAGCGGGCAGGTTTCCATATTTAACGTTGACCTAAACCAAGGTAATGTTTGGGGGACTTTTTTCACCGTGTTGAAGCAAACCATCTTAGCATTTTTCACCCAAGGTGATCTCAATTGGAGACACAACATTTCCGGCTTTCCGCTGCTTTCTCCCTTCTTAAGTCCGTTCTTTGCCGCTGCTTTATTGTTTATGACAATCGCTGCCTTTCGGCTGCTAAAACAAGTTTGGTCCAAAAAAATCTCCCCGGAAACTTTCTATCAAGCACTCGTCGCAACTTGGTTTTGGTTCATGCTTGTGCCGGAAGTAACAACCGCGGAAGGAATTCCGCACGGCCTCCGACTAATCGGGGTTATCCCCCCGATGTTTATCTTAAGCGCTTGGGGTATCAATTGGTTTTGGGGAAAACTTTCCACGTTATCTTTTTTCCCGCCCTACAAAAAATATTTTGCCGCCATCTTTTTAGTTGGACTGTTTGTATATAATTTCAATCTTTACTTTGTCGTCGCCGCTAACTCTCCAGAATATTATTATGCTTTCCGATCGGACTTAACAGTGGTAAGTAATTATTTAAACCAGCGAAATCTGAAGGCCAAGACTTATTTATCGTTGGATAAATTTTCTGTTCAAACCGTCGATTACTTAACAACTGAAAATAATCAGCCGTTTATTTTATTGGACCCCGCTCACACTTACGAAGTAACCCTATTTCCTGGAGATCAGGTAATTTTTACTCAAAGCACCCTGTTCGATCGACTTAAATTTATACAATTTCATCCGCAAGCCAGGTTGGTTTCCGAGATCAAAAACAAATTCGGTCAGATAATTATGCTGATTTACCAATAATAATGTCTCCTTTTCTTAAAAAAACTTATTCGGCTCCGATCTCAACAAAATTTTGGTTGGTCTTGTCCATGTTGATCGGGACGATTTTGCGTTTTTACAACAACACCGCTGTGGCACTGTGGCACGATGAAGCCTTTTCCGCGCTCTACCTGGGCTATCCTTGGGGTGAAATGATGCATCGGATTGGGTTGGATGTCCATCCCCCGCTTTATTATTGGGTCTTAAGATTTTGGAGTTATATCTTTGGATCCGGTTTGCTTTCGATACGGTCGCTTTCAATTCTGATTGGAATCATGACCATCTACGCAGGATACCTATTCGTCAAGCAAGCATTCAAAAACGACCGGCTGGCGATGGTTGCAGCCCTGCTCATCGCTATCAACCCATTTCAGATCCAATACTCATTGGAAGCGCGAATGTACACTCTAGGAACGTTCTTGGTGTTACTCTCTTCTTATTTACTCCTGAAAGCCTTGGAGACCAACCAAACTAGAATTTGGGTCTATTATGCTATTTCTGTGGCAGCTTCTCTTTACACTCATTATTTTTTATTTTTTTCCATCGCTGCTCAAGGATTATATTTTCTCTATTATCTTTGGAAAGAAAAAAATTGGATGGTTAAAGGCTGGGGCAGTTATTTGTTAAGTTTGATCTTATATCTGCCTTGGGTTCCCGCCTTGTTGGTTCAAATCAAGCGCGTAGAAAGTGCTTATTGGATCCCGGCACCCGATCGATGGTCGATTCCAGGCACGATTTGGAAAATGGTTTTTGGCGGAGCGGGAATTAATCACCCGACTTTGGTCATCGCCACCATCGTGTCGTTAATTCTTATTTATTATTTTTTCAAAGAAACCAAATTGCCTATTCGTTGGCTGATAATCTTTAGCTTATTTTTACCATTCGCCGCATCCTTGGCGTTATCATTCAAACAGGCAATTTACTTGGATCGATATTTTGTGTTTGCGTCGCTCTTCTTTTTGATTCTGATCGCCTGCGCGATTTATCTTATACCCAGACGGACCACTCGCCGCGGTTTGATCATCATTTTTGTCGCTATCAACGTCTTTGTGTTCTTCAAAAACTGGCAGGATTTAGGCGTCAAAAATCTTTTTTTTAACCGTTCAATCAACTATAAACCAGGCATGGTCGCTGCTGCAGCATTCATCAACGACTCCGCTAATCCTAAAGATAAAATTTATGTTGGTTCGAGTTTTGTCTATTTTACTTTTAAATATTACAACCAAACTCAAATTAAACCACTGCTTTATTCCTCTGGTACGCTGGAAACTATCCCACACTTTTCCGGAACCGCACTTCTGAATAACGACGATTTAATTTTAGATTTTTATCAAGTCCAAAAAGATAATAACGTTTGGCTGCTTTGGACTACCGGCTTCGGCGGTTCCAAACCAAACGTTCCAGGAAATTGGCATAAAGTCATGGAAAAAGAATTCCCGGATACCCCGGGGTTCAAAGGCGACATCATCGTCACCCAATACCACATCGGTTAGTTAATTTTCTTAATCCACCATCCGCGAGCTATTCTGCCGGTTGCTCCGTTTGCTCACAAACTGATCCTTTGAAGCAATAGTAGGCCCATTTACTCAACCGAAGATCGATATATGCGAGATTGACTCGATCCTTCGTAGGAATTTGAGTGCTCAAAAGCAGTACCAAACTATCGAGTTGTTGCGCGGCCGAACGATTGATATCGAAAAACACGGCCCAGCCTTCGGTAGAAACAAATTGGACTTCGTTGGACTCCTTGCCTGGAAATTTGACCAAAACAACCCCGCTGGTTAGTTTTGAGGGCCAGGCTTGATTCATCGAAATAATAAAAGGGGCCAACTTGGTGTTGGGTAAACTTTCTTGCGAAGCAAAACTTTCTTCCACAGAATCCTCAACCACCAACAGATTACCGGCAACATCAATTTGTTTGACCACTATTCCTTCATCATCAACCAAAAAATATTTCTCGTTGGATTTCAAAACAAACCCTGGAGTTCGTTCTTTGATTTTCAATTCGATGCTATTAGGCCAGGTGCGTTTATATTCCACAACCTCTTTGATTGTCGGAATTTTTTCTATCAACATGTCACGGATTCTACCGCGAGTCATGAAAATCATGTAGCCTTTTTTGATCAAAAATAAGCGATGAGTCGCATACTCATTGATCGTGTCTTGAATTTGTTGGGTTGAGACTTGAGTATTTCCTGAAACCTGAATCTGCGCCACAACAAAGCGAGATGAAATTATTAGATAATATAAAATTACTACAAGTACAACTAGCCCAACCCACCGCCAAAATTTGCTGCGCAAACCAACGGCACTAAAAACTTTCTCAGTAAATCCTTGATTATAAGTGGTAAATACTCGTTTATAGTTTGCCGCGGATTTAACTTTCGAGCGGAACTCGCGCCCGCCATAGCGACGCCTGGGTTCTAATTTTTTTCGATGTGCAGAAAATATCTTCATAATTACAACTTATAATACGTTAAAGTATTTTAACTTTCTTATCTAAGGCCAGATCAATCAATTTATCCAAAAGTTGGGTGTAGCTCATGCCAACTACTCTCGCCGCTTTCGGCACCAATGAATTCTCAGTCATGCCGGGGATAGTGTTGATTTCTAAAAAATAAATTTGGCCTTTTTCCGTGACAATAAAATCGCTTCGCGTTACCCCGCGACAGCCCAATAATATATGCACATCCAGTGCGATTTGCTGAAGTTGACTGGCCAAGGCTTTATCAATCGGCGCCGGCACGATTTCATCAGTGCCGTCTGTTTCGTATTTGGCGCGAAAATCGAAAAACTCCGAAATCTTCGGCACGATTTCAATCACGGGCAAAGCCTCGGGGTTGTTGTTGCCTAAAATCGGAACAGTAAACTCACGACCTTTTATAAACGGCTCGATAATCACTGAACTATCGTGTTTAAATGCGCTCTTTATCCCTTTTTTAATTTCATTTTTGTCCGCGCTGATCGTCACGCCAATTGAAGAGCCGATCTGATTAGGCTTGATCACAATCTTGCCATGGAGTTTGCTTATATACTTTTTCGGATTTTTCTTATATTCTGATTTAGTGAGAATAATATGCGGAGCAACCAAAATACCTTCGCTCGCCACCATGCGTTTCGTTTTCGCCTTATCCATGGCCAGAGCAGATGCGAGCACCCCGGAGCCGGTATATTTTATTCCCAGAGATTCCAAAATGCCTTGGATCGTGCCGTCCTCGCCGCCCGGTCCATGGAGGGCCAAAAAAGCCACATCCACTTTCGACACACTTCCCGGATCAATCGGCACCACTGCTCGATTGCTCGGAACCTTCTGGGTTTTGGTATCAGCCTCAATCTGTTTGATTGTTCCAGACGAAATCAGCCATTTTCCATCCGAGGAAATTTCTACTGGAATTAAATCATATTTTGATTTATTCAAATAATGCGCAACGGTCTTGCCGCTTTCCAAAGACACTTCGCGCTCCTGCGAAGTCCCACCAAAAATCAAGGCGACTTTGAGTTTCTTCTTTGTCATTTTATAATCCTTGGAATCAATGGATTAATTCTCGTCACTACTTCATAATTAATCGTGCCGATTTTTTTCGCCAATTCGTCCGCCGTGATTTCTTCCCTGCCTTGTCGGCCAATTAAGACCGCCGTATCACCGATTTTTACATTCGTTACATCAGTCACATCCACCATGATCAAATTCATACACACCCTGCCTAATACTTTACAGCGTTTCCCGCCGATCAAAACTTCTCCTTGATTTGAAAGTTTGCGATCGTATCCGTCAAAATACCCAACTGGCAGAATCGCCAATTTGGTCGGTCGCTTCGTTTTATAACTTAAACCGTAGCCGACATTGGCGCCTTTCAGCAGGTCTTTAACTTGAATCACACCGGTTTGCCATCCCAGGGCCGGTTTTAACGCAAAATTTGCCCTTTTTTGAGCCTGAATAGACGGCCAAAGCCCGTAGAGGCCTATACCAAGTCTGACCATGCAATGGCGACTTTTAGGAGCCACAACTGACGCTGCAGTACAGGCAATGTGTTGAATCGGATCTACCCCCCGCCACTCTAATTCCTCAATCACTGAACTAAACCAAACATCCTGCTTGAAAGTAAAATCCAAATTTTCTTCCGAAGCGGCAAAGTGACTAAACACGCCTTCGATCTTAATATTCGGTAAGTGCAACAGTTTTTCCACGAACGACACGACTGCCGGTGAAAAAATACCAAGACGGGAAGTACCCGTATCAACTTTCAAATGAATATTGGCAGTAATCTTAAATTTTTTGGCGGCAGCGGAAATCGCTTGCGCCTGTTTGAGATCATAAACGGCCAAAGAAATTTTATGCTTTACCAACTCAACGATCTGATTAGAATCATAAAAACTTAATACTAAGATTGGTTTTTTGATACCAGCCTTTCGAAGAACTAAAGCCTCACTGCCGGAAACCACGCCAAACCAATCGGTTAACCCCTCAACCGCTTGAGCCATTGGAATCATCCCGTGACCATAAGCATTACTTTTAACGACGGCCATAACCCAAACATCACCAATAGCGCGCCGGAAGGCGCGCAGGTTGTGAAGTAAAGCTGATTTACTGATGATAACTTGTGAGGACATATTGGTGCGTTATTCGTCGGCATCGCGCGTATCGTCTTACGGTCGCGGTATGGATTTATACGCTTGCCGCAAAACGCTTACCGATACGCGCCGCTCTGCCCTTAAACGCATTTACTTCTTAATCACATCCATTCCCATAAACTCGCGTAAAACCTTCGGCACCACGATCGAACCATCGGCTTGCTGATTATTTTCCAGAATGGCAATTGGAATTCTCGACATCGCGATCGCCGTGGCATCATTCGTATGGACAAACTCTGTCGTGCCATCGACCTTACGGTATTTTATACCCAATCCGCGCGCCTGATAATCCGTCATATAATCCGCGCTGTGCGTTTCTCGGTATTTGTTCTGGCCGGGCAGCCAAGTTTCGATATCCACTTGCCGGGCGTTCGGTTTGCCCATATCGCCCGTGCAATTAATGACCACCTGATATGGCAATTCTAGTTGCCCAACCAAATATTCTTGGACTGCGACCAAAAATTTATGTTCCGCCAGGGAAGTTTCAGGTGTTGCGAATGATTCCATTTCGAGCTTATCAAATTGATGAACGCGCAACATGCCCTTCGTATCTTTGCCGTAAGAGCCAGCTTCGCGCCTAAAACAAGTGGAAAAGCCGATATATCGAAGCGGCAATTGCTTGCCGTCCAAAACTTCATCCATGTGCATCGCCACCAAGGTGTGCTCGGCGCTACCGATCAGATACAGTTCATCCTTGGCCATTTTATATTTCTCATCCGCATCCCCTGGGCTTAAGCGGCCAGTACGCGTATAAATGTCGGGCTTAATCATCACCGGCGGCAGGACTGGGATAAAAATGTTATCCGACAATTTCGGGTCAACCTCTCTGGCGATTTGGCCAATGATTTCTTTTGAGGTCAAAGCTTTGTAGACCAACTGCATGAGCGCAGATTCCAGCAAAACCAGCGGTCCTTTTTTATAGCCAAAACGCGCTCCCGAAACTTTTGCCGCGCGTTCACTGTCAATCACGTCGAGAGCCACACCCAACGCCATATGGTCTTTCACTTCAAATTTAAACTTCGTCGGTTTGCCCACTTGTTTGATGACCTTATTTTCCGTTTCATCGCTGCCTATTGGCACATCATCTGCCGGAACATTGGGAATTTCATCGAGCGCCAGCCTCCACTGTTCTTCAATCTCACCCAGCTCCAATTCTAGCCGGGAAAAATCTTCTTTGAGTTTTCGACTTTCGGCAATTAAACTTTCATCCCGCTCGGTTTTCAGCTGTTCGGTGATTTCGTTGCGGCGGCTGCGGTAAGCCTCGGTTTGAATTATCAATTTTCGCCGGGAGTCATCCAAGCTTAACAGCTTGTCCAAATTTTCGGCATTGCCGTTTTTATTTTTTAAGGCAGTGCGGACCTTTTCGACATTGTCGCGAATAAACTTTATATCAAGCATGTTTCTCCTTGTTTTCTTTGCTTAATTCTATAAATATGTCTTTAATTTTTTCCAATGCCGCGCGGCGGTGATTTAATATTTCATCTTCTTCTTCCGACAGCTCGATCCAATATTTTTTGTAATTAGGCAGATAAAGGATTGAACGATACGGGAACCCTTCAATTCTTTTCGTATGCGGTTTTTCAGCCACGATCCCGTCGATGTTTGCGTCAGACGTGAAAATTCCGTAAGGTGTTGCCAATGCAACAACAACGGTATGTTTCGAGGCTCTTTTTTCGTTCGGCACGTCTTGCATTCTCTTCATGATTTCCTCGATTATCTCCTCGTCAGTCATTTCGCGCCCAAGCCACCGGCGACTTTTTACTCCCGGCTCTCCATTTAGCGCTTCGATTTCAAAGCCCCCATCGTCAACTACTGTTGGTACGCCTGACTTATTGTAATAATATTTTGCTTTATCAATCGCGGTTTGCTCAAATGTCCGTCCGATTTCATCAGGTTCAATAATTCCTAAGTCTTTCGCCGAAACAATCTCAAAACCAAACGGTTTGAGGAGTTTTTTATATTCTTTGATTTTGGCAGGATTCCCCGTGCCGATCAAAAGTTTTTTCATAAACCAATTTCCTCGGCGTGCGCCGTCATCGCGCCCAACGCTATTGCTACCAACTCTGGTAGTTCTAAACTAATGTATTCTTTACAAAGCATAATGATTTCTCGGTTAACACCGGCGGCAAAACTTTTGGATTTAAATTTTTTTAAAACTGAATCAACGCTTACGGAAGCCAATTTCTTATCCGGCTGAATCAATGCCACGGCAGTGATTATTCCTGACAATTCTTCCACGCAATATAAAGTTTTTTCTAATAACGTTTCTGGGGGGATTTTATGCACCCAATTATGGACATAAATCGCATTAATAATTTCCGGTTTCAGATCCGTTTTCTCTAAAATTTCTTTTGTCACTTTCGTGTGATTTGAAAAATCATCCTTGGTCTTCTCCCAATCCAGATCATGGAGCATCCCGGCCAATTCCCAATCATCCTGACTTTCTCCAAACTTTTTCGCCAAAGCCTGCATAATAAATCCCACGGCCATATTATGCCGAATCAAGTTTTGATTGCTAATATGCTCTTTTAATAAATCTAAGGCTTGCTGTCTATCCATATATACATTTCCACCCCCGCACATAGGTTTAGATGAGTGAGCGAGGGTCTTACTAAGCTTGTTTAGATCCCCGATCACTTAGCTAATTCTTTGCCTCGGGGATGAGTTGGCCGGGGTGTCATGAGTCAAAAAAATTCTTTCCGGTCTTAAATGCTTCTAAATAAGATGGGATCATCGCAAACAAAGGCTTGGGTAATTTATCTAGAGCATACCAATTCCACGAATCTATTTTCTCTGGTTCCAATACCTGCGGCTCGCCAGATTCCCATTCTGCGGTAAACCCGATATTCACATAATGATCAGGAGGGTATTCTTTCAAATTATAAAGGCAGAAAAATTTTATATTTTTAATTTTCAGACCACACTCTTCCTCGACTTCTCGCCTAGCTGCCTGCTCAAAGGATTCCAGATATTCCAGTTTGCCGCCTGGTGCCGAGTAAACTCCATTTGCATGCCGGCTTTTTCTCCTTCCCAATAATATCTTGCCTTCCTTGAAAATTATTACCCCCAACCCAACTTTCGGCCTTGCTATTTCTTCTGTCATTTTTTAGAAATTAGGTCAATTAGATTAATTAGAAATTCTTTACTCTTCTTTCATCGGCGGAAAAAATACCGTCTCGCGGATACTTTTATCCATAATGACGCTAAACAAGCGTTCGGATAAGCCAAAGCCTGCCGCGGGAGGCATGCCGTATTCCAAGGCTTCCACGAAATCCTCGTCGAGCATCTGGGCTTCTTTATCCCCAGCATCGCGCAGTTTCATCTGGTCTTCAAACCGTTCGCGCTGATCAATCGGATCATTTAGTTCCGAAAACCCTTTGCCCAGTTCAGTGCCGCCAGCCATGATCTGCATTCTTTGAACTTCTTTGGGATTTTTCGGATCTTTCTTCGCTAGGGGTTCAATCTCAACTGGCGGATTGACCAGAAATGTTGGCTGAACAAGACTCGGGCGCACTTTCTTCTTAAAAATTAAATCAACAACCCGCCCTCGTCCGAAATTTTTCTCAACTTTAATATTTTCCGTTTTAGCATATTTACGAAGCTCGTCGTCACTGACAACATTTAAATCTAAACCAGTCTTATCTTTAAATACGTTAAAGTATTTAACTTTAGGCCATTTAGCGCCCCAGTCTATCTCTTTCCCATCATATGTTGTCTTCAGCCCTCCGGTAACATTTTTTACAACTTGCTGATATAAATCTTGAGTTAAATCCATAAGCTGCTCGTAATCGGCATACGCCCAATAAAATTCCATTTGCATATAATCTTGTAAGTGTTCCGTCGAAATTCCTTCGTTGCGGAAAATTCGCCCGATCTCAAAAACTTTTTCAAACCCCCCGACCAAAAGTTTTTTTAGCGGCAATTCTAGCGATATTCTTAAATAAAAATCGCGATTTAACGCATTATGATGCGTAATAAACGGTTCTGCTTCCGCGCCCCCTGGAATCTGCTCGAGCACGTTCATCTCAACCTCTATAAAGCCATTGGATTCCAAAAAATCCCGAATGGATTTCCAAAAAATTGCTTTTTTTCGAAACAGTTCTCTGGTTTCTGGATTCGCAACCAAATCCAGATAGCGTTGGCGCAGTTTCACTTCCAGGTCTTTGAGACCAAAATAGTTTTGTGGGATTGGCCGGAGAGACTTGGTGAGGAGTGAGAAGTGAGTAGTTTCTAGCGTTTTCTCACCAGTTTTTGATAATGCTAAGTTGCCGGTGACTTGAATAAAATCCCCCATATCAAAAAGCTCACTAAATAACTTAAATTGTTCACCTAAAACGTCAGCCCGTAGCAAAAACTGAATGGTACCTGAGTGGTCTTCTAAATTACCAAAAGTCAACTTACCGTGGGTGCGGATACTCCGGATCCGTCCGGCCAATGTTATCTGTTTACTGCTTACTATTTCCTGCTTGCCAAACATAGCGATCGCCTCAGCAATCGTATGCGTCCGGTTGGAAGACACTGGAAACGGATCAATCCCGGCTTTTTTTAGTTTAACTAATTTTTGAAGGCGAACCTGCCGTAATTCCTCAATTTTTTCTGACATTTGTTTGCGTTAACTGCCCCAAATTATAACATTTAAGGGCTGATTCGGCAAAGTCTTTTCAGTTCAGTCAGATCATCCTCGGTTAATTTTTCATTTTGTCCCTGGTTAAGTCGGTACATTATCGCTTCTGGATTATCTAGATGTTCCAAACCCAACGCGTGGCCCAGTTCATGCGCCAGTAATCTAAATAGCTGTTTTTCATCACTGAATTCATAAATATTAATCGAAATGCCACTGCTATCTTTGACATATACTCCTTCTTCGAACTCCCCGCCCCTCGACTGCCCGATAGTGTTATAACTAGAAACGTTCAGATTCAATTGAGCTGCCAGGCTATTTAGAATATTAACCAAAGCGTTGATCTCTTCGACCAAACTATTCAGTGAGTCCTTCTCAAGATTGATTTGGGAAGCCAAGGCGATGAGGGTTTGATATTCGGCATTAAGCCGTACTGTTTCTTGCTTCGAAGCGCCGCCGTGAGTGTTCCAATATTGAACTTTATCTTCATAGGCTTGTTTGCGGGTTTCGAACTGCGCAACCTTCAAATCTAAAGCGGTCTTTTTTTCAGAATAACTTTGCGTCTGCGTATCATAACGCGCCTTCAGATTATTATAGGAAGATTGGGTGGTTTCGATTTTATACCCTAATCTTTTTAATTTATCTGTCGCTTCCTGGCGGTAATCATAAACAAGATTGATCTTAAGTTCCCCCTGGCTAGATGAGTACTCGAATAGTTGCTGATTTATAGCGGCCTCCCAAACCTGTTCTGCCTCGGCAATTGATTGTAAAAACCGGGATTGTGAAATTTTGAAACTATCATCAAAAGACCCAAGCGAATATTCGATTGGGTGGCGACAGGGTTTTTGATAATTCGGATAAACCTTGGCTACCACGACACCACCAAAAACAAACAGGGCCAAGATGGCTATAAGTCGGTAATTTGTCGACGTCATCCTACTATCAATATATAACGAAAAAAATAAAACCTCAATTCTTGACCTTAAGCTAAGAAAAATGATAGAATATTCTATCTTCGAAAAAGACCAATTCAAAAAGGGGGAAGAACATGAGCAAGACCGCTGGACTTTTTCCACCGGAGCAAGCTGCCAGCAACAAGCTCTACAGCAGCGGGTCAGCAATCCACGCTATCAGAAAGGCCCGTCGGCTGCTCTATGAGCACCGGGTTCGGTTCGTTTGGATCCGCAACCTTCGCTCTCTTATTTCGAACGGGCAAGAAGGAATGTACCTAACCTTCTCCCGGCCGAGCGAGATGAGGAAGGAACAGGAAAACTATCTGATCAACCTCCTCAAGGTCTACGCCCACTTCGAGTTGATTACTCACGAACTGACGCCGCAGATTGGCCCGCGGTCCCAACTGGTCGCTTCTGTAGTCTGCCTTTCGAAAGGCCAAAGCCTTGCCAATTGGCAGCACAGCAGAGAAGGCCGCTGGGACGAACCTGTAGGTTAACTTACGGGTTCTTTTTTTATCCCGCACCACTTTTGACGATCGTCTGATGCTTAATTTTATCAAAAGTGGTGCGGGATTTATTTCAACATTGGTGCAAATTTTTCCCGCAGTTTGGCAAGCTTAGGATTGATCACCAGTTGGCAATAAGGTTTATTTTGGTTCTGATCATAATATCGCTGATGATAGCTTTCTGCCGGCCAAAATTTCTTTAAGGCACCTACTTCCGTTACCACTGGGTTAGTATAAACTCGATCGTGCTCTAATTTTTTTATAAACTCTGTAGCTTGGCTATGTTGCTCGTCTGAGGTATAAAAAACTGCGGAACGATATTCCTCTCCCACATCACTACCCTGTCGATTTAAGGTTGTGGGATCATGGGTGGCAAAAAAAACATTCAACAAATCCGTATATTTTATTTGCTTGGGATCAAATTCAATTTTAATGGATTCCACATAACCAGTATTGCCCATGGAAACTTGATTATAAGTTGGATTAAGTGTGTGCCCTCCCGCATAACCGGACTCAACTGACCTAACGCCTCGGAGCCGCAAAAAAATCGCCTCGGTGCACCAAAAACATCCTCCGCCGAATACTGTAGTCTCTAATTTATCTGTCATTTATTTATGTCCAAATTTCGATTTGGATGGGAATAATTTTTCCTGTGGCAATCTGTTCTTTTTTTCTCACTTCAGATTTCAAAGGCAATAAATACGCCCCTATTTTCTTATCGGGAAAAATCGAGGTCTTTCAACTGGTCTTGCCAATCGTTGCCGTTACTGGAAGCGAACCGAAACCGGCAGCAATGTCGCCAAACAATTTTTTAATCATCCCCGAATCTTTTTTGGGCACTGTCACAAAATGCCACGCAGCCAACCCCGGATACAACCATACCTTGGCATGAAAATTATATTTATTCATAAATTATCTTCTCCAGATTGGGTCATCTGGAGCAAAATCAATCTGGTATGAAGGAATCCCTAAATCGAGTCCATACTTCTTGGCATCTTTATAGAAGACCGGATTTTGCCGATCAACTTTAAAAATTTTACCACTGTAGATTATGTAATGATATTTATCATTCATGAAATCCGCATACCAGTAGTTTTTCTGTAAACTAGAAGCAAGCATGTCAGCGATCGCTTCGCACTGATCTTCTGAAATTTCGACTTTGTGTAACGTCCATTGCTTAAGCCAAGGAGTTCTGTGCTTCTCTGTAACTATTTCAACTTTCGTCGAAACAATATTAATCTTGCTTAGCACTGCAGGATCGTCTAAACTTTCTTCTATAATTGTGCCTTGATAATTCATTGTAGTAATTTCCTTAAAGTAGTCAGCTGTCCAATCTCGTGTCCGATCGGACACCAAATTGGACAGTTAGAAAAAATCAAGTAAATCTTAAGCACTTATTGAATATCTACGATCTGATATTCGTTTTTGCCAGCAGGCGTTGTGACCGGAACCTTGTCGCCTTTTTTGGCGCCCAAAAGAGAACGGCCGACCAATGATTCATTGGATATTTTGCCAGCCGCCGGGTTGGCTTCGTTTGCGCCCACGATTGTATATTTTACTTCTGTTCCGTTGGTTTTTAAAACAACCGTTGAGCCTATACTGACAATGTTTTTATTACTTGAATGAGCAATAATCTGGGCGTTTTTGACCATCTCTTCCAATTCCAAAATTCTACCCTCAATAAAGGATTGCTCTTCTTTGGCTTGCGCGTAGTCGGCGTTTTCCGAAAGATCGCCGTGAGAAACCGCTTCCTGGATCCGTTCAATCACCTCTTTCCGCCGCTCTTCTTTCAAAACCTTCAGTTCATCTTGAAGTTTTTTGAGCCCGTCTTGCGTCAACAATACCGCTTTGTTCATAATATTTTGAATCTTTTAAAAGGGCCCGAATTTAGGGTCCTTGTTAATACGAACAAATCTTAAACCATTTTAAAATCGCTGTCAATGGTTGTCTTTAAGATGAATTCTATTGAAAGCTTTTTTTTGAATTCTTTCGAATTCTTGCTGCAGTTGCTCCAATTCAGGATCTGATAAATCTTCCAAATCAACCAGTTTGTTACGGGCAGATTTGATGGCGTGGATCAATTCATCAAGCTTGAGTTGAATGACTTTAGTGTTGCGGTTTTCTGAATTTTGAATCAAAAAAACCATCAAAAAGGTCACAATCGTGGTCCCGGTGTTGATCACTAGCTGCCACGCCTCGGAATATTTAAAAATTGGGCCCGTAATCCCCCAAACAATCACGACAACTAAAGCTAGTGTAAAAACCTTGGCGCTGCCGACTGCATCAGCAGTTTTGTGAGCAATTTTTCTAAACAATTCGTTCATCCCGTTAGAAATAATGATTAGTTAATTTATTCTAATATTTGATAATCATCCCGTTTAGTGTTATTTTTGGCACTAATCCTCAATGTGGAATTTCTAACGGGATTCATGGCTTAAGCTTATCACTTATTATATCGATTCGCAATCCACCAACTATAGACCTCCTTGGCCACTGGTACTGCA
>MFER01000008.1:92809-114112 GCA_001777655.1 Candidatus Doudnabacteria bacterium RIFCSPHIGHO2_02_FULL_43_13b
GATTCGACCAGAATCGTCAGCGCTATCTGAGGGTCATTAGCTGGAGCGTAAGACGTAAACCAAGCATGAGTAAGTGATAAATTACGCGCGTCGAATTGAGCGGTCCCAGTTTTACCGGCAATCGCCAAAGACAAACCTGCCAATGCCCGAGCGGAACCGTCCGTGACTGCTTGTCGCATGCCGTCTTGTGCGACCTTGATAAATTTTGGATCAAAAATATTTTCTGCTAATACTTGGGGCTTTCCTAAGGCAACGGCTTGACCGTTTTTATCTTTAACTTCTTTCAAAAGATAGGGCTGCATAATCTTGCCGCCGTTGGCAATCGTCGCTGTCCAGGAATTTACTTGCAAAGGAGTTGTTAACACATCTCCTTGACCTATGGATTCGTGATAGGTATCTCCCAAGTACCACGATTCGCCTCTCACCTGATCCTTCCAGGCAGGATCAGGCACTAATCCGGGTTTTTCATTTGGTAAATCAATTCCCAGGGTTTGTCCTAGATGAAATTTACGAAAATATTCTGCAATCCTTTCTGGCCCCAAACCTTCCTTCACGACGCTTTTCGGATTTCCACCCCCGATCGAATAAAAGTAAATATCAGAAGATCGGGCAATTGCAGAATAGATATCCATAACCCCCAAACCGGTTCTCTCATAACCATAGAATGAGTAAGCTCCAACAAAAATTACTCCGTCATCCAAAATTTTAGTTTGGGGAGTAACAACCCCTTCTGTCAAAGCAGCGACGGCTAACATTGGTTTGATGGTTGAACCTGGTGGATAAGCACCGGATACAACACGATTAAGAAGCGGAGTGTTGGCATCGTTAATGATTGCTTGATAGTCGTCGTTGCTGATACCTTTAGCAAACGAATTATTATCAAATGCTGGCAGAGACAAAAGCGCCAAAACTTCTCCGGTTTGAGGATTAATTGCGACAGCTGCTGCTCTTTTTGTCCCCCGGGACTTCATCATTCTAATCAAACTTTCATAAATTTGTTTTTGTAAACCAAAATCTATATTCAACCCAACGTTGCGCCCGGCCACCGCCGGAACTTCAGCTAGAGTCTTTTTAAAATTTCCCCCGGCATCTATTTCAGTCTGTCGTTTACCCAAAGAACCCCTTAAATAATTTTCATATTGATACTCAATGCCGGTTTTACCAATATAATCATTTAAAATGTAGCCTTGGTTTTGGTTTGCCGTTAACTCTTCTTCTGTTATCTTGCCAACATAGCCAGATAAGTGAGCAAATATTGGAGCCTCTTTATAGTCGCGGATCGGATTATTTTGTACCCCAAACCCCTTTAATTCTCCGCCCTGGCCAATTAAAATTAGGGCTTGCTCCTTGGTGATATCTTCAACCAATGTCTGAGCCTGATAAGAATTTTGATCCATGACTTTAATCTTTTCTAAAAGCTCATCGTAAGAACGGGCTAAAATTTCAGACACCTTGGTAAGGTTAGACTTAAATTCAACCAAGTCTTTCGGCAAATCGGGACTCAAAACCACGACTTCAAAACTGGGCACGTTGGCTGCAATCACTTCTCCGAACCGGTCTAAAATCAACCCGCGAGGAGCCAATACGTACTGTGTTCGCAATTTATTGCCTTCTGCTAACGCTTGATACTCTGGTCCCTTAATTACTTGCAAAAAGATAAGTCGCAATCCCAAAATGCACAAGCCAAAAAAAACCAAGGCGAGCAACATCCGATAATTCAAACTTTCTTTTTCATCATCTAAAATTTCAGGCTCTTCGCTTTTCATATCCAAAAAAGCCTCGTCGAAACTTAAATTTTTTCCTCGCTTAAACTTGCGACCGATAGAACTAACTTGAAACGGGTTGTGGGTCATTTTTTGACAATTTCCTATTTAAATTTTCAACCCAGGTATAATATTTCAACACAGGAAAGGTAAGAAGTAAATTAAAAACCAAGGCGGAGGGTAAATCAAACAAGAGCAAAGATTTATAGTTAATTACGGTCGCAAGTCCAAACATTTTAAAAATTTGATTGTAGAGCAAAAACAGGCCAAAAAATAGGAGCGTTGCGACCGCGACTGAGGCAAATAAAATTAAAAGACTTGGCTCTTTCGCTAAAACATTATTAACGACAAAATATAGGATTAAAAAAATCGAGACCAAAGAAAAGGCAAAAATCCCATCAGGGATTCCGGAAAGAAAATCCAAAATAAGCCCGCAAATCGTAGAAAAAATCAGGCCAAAATCAAAATCCGCGAACAATAAACTGACGACAATCAAAACCAAAAGCAGGTTAACATGATCAAAATTAAGTGGGATAAACACTGCTGATTGCAAAACTATCAATACAAAAATGGCTATCAGCCATAAAATATATCTTTTCATTGGATTACGAATAAAAATCTTAAATTTCTAAAATCTACCGCTGGCAAAATATAGGCTTTCTGGAATAAATCTGTGCCATTTGATCTTAAGGCCGAAATTTCTCCAATCAAAAGTCCTTTGGGAAAATTACCGGAGAGGCCTGAAGTGATTACTAAGTCGCCATCTTTGATCAATTCGTTCTGAGTGATCAAATCAAACAACAAGCTTAAACCATGTTCCCCGCGAACCAACCCTTTTGCTCCCGAATCAACCACTTGGGCATTAACTAAACTGGATGGGTCGGTAATCAAAGTTACCTCTGATGAAGAATTGTATACGCGACTGATTTTGCCAACTAACAAGCCGGGAGATATTACCACCGCCTGATTCAATTGGACATTAGCATCCGCTCCTTTATCAATTACGATCTTTTGGCTGAACCCTGTCGGGTCCAAAGTAAGCACTTCAACTGCCAATAAATTAAATTGCGATTCTTGTTTGAAGTTGAGCGCGCGCCGCAGGGTTAAATTTTCTTCCCGCGCGGCTTTGAGCCTTGCGTTTTCAAAAGAGAGCTCATCAACCTGTTGATTTAAGAGGGCATTATCAGAAGCTAAATTTTTTATCGTAAAAATTGTTGTAAAACCGCCCTTAACACTCCTGGTCACTGCTGAAACCTTGGTTGTCGCAAAACCATACCCTTCTAAAAACCAATTTTTTAAAAAAGCTAAATAACCTAAAGCATCTAAAATTACCAACAGCGCGATGATAACAAACGCCGTAAAAACTTTTGTGAAAATTTTGGTGTAAATAAAGCGCATTACCTTGGTATTTGCTCAAACTCAGTTAGCACTAATACATCTTTGAGCGCGGATAAATCCTCAAGGACTATTCCGGCCCCTCTTACAACACAAGTCAGTGGGTCATCAGCTATAACAACCGGTATGTCTGTTTCCTTGGCGATCAGTTTATCCAAACCCCGCAGCAATGCTCCGCCGCCAGCTATCGTAATTCCCCTTTCCATAATATCGGCAACCAATTCGGGTGGTGTTTCTTCGACCACGGCTTTAATATTATTGACAATCATTCTTACGGATCGAGAAATCGCATGTCGGATTTGTTCATCAGTTACCGTGATCTCTTTCGGCAACCCGGTCACTAAATCCCGTCCCCGAATTTGAGCTTTCAAATGATCTTTCAGGGGAGATGCCGAGCCAATCCGAATCTTGACTTCTTCTGCTGTCCGTTCACCCAGCAACAGGTTATACTCATCACGGGCAAATTGGATAATATTTTCATTCATCTCATCCCCCGCCACCCGAATACTGCGGGAAACTACGATCCCGCCCAGAGAAATTACAGCAATTTCAGAAGTTCCACCACCGATATCCACGATAAATGATCCGGCTGGATCCTGAACTGGCAATCTGGCACCGATGGCTGCGGCCATAGGTTCTTCTATTAAAAACGCCATTCTACCGCCAGCATTTAAAGTCGCGTCTTGAACTGCCCTTTTCTCAACCTCAGTCACTCCTGAGGGGATACCGATTACTACTCTCGGTCGCGACAAGAATCCAAACGTCGCCTGGTTAACCTTGTCGATAAAATACCGCAGCATCTGTTCGGTAATTTCGAAATCTGATATTACGCCATCTACCAGTGGCCGGTGCGCTACAATATGCGCCGGAGTCCGGCCGACCATTCTTTTCGCTTCATCTCCAATGGCTAAGATCTGCTTGGTTTTTTGGTTGATCGCCACCACCGACGGCTCATTAACAACAATACCCTTGCCTTTAACATAGACAAGAGTATTGGCAGTGCCAAGATCAATTCCGATATCTTTGCTAAATTTGTCGTACACTACATCGAGAAGCGCCATAATTCCAAAAATTACTTGCGAGGGAATTGATTTTGATTTTTATTTGATTGTAGAAACTATTGTTTTAGATTTTTGACAAGCTCTTTAATTTTAACCAGTTGCGTTTTGTCACTGTTTCTAGCTTTGATTTCCACGCTATCTTCCTTTAGGGTTTTGTCAGAAACCAAAACCCGAGTCGGAATCCCGATTAGATCGCTGTTGGCGAATTTTTCACCAGCGGATACAGATGTCTCGTCATATAATACGCTGAAACCCTCAGTCTGTAAAGTTTCGTATAATTTATCCGCGATTTTGCGATCTTTCGCGATGTTGATCAAATGTAAATCAACCGGGGTCACGGCTTTCGGCCAAATAATTCCCTTCTCGTCATGAAATTTTTCGACTACTACCCCCATAAGACGAGAAATCCCCAGTCCGTAACAACCCATAATTGGATATTGTTTTTTACCGTTCCCATCTTTGAAGCCTAAATCAAAATCTTTGCCGTATTTTTGGCCCAAATCGAAGACATTGCCCACTTCGGACGCTTTAGCTTGCGATAATTTACCCTGATTACACTTCGGACAAACGTCGCCTGACTTTCGTTTGGCGATATCTTCATTTACACAAAATTCGCAAACGTCACAGTATAAAATATTGTCTTCTCCGGCATTGGTTAAAACCATAAATTCGTAAGAAATTTTCTGACTGAAAGTACCACCCGAAGCTTCTGTGACTTTCGCCACCAAGCCGATTCGCTCGAAAATTTTCAAGTAGGCTTTTTTCACAATATCGTAAAAGCGGTCAAAGTCCGGCTGGTCAACATGAAAACTATACATGTCTTTCATATAAAACTCGCGCCCGCGCAATAACCCTGATTTGGATCGAAGCTCGTCGCGGAATTTCCAACCAATCTGATACACAGCCTTCGGCAGATCTTTATAGGTATCCACATAAGCCATAACCAAAGGAGTGACCACTTCTTCTTCGCTTTGGCCCAGCGCATAATCTTTTTCGGTGCGACTTTTGATCTTAAATAGCACATCCACCGTCGTCCAAGCGCCGGTTTTTTTCCAAATTTCAGCCGGATGCAGGATCGGCATAAGAATTTCTTGTCCACCGATCGCATCCATTTCTTCGCGAACTATCATTTCGATTTTCTTCAAAGTCAGAAGCCCCAACGGCAAATATGAATAAACCCCGGCCATGAGTTTGTCCACAAATCCGGCGCGGGTGAGGAATTGAGCATTGATCGTTTCTTCATCCGCAGGCAGATGCCGAAGGGTTTTGGTAAATAATTCACTCTGTTTCATGAAAGAATTATAGCCTATCTTGACGGTTTCGCCAAAAAGCCACATAATCATTTGTTATGTGCCTGCAAAGGCATAAACCATTTCGGCTCTGATAGGCGAAGTGTTGACAGGAGGAACCGATGTCGATTTTACTATCGCACACAGTGTTTGGAGTCTTTTCAGTGTTCCTGACGGCGATTGTGATGTTCGTCAGGATGTGGACGTGGCCGAAGACCGCGCAGGAAAGCTGGCCGCTGAGGCTTACCGGAAGGTTGAGCCTGGCCACCCTCGTATGGGGCGTAGCCCTCGCGTTTGGCACCGAAAACAGGGGCCCAATACTTCCGATGTTCGCCCCTCTTCTCGCGATGGTGTTCGCGGCGACACTCATGAGAGCATTCCCTTCGTTACCAGACCCACGGAAGCCATCCGTGGAATCAGCTTTGAGGAACCGACGAAGTTTCTTCTGGCTCGCGCTCACAGGCCTGATCGCCACCAGCCTGGCGCCGACGGCGATCATCCACTACAGTGAGACCGGAGACCCCTGGGCGTTACTTGTCATTGTCATTAACTTCTTCGGGGTGTTGTTCGGGATTTGCGTCCTGGCCAACTACTTTTTTAAGAGTTACGATCGATACACTCGGGAATACACGGCGCAATCGTGGGTGGCCCAAGAACGGTTCTGGGTCAAAGTTGGCGTAACCGCGATGGCCGTCTGCAACCTGCTCCCCAGCGCTCTCTGGCTCGCGCTTGGCAGGTAACATGAAAACGGAGCGGATTGGCTAATCTAACGGCCCTCCGCTCCTCTTTTTTTATATTTATATTCAAAAAGATATTTGGGCTAATGTACCTTCATTTGACCGATCGGTCAAATGTGAGTACATAAGTTTAAAATAAATTCTTCACCTTATCAATGATTTCAAACCGACCGAAATCTTTGACGGTCACAAAAATCATCAGGGTGATCAACAACATGAAACCGATCGCGTTGGCTAATTGTTCGGCTTTGATTGGCAATTTTTTCCGGCGAATTTTTTCGATAATCAAAAATAATACTCGTCCACCGTCCAGCGCCGGAAAAGGCACGGCATTTAAGATCGCCAAATTAACCGAAAGCAAGGCGGTAAACTGGATAAGATATATGAGTCCCAACCTTGTCACATCCCGGGTCAATACAGCTATACCGACTGGCCCTGATAACACTGCCCCGATGTTCTCCCCGCGAAATGCCTGAGTAATAATGTCACCAAAAGCGCTGAGCGTCAGCCAGGTCAAATTGACCGTTGTAAAAAGACCGCGCCAGATAGATTCATACCAAGGGTAAGCTACATAAGCAATACTGCCCAGTGCAATCCCCAGTGGCCCTTGACCTTCTGGTGGATTAACCCTCGGGGTGATAGCTTTTTGAAACACCTCGCTACCCCGGCGGATTTCATATGCTGTTTCTTGACCAGCATGGGATTGTGTCAACAACTGCGCTTCCTCGATCGAATCAATAGGCTCGCCCGCGATTTTAACAATTCTGTCGCCTATTTTTAAACCAATAGTTGCCGCGGGGGTGTCTGACGCCACTTCGATTATTCCAACAGAAGTAACACTAACTTTGGCTGATTTGGGCAATTGTTCATTTTCTGAGATCAATGTCGGCAAACCCATGGTTGTTCCAATTGAAAGCAAAACCCAAGCTAAAATAACATTCATAGTCACTCCGGCGATCAGGACGGAAAAACGGCGCCAAAAAGATTTGTTGCTAAAACTTTTGGGGTCAACTGTTTGGGATCCATCCTCGCCCAAAATTTTGACAAAACCGCCCAGTGGAATTAAGTTGATCGAATATAAAGTTTCGCCGCGTCGGATCCCAAACAGTCTTGGCGGAAACCCAAAACCAAATTCATCCACGCGCATGCCGGCTCGTTTCGCCATTATAAAATGCCCTAACTCATGCACGAACACGAGTAAACCCAGGATGATTATAAATACCAGGATTGTAAGCAAAATCATATCGTCATTACCTCTTTTTCTTTCGTTTCGGCAATTTTCTTGATTTCCTCATTTTTTTTATCTACGATCTTCTGCAAATCATCTTTGCCGCTTCTCAAACCATCCTCTGAAATCTTACCGGCTTTTTCCTGCCGCTGAATTTCTTTCCAAATTTCTTCGCGGATATTGCGTACCGAGACGCGAGCTTTTTCCGCCATCTGGGAAACCATTTTTACGACTTCTTTTCTCCGCTCTTCGGTCATTTGCGGGATGGTCAGGCGGATAAAATTCCCATCATTCACAGGATTGATCCCCAAATTAGAACCCTGCACGGCTTTCTCAATATCTTTGAGAGAATTTTTATCATATGGTTGAATCACGATCATGCGCGGCTCAGGAACTGTAATTTGGGCAACTTGAATCAACGGAGTTTTGGCTCCATAATATTCAATTTCCAAATGCTCAACTAAAGAAGCATTGGCTCTTCCGGTGCGCAGGGTGGCCAGTTCGGATTTTAGATGCTCGACGGCTTTGCCAAATTCTGATTCTTTTTTTGATATTATTTCAAGCTTCATCTTTTATTCCCAACTCCTAAATAAATAAAATTAGCTGATTGCGGGTTAACAATAATACTTCTAACCTCACTTCCTGCGATTGGCAGGACTTTCGTTTCCCAAGTCAATCCGCCGTTCACGCTTTTCAAAACTGTGGCGGCAACCGCCGCGTAGATAACATTGGAATTGCTAGGGTCCACTGTCACAGCCGAGGTTCGGAGAGAAGCATTTTTCAGTGGTAGTTTTATAAACGACCAGGCCCCGCCATCGTTAACGCTCCGAAACAGCCCCTCTTCCGTGCCTAAGTATAGCACTCCGGATTGTTTTCGATCATAAGAAAAATCATAAAACGCGCTGGCAGTGGTGACTTGGGAGCCGGAATTAGAAAATCCTGTTTGGGTTAAGGAGCTGCTGATGTTTTCCCAATTCAACCCCGAATCTTTGCTTTGTTGGATTCCAGAATGCAAGGTCAGCGCATAAACCGACCCGGAAGGACTAAAACGAATACGGAGAATTCGATCTGAAAAATCCTTAATGGCCTGCCAAGTTCGTCCCTCATCAAACGAACGGATAATTTCTCCATTGGTTAAACCTGCAACCAAAACAGCGGAATTCGTGGTAGCAACAGCGATCGTCAAAACTGCGTTATTTTTGGAAGGTTCGTTGTAAACATCAATCCAAGTAGTTCCGCCGTCAGAGCTTTTGATAATTTTACCACTGCTGCCAGCAATCCCGGCTGCGTAAATAATTTGGTCATCTCTAAAATTAGCAGCGATGTCAGAAACAATCATTCCAGATAAGATATACCGCCAAGAATTGGCGCCATCTTCAGATTTATACATTCCGTTCGAGGCCCCGACATAAAGGATGAGTGGATTGGTTGAATCAAAAATTATCGAATTAATCGAAAGGTTAGAAAAAGTTCCTTTCGATAACTGGCTGCTCGACCGATAAGTCTGTCCACCATCTTCGGACCGAAATACTCCGCGAGTGCCACTGCTTTCCCCGCTCAAAAGGTTACCAAAATCACAACTGGCCGCAATAAAACTTAAGCCCAAAATTAAAATTAAAAATTTTCTCATGTATTTAACATCAAGTTAGTCAGCAACAACTTACTATTCACGTTTTGTTCTAAATATTTGTATGCCAGCATCACTTGTGAAATCTGAGAGGCCAAGGCCTTCGATGCCTGCGCTCGCAGTTCAGTTTCTAAATTTTTTAGCCAGTCGTCAAGCATGGTTTTAATCTCGTCGGTTTCTAGCTGTGCAATATCAGAAACGGCAATCAACCGATCAATCATTTCCCCCTTCTTAAAAATTTGGTAGTATCCTTCTGATTTTTTTAGCGCGTCTTTTTTTTCAATCGGCAGATCACCAGGCCTGCCCGCCGACCTGTCTGCCGAATTTTCAACGAAGGCAGAAGCCGAGGCTTCGGCGGGACCAAACGTGATTTTTTGGCAGCGAGAGATAATAGTTTTGGGAAGCTTGTTTGGATTGGAGGTAACCAAAATGATAATGGTATACGGCTTCGGCTCTTCTAATACTTTCAGCAGGGCATTGGCAGCTTCCAGGGTCATTTGTTCCGCCGCATCTATAATCGCGATTTTATACAAAGCCGCGTAAGGTTTCAGGGAGAGCTTATAAGATAACTCTCTGATTTGCTCAATTTTGATCCCTAGTGTCCCATCAATTTCCAAAAGGTCAGGATTGAATTTTTCAGCCTCAACTCCAAGCAATTCGTACGCCAATTTTAGAGCGATAGTCTTTTTTCCAACGCCGTTGGGTCCGGCAAACAAATAGCCATGGGCCAATCTGCCAATTAGCATGGCATTTTCTAAAAATTCGAGTTGCCTTTTGTGTCCTGTAATTCGCCAATCCATATATAAATTATAGCATAAATCTTTAAGGCAGGGATGCTGTGAGAGGTTGTATGGCTTGGGGACCCCGAACAGTATCCGAGCAAATAAAAAACCAGCAGGTCCGTTTTGAACCGAATCTTGCCGAGAGAGACGAAAATTCGATTAGAACTTGCTGATCTTTATTTCTGTACAGATTAGGCCAAGTATATCAACTTCGATAAATGGTCTCTTGCTTTTGCTTAGAATAAAGTTTAATTTTTCAATCAAACTTTGGCGAATGATCCGACACTGGATCGGCCAACCATTTAAGGCAAAAGCAATCGAAGTTGTATTACTTAGGTAGGCTTAACCTTTAGTATTCTAAAAATGATTTATTCCCAGGTCAAAAAAAATTAAATCATTTAATTTACTGGGCTTTTGAAGGTCGCTGTTTATATATTGTTAATAAACGGTGGTTTATTTGTTTAGATCCCCGATCACTTGGCTAATTCTTTGCCTCGGGGATGGATCTTCGATCCAACTAAAAAAATCACTTACGTGATTTTTTTATTAGACCGGTGTGCTGTCAAATCCGCTAACTTTGCTTTTACAAACGCCATTAGCCGGGGAATTGGTGCAAGAGGTTGCCCTTACTTGTTCTAAACCTGAAGCGTTTCTTCTTCAAGCGAACCAATTCGGATCCAACAGTGCCTGATCCTTCGAACAGCCTTTTTAGAGCCGTCCACTCTGCTCAAGTTGCCTTGAACAGAGACTATAGTGGAGTAATTATAGAAACCGTATTATATGCGGTCAAGTAAAAATATATCTTAGAAAAACCCTAATAAATATTTGGTTTTTCAAAAATCTGTGAATAACCTGTGCTTAAACTTTGGATAAGTTGTGAGTAAATCCCGCACCACTTTTGACAATCACCTGAGTTTTAAATTTAATTATAATCGACAAATTGCAAATAGAAATAATTATATAATTTTGTCAAAAGTGGTGCGGGATAAAAAAAGAGCGACCAGTCTGCTTATTGATCCCTATACGGGATTGTTTGGCAAACCAATCGCAAGGATACGCCGAAAGGAACAGGAATCCCCAATCATCCGACCCGTTTCATGGAAGCTTGTCCATGACAGACCCCGCAAGGATGGGCCAAACGGGTTGCGGTACTGCTGGAAAATGCGCCACATTTTTTCAGCGACCAGGAATTCCCGGAGGCCTACCCTTATACAAAGGGAGTTGTCGGTTTAACATGCAGCAAAACCGATTACTACCAACTTCGCACCAGGGCTTGCCTCTGTTCTTAAAAAATCCTCCGATGAACTTTTCGGAAGATTAATATATATCCTTTTGTTTCAATTGTCAAGGCTACTTACTAGCTAAGATGCTTTTCTTATAACTATCCAAATTGTCCAAAGCTACTCCAGTCCCTTTCACCACGCATAAAATCGCATCATCCGCCACGTAGGCAGGTACGCCGGTGGCTTGGCCGATTAACTTATCAATATTGCGAAGCAGGGCAGATCCACCAGTTAAGACCATGCCCTTATCAATAATATCCGCCGCCAGTTCCGGTGGAGTTTCTTGTAAGACCGCGCGAATCGCGCGGATAATTTCGCGTAATTCTTCCTGGATAGCATCGACGATTTCATTAGTCGAAACTTGGATGGTCTTTGGCAGACCGTGAATCATATCGCGACCACGAATTTCCATCATCATTTCTTTCTCCACTGGGATTGCTGAACCAATCCGAATTTTAATATCTTCCGCCGTACGATCACCCACTGCCAATCCGTGCTTTTTTCTGATGTGTTCAATAATAGCTGCATCTAGTTTGTTCCCTGCCACCCGCACAGAAGTTTGGGTCACGATGCCGCCCAAAGACAAAATCGCCACATCAGTTGTACCACCACCGATATCGATAATCATATTGCCAGAAGGGGCTGCGATATCAATCCCAGCGCCAATCGCCGCCGCGACGGTTTCTTTGATAACATAAGCGGCCTTGGCGCCGGCCGCTTGAGCCGCGTCAATCACGGCTCGGCGTTCAGTCGAGGTAATGCCCCCCGGCACCGCAATCATGACTTCTGGCCGAAAAAACCTGATACTGCCTGCTGTCTTATTAATAAAATAACGAAGCATAGCTTCAGTGACTCTGTAATCGGCAATTACTCCGTCTTTCATGGGCCGGTGCGCCACGATCGTATCCGGGGTCCGACCTAGCATTTCTTTGGCTTCTTGCCCCACGGCCATGATTTTATTATCTATCACTGAGATTGCCACCACAGTTGGCTCATTTATAACAATCCCTTTTTTGGGGATAAATACCAGGGTGTTGGCGGTCCCTAAATCAATTCCAATCTTTCGTAAAAACATGACTAATCAACTCGCTTAATATCTGCTCCTAATTTACTTAATTTTTCTTCCAGGTGTTCATAGCCTCGATCCACGTGGTGAATTCCGTCAATTTCCGACTTCCCCTCGGCTACCAGGGCGGCTATCACCAAAGTCATCCCCATCCGGATATCGAAGCTCTCTATTTTAGCACCTTTTAAGAGGGTTGAGCCAATTATCTTAACCTGATGCGTATCCAAAATTTGAGCGTTGGCGCCCATTTTAACTAATTGCGGAATATGCCCTAACCGATTCTCATATAACCATTCATAAATTAATGATTCGCCCTTGGCCTGGGTGGCCAGAACCGCCAATGGCGGCATGTCATCAGAAGCCATTTTTGGGTATAATCCGCATTGAATTTTGGCTGACCTATACTCCTCTTTGGGAATCAGGACGCGGACAAAATCGTCACCTACTTTTAAATCCACATTCATCTGTCGAAGTTTCATCAAAAAATCATCCATAAAATCTGGATTTATCTTGCTGATCTTAATCTCGCTTTTGGTCGCAGCAGCCAAAGTGATAAAACTTGCGGCTTCGTTGGAGTCAGGAATCAGTTCAATTTGGGCTCCGTGTAATTTCGAAACTCCATCAATTAAAATATTGGTTGTCCCGATCCCAGAAATTTTCGCCCCCATTAGATTCAAAAATTGGCAAAGCTGCTGAATATGTGGTTCCATGGCCGCCAGTTTGATCAAAGTTTGCCCCTCTGCTAAAACTGCCGCCAAAATAGCATTTTCGGTCGCCGTCACCGATGATTCTTCTAAAACTATTTTGCTGCCTACAAGTTTATCTGCTTGCGCTTCTATGCCGCCTTCTGTGGAAATGCTCGCCCCTAATTTTTCAAAAACTCTCAAGTGCGGGCTCACTGAACGCTGACCGATCACATCGCCACCAGGAAAAGACATTTTCGCTTGTTTAAACCTTCCGAGTAGCGCACCTAACAAAACAATGGAGCCACGAAGTTTTGACGAAAGCTCGAAGTTTAGGACGTGTTTGTTTAAATTTTTTGCCCTAATCACAACCGTGTGGTCCGAAATTTCCACCTCCGCCCCCAAATCTTGAATTAACTTACAAAAAATTTCCCGATCCAAAATAGCCGGAACATTCGTAAACCGGCATTCGTCTGTAGTGAGTAATGAAGCAGCCAGAACCGGAAACATGGCATTTTTGGAGCCACCAACCACGATTTCTCCGCTTAGTTTTTTCCCACCATTGATAATAAACTTTGACATAATTTATTTAAAACTTTCCGATATACAATATCTCTTCCTCTAACTGGACGTGAAACTTTGCCAGAACTACTTTTTTAATTTTATCCGCAAATTTTTTAACTTCTGTGGCTGTCGCTTTGCCCAAATTAATTATGGAAAGTGAATGCTTTGGAGAAATACCTACGTTCCCATCAACATAACCCTTGGCAAAACCTGCTTGCTCCGTTAAATATGCGGCGGCAATTTTCACTCCCTTCGGGGTTTCCCAAAATCGGTTTAAGGACGCATCACCCAAAATAGGCTTCAGTTGCTCAAATTGCTCATAACCGACGATTGGATTTTTGAAAAAAGACCCAGCCGTATTATAACTGTCATAGCCTGACATGATCAAATAGCCTTTGCTAGCCCGTAACCGGATGATAAAATCGCGGACGGCTGACAGGGTTGGTTTAGCCTTATTTTCAAAATGCTTCTTGACATGTGCATAACTAATTGTCGGCTCGCCATTTAGCTTTAATTGAAGTTTAACTGCAGTCAAAATATATTTACCGGGATTGTTTTTAAAAAAACTTGAACGGTATTCAAACTCACATTCAGTCCGGGAAAAAACGCGGCTTTCACCACTGTCTGTTTGGCAGGCTGTCACTCCTGTGACAACATCACCTAGAGTTTGGCCATACGCCCCGATATTTTGCACGACGGCCCCACCAGCACTGCCAGGTACGCCGGATAAACATTCGATCCCGGCTAAATTATTAGCGACAGATTTGGCCACCACGTCATCCCAATTTTCTCCGGCCATAATCGTGATAACTCCTTCGGTTTCAATTTCTAATCCTTTAATCTGATTATGAATGATCAAACCCCGAAAGCCCTCATCCGAAATCACAACGTTGCTGCCATTACCTAAAACAAAAACCTCGAGAGATTTTTCCCGCACCAATTTCAGTGCCGCCTTTAATTCCTCAACGGAAATTACTGACACAAAAAAATCCGCCGGACCGCCGATTTTGAATGTTGTCAGATTGCTAAGAATATAGTTAGGAATGATTTCCATAAGCCTGGTTATTTTAGCAAAAAACGATAATTTAATAAACCCTACCTAAGATGGTAGCAATCTCCATGCTTAACTAAACCAAGATACGACTCAATGTTCTTTTTGTTCAATTTTTTCATCATCCGCCGCCTCGTTATCGTTCTCAATACCCGACGAGTGGTAAAACTTTTCTAGAGTCTTGTCAAGACTCTAAATTTCACTTAAACTTAGGGGCATGACTCTGAAAATTCGATTTACCCTGGTTGCTTTAGGCGTGCTAATTTTCGTGCTAATTACACCAGCTTTGGTTTTATATGCCCGGGGCTTTAAATATGATTTTTCAAAAATGCAAGTCGTCAAAACCGGCACCCTGGTCGTCAAGAGCGAGCCTCGCGACGCCACTATTTCTCTAGGCGATCGACAAATTAAAAACAAAACTCCTTTAAATATTCGCTTCTTGTTGCCTGGAGACTATGAAGTAATCATCAGTAAGGATGGTTATCAAACTTGGAGCAAGCGACTTTCCATTCAACCGCAATTTGTTACTTGGGCCAACCTAGATCGAGAATTTATTACTTTGTTTCGATCGCAACCTCTGAATTCTCAGAACTATTTGTCTAAAAAAACTTCGGTTTCTGTTTCTGCAGACGAAATTGGATTCGTCGATTCAAATTTTAATGTGAATTTTATTTCAGTTGATTCGGGTGATCTTACAACTTTGCCCGGGGGGGTTGGAATTGCGGGCCCATTCGATTTTAATGCAAAATTCGCCTGGAACAACGGCGTTCAAATCTACAACTTAATCCTTGATTTCATCACAAATAAAAATCAAGCTCTCCAACAGCTCCAAACTGCTCAAACTATTGCATCAAACGGTCAGCAGGTGGTTTTTAGTTTTTTAGACAATTTATTTGCTCTAATTAATGGGGTTTCCTTACCGATTGATCCAAAAGTCAGTGCGTTTACTTTGGACAATGACGAGGTTTGGTATATTCAATCCAATCAAATCAAACGATTCAATCTTGTAACGCAAGAAAAAACGACACTTACAACCATACCCGAATACAAATCAGCGAGCCTAATTCGATCCAGGGGCCAACTCTATACGATTTTGGATCAAACCCTTTATAAATATAACGAAAAAATGGAACCAATTTACTCGCCTGTAACTTTCGCAGCCTTCGATGAGGTTTCCGATCAGTTATATTTTGGCAACACTAATGAAATTTTATTGTTCAACCCAACAACTCACCAAACTCAATTAATTTTACGCAGCCTGACCTCGTTAGGCCACGTTGTCCTGAATTGGGAAACCGGTTACGTCTTTTTCGCCAATGAGGGTAAAATAAAAACCATCGAATTAGATGGCCGCGATCATCGAAATGTTTATACAATTGCGGACGCGGGATCGGATTTTGTCTTAGATAAACGGGGCAAAACCCTCTACGTAATTCGCGACGATCAGATAAAAATCTATGAAATTAGATAGCTTTGTCCAAAGCTTCATTAACTAGCTGGTCAGCTAGTTTATTTTTTTCTCTCCGAACGTGAACGAACTCAACTTGCACAAACTTTTGAGTTAAAGCCAAAATCTGGGAAGCTAATGGTTTCAGACCCGGCTCTTTGATTTTATATTTGCCGTTTAATTGCCGGACGACCAACTCAGAATCCAGATGGCAAATTGCTTTATCAAATCCCATTTTTATGGCTTCTTGCAAAGCTCTAATTAAGGCCTTGTATTCGGCTTGGTTGTTCGTAGTTTCGCCGACAGATTCTGAAATTCGTTTTAATTCTCTTCCCCCAAAATCATAAATCACCACACCGATCGCTGCTGGCCCCGGGTTTCCTCTCGCCCCTCCGTCAGTATAGATAATTAATTTATGCATCTTTGGTCTTAAGGTCCAAAATTTTTAATTCTAATTGTTTATTTCCATTCCATTCGTTGGTGTTAAGTTCAAAAATCGCATCAATTACTTGATTGATCTGTAATTGATTTGATAAATACGCTTGTCCAAATGCAATTGCGGAAAATTCATGCAACCCAAACTTAACTCGCATCTTCAAATGCTTGTTAGAATTGCCCACCGTTTTAAATTCTAACACTTGTAGGCCAAGTCCTAAAAATTTCGGCCTTGGGTTTCCTATTCCAAAGGGTGCAAATTTTTCCAAATATCCCATCAACTCCCAATTAATATCAGCGGGCTCGATTTGAACATCGGCTTCCATGATCGGTTCAGCAAGCGCAAAATTCACAAAATCAGCATATTCTAAAAGTTTTAGGTGAAAATCTTGGAGTTGCTTCGAATCAAGGGTAAATCCAGCCGCTTGGGTGTGCCCGCCGAATTTTTCCAAGTGCTGCTTGGCATGATTGAGAGCGGCTACAATATTAAAAGAGGCGACGGACCTAGCCGAGCCCACGGCCAATCCTTCAGCAGTGGTACTGACTGCCAAAACTGGCCGATGATACTCCTCAGCCAACTTTCCGGCGACCAACCCGACTATCCCTTTGGGCCAATCAGCACCATAGGTTAATAAAACTTTTTTATCGGTTAGCATTTGGATTTGCGCCCGAGCCTCGCTCATAATTTGTTCTGTTAGGGTTTGTCGGTGTTGATTCAGTTGATTTAATTCTTTGGCCAATTCCGAGGCCCTACCTTTATCTTGACTAACAAGCAATTCAAAAGCTGTGTTGCCATGTTTAATTCGGCCAGCCGCGTTGATGCGCGGCGCGATCAAAAAACCTAATGTAAATGTATCCAGTTTACCGCTAATGGCAGCTGTTTGCATCAATGCTCGTAACCCAACCCATCGCGTTTTTTCCAAAACTTTCAGACCGAAACTCACCAAGATTCGATTCTCAAATGTCAAACTTTGACAATCTGCCACAGTGCCGATCGCGACCAAATCAAGTAGCCACTTTTCAAATCCCGTCCCTGTCTTTGCAAAAAGAGCCTGGACGAGTTTAAAGGCAACCCCCACGCCAGTTAAGTACTCAAACGGGTAATTATCAGCTGGATTTTTCGGATTAACTAAGGCGAGGGCCTTTGGTAATTCTCCGGTTATTTCATGATGATCAGTAATGATCAGGTCAATTCCCAACTCCTGACAAAGTTTGGCTTCGGCAACCGCGTTCGTCCCACAATCTACAGTTATGATGAGCTGAGCGCCCTTCGCCGCGATTTTCTTGACTGCCTCAACGTTCATGCCATATCCTTCAGAAAATCGATCGGGAATATAATAATCCGCGGCCAGCCCCAATTTTTGTAACGCCAAAAAAACCACTGCTGCCGCGGTAATCGCATCAGCATCATAGTCTGCATAAATCGTAATTTTTTCGTTCCGTTCGATTGCCTGCTTGATCCTTACCACAGCGTCCTGCATCTGTTTAAACAAAAAAGGGTCATGAAGTTTGTTATATTCAGGATTGAGAAAATCATTAATCTGTGAAGGATCAATCAACCCTCTTAACGCTAAAAGCCGCCCAATCAATGGCGGCAATTCGGGTTGGTTTGGTAAATCGCTAATTTCTAATCGTTTAAGACTCCATTGATTCATCCCGTTTAGAAATAATAATTAGTTAATTATCAAATATTTTATAATCAACCCGCTAAATACTGTTTTGCTATATATCAACGATGTGCAATTTCTAACGGGATTCATCCCGTTTTATTTAATTAATTGAGGAAGTAAACTTAATCCAGTCATTTCCATGGGTTTTTCTATCCCCATCAATTCTAACATAGTCGGCGCAATATCTGAAAGTACCCCGATTGGCACCACACCGGCCAGTGATTCAATTCCTCCCTTTTTCGGATTGGCTGATTTAAATTGATTAGCAATCAAAATCATCGGTACCGGATTGGTTGAGTGTTCTTTGTTCCTCGCTCCAGTCCGGATATCGGCAATTTCTTCGATGTTACCGTGATCCGCCGTGATAATCATGGCTAAATCTTGGGCCGCGCACTCCTCATAAATTCTTTTTATGCAATCATCAATGACCTTAATCGCTTTAATCGAAGCGTTCATGTTGCCGGTATGTCCAACCATGTCAGCGTTAGCAAAATTCACCAAATAAAAATCATAATTTTCTTTAAGCCGGCTTTGCAAGACATCAATAATTTTATGGGCTGACATCTCGGGCACGTCAACATAATTTTGATAATTCGAGGCCGGAGAGGTTACGATCTCCCGGTCCTCGCCGGGAAACGGATTAATTATACCCCCGTTAAAAAAAACTGAAACGTGGGCGTATTTTTCCGATTCCGCAATATGAAATTGACGAAGGCCTTTATTGCTGAGTAGTTCAGCAAAGCTATTTATCACGCCCTGCGGCGGGAAAGCTATTTTGACTGGCAAATCTTTGGCATATTCCGTCATGGTGACGACGAGAAGGTTTTTGAATTGCTTAACCGGGTGGCTGAATTTATTAAAACCGCTCTCCGTCAAAGATCGAATAATCTGCAGCGCTCGATCGGGACGGAAATTAAAATGAATCACCGCATCATTGTCAGAAATCACTATGGGTTTATTGTCCTCTTGCAAAATCACGGTAGGAGGAATCATTTCGTCAAAAATGTGTTGATCATAATTATCCATGATCGCTTTATGGGCCGATGTGCTTTGTAGTCCTTCGCCAAATACCATGGCGCGATAAGTCGCTTCAGTCAGATTCCAATGCTCCGCGCGATCCATGGCGTAGAAACGACCAGTCACTGTAGCTATTTTCCCCACCTTGAAAAATTGTATTTTTTTATCCAGTTTCTCCAAACTCTCCAGAGCAATTTGCTCCGGCGTATCACGCCCATCTAAAAACATGTGGATAAACACATTAGTAATGCCCTGTTCGGCCGCTAGCCCCAATAAAGCATTGATGTGCTCATCATGGCTATGGACCCCGCCTGGACTGATTAATCCAACCAAGTGGAGATTAGACTGGTTTTGTTTAACGTGATTAATTGCTTCCAAAAAAGCCGAATTATTAAAAAAGCTGCGATCTTCGATCGCTGCCGTGATCCTAGCCAAATCTTGGCCGACGATCCTTCCCGCGCCCAAATTTAAGTGCCCAACCTCGGAATTGCCCATCTCACCCCAAGGAAGCCCGACTGAAGGCCCGGAAGCCTGCAAGGTCGTGGATGGAAAATTTTCAATCAAATAATTAAGAGTGGCGGGCTGAGCCAGTGTAACTGCGTTGCTGCCAGAGGCTGTGGCAATACCAAATCCGTCCAGCACAACCAAAACTAATTTTTTATAGGGTTGGAATCTCATTTACTATTTTCCAAGGCTTTAATTGCCGGCAGTTGTTTGCCAGCCAAAAGTTCTAACATAGCACCCCCACCTGTCGATACATGGTCAATAAAGCTGGCGACTTGGACTTGGTTGATTATCTCGACGGTCTCGCCGCCGCCAACCACACCGTACGCAAAACCCTTGGACCGGGCGCCAAAAATATGAGCCAGGCTTTTCGTGCCAAAGGCAAACTTTGGGTTCTCAATATAACCAAACGGGCCATTCCAAACCAGGGTCTTCGCCTGCTTAATTAGCGCGGCAAACTTCCGGATCGTTTCGGGTCCGATATCTAAAATGATTTCATGCGGCAGAACCTTATCAATTTTGCAAAGTCTGGGTCTGTCCGTTGTCGATTTAGCCACCACTAAATCAATAGGCAAGACTAATTTTCCTTTATAATTTCGCAAAAGTTGCTTCGCCACCGTACCATTAGAAAAAGTTGATTTGCCAATTTCATAACCTAAAACTTTGAGAAAATTATTGGCCAGCGCGCCGCCAATTAATATTTTATCGGCAAACCGCATCAGGTTGTTAATCGTTTCCACTTTATCGCTGATCTTCACTCCACCCATCAGGACGATCATTGGGTGCTTGGGATCTTGCAGGAGTTTTCGAAAAGAAGCCAGCTCCCTCATCAGAGAAATACCCGCGTAAGATGGCAATAGCCTGGCTAGCGCAACCAGCGAAACTTCTTGCCGGTGGGCCACTGAGAAAGCTTCGTCTACATATACATCCCCGTATGATGCCAGAACTTTCGCGAACTGTTCGTCGTTTTTTTGCTCCTGCGGGTAGAATCGTAGATTTTCTAAAAACAAAATATGCCCAGGCAGTAATTTTTGGCTAAATTCAGAGTAATCTTGTTTCGTGATGTCTTGGGTTAAAAAATTAATATGAGGCACCGCGTAATCCGGCAGGCGGTTTTCGATTTTAACAGTTTTATAATTAATTAGTTCGCCCAGCTTAAGCGCGGCTGGCCAAAGGCTTTTTTCTGCTTCCCATCCTTGCGGTCTGCCCAAGTGCGACATAATGACAATCCGCGATCCTTGATCGATGAGATACCGAAGAGTTGGCAAAATATCCCGAATCCTCGTATCGTCCGCTACTTCCCATTCTTCAGTATGAATATTTTTAGTTAATGGCACATCAAAACCCACGCGTAGTATCACGCGCCGACCGGAAACCTTTACACTGGTAATGCTTTTGATCATTTATTTTCCTTCAACCCATCCCCGCACTAAGCTTTCTCAGAGTGAGCGGGGATCTTAATTAAGCTTTTCCTAGATCCCCGATTACTTGGCTAATTCTCGCCTCGGGGATGGGATCTTTTCTTTGTCTTCGCATCTATAATCAATATCCCCCTCGCCACGCGTTTCACGATCACTCTCTGTCCCGATTTTGCCCAAGCGAAGCTTGGTTGCAAAATCGAGGATCCTCGATTTATTTAAAAAATTTTAACCTCTCTAGTGCCTTACGACTTTTCCAAGCTTTTAATTGCCTTTCTCTAAT
>MFER01000009.1 GCA_001777655.1 Candidatus Doudnabacteria bacterium RIFCSPHIGHO2_02_FULL_43_13b
TTATTCATTGATTTTAGGATATATGTATAATACATTGATTAAAATTTTCAATAAATCGGGACTTCTCCCGCCAACCTAAGGATCTCATCGCCTCAGCAGGAATAACCACGGAAAAGGATCTTGATCTGCCAACACGATTAATTTTTCTAATATTATTATTGCTCATGACCATGCTCAGTAATTAATTATTGAGGTGACAGAAGGGGTCCGTTATAGGTAAAGATTACTTTAGTGCTAGTGCTTGTTGACGAAAAACATCCTTGGGGTATTTGACTAACAGCAGCGACTACAATACTGTTTGCTCCGTTTTTATACGCACTAGGCGGCACTTGCAGGTCGAAGTTTCCGGAAGCATCGACTCGGGTGGTTCCCCCGTTTGCCAAGCTATTGGACGTTAAACATTTCAAATCTTCGTCTAGATAATTGATATAACCGTAAATATAATAATTAGGCGATGCTTTCCCTGTTACATGAAAACCAGATTCAGCAATTACGTCATTATTCTTAGGATATATAATTACTGGTTGATTATAAGTATCGTTTATAAACTTAAAAGTGGAGAGGATAGTGTCCGCTACTTCATAAGTACCAGTTGCATAAATCATGTATCCGTTATTTCCTTTTCCAAATTGATATAAGGCGGACTTGTCACCTTTATATTCCCCTGTATTTATTTCAAGGATCTGTTTAGAGGCAATAACTCCGTCTATCTTCATTGAAGTATTTGAGACAGTGTCGCTACCCTCGAATCCGGTACCAGGGTGATTTATAGAAAGTAAAAAATTAAATATCTGTCTATCTCTTGCATCAGCCAAGTTTAGCGTAAACCAATCAAAAGTTTGTGCATTGGGATCATCTGGATTTAAGGCAAAGTCTTGCCTATCAATCTCTTCAGTAATTTCTAAATTTTGTGGATATTTAAACTCAAACTCATACTGATCATTCGTATAAGTTTGCCAATCTGACGGCACGTCAGATTGCCCCGACCTATGCGTCGGGACAACGTAAACTGGCAAATGGCTGACTGTTTGCCAATAATAGATTCCGGAAATAACCGCCCCAACCACAGCCAGCAAAAACACATATCCCAAAAGATGATGGGCTGAAAACCAGGATTTTTTTGCTTGCCCGCCGAAGTCTTGACGAAGGCGGGGTTCTAAATTATTTGGTTGTTGTGTTGGTGTGTCCATAGATTTAATAACTCCCCCGCTCAGTTTATTCTCGGCACCCCCTCTTATTCTAAGAGGGGGTGAACTGCAACCTAATTCTTTGCGTTAGGTTGCAGTTGTTCTCCCCTTAATATAAGGGGAGTTAGAGGGGGTTATAAACACTGTTCTAAAATCTTTTGATATACCCCGTCTAAATTTTCAAATACTTCATTGTTCCAAAATCTCAATTCTTTAATATTTTGACCAGATAAATATGATGTTCTTGTTTTATCGTATTCCTTATTAATTTCCTCGTTATGTTGACCGCCGTCAATCTCGATTGATAATCTTAAACTCGGGCAATAAAAATCGAGAATGTACAGACCCACACTATATTGCCTAAAAAATTTATAACCTTTGCATTTCTTTCCTCGAATCAGATCCCAAATCATTTTTTCAGAATCGGTTTGATTTCTTCTTAAATCTTTCCTTCTCGTTTTTAATATTTGGTCGTTATACGTCATGTTGGATTTCGACCTCCTCTTATTTATAAGAGGAGGTGGTCCCGACTTGTCGGGACCGGAGGAGTTATTATTGAGCCCCGATCAATATCGCCTGCTCGACGAAGCGGTTCGCATAGCCAAATTCGTTATCATACCAAGCCACCACTTTCACCAAATCGCCATCCACGACCTGCGTTAAACTCAAATCCACAATTGCTGAATGCGGATTGCCCACGATGTCTGACGAAACAATCGGATCAGTCGTCACCGCTAACACATGATCCCACAACGGGTGTTTGGACATTTCGATAAAGGCTTTATTCACTTCTTCCACAGTAACTTTCTTTTCTAATACCGCGGTAAAATCCGACAGCGATCCGCAGCTGACTGGCACACGGAAAGCAACGCCGCCAAACTCACCCTTAAGCTCAGGGATCACTTCAGTCGCGGCAATCGTGGCGCCAGTGCTGGTCGGCACGATATTGACCGCGGCGGCCCGCATCCGTCTTAAATCCTTATGCAATGGCGGGGGCGGCCCGTCCACTAAATTCTGCTCCACGGTGTAGGCATGAATCGTCGTCATCATCATTTTTTTGATACCGAACTTTGAATGCAAAACCGCAGCTACCGGTGTAATACAATTAGTAGTGCAAGATGCGTTAGAAATTACAGTTTGGTTTTTATAATTTTTATCATTGACGCCTATAATAAAGGTCGGGGTAATCCCATCGTCTTTGGCCGGCGCGGAAATAATCACTTTCTTGGCTCCAGCCTTGAGGTGCGCTGACGCCAGTTCTGTGGTGATAAACCGGCCAGTGGATTCTAATACCACTTCAACATTCAAGTCCCGCCATGGCAAAACCGCCGGGTCTTTTTCCGCAAAGATGGGAAACTTTTTACTTGCCCCGACCGAAGCGTCGGGGCCATCCCCAATAATTAAACTGCCGGCCGAAAAACTGATGGGGTTCGCTTTTTCTTTTTTCGCATCAAAACTCACCGCCTCGTCATAAGGCCCGTAAACCGAATCATACTTTAGTAAATTCGCTAAAACGTCCGGCTCGGTTAAATCATTGATCGCCACGACTTCCAGTTCCGGCTTGGTCAGTGCGATCTTGAAAGCTTGCCGGCCGATGCGGCCGAAGCCATTAATTGCAATCTTTATTTTGCTCATAATCTATACTAATGTGGTTAAAAAAACAGAAACCAACAAACCCCAAGATACGAAGATGATGAACTCCCATTCGTCTTCAAACAGGAATCGTTTCAGAAGCCAGCCTTCCAAATCATATTCCTTATGAAGCCAATCTTTTGATTTTGCCATAATTGCTCCTTTAATTAATTTTATTGTTTTTTTACCATTTCGAGTCCCGATTTATCGGGACGAGAAATCTCGGTATTTTTATTGCGAGATCTCTTACTTGCGTTCGAGATGGATAAATTTACCATTCGCCTTGAGTAGTTTTATTTTTTTCTCCGCTTCTTGTTGCAGCGCGTCAGCAGCGGGGCGTAGTAATTTTCTCGGATCATAAATCTCCGGGTGCTTTTTCAAATTTTGCCTCAAGGCTTTGTTAAACGCCACCCTTAAGTCCGTGTCGATGTTGAATATCGCAACTCCCAACCTAATCGCCGCCCGCATTTGAGTGTCCGGCACGCCAGACGCTCCGTGCAACACTAATGGAATTTTGACCTTTTCATGGATCGCCCGCAATCGCTTCAAATCAATATGCTCTTTTAGCGTTGATAAAACCTTTTTGATTTTCGGATTGACCGGAATCCCGTGCATAGAACCAACCGCCACTGCCAAAGTATCAATCCTGGTTTCGGCCACAAATTTTGCCGCATCAATCGGATCAGTCATCAAATCCTGCCCTGATTTCACGTTCTGCCAATCTTCCGAGCCTAAAATTCGGCCCAGTTCCGCCTGGACCCAAACCCCCCGCTTGTGCGCATAATGCACCACGGCCTTCGTCAGCTTCAAATTTTCCTGATAAGGCAGATGGGAGGCGTCAATCATCACCGAACTGTATCCTAAGTTGACCAGCTTCTTCAAAAGATTGAAATCATGGCAGTGATCCTGATGAAGCGCAATCGGGGCCTTGGATTTGCGCGCCACAGTTCTCATTAGTCCTACTAATTCTTCCACGCCGGCATATTCCAAAGCGCCAACCGAGGTTTGCATGATCAAGGGCGCTCTTTGCGCTTCGCCGGCGCGGGCGATGGCTTCGCAAGTTTCCAAATCCTGAGTGTTGAAAGCAGGAACCGCGTACTTGCCCACCGTTTTTTTGTTAATTATGGAGCCGATGTGGACTAACATTCTCCTCCTGTCATTGCGAGCGATTGCTTCATACGTTGAGTGTTAATCTTGGCAATCGCGAAGCAATCCGTTTTCTTAGGTCGAGATTGCTTCGTCGCATTCGCTCCTCGCAAAGATAGAAAGTCATTTGTCATTGCGAGCGATTGCTTTAAATCTTGAGAGTAAGCCTGGGCAATCGCGAAGCAATCTCTAATCAAGGTCATCATATAGGTCTTTCCATGTAGGATTTTTACTTTCTATAAATTTAATTTTATCTGCTCTAGAGCCCCCTTTGATCTGTTTCTCTCGAGCAATCGCCTGTTCCATATCATCGTAATACTCATAGTAGACTAACTTGTGACATTTATACTTCTTAGTAAAACCTTCAACCAGGTCGTTTTTGTGTTCCCAAACTCTGGGTTTAATTCCTTTACCTGTGACTCCTGTGTATAAGACCGTATCGCCCTTATTACTTAAAATATATATCCCGCATTCTTTTTCTTCTTTCATACAATGGATGAGATTGCTTCGTCGCTTACGCTCCTCGCAAAGACAAAGAGAGAATTCTGTGTCATTGCGAGCGACTGCCTTATCAATAAGGGTTAGTCTGGGCAGTCGCGAAGCAATCTTATTTTTCTATAATTGCATCATTACATTTTCTCCTCGCAAAGACATAAGACTTAAAACCTCACTCCTGCCTTCAAAACATCCCACAGTGTCGGCACGGTGGTGGACTTGCCGAGTTGTTTGCAGACCGCATAAACTATATGCCGCTCGCACTCGAGGTTGTTTTGCTTGGTATAGGCTTTCGTCCCCCGCCAATAAATAAACAAAAAAACGATCAGGCCAACTAAAATTATTTTATTTCGGATTTTTCTTCGGAATAACATGATTATTTGGTGAATTTAAAAGTATTCACTACCGCCCCAAGTCGCTGCCAAATATCCGCTTCATTAAGCTCCATCACTGTCCCTTGTTCATAATTTCCAATATTAGCAATCCCAGTGGTTAAACTGATTTCATAGCAAGTATTGTTATGGGGAATGTGGTATAAACGGGTGGTGTATTTAGTACCGGCAGCGGCCCCAGTAAATTCAGCAGTAAAAGCTTCCTTTCCGTTTATTGAAATTTTTTCAGTCATCTCTGATGAAGTATTGGCGCCGGTTACATAATAAATACAATTTTCCGCGGCTGTGCCTTCGCGAACGGCAAATGTCGCTTGAGCTGAACCGAAATTCGTATTCGGATAACTGTTATAACGCATTGCAATAGTGGCTAAAGTTTGGCCCTTGGTTCGAAAATAATTTTCCAAATCTGCGGCAGTACTCAAAGCGTAGGCTCGATCATATTTTACCTCAAAACCAAATAGGTCATTCGTATATGTTCGAACTTCCAATCTTTTGTGGTTTAGTGGCTCCAACGGTTTTTGATTGGATACTTCCACGTAATAAATCAAGCTGATCACGGCAGCCAAAGCGACTATTAAAAACGCAAAACCCAAAATTTTATATTTCATTTTTTCTTTTTAGTTATAGCATCCCGGATTAAAATTCCTCGCGCTATTCGTTTGATGATCACTCTCTGTCCCGATTTTGCCCAAGCGAAGCTTGGTTGCAAAATCGAGGATCCTCGATTTATTTAGAAAATTTTAACCTCTCTAGTGCCTTACGACTTTTCCAAGCTTTTAATTGCCTTTCTCTAATTATAGCATCTCGTTCACTTTCAAAT
>MFER01000010.1:0-6316 GCA_001777655.1 Candidatus Doudnabacteria bacterium RIFCSPHIGHO2_02_FULL_43_13b
CACTCCGCAACCCAGCCGATAAGTCGCTTTTGCTAAGATTTTCTACCGGCCGTCCTTGTCTTTCCAGACTCGGACGGCCTTCTGTTTTTTCCGCCTTTCCCTTTTTCTCCCTTTGGCGTTATCATTAAAGCGATACTATTAACCTCAAAATCTTATGGAAGCAAAAACTGGTGCCGCGGTCGGCATCGCTATCCTGCTCCTCATCGGCGGGGGAGCTGCGTATTATGCCACGCGCGACAAAGCGCCCGACGCTCCATCCACTGCGTTCATCAGCGATAACGCCGCGCAGAGGCTCGCCGAGGGATACCTGGCCCTGATCTTCGACGACGGCAACTGGAACGAGGTAAGCCCGGAAGGACTTACCAAAAATCACGGCATCGGCCATGCGGCCAGCCCATGTCCCGACTTTTTTGCTCCGTTTATCATCCGGTTCCCGGACAATCTCAATCCGCCGCCGTCCAACCTCGCGCTCAATCCCGGAGGGGATCGGTGGTTCAGTTTCCCGCCGCAGGTGGCTATACCGCCGGACGGCATCCCGACTTTTCCTGCTGACTTCCCCCAGCCGCCCCCGGGATTTTATTCCCAGCCGTTTTTCGTGAACTTCAACTGCAACATCCCAAGTCCCACCACGCAGGAGCTCAATGGGAACCTTAACATCACGATCTACAACGCGGACAACACCGAGTACCGTCCCGGTTTCAAGATTTCCCTGAAAGTAAATGTTTTCGCCGCGGCTGATTATCCAACTGACGAGGCGCTCACTGACGGGTTTGAGCCGATCCCACCGAACTGTTCAAATTTCGGGACGCCCGTGGATACCTGCTTTGACTTTATTACCGTTCCATAAGCATAAGTAAAAGCGCTCACACAAAAGCCGCGGGCTCCCGCCCGCGGCTTTCTGTTTTATAGAAAAAACCCGCCCCGAGCGTTGTTTGCTGTCGGGGCGGGTTCCGACCGTAGCGTCGGAGCTATCTACGAACTACCAATTTTGTGGTAAAATAAGCCCATAAGGGTTTTTTTGTTTTTCCCGGACTACGGGCTACCGTCTACGGTCTACCAACTTGATACATACCGAAATACATACCAGTGGCACAGAGAACTAACAGGCACAAAAATATAAGGAAAATCACTACCATGGGCCGATCCCTCGGCATAACTTTGCCAGTGGAGTTTTTGGATGAGCTAAAATGGCGCGAGAAGCAAAAAGTAACAGTCAAACTTAAAGGTCGAAGTTTGATTATTCGAGACTTGGTGCCTGCCCGTCGAAGCCGAAAGGCGTAGTCGGGGAGAGAGAAGCAGAAGGTGAAGGTGGAGAAAAAGGGGAGGCATTTGATAATCAAAGACTGGAAAGCGAAAAGGTAAGCAGCCAGCTCAACCAAAGTACAAGCTTCGAACCGCGCAAACTTAGCCTCTGATAGAAAACATGGAAGTTTTGCTAAAACAACATTTTAATCAGATAGATTTAGACATCCGGAAGAAATCTCCGGGTTATTCCCGTTTTATGGACCAAAAAGTTACTCCAGACGTTCTTCGGTTCGTTTCCGACTGCATCCTTTCCCGTACAGGTAAAAAGTTGGGACAGGTTTTCAGTGCCCCAGAAATTGAGCATTCACAATATTTTAAAAAAAATGTTGCAAGAGAATTTGGTAAACCAACGCCAGGCGAGAAAAGCACAGACAGCGAGTACGATAAGTGGCCATCCCAAATAATACAGACATTACGTTTCGCGGGTGTGATTAAGGAAAAGAGCAAGGCAGGACATGCCGTTGGGTATGTAGTAGTCAGGCCGGATATCCTGGGATACATCGCCGTTCGGTCGCAGAATGCTTATGCATTCCTTTTTCACTATATTGTTAAGTTACTTACAGACAGTGGGTTCTATGGTCACATTGAGCAATATCGAGATCGCTATTTTGCCGGGTCTTTGGATAAGACAGATTTTTATGAATTAAAACAACGCTTCGAGAGTTTTATTATTGGGCATACTCAAATTAAAGGAAAGTATGAACCGCGCAGAATTTTTCCCAAAGTGTTCAATATTTTGGCCTCAGAATATCGTATTCCAGGCAGTATAGGTGGAATCATGAGTAAGTTTCCATTTATGACGAGTGACCTCGTATACAACCGAGTAAATGTGCGCGATAAAAAGAAGCCTAAAAGCGTTTCTCGACAGGAACAACGAAAAGCCCTAAGTGCGCGTCAAGATCCAGTGCAGAGAATGGCCGCTGCAAAAAAGAGAGTAAAGGAGCTACACTCACAGTCCGAGGTGCAAGATCAGTGGGCAAAAGGTGAGGCCACTCAGGTTCACCATATATTCCCTGAAAATGAGTTTCCCCAACTTGCGGATAAATTGGAGAACTTAATACGGCTAACCCCAACTCAACATAACACAAAAGCACATCCTCACAACAAAACGGGAGTGATCGACCGAGACTATCAGTACGTTTGTTTAATGGAAAAATCCCACAGCATCGAGGAATCCATTAAAAAGGGCGAATTTGATTATTCGCCGGAATCATTTATTGGTGTAATAAACACCGGTCTCAACCAAAAACTTCCGTACAATACCTCTTTTGAAGAAATACGCGCTGCCATCAAGGGCACTTATCGTAATTAGCGTCTAACCCCAAAGAAAAAGACTGAATTATTATCGATGTTGAGGGATCTGGTGCCGTGATTCCTAGCTACTTTATAGAATTCAGTAAATTCTTCTGTCCCAAAATAGTCTAGATCTTTCTCTGTTACCGTAACCCCGTTTCTTTTCGGGGTAAGAACCGCAACAGAGCCATCAACAAGCGTATTTTCTGGCAAGAATGAGGCTCGTGGGGCATAAGTCAGATTTGGCACCAAAACACTATTTTCTTTGTTCAAGAATTTTGAGATGGATAAGCCGGCAAGCGAATCTACATAGGAATCGTAATTTGGGATATCCAGTATTTTATTTCGTCCAATATTCCTTGATTTTAGCACTCTTATCCTGCCCTTGTTTTTTGTTATTTTCTTAGTAATTTGTCGGTCTCGGTATGAGGTAAAGATATTGAATTGGAGTTTTTTGGCGACGGAATCAAAGAACTCGTTTCTATAAACTAACCAATAAGGGAAATCTTTTGAACAAATATAAGACTGATCTCTGTATCCAATTTCGTTTTTTACGTAAGACTCGACGAGGGTCCTTGTTCCTTTGTTGCAAGTATTGATCATTAGGCTGATTGTCTCAATCTTTACACCCTTGAATCCTTTTTCGCCATAGTCTGTGATTTTTTCGATGGCAAAAGATGAGGCCAGTTCTCTGGTCTTATTGAATTCTGGGGCCGAGAGGAAGCTTTTTGGGATAATCAGACCGACAGTATTTCCTAGCTGCAAGGCTTTCTCTATAAAAAATGAGAACAGGTTGTTTGTTTCAGTGTTATATTTATTTTTTTTATAGGTATTTAGAAGCTCTCTATTTTCAGATATATCCCCAAACGGAGGGTTTCCAATAACAATGTCGTATCTTTTGGATTGATTGAACAGATCAGTTTCCCCATACAATAGAAAATCAGCATTAGTCAAATTTATTCTGATGTTTTTTGGAGGATTAAGTTTGTTAAGTAGAAGTTTTAATATTTCTATTGCATTCCTATCAATATCAATAACATCAATTTCAACTTCTTTAACGGCCTTATACTTCTCAATGAGAAGAGGTAGAAAATTTCCTGCCCCAACCGATGGTTCTAATATTGAAAGACTCTCAAACTTCGAAGCATCAGGGAGATCTTTTACTATAGTGAAGCAGATATCCTGTCGAGTGTAGTAGGCGGCATGCCGCAGGCGGTGAGCATTTGAAAGCTCGACGATTTTTACTAATTCAGGATAGCTCAGGTCTTTTATATTCTCTACGATAAATTCTTTTAGATTTTCATCAACATCAAGCCTTTCTTCCATAATAAGCTTTTTTATTTGGATTTCATTTTTTTCCGTCCTCTTGAGCCTTAAGATAGTATTTTTTGCTATGCCCCTGAATATGATCGTCGGCACAGCCTCACCAAGAGATTGCCGGATATTTATTTCTTCTTTTTTAAGAATTTTTCTTTTCTCTTCGCTTGGTAAATTATTCAGTTCGCCTAATGGGGCTGATACCCAGTTGAAAGAGTCAGGTACTGACATCATTCTCATCAATTCCCTAATACTAAAGACCCTATTATCTCTGGGGTGAATAGTGGCTTGGCTGGCAAAGATGTCGTTTCTTGTGTGGACGCAAGGAGCTACTTTGTCCCAATAACAACGTGAATATTTGTCGCCATTCTTGTTTTCGTTATGCACGATTTTCCCATTTATTATCTGGTGGGGGCGTCTTTTAGGATCGGTATTGTCGAATGCAGATTGCCCTTCTTTAATTGTTTCAACCCAAGGAATCATGTGCGTGGCATAGGGGCGAAAATTGTGATAGATATCGTTTTTGTCAATCTCACCCATTATCTTAAGGGGTGAGAGATCTCCTATAGCATCGCGTAAGGTACCCCCGTATTTTAAGGGGGGCATTAGATCAAGAGGTGTGACTTCTTGAATATTTTTCCTGACCCCAATTACTAGTGTCCGTGTTCTGCTTGATGGGTTACCATAATCTTTAAAGTTGATTACTTGGTAGTGGATGTTGTATTTACCACCAAGATTAACCTCGATTGCCTCTCGAATGTTCTTTTGTTTTTTGTCGATATCAGTACAAAGTGTGGAAAGGAAGGCTCGTACATTTTCAAAAATAAAGACTTTCGGCCTGATTTCATCTACAAGCCGTATTGACTCAACAACAAGAGAGTTTCTTGCCAGCTCATTTCCTTTCTTGTGGTTAGCAACTGACATACCTTGGCAAGGGGGTGTAGCCAAAACAACGTCAACTTCTTTAAGTCCTTGTCGTGATTTCCAAAGATCAATTTCTGAGAATATTTTTTCTTTCGCAGATTTTTTAGTAAGATCATCAGCTATGTATCCGCTTGAATAGAGACATTTATTATTGTGTTTTTGTACCTCCAATCTTCGGCTGATTAATTCAACCGTTGCAACACAATCAAAACCCTCTTTCGAGAAGCCATAACATCCAACGCCAGCGCTACTAAATAGACTTATATAAGTCATTTTGTTTTGTTGTTTTTTCATGGAGTCAGAGAGTTCTAATTATTTTTTCGACCACACCCCGGACCTCAACCTTTTTTCTGAAAAACGGTCGCAGGTTTTTATTTGCCGGCTGAAGCCTAATTTTGTCTTTTTCTCTGAAAATCTTTTTAAGAGTCGCCTGGTTATCATCTATGATCGCTACTACAGTTTGACCGTTGTCTGCTGTTGGTTGAGAGCGGATGACAACAATGTCACCATCAAAAATCCCTTCCTCTATCATACTATCGCCCCGAACACGAAGAGCATAGTGTTTCCCGGACGGGGAAATTTCTCCTTGGGATAGGCTAACCGTTTCGCCTTTTAGTTCTAGGGCCTCGATCGGTTTACCCGCAGCGATGCTACCGAGTATTGGGATTTCAATATTTCTTATTTCTTTTTTTGGTGAGAGAGCCCTCGGCTGATTGCGCACCTTGTAAATCAGACCTGCCGCTTGGAGTTTTTTTACATGATGATGTGCGGTCGAAACAGATGATAGGCGTAAGTGCTTTTTTATCTCCTCTAAAGAGGGGGCGTAGCCCCTTTTCCCACTAAAAGATTTTATGAAATCGATAACCTGTTTTTGTCTTTTTGTAATCATTTTGTTTCGACTTGACCTTCGATTCATTTTCGATTATACTTCAATTGTAGCAAGATGATATTTATTGTCAAATGTTTAATCCACAGAAACAAAAGCAGGAGCCACGTCAACGGTGAGCTCACAGGATACACATTAAACAGTTGGGGAAAGGATAGTGGTATGCCAAAAAAATATATACGAAATGCGGGCAAACAATGGTCACCTGCAGAAGAAACTCGACTCAAAGAGCTCGCCAGAGGTAATACTCCAACGAGGGTTATCGGTTTAAAGCTTGGCAGGCCAGTCGCGGGAGTTAGAGCCAAGGCAAGCGATAAGGGGATTAGTCTGAAGCCAACAAACCAGCGCCCTTACGGTAAGAAATAGTTTCCTATTCTTAACAAGAAATCGGCTTTTGGCCGGCGGGTCCTCCGCAGCTCATGCAAAGGGGGATTTTTTGTTATGATTGATTTATGATAGAAAACATCGAAAATTTGCCAGACGAAGAAATTCGGATTGCTGCAATAGCTTTCGCGAAACATAACAAAGAGAAAATAGCTAAGGAGCTCACTGATCCGGCCATCTACGCACCGAGCAAGTTTCTTGTTTCAG
>MFER01000010.1:6335-7571 GCA_001777655.1 Candidatus Doudnabacteria bacterium RIFCSPHIGHO2_02_FULL_43_13b
TAAAGAGAGGCGGGTTATCAGGATTGATGCCGACGAAATCCGACCTAGGATGCCAGGGTACACGGGCTATAATTCTCATCTTTTTCAAGGGGCCGTTTCATTAATTGTAGAGAAAATCCATGACCTAGCCTTGCATAGAGGACAGAATTTTATTTTCGATAGCACGTTTTTCAAGTATGATAAAGCTGCCGATAATATCAGACGTTCATTGGGAAAAACCCGAATCGTGTTTATTTTCTATTTATATCAGGATCCAAAGGTCGCTTGGAAGTTCACAGAAATTAGAGAAAAGAAAGAGGGGAGAAATATTCCTAAACCAGCTTTTGTCGAACAATTCTTAGGCGCGAGAGAGACTGTGAGTCTTATTAGAAAAGAGTTTGGAGAAGAAGTGATGATTATTTTAGTAAAAAGGGACTTTGAGAAAGATACGATTGATGCTTTGTTCGAAATAAGGCCCGGTGTCACAATTGACGATTACTTAAAAATCAGCTATAATAAGGAGGAATTGGAGAGTATATTATGAAATTTTCTAGTTTCCTCAATTTCTTCAAAAAGACAGATGAGCAGGATGAGTCTGGGCGGTTTTCGGACTTTTTCCAGAATGCATCTGCGGCGCAAAAAGAAAAGGTCTTTCGGGAGGCGGCCAGAAGGGCGAACGAGGATCAGAGGGCGCTGTTAAAGAAATCTGAACTTGAGCTAAAATCGAGATAACAAAAAGCACCGAAAGGTGCTTTTTGTAAGAGGGACCAAGTGGAATCGGCTTCTGGCCGTTTTTTTGTTATAGTTTTATTATGGCTCGATTTTTTGGGAAGCAAAGCAGCTATTTGCTGCGCGGCGATTTCAGGAACTACTTGATTGGCAGCCTCTTGCTACTGTTTCTTTTGCTGCTCTTGTATCTTTTTTTGAAGTTCGGGCTTGTTCGGTCTATTGGAAGCCCAATGGTCGCCCTGATTTTGGTGGGTGCGCTTATAGTCATAGTTAAGGCCGCGGGGCCGTTATTAGATTTTTTCTTCGGTAAATCGCGCAAATTTCATCATGGCTGGGGTGGCGAGGTTGATATCAAGAACGAGCTCAAAGGGCTGTCTGATGATTTTTCGGTTTTTCGTTCCATCCGGTTCGGCAACAGGGGAGATGTCGATTTGGTAGTGGTTGGGCCGACAGGCGTGTTTGCCGTCGAGGTAAAATCACATCGCGGGAATATCGGTTTCAACGGGCGATACCAGACGAACAACGGGC
>MFER01000011.1:0-23803 GCA_001777655.1 Candidatus Doudnabacteria bacterium RIFCSPHIGHO2_02_FULL_43_13b
TAATTGATGAAGTCCGCGTCTCAAATTCGGTCCGTTCCGCCGACTGGGTTGAAGCCGAGTATCTCTATACCGCCGACAATACTAAATACAGTTACGGGAGCGAAGAAACGCCGCCTTCAAATACCACTCTCAATCTCGCTTCTTCGATCAAAGCCACAACCCTCACCATTGACGCTTCGCAGACATTCTCCGCCAACGGCTCCAACACTTTGACTTTGACCGGCTCGGGGCTCACCAACAACGGCACTTTCACCGCCTCAACCGGCACGGTTACCATTGTCCCGAGCGATACTACCACTTCGGTGGTCATTAATGGGTCATCAGTCACGACATTTAACAACTTTACCGCCACGACCGCCGGAACCCAGTTGCAGTTTAAGGCCTCGCAAAACACGGGGTTTGGCGGAACCTTGACCGTCACCGGTTCGCCGACCAATCATATTTTCATCGCTTCTGATTCGGCTGGCACGAAGTGGAATTTGAATCTTACCGGCAGTGCCAGTATCAGCTTTGCGAACCTTTTAGATTCCGGCTGCGCTGAGGGGTCAAATTCTCCCACTTTGCATGAGAGTGTAAATGATCAAGGCAATAACACCACTTCTTGCTGGGTCTTTATTTCTCGCGCTGGCGGGGCCGGCGGTTCCGGCGGGGGGTCGGGTTCCAGCGGCGCTGAAACCGGCGGTGACACTACCGGCGGCAGTAGTGGTTCGGAAAGCGGCTCGGGTTCCAGCGGATCAGAAACCGGCGGTGACACTACCGGCGGCGGCGGGGCATCCCCCTAATTGTCACGGGCCGATTTGTAAAAAAGCAAACGGCGAGCGCTGTTTCGAGGAACTTTGACGTTCCCGCCAACAAACACTCGCCGGTTATCGAGAGCTTCCTTGATCGGTTGATCCATCTGTCCACCACGAGATTGCCGCGGCCGTAAATGCCATCAACGAGGCGGTAAACAGTCCGAGCAACCATAACTGTAACAGGAGCAGATCCGCCTGTTCCGCCCAGATCGAGCCCAGCATGGTCGCTAGCGTCGTTATCCCGAATATTCTTGTTTTTTTCACAACCCCTCCTTGAATGCATTGACATAATGTAGCAGGCTTGAACATGCTTGACAAGGTCATATCCAAAGCCTATAATACCCATACCATTAAAAACCTAATAAGCTACCGCCTCTGGCGGGGCAAGGAGACAGTTAATAACGTAACTAACTTCTGACTAAATTTTTCGGCCCCCGCTGGCTTAATTGGGGAGAGAAACACGAAAAAGGTCGTGTTTTTATGTTGGAAAATAGGGTATAGGGGTGAGGGTGCAGGGTTTAGTGGAGTACTTTGACAAAAGAATGACACAATAGCTATTTGCAAATAGTTTATTGGGAATAAGTCCCTCACATTCTACTTAGAGAAATCTAGTAGAAGAATGTGAGGGAAAGTCCTCTACACCTTTTAGGCTTTGTGCGTTAGAATACAGATATGTATTACGTTTATTTTTTAGTAAGTGAAAATAGTAAATGGATTTACGTTGGTTATACTGTTGATCTTGAACGAAGATTGATTGAACACAATTCAGGCACATCGGATAAGTCAGAATATACTAAACACCGTGGTCCATGGAAGCTAGTTTATTATGAAGCATATCTTAACGAAGATGATGCAAAAGAGCGTGAGAAACATTTAAAGCACCATGCTAACGGCATTGGTATTTTAAAGAAAAGAATTTCACGAAGCTTGAAAGGTGTAGGGGATAAGTAACTTCGTCAGTATACTTTGTTTTTCGAGGATTGAATGATCCTCATTAATATAATCATTCGCCAGTTTAACCTGAATAAGGTTGGACTCCAATCGTAGATTATTTCGTCCGGTCATTCGACCGGACTTCAAATGATCTGCGATCATTTGAAGAGTTTGATCCTGGCTCAGGATGAACGCTGGCGGCGTGCCTAAGACATGCAAGTCGTACGTGCCAATGCTTCGCATCGGGAATTTTGAATTAAGAATTTAGAATTTTGAGTGAAATTAGAATATTAAAATATTCGAAATTGAATCGAAATTTAAAATTAAAAATTAGAATTTCCAGTGCGGAGCACTGGTAACGTGGCGAACGGGTGAGTAACACGTGGGAACTTCCATTAAGTTTAGGATAACCCGCCGAAAGGCGGAGCAATACTAAATGTTGAGGCAACTCAAAAGGAGCAATCCGCTTAATGCAAGGCCCGCGGCCCATCAGCTAGTTGGTAGGGTAATGGCCTACCAAGGCGATGACGGGTAGGGGACCCGAGAGGGTGAACCCCCACACTGGGACTGCGACACGGCCCAGACTCCTACGGGAGGCAGCAGTTTGGAATTTTGGACAATGGGCGAAAGCCTGATCCAGCGACGCCGCGTGCACGAAGAAGGCCTTCGGGTTGTAAAGTGCTTTTGCCGCCGAATAATTTTTGAATGTAGGCGGAGAATAAGAGGTTGCTAACTCTGTGCCAGCAGCAGCGGTAATACAGAGACCTCAAGCGTTATCCGGAATCATTGGGCGTAAAGCGTTCCGATAGGTGGTGTATTTAGTCTTTCAGTAAAAGCCCGAAGCTTAACTTCGGAGTTTGCTTAAGATACTGATACACTAGAGGGGCAAAGAGGTCCTTGGAACCAGCGGTGTAGTAGTGAAATGCGTTGATATCGCTGGGAACACCGAAAGCGAAGGCAGAGGACTGGGTGCCACCTGACACTGCTAGGACGAGAGCGTGGGGAGCGAATGGGATTAGATAAATCCCGGCTAGGCTCGTAAAATAATTAGCCGAAGGGTGTCCCTCTCAATGGCGACATTGAGATGCGCATCCAGCTGTATCGGGGAAACTCTTTCTCAATCAGGCGTTTACTGGACGCGAGAAAGACAATCCCGAGGGAAGTTGCCTCGTCGGCAACCCCGTAGAGACTATGAAATTGAATAAGATAGTTGGCATATTTCTGTCGTTTTGCAATTAATTTTAAAACCATGCAACACGATTCAAGATATGTGCCTTTGTCGGATCAGGCGCGAGCTATTATTCTTGGAGCAATCTTGGGTGATGGTTCGCTTAAGATTCAAAATGAGTATTCCAATGCGAATTTACAAATTCGGCATTCGGAAACACAGAAAGAATATCTATTATGGAAAGCAGAAAGACTTTCCGAGATATCGGGAGATAAGAGTATAAGTGTGCAAAAGGCTGATGGATTCAGTAAGAATAAAAAATGGCGGTTCTTTAGCAAGAGAACGCCAGCACTTACTGAAATACATCGCCTAACCCATAAGCATAATAAATTATGCATCAAGCGTAAGTGGCTTAATCAAATGACTCCTTTATCACTCGCCGTATGGTGGTGTGATGACGGATCATTAATAGGCTACGGAGGCAGAAAAGGTGTGTTTTGTACCGATGGTTTTGATGAATCATCAGTCAGAATACTTGCCCACTATCTTAAGGTAGTGTGGAACATCCGTGTTATTGTTGCTCCTGTTGGGCGAAAGCGTGACGGGAAGCAAGAACAATACTGGCGTATATGGATAAGATCGCAAGAGGAATTAAAAAAATTCTTGCGGATTATTATTCCATATATACCAGTACCGAGCATGCTCTACAAAACCATTCTTCTTTACAAAGATTCTCAATTTCAAGAACGCTGGATATCTGAAGTGGTAAATTTGAGCCGGTTTCCTCAAGCGGTCATTATGGCCGAATATGAGAAGAAAAAGGCAAAATGGGACTGCTACAGATAAAGATATAGTCCGGACTCTGTGGTGACATGGAGAGTGAGGCAGAAATGTCCTCACCTATTGCTACTTTGTTAGCAATTAAGTAACAAATTCAACCCCAGTAGTCCACGCTGTAAACGATGAATACTAGGCATGCGCGAGTATCGACCCTCGTGCGAGCCTGAAGCTAACGCGTTAAGTATTCCGCCTGGGGAGTACGGTCGCAAGACTAAAACTCAAAGGAATTGACGGGGACCCGCACAAGCGGTGGAGCATGTGGTTTAATTCGACGGTAAGCGAGGAACCTTACCAGGGTTTGACATGCCACTTCAAGCGCACGGAAACGTGTGATCTTCGAGAGTGTGGCACAGGTACTGCACGGTTGTCGTCAGCTCGTGTCGTGAAAAATAATCGAAAACCCCTTTTGAAAAAAGTGGTTTTCGAGACTTTCCGCAAAATAATGGCCGAAGTAAATTCGGCCACCAAGGGCGGAACTGCAAATCTCGCGACCTCACGGAGTAATCTGTGAGAAAAATCCAACTATATCGGGGAAGTCCAGTAACTTCTGGATAATCCCGAGGGAAGTCGTCCGCAAGGACTGACCCCGTAGAGACTACACGTTGGCTCCTCTAGAGTACAAAAAATTTGAGTCGCAGACGCGAAGCGTCGAGAACAAATTTTTTGAGACGAGCAACAAATAGACCGTAGCATATTTCGCAGAAGCGAAATTGCGAAGTGTCTATCAGTTGCGAGGAAGAAGATATAGTCCGACCTGCTAAGTAATTAGCAGAGCATGATAGAAATATTATGCCACGTAATAATTTTGAATTAAGAATTTAGAATTTTGAATCAATTTCGAATATTAGAATATTAAATATTCATTCGAAATTCAAAATTAAAAATTCGAAACTGAATTGTTACGAAGTAACAACATGGAGATGTTCCCTTAAGTGGGAGAACGAGCGCAACCCCCATAGTATGTTGATTTTCATACTAGACTGCCAGCGTTTAAGCTGGAGGAAGGTGGGGATGACGTCAAATCAGCGTGGTCTTTACGCCCTGGGCGACACACGTGCTACAATGGGTAGGAACAAAGGGACGCAATACCGTAAGGTGGAGCAAATCCTCTCAAAAACTACCCTCAGTTCAGATTGAGGGCTGCAACTCGCCCTCATGAAGCTGGAATCGCTAGTAACCGTGAATCAGCCTCGTCACGGTGAATACGTTCTCGGGTTTTGTACAAAATTAAAAGGCGCGCGGCAGTGATATAAGCAAGATGGTGCAAATCCATCCTTGTAGCTGTAGGCAGGTCTTTCTCCGTAAGGAGTAGACTGAAGGGCCGAAAAGCAAACTGCAGTCTTTGCAACAAAAGAGCGTTTCTGACTCTAAAGTGTACATAGAGGAAAGAGATACAAAAAGCTCGTATTGAATGCAGGAAAATGTTTATATCATGACCCGTGGAGATCCTTACAAGTAATAACCAACTTTGATCTTTTGTAAAGATCCTTGTAAGGAAGTCAGCAGAGAGCATAGTAATTTTTTTGACCATCGCGAGCCTGCGAAGCAGGCGTGGCGATCTATCCCAAGGGGTAAGATTGCTTCGTCGCTAGTGCTCCTCGCAATGGTTAGAAGAATGAAGGCTCAACATTTGAGATTATTCTCAAGTACTCGCTGTGTGCGCGAGAAGTGCTTGCACAGTGGGGTGGAAACAAAGGTTATGTATTCCGATCACCGCCCGTCACACCATGGAAGTGGGCAGTGGCTGAAACGCCTGTAAAGGTGCTACGCCAAGGCTCATGACTGGGGTGAAGTCGTAACAAGGCATCGGTAGCGGAAGCTGTCGATGGATCACCTCCTTTCTAAGGAGAATCTCCCTAACCAAGCCTTCGGCCTGAAGTTAGTGGACAGATATGGTCGATTACTGAGCTTGCTCAGTAATAACATCAATACGACGAAGTTAGTTCATCGGGTAGTGTCTAGTGTCCCGCCATCGGCGGGGCTACTACTCGACTTATTCCCAATAAATTGTTTGCTCCGACGTAAAGTCGGAGCCCCGACCCATGAAATGGCGTCGGGGCAAAGAAAAAAAGCCTGGTTATGCAGGCTTTTTTATTATGCTTAATTTATATTTTTTGCCATCTTTCCCTTTCCTTGTTGAGGAGGATAGTTTAACTTGTTGCTTTGTGTTATATTGATAATGTGTTATATTGATAATAAGAAAAATTCATGATTACTAAAAAACAATTTTATATTATTTTTTCTATCTGTCTGCTCGTTGCGTTGGGCTTTACCGTCAGCAAGATCAAAAAACCCAAAGTCAGTCTGAATACGTCCGAGGCGGCGACTGAGCCTTCCACCTATTCTTTTCCAACCCCTTTTCCTTATACGGTATGGCAGGATGCGGATTACGCAACTAAAATTGCGGTCGTTCCGGAGCCCCAATATTTGCAAAAGATAACCGATCCTTTGTCCGGGTCTAATCTGACTAAAATAAGCACCAATATTGCGCCGTTTACCCTAAATTCTCAAAGATATGCGAACAGCTATTCCAAAGGGACGGTGGAGACAGGTAATTATGTTATTTTGAACGGTTCATACCCAATTCCTATTTTAGACCGCAGCAAAAATTACGCTTTTGTAAAATATCTAGAAAGGGGAATAACTTACGGAGATTATCCTTCACAAGTTACCGCTGGTCGCATTTGGGGAGTGAGAAATGCATTTGGTCCGGAATTTGGTTATGTCGATATCGTTAACGACCAAGCAACCCTTGTTCGTTCTTTCCGCTTAGATGGTTATAGTGAAATAAGTTTTGGCGGAGGCGAAGGGACACCAAGCAATAATGAGCGCTACTTTACCTTTATTCTTCGACGGGGGTCCACCACAGCCTATCCCAATACCTGGGATGTTATTTCCTATGATGCTGTGCAAAACAGAATTTTAGGAAAATGGGAGACTAGAAGCACATTTAATTTATTCGACAACACTACTCTTCCAAGAATTGATCATTCGCAAGTATCGCAATTAGGAAACTATATATTGGTCAGCGTCTACGCGGATGGGCAGCAACTTTCCATTACCGGCCCGGATGGAGGAGGCACCCTGCGGACTTTGGGCGAAGGTATGCACATTTTTAATCGCAACATGGTCTGGCAAAGACAATTGAATAATATTGTAAATCACGGAGACATGACACGGCTTGCCGATGGCAGAACGGAAACTTTTACTCAGCTCGTAAATGGGCTTACTACATATATTCTTAGCTCTGGCGCCGCAATTAACACGATTCCAAACTCGCCGACGGATTATCTGGGATGGACGGGCCATGTTTCCGGGCGCAATATCAACCGGCCGGGCTACGCGTATCTATCCAGCACTCCCAGCGGAAATGGTTATGACAGCAATCGTCCTGCTTACAATAAAATTTGGTCGGTGGAACTGCAAACAGGGCAAGTAGAAGAATGGAGTTACGCGCACCACAATGAAAGCGTGGCCGGTTCCTACAACCAAAGTCCTTTTCCGGTGCCATCCGCCGATGGGACGCGAGTTTATTTCGGCGCGGCGTGGCATTCCACCGATACGACAACTCCGGCGTTTCTATATGTAGTTGATAGGACCAGTGTCTCCAAACCAAATCTTGCTTTAGGCAAGCCGGTAAATGGCGACACTAATCTCTGCCCCGCGAAACAGTATACGCCAAATTGTTTGACGGATGGAGATTATGGTTTTTATGGTCAGGCCTATCCGGGAAGTTCGCGCCTGTCCTATGAGGTCGATTTACAGAGCCCAAAAATTCTTTCCGTGATAAATGTTGTGTTATGTAAATCAACGGATCTTCCCGGAAATTGCTACGGCTACAACTATAAAGGGCCAGATGGGATTTTTGGAAACGCGGATGATACTCCGTACATTTCCAACTGGAAACTGGAAGGATGGAACGGAACCGCCTGGCAGAGTATTTCTTCCGGTGGCGTGCCGAACACAAAAATAATTACGGCTGTTCCGACTTTTTCGATGTCTAAAATTAAGTTCACTGCGGGAAGTCCCGCCAACTTGATTGGCGCTTATGAGCTTGAGGCGTATTGAAATAACATATATTATTTGCCGAGAAACAAAAACACACCCATTGTAGGGTGTGTTTTTGTAAAAGTTTATTTCTTGGCTTCGGTTGGTTTAACTTCTGGGGTTGGTGTTACTTCTTGCTTAGGTTCGGTTGTAGCTGTTGTGGCAGCTTGGTTTTGTGTTGCGTCCATGATGATATTCCTTTCCTAGTATTAATGTGCCCCGACCATCGGTTAAAATATTGCCTTGATGACAAGACATAGCAAGTAATCATACCATAAATGCAAATAAAAAACAATGGTTGTTATTTCTATTTTTTTGCTTCCAAAAATTGAGCCGGGATCGACTCTTTTTTGTTTTGCTCAAAATATGCTATCATAGGGAATCCCCAAGGAGGGGTTGAAGATGGTCGTAAACCCGAAGCCTTCGAAAAAGGACGCGGAAACAAAGGTTCACAAGGCGCTGAACCAGATGATGATTAAGAGCGCCGAGCGAGAGAGGGCAGAAGGGAATTATTACTGGGCCATTATTTTTTGCCGGACAAATTGGTGTTAAAAATGACAAACTTGTCTCGGATGAGTTAAGCGAGCAGTTGGCGCAAGCAGTCCAAAATATTAAAGATATTTTACTGGAGAATAATCTTGATTTGAAAAATGTCGTTGATGTCACGGTTTTCTTATCTGACCCCCGCGATTATGACGTTTTTAACGAACTTTACTCGAAAATTTTCCCTAAACCCTACCCAACCCGTGCCACGGCCTTCGTCAAATCTTTACCGAGAAACGCCAAAGTCGAACTGAAAGTAATTGCCCATCCAGATTAACTGCTGGAAATTTATCCGTTTCCTCGGCGAGTTAGAGGTTTTTTTTGTCAATTTTTCTAGGTTTTTGTGCTATAATTTAGATATATTAATAAGCAAGCCGTATTATTGACAACAATGATTAATAATCCTATACTTATAATCCTTAGTAACTTTATAGCTTATGTCTAAAATAATTCAAAGGTTTGAATCTTTTTTCTTTGCCAGCAGGATTGAGGCAAATGAAAGAGTGAGTGATTTAATTATTCAACTCCGTAGTCCACGGATTCCTTTTGTGATTTCCGAATTTGAGGAAAAAGGATCAAAATATTTGCTTGCAGAATCTAGCCCTGATTATACTCGAGGAACCATTTTGGCCACTGGTAAAAATAAAGAAGAATTAGCCCTTAATTTAAAAAATGCAATTTTTTCTGCATATAGTATCCCTTATTGGTATTGCAATCCCGATTTAATTAATTTAGATGGGGCACTGGCAAGTACAGAAAAAAAGCCGGTGTATGCTACCACATAATCTACCTTCAGACATATCACAAGCCAGACTGCTCAAGGCACTAAGCAAGTCTGGCTTTGTTATTGATTATGTAGGAGGCAGAGGCAGTCACGCTAAAGCAATCGATCCACATACTCAAAGATTTATCACGGTTCAGAACAATTTATATAAAATAATTTTGATTAAAATTCTAAAAGCCGCGGAGAGCTTAGGTTATAATGCTGAAGAAATAATGAGCAAGTATTAATTGCACTTTTATCCAGCACCAGTTTTGACCAATTTAATTCACAAGAACTGGTGCTGGATTTATTGCTTCTGATATATATTAATCGCACTATGGCTTACGAACCCAAATACGATTATATCCCTCCGTTTGAATTCCATCCGCTGACGCGGATTTATGATTTTGTCTTGATTTTTGCCGGTTTTGGCAAAAAATTTCGTGAAAAAATTGTAAATTCCGTAGAAATAAAAAATGCGGATAAGGTTTTGGATGTTGGCTGTGGCACCGGGATGTTTTTGAAACTTTTAAAAGAAAAACATGATGGTGTTGAAGCAATAGGGATAGATCCGGATAAAGGGGCTTTGGAAATAGCTACTAAAAGATTAACTAAGTTCAAAGACGTTAAATTAATTCGGGGTTTTGGAGAAACCTTGCCGTTTGAAGATGAAACCTTTGATATCGTATTCAGTACCTTAGCTTTTCATCATATGCCTACTGATATTAAGCAAAAAGCTATCAAAGAAATTTTTCGCGTGCTCAAAAAAGGCGGCAAACTAGCGATTGTCGATTTCGGCACGGCCCGGCATCACCGATTTTACAAAATTATTCTGTTTTGGGAACCGTTTGAGTATATAAAAAGCAACCTAGACGGAGTAATTACCAAATTTATGGAAGAAGTAGGATTTAAAAATGTCCAAGAGGATTCCATAAAGTTTCCCATAATTCACTTATTTAGGGGGGAGAAATTGTTTATAAAATAATTCGTGTAACTGGCTTTCTACTAATTACTCTCATTTTTTGACCCGCCTGCCATGACTGGCATGTCGGGCAGGCCGGCCGGACAGATTTTGAGAGTAGTTGCACTTATTTTCCTGCCCGAAGCAGTTTTTATTTTGTCATTTTTGTTATATACTACAAAGCTAAGGAGGAACGCTATGCTGGTTCGGGTGATCGTGAATTTGAAAAGCGGCGTTCCAGATGACGTCGCTGCGGGCAAGCTTGCAGAACTGCAAGAACTTGGGTTTAGCCAAGTCCAGCACGTCCGCGTCGGCAAGTGGTTTCTGCTGGACCTTGATCTTAACGATCCGGTCGAAGCCAAACGCTTGGCTGAAGAGCTTTGCCAAAGAGTCTTGGCGAGTGGCGTCATCGAAGACTACCAAGTCCAATTTTAAGGAGGTTTAATCATGGGGAGTTTGCCGTGGTACGTTAACGTTGGATTTCTGCTCGTCATCGTTGTTTTAATCATCGTGTTGGTTCGGGACCTGCGCCATCGTTCACCCATCCGCCGCGCGGAGAGAGAAGAGGCGAAAACCCGCGCCCGCAGGCTGGCGGAACAGCGATTCTTTGTGGACGCGGTCAGTGACTATGTGCGTTCCGCCGTGTTGCAGCTTAAAACCGCTGATGAGCAGCGGAGGCGTCGCAACCTGACCATTCATCGACGGCATCCGGACATTCTTAGGGCGCGGACATTGAAACGCTTGGATGTCGTGAAGTTCGTCTATCACGATGAACCCCTGCCGCGGATCAGCCAGACGGAGATTTGCGCCTATCTGGAACTCGAAAAGTAAGAATTGCCTGCGCGACACTTTTTTCGCCCAGGCTCTTTTTTATGACTGCTTACGAAAAATTTGCAAAGTTCCTTATGGTGGACCTTGGGAGAATCGAACTCCCGCCCGCCGGATGCAAACCGGCTGCACTGCCACTATGCTAAAGGCCCATACAAAATATTATTGTGGCGCAGCACCGCCGAAGAGTGGTGCCAGCGGACCTATGATAAACCCAAGTCCTCCAAACAGATAAAGTAACGACAAGATTATAAAAACCAACCCAACTATTCGATACAAAGTATAGGTGCCGGCCAAGCCGCCCTTTAAGTGCGCTTCGGCCCAGTCAATCTTGCCGAACATATCAGTTAGGGCAATTGAGTACCTAATCAGCAAAAATCCAACAATCATTCCAATTATTCCACTAAAGATGTGCATAAAATTTTTTGGTGGGCGACGATGGACTCGAACCATCGACCTCGTCATTACCTGCCCGCCGTGCCGATTCTAATTATTTATCCACTGCTGGTGGGCGCGGATGGACTCGAACCATCGACCTCGTCATTATCAGTGACGCGCTCTAACCACCTGAGCTACGCGCCCTCCAGCAAAGGAAAAATAATAAACTTATATTTTACTCAAACATCGGCACTCCGGCAGGCGGGTCAGTGACGCGCTCTAACCACCTGAGCTAGTCGCCCATATTTTCTATCACACTCTACCATATTTTTAGATTTTTGTAAAAATAAAAAAACCGCCTCGTCGGCAGATTTTTATTATTTTAAACTTTAAAAAATTCCGTATTTGCGTCTGACAGCTCGGACTTGATCGTTAGTTAACTTGCCCTCATCCCTTAACTTATTTAATCCCGATTTAGCTTCTGGTTTAGTGATTCCTCGACCACCACGACTTTCACGAAATAGTCGAGCTACGGCATCTCTAGTAGCAAAACTTTTTAGCGTGCCACGCAGATCTTGTTCAACGTTGTGTCGAAAGGTCGGATCGAATCGAGACGGATCATCATAGACCCCACCTCTTAGATCAATTTTTTTCGGCTGATCAATTGGCTTGTTTGGTTGATCAAAATTATTGGCTTCCAGCCCAGTCGGGCCGGCAGGTTTTTGCAATGTCCCAGAGCCAAATAAATCTTTGAATAATCCCATAAATAAATTATATCATATTTTTGGATTTTCCGCAAGAGATTGACGAGTGATTTTTGTAATGTTATCTTAGAAGTGTATGTTACTTACTCACCGAAAAACTATCTGGTCTTCATACGCCGATACCTTCTAGAATTCCTGGAAGGCTGATTTGCCGCCTTCCTGGGCGGTTTTTTGTTTGCAATTAATAATAAAGTTATGAACAATAAGATAATTATTGCACTCACATTATATTTAACCTCATTGTTTGCTGCGAATACCCTGGGCTTGAAAATCATGCCATTTTTGTTTGGCTCGCATCTTTCCGTAGCGGTATTTTCATTTCCGATAGTCTTTCTGATGACTGATGTAATTGGGGAATTGTATGGCAAGCAGATCGCGCGCGGGTTTGTGCGGGCTGGGCTTATCAGTACAGCAATTTTTATCGGATATTCCTTACTTTCGCTGTGGTTGCCGTGGTCTGATGACGGGCTCTGGGCAAAGGAGGGATATAATTTAATCTTCGGCGTTTCTGGTAGAATTGCCCTGGCTTCTTTGGTCGCTTTTATCATAGCAGAATTTCAAGATGTGTTTACGTTTTTCTTCGTCAAAGAAAATTTGGGCGTCAAATATTTCTGGCTGCGATCACTACTGTCCAATCTTTGGTCACAACTATTGGATAGTGTACTATTTATGGTTATTGCTTTTGCGGGCATCTACTCCACGAAGACATTGATTAGCATCATTATCACCTGGTGGTTGTACAAGGTTTTTATGGGAGCAATCTATACGCCGTTGTCTTATCTAGGATTACGGTTGCTTAAAGATAAACAGCTAGTATGAAAATAACAGCAATTAAAACTAGAATATTCTTGGAGGGAGAAGATCTGATCACATTCATTGTTGGGCGCATCCCGAAAATACAAGAGTGTTCGATTGTTGTGATTACTTCAAAAGTGGTTGCACTGTCCGAATATCGCACGGCCAAAAATATAAACAAAGAGCAATTAATCAAAAATGAAAGCCAGCGGGCGATTAAAACCAAACATACGTGGTTGACGATTAAAGATGGAATGTTCGCGGCCAATGCCGGAATTGATGAATCTAATGCTAATGGAAAATTGATTTTGCTTCCTAAGGATAGTTTTCAGACAGCCGAGAATTTATTGGTCCGATTAAAAAAGATTTATCAGATCAAGCGTTTTGGTATTTTGATTACGGACAGCCGCACGACGCCACTGCGAGCAGGCGTTATGGGCGTGGCTTTGGGATATGCTGGTTTTGGTGGTTTGCGAGATTATCGTGGTAGAGAGGATATTTTTGGTCGTAAACTTAAAATTACTCAAACCAATCTAGCTGACAGCCTGGCCACCACAGCAACCTTGATAATGGGAGAGGGGGCAGAGCAAACCCCACTTGGGATAATTGAACACCCACCTGTTGATTTTTTAAGAAAAACCGCACCAGGTGAGCTAAAAATTCCGATAGAGGATGATATGTATAGGCCGTTTTTGGTAATTTGACGACAAAAGTATAATTCATTATAATTATAAAAGACTTGAGGATAACCTCATTCGAATTCTGGAAACAAAATGCTATTTGGCAAATCAAAAAGTCAGTTAGGGATTGATATCGGCACCTCGAACATTAAAATTGTTCAGTTGCGGCCAGAAAACAACAGGTTTATCCTCGAAACCTACGGGTTGGTCAATGTTTCTTACCAAATTACCAACAAAGACAGTACTTTGGCGATTAACCAAACCGCGGCGATTTTAAAAAATTTGATCGCCAAAGCCAAGGTGACTACGAATCAGATCGTGGCGTCATTACCCAACAGCGCGGTATTTACTTCTGTGATTGAGATGCCCAAAATTCCTCGGGACGAGCTGAAGGCGGCGGTCGAATTTGAAGCCAAAAAATATGTGCCCTTGCCGCTATCGGAAGTCGCCTTATCCTGGAGCGTTTTGGAAAACAGGCATCCGAAAGTAACCCGCGAGACGAATTTGGGAAATTTGAAAGCTGTGGATGAATCGAAGAATCGAATTTTATTAACCGCGGTTCCTTCTGCCGTAATTGATAATTATTTAAAAGTTTTCCAACTGGCCGGATTAGAACCGTTGGCGCTTGAGATTGAGGCGCTCTCGCTGATTCGTTCCTTGGTCGCGGAAGACGCCCGTACGACTATACTGATTGATATCGGCGCGAAAAGCACAAGTATTAATTTAGTGGATGACGGATATTTGCGACTTTCCAAGAATTTAAATGTTGGGGGCGATACGGTGACCACCAGTATCGCGGGCAGCTTGTCGGTTAATTTCAGTCGGGCTGAACAATTTAAAAAAGATTTTGGGCTTTCGACATCTTCCCCGCAGATGCCGCAAATGATGAGACCCATCTTGGACATTTTAAAAAACGAAGCCATGCAACTGATTAACCTTTATGAAAGTCGGGGAGAGCGAATTGAAAAGATCATCCTCTCCGGCGGCGGTTCGAAACTTCCACATTTGGTTGAATATTTTTCTTCTTTAGGCAAAACGGTAGTGCTAGCCAATCCCTGGTCGCACATTGTTTACAAGCCTGATTTAAAACCGATCGTCGAATCACAAGGATTAAATTTAGCCGTGGCTATTGGCCTCGCCATGCGCCGCGCAGACAAATAGATGCAGGAAATCAATTTATTACAAGGTCGAATGAAGGACACCAGCTTTGCTTGGCAGCGGCAAAGCCGGATTATTATTTCTCTGTTGTGGATTGCCTTAATTGTAGTGGTTGGCGCCACAGCCATTTTTTATTTGCTGACCAACAGCACTCAGAAAAAATTTGAGGCAGCCGCGGCAACCACCATTGATCTACAACGACAACTTGACGCTAAACAGGACGATTTGAAAGACGGGAAAACTTTTCAAGCCCAGACCGCTAATCTTAAAACCTTAGTTAACAACCATGTTTATTTATCGCCGCTGTTAGACGAATTGTCCAAAAGTACTTTTGTCAGGGCAAAATTTTTGAATTTTGACGCCAATATTTTGGGTAAAATTAATTTAGAGGGTTTTGTCAATGATTATGGGAGTTTGGGTAAATTTTTGTTAGGCCTTTCGACTTCTGATAAATTTCAGAATATTAAATTAAAATCAGTCACGCCGTCAACCAGCACCGCGAATGGGTATCAATTTTCTCTCGAATTAGCCGTCAAGACAGAAATTTTTAATAAAAAATAAATGGCGCTACCGACCCTTAAATCAAGAACGATCTTAGGAATAATTTTACTCATCATCCTTTTTGGGCTAGGATATTTTTTCACGACCCCGCAGTGGCATAAATACCAAGCTGCCAAAGCCCAATTGAAAATGACAGAAGACCAAAACGCGCAGTTAACCCAGACGCTTTCCCATGTCCAGGCATTTTTAGATAGCTTTCGTTCTCACCAACAAGAAGCCGCGATTGCTGGTTTAGCACTCCCAGTGGAAGATCCTGATTATGCAAACTTTGTCAGCAGCATCGGGGATCTATCCGCTGCCTCTGGTATCGCAATTGAGAATCTGAGTGTGAATAGTAATTTGGGAACCGGTGAGGAGTTAGCCACTAATTCAATCCAAGTCCAGCGAATTAGTTTTGCGGCCAACGGTTCTTACCCATCGTTTAAGGATTTTATGCTGCGTTTGGAAAACCATCTGAGGTTGGTCGATATTGAAAAGATCAATCTGTCATCTGATGATAGCGGCAAGGCTCAATTCGACGTGATTTTGAAAACTTATTATCAAAAATAAAAGGAAGTAACTAAAACATGGATCCAAGAAAAAAACGAATATATATAATTATCATTGTTGTCTGTATTTTCGGTACCACCGCCGTGTTGCTGTGGGGAGGGGCTTTCGTACCGTCTTTTTCCGGCACTGATCAGCCGGCCTATCTGACGCCAAACCAAGAACAAACCCTGGCCCCATCAGCTTCGACAGACGGAAGCTATTCAACCCCGGCGGTGTTTCCGCAGAACACCAAATTAGACACTTCGATTTTTGATTCCAGCGCCTTTAAGACGCTGAAATCCTATACCCCGGTGACGATTAGTCCAAGCGAATTGGGTCGTGAAAATCCGTTTGCCAAATATTAGCCTATCTTAAAAATGCAACAACCAGTTGTTTCCGCGCAAAGTTCAAGAACGGCGAGTTTTGAAACCTTTTTATTCGAAAAAGGTTTTATTAATCGTGAGAATTTAATCAAAGCTCGAGTTGAGTCGGTCACCGCCCACCGTAACTTATTTGATTACTTAGTCACTGAGCGTTATGTTTCCGAAGAAGATTTAACGCGCGCCCGAGGCCTTTTTTTTAATTTACCATACGTTGATTTACGTAATAAAAATATTTCAAAAGAACTTCTAGAAATCGCATCCAAAGAAACTATTTCGAATTACAAGTTTGTTCCGTTTGAATTATTAGCAGACGTGCTGAAGGTTGCCTTGACCGATCCAACCAATCTTTCCGCCCTCGAAGCTTTGGAATTTCTTTCCCAAAAGAAAAAATATCGTGTTGAAGTATATATTACTTCCTACTCAAGTTTCCAAGCGGCCATTCGCAAGTCCGGGAGCATTACGAAAGAAGTCACCGCGGCGCTGCAAGAAGCAGTCGAAAAAGAACAGGCGGATGTTACTAAAAAACAAATTAAGCCAATCGCCGTCGAAGAAAGTAAAATAGTAGACGAGGGGCCAATTTCGAAAATTGTGGATGTAGTTATTCGCCACGCGATTGAGGCCAAGGCTTCGGATATCCATGTTGAGCCCTCCGAGGAAGATTTGCGGGTTCGCTACAGGATTGATGGGGTTTTGCACAGTTCCTTGATTTTACCCAAATCAGTTCATGCCGCGATTATTTCGAGAATCAAAATATTATCAAATTTAAAAATCGATGAACAGCGCTTGCCGCAAGACGGCAGGTTTCATGTCGGTTTGGAAGGCAAGTCCATAGATTTTCGGGTCTCGACTTTTCCGACAGTGGTTGGCGAAAAAGTGGTGTTGAGGATTTTAGATAAATCAGCAGGCGCTCCGACCCTCGAAGAGCTTGGGATCAGCGGTCGCAGGCTAGAGACCATGAAGGATGCGATAAGTAAGCCGCACGGGATGTTTTTGATGACCGGCCCGACCGGTAGCGGCAAATCCACCACGCTATATGCGATTTTGAGTATTTTAAATAAACCCGGAGTTAATATCGTCACCTTGGAAGATCCGGTGGAATATTTTATTGACGGGGTCAATCAAGCTCAAATTCGACCAGAAATCGGGCTAACTTTTGCTTCAGGCTTACGTTCGATTCTACGGCAGGACCCAAACATTATCATGGTCGGTGAAATTCGAGACCGAGAGACAGCAGAGCTGGCCGTCAACTCGGCGCTGACTGGGCATTTAGTATTTTCCACTCTCCACACGAATAGCGCGATCGGCGGTATTCCGCGCTTAGTCGATATGGGGATTGAGCCTTTTCTACTGACAGCCTCGCTTAATTTGTTGGCAGCGCAGCGCCTGGTGCGAAAAATTTGCGAGAAATGCAAAACCCAAACTAAGCCGACAGAGGCGATTGAAAAAATAATTCGTACTGAAATGGCGACCGTGGATTCATCAGAATTGGCAGGAATTAATCTGAAAGATTTGAAAGTTTGGATTGGGCGGGGTTGTCCGGTTTGTGGCAACACCGGTTATAAGGGCCGGATCGGAATTTATGAAACCGCGGCCGTGACCAAATCCATTCAAGAATTGATCAACGATCGGCAGATGGCGATCAAAATTGAAGATTATGCGGTAAAAGAGGAAAAAATGATTTTAATGAGACAAGACGGGATTCTAAAAGCCCTTCGCGGGGCCACTACAGTGGAAGAGGTAATTAGAGTTACGAAAGAGTGACTAATACGTTTGACGGCAGCGCAGCGCGTATTGGTGGCGATTAACGTCAGACGTTAAACTCTAAACGATACGCATAGCGCCAACGAATAACGACTAACAATATGCCTAAACCAATCCTTTTTATTCACCCCGATCCCAAATTAATTCGCCTTTACGAACCTCACCTGCAACGTTATTTTGCTTTTGATTCAGCCTATGATGGGTTAAGTGGGTTGCGTAAGATTCGATTAATTAAACCGGGTTTAGTGGTCAGCGAGGTGGATCTGCCAAAACTTTCGGGCTTAAGTTTGTTAAAATTTGTCCGTTCCAATCCTTCGTATATTCACATCCCATTTTTATTTTTAACCAAGAATCCAGATCCTACCCAGGCCTTAAATTTTGGGGCCAACGATTGGCTGCCGAGAAAATCCACCTCTCCTTCTCAACTAATAGACAAAATTTATTATCATTTACAACAATCATATGCCATATAAATCGACAGAACTTGAGATCAATAAACTATTAATGATCGTCCTGCAACGGGGGGCTTCTGATCTTCACTTGGTTGCCGGGAAACCGCCAACATTGAGGGTTGATGGATCATTGGTGGAATTAAAAGAATATGAGGTTTTATCAGGCGCAACTATCAGTGGCATGGTTGACGTGCTGTTGTCCACCGAAGAAAAAAAGAAAGAATTTGAAGAAGCCAAAGAACTGGATTTTTCTTTTTCATTTAAAGACAATGTTCGATTTAGGATTAATACCTATTATCAGAAGGGCTACGTTGCCGCCGCACTCCGGTTGGTGCCAAACAAAATCAAAACTACGGAAGAACTAAACCTGCCGCCGCAAGTGAAAAACATGATTAATTATAAACAAGGATTGGTCTTAGTGGTGGGACCAACTGGCCACGGCAAATCCACCACGCTGGCTGCCTTGATTGACCTGATTAATCATACGCGGGCAGAAAATATCGTCACCATCGAAGATCCGATCGAGTATGTTTATATTCAAGATAAAAGCATGGTCAACCAGCGAGAAGTGGGGTTCGATACTAAAAGTTTTGCCAAAGCTCTGCGTTCAGTTTTGCGGCAAGACCCCAACGTCGTCTTGGTTGGTGAAATGCGCGATTTAGAATCTATTGCCACCACAATTACCGTGGCCGAAACCGGTCATTTGGTGTTTGCCACGGTCCACACAAATAATGCCGCTGAAACAATTGATCGGATTATTGATGTATTTCCGGCCTATCAACAAAACCAAATTCGGTCGCAGTTGTCCAATATATTGATTAGCGTGATTTCCCAAAGATTGTTGCCTAAAATCGGCGGCGGTCGGCTCCCGGCAGTGGAAATCATGATGAACACGACAGCAGTGGCGAATGTAATTAGGGAAGGCAAAACCTATGAATTACCTAATATTATCCGGACTTCGGCTGCCTCTGGTATGATCGTGCTCGATCATAATTTAGCCCAGCTGGTTCGATCCAATCAAGTGAAAGTAGAAGATGTTTTGCAGTATACTTCGGACCGCGAATCATTTGAAAGTTTATTAAGAAGATAATATGGAATTTGCTTATCAAGCACGCGACAACCAAGGACTGCTTCGCACCGGGATAGTGGAAGCGACTAACGAAAATAGCGCATATGACGCGCTGCAGGAGCACGGGCTAATTGTGATCAAAATTTTGCCTGCCAGCAGTGTGAGCATCCTGGATCGGATTAAACTGTTCGATCGAGTTTCGTCGAAGGATTTAGTTTTATTTTCCAGACAATTTGCCACTTTAATCAACGCCAAGGTGCCGATTGTTCAGGCTTTAAATATTCTGCGCTCCCAGGTTTCTTCCGCCAAGTTGAAAGTTGTGATCACTGACATTTCACAAAAAGTTGAAAGCGGGGATAGTCTGTCTTCGGCCCTGACCCGTTACCCCGCAATTTTTTCCAATCTTTACGTCAATTTGGTTCGCGCCGGAGAATTGTCTGGGACCATGGACGAATCTTTGATTTATCTGGCTAATCAACTGGAGAAAGATAACGATTTACGAACTAAGGTCATTAGTTCTTTAACTTATCCGGCGTTTATCGTCAGCGCTCTAATCATCGTTGGTGTTCTGATGTTTATTTATGTGCTACCGCCCCTGGTGGCGATTTTGCGTGAGTCAGCGGTGGAGCTGCCTATCACCACTAAGATTTTAATTGCTGCCACTGATTTTATGCAAAAGTTTTGGTGGTTGGTGATTATTATTATCGTCGGTTTGTTCGTGGGGTACCGCACATATATAGCTACTCCTGGTGGACGATACATCGTGGATTCTTTCAAAATCAAACTTCCAATTTTTGGCAAATTGTTTGTGAAAATCTACATGGCTCGATTTGCCCGCAACTTGGCAACCTTGGTTTTAGGCGGCATTCCGATTGTCAAAGCATTAGAATCAGTGGCGGATATCGTCGGCAACCAGGTCTATCGGCAAATCATCATTGATTCAGCCCAAGAAGTCAAAAACGGCAAAAGCATTGCCTCGGTTTTGGTGGAGCGCCCGGAGTTTCCCGTGATTGTCTCCCAAATGATTCAGATTGGCGAAACGACTGGCCGCCTGCAGGAGATTTTGGAGAAGTTAGCGACGTTTTATGAGAAAGAAGCGGAGAATGTCTTAAAGAACCTCACCACCTTGGTGGAACCTCTGATTATGGTGGTATTGGGGCTGGCGGTGGCTGTCATGGTTGCAGGAATTTTACTGCCGATATATAATTTAGCTGGTGCTGTTTAACTGTGGATAGAGACAAAAACATTAATAAGGAAAGTTGATAAACAAATTTCCTCTATGGAAGGGGGTGAATTTATGAGAAACTTAATTAATCGAAAAGATCGTGGATTTACTTTGATTGAATTGTTGGTCGTGATTGCCATCATCGGAATCTTGGCTGCCGTGGTGTTGGTTTCTTTAACATCCGCCCGAGGCAAGGCGCGTGACTCAAGACGTGTGGCCGATATGAGACAATTGCAAACAGCGTTTGAACTCTACTACAACGACTGTAGCCAATATCCGGCGACCCTAACTCTGGCTGCGTCTGCTGGTTGTCCGGCAAGTACCACCCTAGGTACTTACATTGGCGCTATTCCATCCAACCCGGCCGGCTGCAGCGTATCAGCAACCGGTGGAGGCGGTCCGACTGCTTATGGTTACACGACCGCAACTAATACCTATACCCTCTGGTTTTGCACTGAAGCGGCAATCGCCGGTACTCCCATTACTGCTTCCGCCACTAACCATACGGCGACTCCCGCGGGGTTGGTAAACTAGAATAAGGATTTATGTTTACATTCTTCTCCCAAATCCCGCACCTTGCAGGTGCGGGATGGGAGAAGGGCTGTGGATTTAAAAAAGGATGAGAATTGAATTTTGGATTTTAATAGTAATTGCGGTCATCGTGGTTTTGGTAACCTCCCTGGCATTTTTTTCAGCGCAAACAGAAGCCCGCGATCAGATAAAGATGATTGACGTCAGTCGGATCCAAAAAGCGCTAAAAATTTATTTTGATGAAAATGGCTTTTATCCATACAGCAACAACGGCCAACCGATAGGGATCAATAATTATCTGGATTTTTGGCCAAAACCCCCCTCTGCTGATAGCAACTGTTCTTCCACCCAAAGCGACTATAATTATGTTCAAAAAAATAATGGCGGAGATTTTACTTTAACTTTCTGTTTAGCCAAGGCCCGGCTACAGATCATAAATTCACAATCAACGCAATAACATGAGCAATAAAAAAAATGGCGCTGGGTTTACCCTAATCGAATTGTTGGTGGTCATCGCAATTATCGGATTCTTGGCGGCCATAGTTTTAGTTTCCACCAGTACTGCCCGGGGCCGGTCTCGGGATGCTCGAAGAATGGGTGATATGCAGGCGTTACAAACCGCCGTGGAATTATATAATCAGGCCTGCAGCCAATATCCGCCGGCTCTAACGTTGACCGCGTCTGCTGGTTGTCCGGCAGGCACGGATCTTGGTGATTATCTAGGCTCACTCCCCATTAACCCGGCCGGCTGCAGCGTATCAGCAACCGGCGGCGGAGGAGCGACCACTTATGGTTATACCACAGCGACTAATACCTATACCCTCTGGTTTTGCACCGAAGGCGCTGTCGCCAGCAGTCCAATTACTGCCGCCGCCACTGACCATAGGGCCAGTCCCTCTGGTTTTGCCAACTAATATTTTTTGATCCTAACTGACATCGTTAATTCAATAGTAGCAAAAAAGGATTCCAAGCCGATTTGGATACTTTTTTGTATTGTCTTGCTGGGTTTGGGCTTGCGCCTAATTAATTTAGGCCAGCAACCATTCTGGGGGGATGAATTATTAAGCTTGGACATTACGACTTTTCTCCCCGATTTAGGCCAGCTGATAGAATATTTAAGATCAGTAGAGGTTCATCCGCCGCTTTTTTATTTAATTCAACACTTCTGGATTGCCTGGTTTGGGCTTTCGGTCTTTGCTATTAAGATGCTATCGGTATTGTTTGGTTTAGGTTCTATTATTTTAAGTTATTTTTGGGGCAAGATTATCTTTAACAGTAAACAAGTGGGCTTGCTCGGCGCATTGATTGTATCGGTGCTGCCATTTCAATTGGCCTTCAGCCAAGAGGCTAGGCCGTATATTATGTTGGCTTTTTTTGGCATGGCTGCCAGCCTGTTGCTTTGGCAGTATCAGTTTTCGCGAAAACCTATTTTTTTAGCCGGTTACGCGTTGGCAAACCTGATTGGTTTATATTTACATTATTCGTATCTGTTTGTCTTAGTGGCGTTAGCCGGTTGGGGATTAATGGAAATTTATCTAAACAAAGAGAAACGCGCGGATCAATTTTTCTATTGGTTTCTGTCCCATGCCGCCATCGTCTTGGGTTTTAGTTTTTGGTTAACCCCGTTTTTATTCAAATTTGTGATCGGCCTGGATTCTTTTTTTGGGTTATCACGGGTGCCCTTGTTTCTTCGGATGCCGTCTTTCTTCGGGCACATCCACGATCAGCTCGTTTGGTTAACCACCGCTTCGATTTTGCCGCAGATCCAAATTATCGCTGTCTTTATCGCCAAGATCCTATTAATCACGGGATTTGTTTGGGGTTTTATTCGGATATATGCCAAGGGTCATCGGGCTTGGCGGCCGGTAATTTTTACCATCTGGCTGGCGGAAATGCCTCTGATTTTGTTTTTTTTATCTCCCGCCTCGGTGCCCTATACGGTAATTTTTGAACGCCATATTAGTTTCGTTTCAATTCCACTGGCGCTGCTTGTCGCCTGGATTATCAGCGGTTTGTCAAAAAAGAAAGCATTGGTAGTTTTGATTATTTTCCTGGCGAGTTTGATCCCTTATACAACCGCCGTGTTGGGTAATGATTCGTTTTGGGACAGTAACTATAACTTGGCCGCCGTAGGAGAGTTTATTAATCAAAATTTTGAAGATGGTGATATCGTAGTCGTGGCTCTGGCTTCTGTTAGGACTGATCTGACCCATTATCTGAAAGATGAAATCCCTGTCTATAATTTTTTGCCGATTAATTATTACTTTAATGAATATGACACCTTCGCCACTCGGCATACCTTAGGATTAATTGAAAACGAGTTTCAATCAAGAGTAGCAATTCCGACCAGCGACCTGACATTGATGAAAACAGAAAAACTGGTCCAGTTGCATAGTCCGAAACGAGTCTGGCTTTATGCATTCGGACCAACTGATTATAGTATTCATGCTTGGTTTAACGCGCGCGGCTGGCATCAAGATTTTTGGAATTTTACTTCACTTTCAAGGCCGGGTCTTTATCGATACACCTCGCCATAATGCCTTACCATGGAAAAAAAATTGTCGTAGTCATGCCGGCCTTCAACGCCGCTAAAACCCTCCGTGCCTGTTACGAGGCCTTGCCGAAGGACTGGGTTGACGAG
>MFER01000011.1:23837-26819 GCA_001777655.1 Candidatus Doudnabacteria bacterium RIFCSPHIGHO2_02_FULL_43_13b
GAGCAGAATCGGGGATATGGGGGTAATCAGAAAACTTGTTACCGATTGGCGCAGAAAAGGGGTGCGGACGTGATAGTTATGGTTCACCCTGATCATCAGTATGATCCGAAGTTCATTCCGGAAATGATCAAATATATTGTTGACGAACAGTTTGGGGCAGTGTTTGGCTCCCGGATGATGGTTCGAAAAAACGCACTGTCGGGCGGCATGCCGAAATGGAAATTTTTTTTCAACATTATTTTGACCAAAGTTGGCAATTGGACCCTGGGAACCACCCTGACGGAATTTCACTCGGGATTTCGAGCTTATGACCAAGCAATTTTTCAAACAATTGACATTTCGAAAAATTCTGATGATTTTATTTTCGACACTCAAATTATCATTCAGCTGGTTAAGAGTAAAATTAGGATTAAAGAAATTCCGATTACCACCCGCTATTTTCCTGAAGCCTCGCAAATTCGGCTTGGCCCTTCGGTTATTTATGGTTCAAGTTTCTTACAAAATTTGTTTTTGTACAAAACAGGATTAAGAAAATACTAAGATGATCATAGTTATTGTTGCAATTTTTGGGCTCATAATCGGCAGTTTCCTAAATGCGGTGATTTACAGACTGCATTCCGGCCAATCCATAGTTTCAGATCGTTCACGCTGTATTTATTGTCATCACGAGTTGGCCGCGAAAGATTTGATCCCGATCTTTAGTTTTATTTGGTTGCGCGGCCGCTGTCGGTATTGTCAAGGATCGATCTCTTGGCAGTATCCGATTATTGAGCTTACTACAGCTTTGAGCTTTGCGCTGTTAGCTTATAACTATAACCTACAACCTATAAACTATAACCTTTTTTTTGCATTAGTCTTCATCTGTTTTTTGATTGTCATTGGCGTTTTTGATTTCAAACACTTCCTGATTTTGGACAAGGTTGTGTATCCAGCCTTGTTGTTAGGCGTAGTTTGGCAGGTTTTTTTCGGAAAGATCTTGGATGGATTGTTGGCTGCCTTAATTATCGCCGGGTTTTTTGCTGTGCAATATTTTATTTCGAAAGGACGATGGATTGGCTTTGGTGATGTCAAGTTTGGTCTTTTTTTAGGTATGGTATTCGGAGTGAAGCTGGGACTGGTGATGGTGTTGCTTGGTTATTTTATAGGTGCCCTCACCGGTCTAATTCTCATTTTTTTGGGTAAAAAGCACCTTGGTTCCAAACTTCCATTTGGCAGTTTTCTTTCAATTTCTGGTATAATAGTATTGATATGGGGAGAGAGGATTCTTAATTGGTACCTAGGGCTTATTGGTATAAATTGATCTAATTGACCTAATTTTCAATAAATTCTAAATGACAAATAACAAATATCAAATAAAATCCAAATATCAAACTTTAAATTCGGAAATTGGAGCCTGGTATTTATTTGTGATTTGATGCTTGTAGTTTGGTGCTTATTTAGATCAATTAGAAATTAGAATAATTAGAAATTTAATTCATGAGAATTAAAAGAGAAAAAGGTTTCACTTTAGTTGAAATGCTCATCGTGATTGTGATCACGGGTATTATTGCTACTGTTAGTATTGCCAACTATCGACAAGGGGAGAGGCAAAAAAAAGTCGCGATCGCGGCGGATACAGTAGTGAATAGCATTCGCAACGCCCAGAATTTCGCTCTGACTTCGCGACAAATCCTTGGCTCGACCTGTGCCCAGGGCAAAGCGCCGGCTAGCTATTTGATATATTTTTCCGTCACCTCCCAAATAGAACTTTACGGCATTGATAAATGCAATAATTTAAATTTAATCGAAAATTATACTTATCCTCCCGGTACGAGGGTTTCCAACGGTGGATATTTGGCTGATGACGTTGTGGTCAGCGCCTTGCAATTCAAATTTACGCCGCCTTTTGCGAAATTGACCCTCTCCACTAATAGTAGTGGAGCTAATGCCGGGACATTTAGTTCTTTCACTACCGCTCAAATTTTAGTGCAATCTACTGACGGACAAATCAATAAGGCGGTCACGGTTGACGGTGTCGCTGGACGAATAGGGGAATAAAGTTTTATAATATTATTACTTAAATATACATAAATGGAAACAAACATGAGCCAAGAAAAAGCCATAGTAATTACAATTATCCTAGTCGGTTTGGCGGTGACCGGAGTCTGGGTGTATTCAGATCGGACGGCACGGCAAGAATTCAAACCCGTCACAGAAGCAGTTGAGAATATACCAATCGAAACTTTTTCCATGAACGGCACGGTGTTGAAAGTTGAAAATGATCAATTTACTTTCAAGACCGGCACAGTGCAAAAAACGGCAGAGGGGAACAAATGGGTGGAACAAGAAAAAGTTGTCCATGTCACAGCCAATACAATCCTTGCATCATCCGACCCATCGGCCAAACTTTCGATAACAGATCTCATCGTCGGCATGACGGTAACCGTGCTTACCAAAAGTAATCCATTCAAAATTTCGGAAATTACCGCAGATAAAGTCCTAATTCAATAATTTTTTAAGCAGGTAAAACAGGACTAGTAAAAGGACTAAGAAGGTAGTATGTACCTTCCACCTTCCGATCGGAAGGAGAGAGGTACAGTAAGTTTATGAGCATTACTGAATAAATTTACAATAGCGGTCCACGCGGGCCGGTTTTTATTTTTTTGGATGTTGTATTACTGGGCGTTCAACAGTCAATAGCTTCTGACCATTTATATTGGTGTTAAGTAATTAATGCCCATGTGTAACCGCTCATTGTTGTAGTAAGGTAGATATTGAGTAATCGCTTGCTGGTAGGCTTGCGGTTTTTCTTTTAAGCGTGTCAGATTTTCCTCACCTGAAATGTTTAGTTCACCCAATGATTTCATAGCCAAAACAATTAAGCGCCGTACCATTTGACTGGTATTACCCCATTACGGCCCTTTTTCTTTTCCCGCGAAATCTGATATAATATTCTTATGGATACAAATCAGATCAGAAAGAACATCGTTCCGATTTTGAAAA
>MFER01000012.1:0-49789 GCA_001777655.1 Candidatus Doudnabacteria bacterium RIFCSPHIGHO2_02_FULL_43_13b
AGCCGGATTAGTAACAACAACATTACCGGGAATAGTCTCTATGGAGTTTTAAGTCGAAACACCCTCAATGCCCAAGATAACTGGTGGGGAGATCCAACTGGCCCCTACAATGCAACTTTCAATCCAGGAGGTCAAGGCAATCCAGTTTCGAATGAAGTGGACTTTGAACCGTGGCTGAGCGAGGCGGTTGATTTGAATCAGGAACCCCCGGGCAAGAGACCAGTGCTGATTGTGCCGGGAGTGTTGGGGACTGAAATATTAAAAGAAGATGAGAAGCTGTGGCTTGATTTGGGGCGTAATTTCACAGACATAGGTGATCAATTTATGGATCCTTTGCAGTTCAAAGCAGATCTAACACCATCAGATACGAGCTTGATAAAAGGGGATTTACTAAAAAATCCCATGACAGGTCAACATTTCTACGATTTAATTATTCAAGAATTTCAAAATCAAGGCTATGTTGAAGACACAGATTTATTCCTTTTCCCTTATGATTGGCGATACGGGGTAAACGCAAATATTGTTGATGAGTTAAAACAAAAAATTCAAGATATCAAGACTCAAACAGGCAGCGACGAAATTGATATTATAGCCCACAGCACTGGCGGTTTGCTGGTTAAAAAATATGTAATGGACAATCCTGTGAATAATTATATTGACAAAGCAGTTTTTGTTGGAGTACCAAATACAGGCGCGCCAAAAGCTATCAAAGTTTTACTGCAAGGAGATGGGTTTGGCATTCCATGGCTTGCGGATGGAGAAATGAAAAAAATTGCAAAAAATTTACCTGTTGTATACGACCTTTCACCAAGTCAGGAATATTACAATCAAAAAGGAAGCTATGTAAAGATTATCAATCAGGGCTTTTTTAGTTCCACAACTCAAGATTTAGATTTTAACCAAGCTAATAATTTTTTAACTACTGATCATCAATTAAATTCTCAAGCGCTCACAAATGCGCAAAGTTTACATACCTCAAACTTTGATAATTTTGATTTGCGAACAGCCGGTGTCGATTTATACAGCATTGCTGGATGTAAAGCAGGCACCATAGGTAAAATCGTAGAACGTCGGGTGCAAACTATTTTAGGAGGCATAAGCACAGGGTATGATCAACCGGAAAGGGTTCCGGGAGATGGCACTGTACCACTTGAAAGCGCCACCAACCTGCCCATTGATGCGGAGAATAAGTATTACGCATTACAGTCTAATCATGGAAAAATGTTAAGCCAAGATAATATTAGACAACAAATCGTGAACATTGTTTCTGGTAGCACTCTTGCTGTCGACGATACGAAAATTTCTCAAGATATTTCTGAATGTAAACTAAACGGCAAAGCAATCTCAGTTTTTAGTCCTTTAGATATTGACATTACAGATCAAGATGGAAATCATGCGGGACTTGTTTCTGGGGGAATTGAAAATAATATTCCAAACGCAAGTTTTGACATTATGGGAGAACATAAGTTTGTCTATCTGCCAGATGACGAAGGTCAGATATACGACATTAAAGTTACTGGCACTGGGAACGGAATATTCACATTAAAAAATGAAAAAGTTACAGACAATCAAATTATCCAAACTGAAGTTTTTAGTGATATTCTAGTTACAACCAATCTAGAAGGAAATTTGAATTTGGGAGACCCCTCGACATTGTCTATTGACCAAAATGGCGATGGCAACGAAGAAACGATTTTTCCAGACGGAAGTGAGCTGTCCTTAAATCAGCTTCTTGCCCTAATTAAAGAAAAAATTCAATCACTTAATGCAACAGATAAACTAAAGCAAAATCTTCTAAAGAAGATAAATAATTTGGAGAAGAAAATTGAGAAAAAGAAAGAACAAAATTCAAAAATCCTTACAAAGTTTAAAAATAAAATTACTAAACAAGAATTAAAAGGTAAAATAAACACAACTGATGCTAATAGCATTATTGAGTTACTGGACCTTCTAGAAGCGCAAGCGGAAGACATTGCGCTTGACCCTGCTATTCTCACACAGCTTAAAATTAAGATACAAACACTTAGCATAAAACAGAATCAAAAGAATGATATGCTCAAGCGCGTTGAAAAACTCGAGAATAAGCAAAAACTCGTTAAAGCACTTTCCAATCTGACAATAAACATTACTAAAAAAGGGCAAAAAGGAAAAATCTCAGATGCGGATGCGCAAGAACTATTGAATCTTTTGGGGCAGATTGAAAGTGTGATATAATTTAATTATGATAAAAGGACAAAATGTTTGGCTCTGGGTTTCGTTAGGAATGTTTCTAGTTCCTGAAATTCTATTTTCTTTTTTACTCTCGTCTGTATTATTTTTATTTAGAATAAATGTTCCATATTTAATAGGAAAGTTGGTTGGCGAACAATTCTTTATTGATAATCAATCATATTTATTTCTCGCGTTGATTATAGAAATTCTTGGAATTCTTGGTTTACTAATCTTTAATATTAAATTTAATAGAAGTAGATTTAAATCATTACTCTCTTTCTCACTTTTTATTTTATTGGCTTTTGCGATCTTGATTTTCTATACAGTGTATTACATGCGTAACGGCATCGGTTTTTAATTAAAAATGGATAATTTTCCTAGTAGAAACGGTTTTTCCTAGCAAAAATTTAATGGAAATAGAATCAAAACAAAAAAAATGGCTATGGATATCTCTGGCAATGTTTATCGTTCCAGAGATTTTATGGAATCCAGTAGTAAATATTCTGTATTCTTTTTTCCAAAGTGGGAAAATTAATCCAAATACATTTAGAAATAACTTTTTACTAGAATATAGATATGAACCATTACTCAAATTTTTCATTACGGTGCAACTTATAGGAATAATGCTGACCATGTTTTATATTATAAAATATAGAAAAAATGTTAAAAATTTAATATTCTGGCCACTCGTTCTTATTTGTTCCGTTTTGGTAATTATTACAGCTTTTGCTTTTTATTTAATGATATTATTTAATCCCAGTTTTCCTTAGTCACAATTAGCAATAACAGTTTGTTTTAGCAAAAATCTAATGTAAATTGAATCCAGGCAATAAATTCTTGAAAGACATTGAGAATCAAAAGAATAAAAATCTTAATATAGAAGCATATAATTTGTTAAGTGAAGATATTAATTGGTTAATTAATAACTAAAATAATGATTAAATTAATGAAAAATTTGTTAATAGTGGTTGTAGTGATAGTTTTAGCTTTCTCATTAGCGCAATTTTTTGGTTCGAACTACTTTAGCATTACCGGAGAGCCGAGATCAGGACTTATTCCGACAAAGGGCGGAGATTATCTAATTGGTTTGCCTCTAGCATATATGCTGTTTTTATTTTTATTTTTCACTGCCTTCGGAGACCAAAAGAAATACTGGTGGATGGGGATACTGTTAATCCCAGCAGTTTTGTTTGAACTATATTTTGACTGGCAGCATATTTATATCCCGATTATCCTAGGATTGGTTGGCTGGGTGATAGGGTATGGAATTTATAAATTGATGAATAAACCCAAAGCGGCTTAGGGCCGCTATTTTTGTTGAGTTGACAGGTCGGGGAGAATGGTATATCATGCTAGCACGTTAGCCTGCCCGAACGTACCGTTCGGTACGGGCGGGCATAAGACTCTAGTAACTATCTTAATTATATGCAAATCAACAATTGGACCAATCAAGATACGGACAAGTTGTTTGCGGCCATTCTCAAGCTTAAAACCGTAACGGAATGTGAGGCGTTTTTTCGCGATCTTTTGACTTTATCGGAGATCCGAGAGTTTGCCAACCGCTTCCGGATTGCCCGGATGCTGGATGAGAAGAAACGCAAACCGTATTGGCAGATTGCGAAGGATGCCAAGACAACGACTGCCACTGTGACTCGGGTCGCTCATTGGCTGAAAGCGGGCATGGGTGGGTATCAATTAATTCTTAATCGTTTTAAATAATCATGTTTGTAAAAGTATATCGTGCTAGCACGTTAGCATACAACCTAGGACATCACGCCAACCCTCTGCTTGAAGGGGTTGGTTAGGTGCGGCATAATTACGTAATTAAATATGTAATTCAATCCTTCATCTGACGAACCCCTGCAGGCGCAGGGGATTTTTTTGAGGAGGAAGATGACGTCAATACATCGACAGTTGGGCGGCATGGGGCCGCACTAAGAGAAGCGGCTGGGGCGAGCGGTACGTCTGCCGCTTGCCTCACCCCTCTTTACCATCAACCGGAGGAATCAAATGAACGTTCGTGCCATAAGTCGTATCCGAGGTGTTGCCAACGTGTGCGGGCTTCGGGATCCCTTAGTGGAATCCACCCTGGTTTATTTCTTGTGCCCCTGTCTTTCCAGCAAGGGCATAGTCGTGAACCCAGAGGGTACTGGTTTTACCGCGAAGTACGTGGATAGATTAAGCGGCTTCGCCAAGGCGCGCCGGGACAAGGCCTGGGAGTTTATGGCTGAAGTCACAGCCCAAGATCGGAATTTCGACTGGGTGTTTCGGATGGTTTGGGGATCAGCGGATGCGTTGATTCTTTACTCTCAGACAGACTATCCAGGAATTCCCGCTGATGTGCGTGAAGGGGTAGCCAACCACGTGGCAGTCGCGGCTCACATTGCGGACTTTTGGCGGTTCTATGAAGAGCAGCCGTGGCAAAACTCGCCGGCCTGGGCCATTAAACAAGAAGACCGTCGTCTCAGGTCGTTATTGCCCGAGAACGCCACCAAGCACTTGAAGCAAGATTTTGTCCGCCGCGTCTTCGCCGGGTTTGCGCTCGACGGCTTTCTGCTCAGGAAGGGTTGCTTCGGCCGAAACCCGGTAATTCTCGGCGTTGAGTCGTCCGGCGTGGCGGTTTTGCAGAATGCTGCCCTTGAGCCGAAGGAGCAGATTCCCGTGATCCAGCTCAAGTAGACTAACTACACGCGAGGGGGTGCCTGCATCCTCTCGCTCTCGTCTCAATTAATAAATTTATGAAGAAACTTAATAATATCATCCAACAATTAGAAAATCGATCAATCAAGCCGATGGAAAACAAGCAGAAGATTGAGAAGTTTATTAATGATTCTTTAAATTCAGGGGAGGTGATCACTTTTTTTAATTGGGAATGCCCGCCTCGGTTTTTAGATAACGGCCAAATTAATTATCTGATTGATCTGAATCAGATTTTTCGTGGTCAAAAAATTGATAAATTTACGGAAATCCCCAGAGTGATTGCACAACGGGATAAAGAAATTAGAATATTAAAATTTTTGAATAAACTTGGAATTAAATATCGGTTTGTTAAGATAATTGCCGATACGAATGCTATTTATCTAGCCCCAGAAAGCATCACTAGATATGGTCGAAATAAAATAACCCGTTCGTTTAGGCGTTTTAGAGAGAAGATCAAGATTAGTCTAAAAAAGTATCCAGTCCGGACTGAAGTTTATTTTTTTACCGATTTAATTAATAAATATACCCGACTCTATAATCGGTCTTTTAATAAAGCGTATAGTTTATTGGAAGGCGGTCAGGGACTAGTCTCGAATCAGATTTTACGACAACAGCTTAAACGTACTAGGGAGCATGTGGGAATCCAAGACTCAACTTATGCCAACGAATTCAGTATTCGAACGATTGCCACTTATGCGGCTGAAGGCATGGTTTTCAATAAACTTTCCCAGACGAAACAGTTTTCGAATTGTATTTGGTTAAATATTGAGGAAGTAGATAATCGGACGATCACCATAACCAATAGCCTTAGGACTAAAGAGGGAATACAGCCTTTACCTATGATATTCTTAACTTAGCACTTGACAGGGTGGAGTGCTAATAATATAATTACATAGTTAGCACTCCGAGCGCTTTAGTGCTAAAAAAGCGTTAGGATTCCTCCCCTATTTATAGGGGAGGTCAGGAGGGGTATTAAACCTTAGTCATCTACCACCCCTAACCCCTCCTATTCTAGGAGGGGAACCGAAACCCTATGGATATTCGACAACAAAAGATACTCGCGGCGATAGTAAAAGACTATTCGGAGACGGCCAATCCGGTGGGGTCTAAGGAATTGGTGGAAAAATACCACTTCAAGGAGTCCTCGGCTACGATTCGCAATGACATGGCGGTGTTAGAAAAAGCCGGGTTTATATTTCAACCCCATAAATCCGCGGGTCGGATCCCGACCGATAGAGGCTATCGTTTTTTCGTCAACGAACTCATGCGTCGGTTTGAACTGTCCGAACGAGAGCGCAAATTATTAAGGCACGAATTGTCAAAACTCCAACTTCAACACGAACAACTGGGCCGCTCGATTTCAAACCTTCTGGCTCAAGTTTCTGGATCAGCCGCGTTTGCCCTGTTGCCCAACGAATCGTCAGCGACGGGATTATCCCATATTATTGGTGATCCGGAATTTGCCGACAGTAAGACCATGAAACAAGTTGCAGAGCTTCTGGAAAACATTGATGATATTAAGAAAACAGTAAACAGTAAGCAGAAAACAGAAATTACAGCCGAAGCGATCATTGGCGGGGAATCACCTATACCTGTTCCAAAGAATTTATCATTAGTCGTCTCGAATGTGCGGTTGCGCGACGGGAAAAAAGGCGTGATCGGTATCATCGGTCCCAAACGCATGGCTTACGCGAAAAATTTGTCGATTATAAATTATTTAGCGAAATTGATTAGTGGGCCAGTCCTTATAATTATTGTTATACAGTTTTAGTGTCATTGCGAGGAGCGTAGCGACGAAGCAATCTCTGGTAAAGAGATCGCCACGCGACTGCCCAAGTTAAACCTTAAGAATTAAAGCAGTCGCTCGCGATGACGGAAAGAAAGAAGTATGACCAACGAACAAGACCAAGCAACAACCCCAGATCCCATAATTGAAGAATTGAAGGCGCAAAACGAGGAACTGACGAACAACTGGAAGCGTGCGGCGGCTGATCTCGAGAACTATCGCAAGCGGGTCATGGCGGAACGGACAGAGCTTCTTCAGCACGCGAAAGAGCTGACCGTGCTCAAGCTCCTGCCATCACTGCAAAGTCTGGAACAGGTGCTGCGTTTTGCGCCAGATGATGAGAAGTATAAGGATTGGATCGCGGGACTGCGCGCCACGATTCAACAGTTGGAAAAGACTATGGAAGAACTGGGAGTGGTGAAGGTTAAAACAGTCGGCGAGCCATTTGACCCGACTCATCACGAAGCAGTGGAAGAAAGGGTTGGCGAAGCCGGCCGAGTATTAGCCGAAGCGCAACCCGGATTTATGTTAAATAATATAGTAATTATTCCGGCCAAAGTGGTTGTCGGAAAGAATGTCTAAAAAAGACAACCATCTCGACCGAAGGGAGAGATCTCGGTGTTAAATTGCGAGACTTCTCGCTAACCGCTCGAAGTGGTTATATAAATTATTAAATTAAAGAACAATAATATGCCAAAAATTATAGGAATTGATTTAGGAACCTCAAACAGCGCGGCTTCGGTGATGGAAGCGGGTAAGCCCGCGATTATCCCATCCGCGGAAGGCCAGACTATGGCTGGGAAAGCTTTCCCATCCTATGTGGCTTTCACTAAAGACGGCCAACTTTTAGTTGGCGAGCCAGCCAGGCGGCAAGCTGTGACCAACCCGGAAGGCACTGCTTTTGAATTCAAACGCAAGATGGGGACCAGCTTCAAATATAAACTAGTTGGCAAAGAATATGCGCCGGAACAGCTCTCTGGGTTTTTGCTGCAAAAGATTAAAAAGGACGCGGAAGCGTATTTGGGCGAGCCAGTGGCCAAAGCTGTGATCACGGTGCCGGCATACTTTGACGACAGCCAAAGGCAGGCGACGAAAAACGCGGGCGAAATTGCTGGACTCGAAGTAGTCCGCGTGATTAACGAGCCGACCGCCGCGGCCTTTGCTTATGGGTTGGATAAAACCGGGAAAGATCAGAAGATTTTAGTTTTCGATCTTGGCGGTGGTACTTTGGATGTGACGATTATGGATTTTGGTGAGCACGAAGGCCAGGCCACCTTTGAAGTGCTCTCTACTTCTGGTGATACTCAGCTTGGTGGAAAAGATATGGACCAGGCCATGATTGATTATGTCGTGTCCGAATTTAAGCGCGAGACCGGATTGGACCTCACCAATGATAAAATGGCCATGAACCGCGTACGAGAAGCCGTGGAGAAAGCGAAAATTGAACTCTCTACTACACTTGAGACTGATCTCAACCTGCCATTCATCTCCGCCACAGCAGAAGGTCCGAAACATTTGAACATGAAATTGACGCGGGCGAAACTAGAAGAATTGGTTAAGCCAATCATCGCGCGGATGAAGCATCCGGTGGAGCAAGTTTTGACTGATGCGAAATTGACCCCGAATGAGATTGCGAAAATTATCCTAGTCGGCGGGCCGACCCGCATGCCGACCGTGGCCAAGTTTGTGGAAGAGTATATCGGCAAGCAGGTGGAGCGCGGAATTGACCCGATGGAGGCTGTGGCGAAGGGTGCGGCGGTCCAGGCCGGGGTTATGTCTGGCGATGTCGCAGGCAAGGAAATTTTGCTTTTGGACGTAACTCCGTTAACCCTGGGTCTAGAAACCCTGGGCGGAGTGGCAACTCCTCTCATTGATCGCAATACCACTATCCCGACCAGCAAATCGCAAATTTTTTCCACAGCCGCGGACAATCAGACCGCCGTCGAGATTAATGTCGTGCAAGGCGAACGGCCCATGGTTTCGGATAACAAATCGTTGGGGCGATTTCATTTGGATGGGATACCACCGGCACCGCGCGGTGTGCCTCAAGTGGAAGTGACGTTTGATATCGATGCCAATGGTATTCTGAAAGTTACGGCCAAAGATAAGGCCACGGGCAAATCCCAAAATATTACGATTACCGGTTCTTCGAATCTGTCCAAAGACGAAGTGGAAAGGATGAAGAAAGAAGCGGAAATGCACGCGGAAGAGGATAAGAAAAATAAAGAAGTCGTGGATACGCGCAATCAAGCCGACACTTTGATTTCCGTTTCCGAACGCACCCTGAAAGACGCGGGTGACAAGGTGAAGGATGAAGATAAGAAAGACGTGCAGGCCAAAATTGACGCCTTGAAAGCCGTGAAAGATAAGCCGGAACTGGATCCGATTAAGAAAGCCATGGACGAGTTGTCCGCGGCCATTCAGAAGGTTGGAGCAGCCATGTACCAGAGTCAGAAAACAGATAACAGCGAACAGAAAACAGAAACACCCAAGGCAGATGGGCCGGTGGATGCAGAGTTTAAGGACGTGAGCAAGAATCAACCAAAGCAATAATTAACTTGCGATAGATTGCTTCGCTACGCTCGCAAATGCGCATTTGCGAGGAGGCCCGCTCATAGTGGGACGACCCGCCCGACTGATCGTCGGATCGGGCGGGCGAAGCAATCTATCCTAAAAATTCATGAATCAACCCCAGCAACAAAATATTAATATCAAAATCCCGGATGAGGTTCTAAAGGGCAGTTATGCTAATATGATGATGGTTAGCCACACGCAAGAGGAGTTTATTCTGGATTTTATGAACATCCTCCCCCCTTCCGGTATGGTGACTGCCCGAATTATTACGAGCCCCGGGCACTTAAAGCGAATCATCGCCGCCTTGGCTGACAATTTGAAAAAATATGAAAGTCAGTTCGGGACTGTAAAAGAAGCATCAGCCCCCACCACTTCTGAAATCGGGTTTAAGACGCAAGCCTAATTCCATGGATTCCACGATCAATAATGATCACAACAACAAAGCCGCTATTTTCAAACTAGCGGCTTTGGGCGTTAGTTCCTTAATTGTCCAAATCCTTTTTTGGCAAACATCTTCGGCGACACTCTTTGGGAACAAGTCATTAATGTTTTGGTTGGTGCCCATAATCATCGCGGCGGCTTGGATTGTCTTGCACACGTTCTTTATCATGGCCACCTATGAGCGCAAGTGGTTTTTTATTTTATTAGCTGCTGGCGTTATTTCCTATTTGATTATTTTCCCGCCCGGCGCCTTTGTCTGGCTGGGAATTGTGATCTTCACGCTTTTGGATTGGGCGTATTGGGGCCGGATCAAATCTTTGGAGAAAAACCAGCTGCATTTTTCACTCCGTCAATTATTCGCCGGGGGGTTACTGGTGATGACGAACGCCTTGATTTTACTGATGGGTTTCAATATTTACCACAACACCAGTGAGGATTTCAAAAATAATCCAGGAGCATTTTATCAACATTTGAGCCAATCTTTAAGCGCCGGTGTCCCGAAACTTTCATCGAGCCTGCCGGAAAAATTTGATCCGAATCAAACTTTAGATGAGTATTTAACCAGACAGTTTGAATCGCAGGATCCGGGTTTTTCGAGAGCCGGTTCATTCGAAAAATCGGCCTTAATCCAGCAAGCGGGTCAGGAGTTTTTGCGTCAGTTTAATTTGAAGGGCTCAGGCAGCGATACGCTAGCTCAAATTGTTGTTTATTCCTTTATGGAAAAAATTCAAAGCAACGCTGATGGTATCAACCGATTTTTTCCTCTGATTTTTACATTGACTGTGTTGGCCCTGTTGCGGACTTTTGCCTTTTTATTCAACTGGCTGACGATGATTTTCGGCGCTTTGTTGTTTCACCCGCTTAAGTATTTGAAATTTTTCAAAATTTCAAAGGTGCAAGTGGAAGTGGATAAATTGACGATTTAGTCAATTTATCCATCCCCGAGGCGAGAATGATCCAAGTAATCGGGGATAAATTGGAGGTTTAACTATATAACCATTGCGAGGAGGCCAAGAGTTAATTTTAAGGATTAGTCTGGTGGCCGACGAAGCAATCTTTTTATTAGATCGCCACGCGACTGCCAAGGTTAATTCTTGATATTTAAAGCAGTCGCTCGCGATGGAAAGTACATTATGGCAAACGATTACTATTCTATTTTAGGCATTCCCAAATCAGCATCAGCTGAGGAGATTAAACGCGCCTACCGCAAACTTGCCCACCAGCACCACCCGGATAAAGATAAAGGCAATGAGGCCAAGTTCAAAGAAATTAATGAAGCTTACCAGGTGCTTTCAGATCCTGCTAAGCGATCGCAGTATGATCAGTTTGGCTCGGCGTTTACAAATGGCGCGCGCGGTCAGGGAGCAGGAGCTGGGTTCAATCCTCAAGATTTTGATTTTTCCAACTTTACTCGAGGCTTTGGGTTTGAGGGGGAAGACCCGTTTGATATTTTTTCCAATATTTTTGGTGGCGGCGGGGGCCGGCGATCGCGGCGGGAGCGCGGAGTGGATTTAGAATATGGCTTAATTTTATCTTTTGAAGAAGCGGTGTTTGGCGTGGAAAAAGAAATCCAGATTGAAAAAACCGACAAATGCGAGCATTGCAATGGCAGCGGTACTGAGCCAGGCTCGAAAATCAGTACTTGTCCGAAGTGCCATGGCCAAGGCCAGATTCGCGTGATGCGTCGGACGATTTTTGGGCAGATGCAGACTGCGACTAATTGCGATGAGTGCGAAGGCAGCGGCAAAGTCGCTGAGCGTTCCTGCGCAGTTTGCAAAGGTTCAGGACAGAAGCGCCGGGTTAAAACTTTAAAAGTAAAAATTCCGGCTGGCATTGACGACGGCCAGCGGATTCGGGTCAGCGGCGAAGGGGAAGCGGGATATAAGGGTTCGAATTTTGGCGATTTGTATCTCAGCATCCAAGTCAGCCCCAGCCGGCAGTTTCGGCGCGACGGCCCGACGTTATTTTCTGATATCTCGATCAGCGTTTATCAGGCGGCCTTAGGCACAGAAGTGGAAGTGCCGACCGTGGATGGGCGAGTGAAGCTGAAAATTCCCGCGGGGACCCAATCCGAAAAAGTTTTTCGCCTGAAAGGGAAAGGCGCTCATATTCTCAACAGCTCCGGCCGCGGCGATCACCTAGTGACTGTGCATGTGGCAACACCCACGAAGCTGACGAAGAAAGAAAAAGAACTCTTCAAACAACTCGCTGCGGAAAAAGGCGAATCCGTGGAAGTGGATGAGGGATTTTGGGGAAAATTCTCAAAATAAAAACCCGGCTTTCAGCCGGTTTTTTTGGTGGGTGTGGCGCGGATCGAACGCGCGACCCTCTGCTTAAAAGGCAGGTGCTCTACCACTGAGCTACACACCCCAGATTGCTTAGATATTATACAGATTTTTTGAATATTTTCAATCCTTTGGTTTAATTTTTAGGATCAAGTTTTTTTATGCGGGACTTGATCTCAAAGAGCAAACGTTTGGCCGTATCATAGATTACCGGCAGTTCCAAATAATCGATTAAGATCGCCAGCCAAGCGATCAGTACCGGCCAGTGCAAGAATTGCGTATGAGTCGTAAATCGCTCGATTACCACTTCGTCCGTAATCCATAGGATATGTAACCACTGAACGTTTATGGACAGCAGAAAAAATATATTTTTCCAAGAAAAATTTTGTCGGAGGAGGTGGATATATAGCAGCGAGGTACTGATGATGGCTGGAATTTCGGTGTATTCCAAGACTGTTGAAACTACCCCCCAGATATCTGGGAAAGCAAAATAACTCTGTCCCGTTAGTTTGAGTAAGATAACATCAGTAAACAGCCAGTAAAGGTGGAAAATTTGCAGCAAGAATAACCCAGCCGCGATCGATAGATTAAGCAGATAATGTTTTTGATACCAAGTGAAAAATTTATCCAGCATAGTGCTATAATAATAACATATGACAAGTATCCGTCTACAAAAATACATTTCCGGGGCTGGGATTGCATCCAGAAGGCACGCGGAAGAACTGATCGAAGCTGGCAAAGTAAAAGTTAACGGCCAGGTGGTCAGGATTTTGGGTACGAAAGTCGATCCGGTCAAAGATCGGGTTGAGGTTAATGGTCAAAAGTTAAAAGTTAATAGTTTAATTTACCTGGTTTTGAATAAACCCAAGCGATACATGACGACCCGGGACGATCCGCGGAAACGCCGGACGGTGTTTGATTTGCTGCCAAGTGATTTGAAAAACGTTGTTTGGCCGATCGGCCGGTTGGATTTTTTGACCGAAGGTTTGCTAATTTTTACCAATGATGGGAACTTAACGCAATTTTTGGCGCATCCATCGGCTGAGCATGAAAAAGAATACGAAGTGGTCTTGGATAAAGAATTATCCGCGGGCCGGATCGAAAAAATCCAAACCGGCATGATGATTGAAGGCAAGCAAACCGCACCGGCAAAGTTGCGAATTCATGGCAAGACTGTTTACATTACGATTCACGAAGGCTGGAACCGGCAAGTGAGGAAAATGTTTTCCGCCTTCGGCTATACTATCAGAAGTTTGAAACGTATCCGGATCGGAAAATTAAAATTGGGCAATTTGGAAGTTGGAAAATATAAAACGATTAACCGGGCAGATGTGATATAATAAGTCATGTAACATGTATCATGAAACATGAAACAAAAAACACCTGAAGAAAAACAACAAATTGTCATTTTAGGCGGCGGGTTCGCCGGGATCCGTGCCGCTTTGGATTTGCATAATTACCTGCACAATGACGACCGGTATGAGATCGTCGTGGTTGACCGTAAGGATTATCAAACTTATTATGCTGGCTTGTACGAGGCGGCAACCACGGAACATGGACGAGTGGAAGCCCGCCGGGTTAAGCAAACCGTGACGATTCCTTTTACTGAAATTTTTAACCGAACCAAGGTGAAAGTGTTTAAGGGTTTTATCGAACGAATTGACATTATCGATGGCAAGATCATCACTGATTCTCGGATCCTATCGTTTGATTATTTAGTGATTGCCATGGGGAGTATTGCGGATTTTTATGGCATTCCGAATTTGGACAAGTTTGGATATACTTTGAAAAGTCTGGAAGATGCGATCATGATTCGTGACCGCGTCGAGGATTTGATCGTCAAACAAGACTCTGCCCAAATCGTGGTCGGTGGCGGCGGGTTCGCCGGCGCAGAATTTGTGGGGGAACTACACAATCTGCTTAAACACGAATGCCAGCATCACAATAAAAAATTGGAGAATTTCAAAATCATGGTGGTCGAAGGCGGCACCTCATTTTTACCAGGACTTTCAGAGAAAGTCGCCCAACTGGTGGCCGTTCGTCTGGCACATATGAAAATTGAGACCAGATTTTCAACCCTGATTACCGAAGCCGCCAGAGATTATGTCACGCTCAATAACAAAGAAAAAGTTAATTGTGATCTCCTGATTTGGACTGGCGGCATCCGTTCTTGCCGGTTGCCTGTCGCAAGTGATCTTGAGAGAGATAAAAAAGATCGGACAATCAGCACTCCGAACTTAAATCTTCGGGGTTTTCAGAATGTGTTTATCGCCGGGGACAACGTGTGTTTTATTGATCTGAATACGAAAAAACCAGTGCCGCAAACCGCGCAAGAAGCCATCCGGCAGGGTAAGCATGTAGCGAAAAATATTTTTCGTCTGATCAAAAAACGACCACTGCATATCTATCACGCTGGTCCCTCCAGATTCGTCATTCCCGTTACTGGCAAATATGCGATTTTTTACACGTCGAACTTAATTATCTCCGGCTTTGCCGGCTGGCTGATTCGCAAGTTTGCCGATTTGCGCTATTTTATCTCGGTCCTGCCCTGGTGGACTGCGTTCAAATACTGGCTGTTCGAAAACAAAATATTTATGAAAAATGATTAGTGTTTATGCCATACATTATCGTCTTGTTATTATTTTTTCTTAGCGCCCTGTATCTGGAATGGAAATTCCGGATACATTTGTACAAAACTCAGAGAGAGAGAGTTGTTATAAGCATATTATTTTTCTTGGTTGGTGTAATTTGGGATACGTATGCCGTGGCCAGTAAGCAGTGGATTTTTCCCGGAAAGGGATTAATCGGATGGAAAATTGGCCTACTTCCTTTGGAGGAATATTTATTTTTTCTAATCGTCCCGTTTTGGATCTTAACCGTATATAAAATTTTGGATAAGAAGTTTAGATAGAGCCCTCTAGGGGGCTTTTTTTGTTCCGACGCCACGAAGCGGGTCGGAATCCCGACCTTGCGTCGGGATTTGTATTTTTGTAAAATAAGACATTATGAGTAAGAATTTTTGGCAGGATTTAACGCGGCCAATTATGGCTTTAGCGCCCATGGCGAATGTCACGGATGCGGCGTTTCGGTTTATGATTGCCAAATACGGCCGGCCTGATGTCATGTTTACGGAATTTGTATCCGCGGATGGGCTTTGTTCAGATGGTAAAGAAAAATTGCTGGTCGATTTTTGGTATGGGGAGAATGAGCGGCCGATTGTGGCGCAGATTTTCGGCGCCAACCCGGAAAATATTTTTAAAGCCGGGCAGCTGATAAAAGATTTAAAATTCGATGGGTTGGATATCAATATGGGCTGTCCGGATCGGGCGGTTTTAAAGCAAGGCGCTGGCGGGGCTTTGATTAAAAACCCGAAATTGGCGCAAGAATTAATCCAAGCGGCCAAGGAAGGTTCGGGTTTGCCAGTGTCTGTGAAAACCCGGATTGGTGTTAGTAAACCAATGTTGGAGGAATGGTTTGGGTTTTTAGCCAAGCAGGAATTGGCGGCGATCATTGTCCATTTGAGGACCGTGAAAGAATTATCTCTGGTGCCAGCGCATTGGGAGTTGATGCTGAAGATTATCGAGATTTTTAAACCAGAACATAAACCACTTCGAGCGATTAGCGAGAAGTCTCGCAATTTAACACCGAGATCTCTCACTTCGTTCGAGATGGATGCCACAGAAAGACCCTTAATTCTCGCCAATGGCGATGTCGCCACATTGGAAGAAGCGGAAAAAAAGTGTCAGGAGACCGGCGCTGATGGCGTGATGATTGGCCGGGGGATTTTTGGCAATCCCTGGATGTTTAATCGTGATTTACCTATTGAGAAGGTGCCCATTGCTAAACGGCTCGAAGCAATGATCGAACACACGAAACTCTTTGAAGAAAAATTTGTCCACCTGCCAATTGGCGGCAAGCGATTTGAAGTCATGAAAAAACACTACAAAGCCTATGTCAACGGCTTTGACGGCGCGAAAGAATTGCGGATGAAACTGATGGACTGTGAAACCGCAGCGGAAGTGGGACAGCTTGTCAATGAATTTATGAAGGTGACGGCAGAGACGTCATCCTGAACGTAATTATGTCGTATCCCTAAATTGTGCGATCGCACAATTTAGGGGTCACGTATATACGGACGTATATACGCGGAGTTATTTTTAAGGAGTAGTTTTTTCTGGGACCTCTTCTTTTATTTCCTTCTCATAGTCGCAGTCTTTGTTGCTGCACTTAATTGTCCCATTTTTTGTTTCGATTAGAAGATCGTCGGTCTTTGGGCATTTCTCGCCCGTGGGCTTGCCATTTAAGGCAAATTTACATTTCGGATATTTTGAACAGGAATAGAAAATGCCTCGTTTCGAGCGGCGTTCTACCAGTTCGCCTTCGCCGCACTTTGGACAAGTAACGCCTGTGCCCTTCTGGATTTTTTTGATATTTTTGCATTCCGGATAGCCGGAGCAACCTAAGAACGAACCAAACCGACCGAATTTGACGACCATGGGCCGGCCGCAGAGATCACAGATCACACCGGAATTTTCATCGATCAGTTTTTGTTCTTCAGGCATTGGTCGCTTGTATTTACATTCTGGATAATTGGAGCAACAAATGAATTTGCCGAACCGGCCGAACTTGATTTGCAGGGGGTGCCCGGAGTCGGGACACTTTTCATCCAGAAGTTCGATATGTTTTTCGACGTCTTTTTCTTTCTCTTTCAAATTTTCGTGGAACGGAGTGTAAAATTCGCGAATGACCGGGATCCATTCTTTTTTTCCTTCGGCGATATCATCGAGCTGTTCTTCCATGCCCGCAGTAAACTGGTAGTCGACGACTTTCGGGAAATGCTCAACCAAAATATCATTGACGATAAAACCCATTTCCGTAGGGCTAAATTTTTTATCAATTTTTTGGACATAGTCGCGCTCTTGAATGGTCGAAATCGTCGGGGCATAAGTGCTCGGCCTGCCAATCCCTAATTCTTCTAACGCTTTAATTAGAGAAGCGTCTGTATATCGCGGCGGTGGCTGGGTGAAATGTTGATTCGGGATAATTTTCACCACTTTTGGTTTATCGCCTTTTTGGAGTTCTGGTAATAAGCCCTCTTCTTCTTGTTCTTCTTCGTCTGTGCCTTCCAGATAGACTTTCATAAACCCGTCAAATTTGATGACTTGGCCGGTGGAGCGGAAAATGTACATTTTGTCCCCGGCTATTTGAGTGTCGACTGCTGTGGCATCAAACACGGCTTCTGGCATTTGGGTCGCGATTGAACGCTTCCAAACCAAATCATAAAGTCGGTATTGATTTCGATCTAGATATCCTTTGATACTCTCCGGATCGCGCATCAGATCAGTTGGCCGGATGGCTTCGTGAGCTTCCTGGGCATTTTTTTGTTTGGAAGCGTAGCGGCGGGGCTGGGGAAGGACATAATTTTGGCCGAATTTGGCCGCAATCGCCTGGTTAGTTGATTTGATCGCAAACTCCGATAAATTTACCGAGTCGGTACGCATGTAGGTAATAAGTCCGGTCGAGCCTTCTTCCCCAACTTCCACTCCTTCATAAAGCTGCTGGGCATACATCATGGTTTGTTTAGCACTAAACCCAAGTTTGCGGGCGGCTTCTTGTTGCAGGGTTGAGGTTGTGAACGGGGCGGCTGGGTTGCGGCGGACTTCTTTTTTCACAACCTCAATAACTTCAGCGGGGCGGTTTTGTAAATCCGCTAGAATCTTTTTCGCCGTAATTTCGTTTTTGATGCCAAGTTTATCCAATGCCTTGCCGTCAATTTTCGCGAGTTTGCCGGTAAACTTGTTGGAGTTTTTATCAAAAGTGGCGACAATGCTCCAGTATTCTTGCGGGGTAAATTTTTGGATTTCTTGTTCGCGTTCCACTATCAGTCGGACAGCGACGGATTGGACCCGGCCAGCGGAGAGGCCGCGTTTCACTTTTTTCCATAAGAAGGGTGAAAGTTCATAGCCGACCAGGCGGTCTAAAACTCGGCGAGCTTGTTGCGCATCAACTAAATGTATGTCCAATTTACGCGGGGTTTCTAAAGCTTCAGCAATCGCGGTTTTAGTAATTTCATGAAAGGCAATCCGTTTAATATTTTTTTCTTTGAGGCCCAAGGCTGTAATCAAATGCCAGGCGATGGCCTCGCCTTCGCGGTCTTCGTCAGTGGCCAGGATTATTTCCGGCGCATCTTTGGCCAGTTTTTTTAATTCTCCCACCCGCTTTTTGGATTTGGGCGGGATGACGTAGGTCGGTTCGAAGTCATGCTCGATATCAATGCCCATCTTGCTCGTAGGAAGATCACGGATATGACCAAAAGAAGCTTCCACCTTATATTCTCCATCGAGGAAGCGACTGATCGTTTTGGCTTTGGTTGGTGACTCAACTATTACTAGGGATTTTGCCATAGCTTTAATTTTTATCTATAAGTATAGGACTTGTCAAATTTATCTTCTTTAAAATCGCCGCTGTTTCGTCAGGATCTGCCCACCGCGGACAACAATAATCCTCAATGATCACGGGTCGAAGCTCGATTTTTTTGATTTCAATCCCACCCATCCCCGCGAAAGCGGGGATCTGTCCGGGGTTAGATCCCCGATTACTCGCCCGATCCTCGCCTCGGGGATGGTTGCTAGAGCCATAGGTTACAAGCAAGGTTAATCCTTCCTTCGTGTCCTGGCTCCACATCTGGTCAAACACGAAGTTGCCGAGGGAATAGAATATCCATTTACCATGGTATTGTTCCACGCTTTGGATCCAGTGCGGATGATGTCCGATGAAAAGATCGGCGCCAGCGTCGATGGCCGCGTGGGCAAGAATTTTGTTCTTTTCATCGGGTTCTCGCTGGTATTCAGTCCCCATATGCGCTGAAATAATTAACCAATCAACCTGAGGTTTTAACTTTTCGATATCAGTTAGAACTTGGATTGAGTCGTTCCAATCGCAAACTAAAGGATCGGGTTTTTCCCCCCCATCATTGTGGGCGGCATATGAATAAGCCAGGAAGCCGAACTTCAGTTGTTTTTTTTGGATAATAATTCCATCGTGGCAATTGTTGCCAGAGCCGATAGACAAAACCCCATGACTTGCCAGCCAAGCAGTCGTAAAATCAATCCCTGTTTTTCCCTGGTCGAAACTGTGGTTGTTGGCGGTCGAGAGCAGGTCGAAGCCGACCGTACTTAAGCCTTCGACGCTTTTTGGATCGGCATTAAATACTAAACTCCCTTCGATCGAGTGATCGCCTTGGTTATTAAACGGAGACTCCAGGTTCGCAAATGCAATGTCAGCTTTTTTGATGACATCAGCAACTTTTTGGAATGGCAGAGTGAAATCATTTGCCGTATAGATTTTTCTGGCGACATTCCTCGACAGCATGATGTCGCCGGCGAAAAATAAGGTTGTAGATTGTAGGTTATAGGTTGTAGAGGGCTGCAAGTTTTCTGGAGCCATGGCTTGATTGGGTTTAGTCAAACTAATAACCAACATAATTATGGCGGCGATTAAGGCAAAGATTAAGTTGAGCAACCTTTTAGATATCTTCATCGGATTTTTATATTTAGCCATAATGCATCTGCGAGCGACCGCTTGATCCCTTTATCCATCCCCGCACTTAGTTCTTCCAGAGTAAGCGGGGATCTTGGCAAAGCTTTTATATAGATCCCCGATCACTTGGCTAATTCTTTGCCTCGGGGATGGGCGTGAGGGCTCATCGGATTTTTATATATTTGCCTCCGCCTAGGTTTTTGACGCGACCCTTCATTTCTAACATGGTCAGAGTGGCATTTGCGACTGCCGCTGAAAGCTTGACCGACCGAATCAAATCTTCCAAATGTACGGGTTCTCGGCTCAAGCGATCCAAAACCAGCCGCTCTTCGGCACTGACCGCTGACATAATGGGTTCCGCTGTTACCTCCGCCGAAAGATTTAACTCTTCCAAAATATTCGCCACACTGCCGGCAACATGCGCCCCTTTTCTGATCAATTCATTCGTACCCCGACTGACTTGAGAAAAAATTGAACCAGGCACGGCGAAGACTTCTCGGTTTTGTTCCAGCGCGAAATTGGCCGTAATCAAAGCCCCACTTTCGATGTCAGCCTCGACCACTACAGTCGCCAAGCTCAAGCCTGCGATGATGCGGTTGCGGATGGGAAAATTTTGTTTTTGGACGTCAGCTCCTAATGGATATTCTGACACCAGACAACCGGTTGCCGCGATTTTTTGGGAAAGTTGAAAGTTACTCCGCGGTGAAATACTACTATTGTCCAAATCGGTAGCTAAAACAGCAATCCCCATTCCTTCATTCTTCACCGTGCTATTGAGGATTTCAGCATCCACTCCAAACGCCAGTCCGGAGACAACTGTAATATTATTCAAAGCTAGACCGCTGCCTAATTCTTCACAAACTTGCTTGCCATAAAGAGAAATTTTTCGCGTTCCGACAACGGCGACAGTGGTAGAATTTAATAGTTCTTTGTTGCCCCTAACATAGAGCAGGGGCGGCGAGGCAGTAATTTCTTTTAGTAGTTGCGGATAAGCATTTTCTACTTCCAAAACGACCTCAATTTTCAGTCTTGACAGGGCAGCAAACGATTGCTCTGGATTGATCTTGTCTTTTCTTGCTATAATTTGATCGATGATTTTATCACTCACCCCGGCTTTGATGTAAAGCCTCGGATGCGCGGCCCAGGCTTTTTGCCAGCTGCCAAAATGTTCCAACAGTCGGGCCAGACGAACCGGGCCGAACTGCGGAATCAAATTTAGGGCATTGGCGAAAATTTTGGCTTCCAAAAGATGCATAATCTTTAAGTAAAGTTAGGGTTGACCCAGTATATCAACTTCGATAATGGTTTTATTTAAAAAGCAAAAGCATCGAAGTTGTATTACCAAGGTTGACAGGAGGGTCGTTTTCTGCTAAGATAGGATGTTGTATTTTTACAATATAATAGATTCATAAGTTTTTGCAAATAGTCAAAGGTGTCCTTGATCCTACTTGCGAGTGGCGAAAGTGAGCAGCATCCCTCCTATTGTTCGCAAGTAACCCAAAGTTTGGGCCGAATCGGTTTTCCGATTTTGTCCAGCACTCGTAGGTAGGGTTAAGGACGTTTTGCGTAACATCGAACCTTTCGCTATCCAAGGAGGTCAGTGTGTTTAGACTGTTCCAGCTCGTCGGTGTTCCAGTGCTTGCTGCTCTGGTGCTAGGCTTTTTTGTGATGAATGCGGTCAAACTCGGCAAGGCCGATGACCGCAGGAAGGAGGAAGAGATTCGCGCGTTATTGAAGTAAGCCTTCCTGTCGGGCTATCAAAAGCTTGACGGCCCTTACTTTCCAGCGAGGGCCAAACTTCCGCCTCAGCTCCAAAGTTGAGGCCCGAACGTGGGGGTATAGTGAAATGAAGAATCGAGTACGAAAGAATGAACGCGCACTGGTGGGGGAAGGCTTCTCTTTGATCCGGCCGGTTTCGGAGCCACCAAATCCGTTGGTGCGTTTCCTCATCGAGCCGGACGATGAGAGCTTGAGCCCAGAGGCCAAGGAGTTTTTTTCGCAGATCGTGGCGAATATGTCGGAAAAAGAACTCCGATATGTCCTCAAGCTCTGTGAAAGACAGCTCCGGGTGCATTACTTGTGCTCGAAGTTCGACGCTCCGCCGAAACTGGCGGGCGAACTCGACAAACTCGATCTCGCCCGTCGGGGCGTGGCCGCAAGCAATTGGCCGACTCTGCTGTGCCGCATGCACTAGGGTCGGTCGTGCATTTCACGTTGGTGAACTCAACATTCGCCAACGTGTTTTTTTATCCATTGAATTTGGATTGCGCCATCTCGAATCCTTGGGTTTGTAAAGTTTCGATAGCGTCCTTGGTTTTTTCTAAGACTTCCAGGACGATTTTTTCTTCGTCAGTGGAAAACTTTTGCAAAACGTAATCATCTCCCGGGATTTGGCCGCGGGAGGGCGAATCAATTCCGAGCCGGATCCGGATGAAATCTTGGGTGCCGAGTTCGTCAATAATATTTTGTACCCCATTATGCCCAGCCCCAGAAATATTTTTTTGTATTCTAATAGTTCCCAGTGGTAAGTCTAAATCGTCATGAGTGACGATAAGCATTTCTGGGGCTGGGTAATATTTTAGTATTTCTTTGACTGCCTCGCCTGATTTGTTCATGAAGGTCTGTGGTTTGGCTAAAATAACATCTTCGAGTTTGATGAGCTGTGATTGATATTTATTTTCCCATTTGGTTATCCCCGCAATCAAATCTAAAACCCGAAACCCCATGTTGTGTCGGGTCTGTTCATATTGTTTGCCGGGATTGCCGAGTCCTACGATGAGATACATAAAGAAGTAATTAGTAAGGAGTAATTAGTAATTAGAATTCAATTTTTGGTTTTGGATCATTTTTGAAAGCATTTTCTGGATTTCAACTATTAGATTTAATGCTTGATTATAGTCGATTTTAGTATATCGATCTTTGCAGATGAGCAGTTGCGTTTCTAATTCAGAACTTGAAGCATAAGCCATTTCAAAAAATCTAATAAATTCAAGTTTACGATTTCTTGACCAACCCTCAGCAATATTCGAGGGAATAGATATGGCCGCTCGCAGCATTTGCGAAGTTAAAACAAATTGTTCTTGTTTGGGTAACTGATCAGTAATCTTATATACAAACTTAACCAAATCCATAGATTTCTGCCAAACAATTAGATCTTTGTAGCCTCGCAGTTCCATACTAATTACTTATTACTAATTCCTAATTACTATACCTTATCATTGACAATTCCGTCAAAAAGGAGTACAATATTAAACTAATAATTTGAGGCCAGAGCAAAACACTGTGGCCTGAAATTAATGGGCGCACCTGGACCCCAGGGACGGGGTAATGGTTCTTCGGACAATTACGTCTGAAGGAGGGGTTATGAAACTCGTAGATCGTGAAGAGCTCGATGGTTGGTCCCAGGGGGATACGCGGGCTTTGATTAGCCGCCTCGGCGGCTTGCCAGTGGCGCGTGAGATCAACGCGGACCGGCTGGTCCTTCGGATCAGCAAGTCGGCAACCGAGGTCGAACCCGGAGAGATCGCGCTCGAGGAGCCGGTCAAGCCACTGTTCGACAGCCACGGCCGGTTCATCCCGCCGCAAGGCCTGAAGGCCAAGGTGGTGGATGCCAATCGCGGCTTCCACCTGATCCAGCCCGAGATCGATTACTCGGACCGGCACACGCGCCTGACGCTGGGCTTCGGGATTCCGGAGATCGGCGTGGTCACTGGCTCGTTCCAGGATCGCACTGGCGCGATCATGGCTCGTCTGGCGCAGGATCCCAAGACCGCGAACTTGCTGTCTGGCGGTGTCTGCTTGCCGCTCGTGTTTCCGAAGATGGAAACGAGTGGGGATTACGGCACACTGCTGGAGAAGCGATTCTTGCCGGCGGTCGGACGGACCTACGAACAGCAGTTCCCCGGGCGGATGTTCCAGAACTACCGAGCCGGCGAACTGGCGGGCAAGGTTACGGTCGTAGACAAGAGCCACCAGCGGCTGTTGGAGGCAATGGCGACCGGATGGGTCGTGGGCCTGTACTTCCCGCAAGCGTTGCAGGGCTTCTCGATCCCCGCGGATCGGGAAGTGATGGCTTACTTGCCGGAGGACTTCGTGCTCGCTGGGGCGATTGACATGTCCACGGCCATGGTCGCGTATCCAGATGTCCTGGGGCGCGATTACCAGACCCCGGGTCTGGACTGCGCAGGGGTGCAATGGCGGTCGCGGGGGCGCTCGCTCTACTTCGAGGCCGGCGGCGACGAGCTGGGGTTCGGCAGCAGGAGTCTGTTTCCGTGCGACGATTGCTCAGGGGGGCTTGCTCGTTCTCGGGTAGTGACACTCCTTGGGTCCTTGGCCTTTAGGCTTTGGATCCTGGGAAAAAGCGGGAGTGATCTTGACAACAAGATTGCTCCCGCTCTTCTTTTTGGTTAAAATATCTCTGAAAGTAAGTTAATGTAGCTTAGTTCACGGACTAAGCTCGCTGAAATCCTAAATACTAAATTTAGACACTACTTGTCTTTTTCTGGCGTCCTTTCCAGACCAAATAAAATTCAAGAGAATATGAATTAATTTATTCTCTGGTGCAGTAGAGGGAAAAAGGCAATTTTTTGGCAGTCGCAGGAGCACTCGCTCTACTTCAAGGCCAACGACGACAAGCTGAAGTTCGGCAACAGGAATCTGAATCCGAACGACAATTACTCAGGTGGCTTGCTCGTTCTCGGGTTGTGTCTAGTCAGAAAACTCTCGTTGCGGAGAGTTTTCTTTTAAGGATCTTTGCCAGCCCCCGAGCATCTTGCCGATTTCGATTAATTGCGATTCCAAAGCGACATACTTTTTTAGATCCATAATTTTTAACTCTTTGGCCACGCGCACAAGAAATTTGAGCAAATCAAATTTAATCGCCGCGCGGGTCAGGATTTGATTTTTTTGGTCTTTGGCGGAAACGCTGGCGGCAAACAGCAATTCCAAAGATTCAATCAGAGCTTGCTCAAGTTTTCCTCCTAAAGCGTATTTGTCCTTTTGCGGAAATTTTTCGCGGTAGAGATAAAATAACTTATAAAATTCGGATAATTTATGAAGGATTGGCAGGTCTTGCATATTGATATTTATGAGAGATTAATTAGTTTGGAGAATTTATTTTTATGTTGGCAGGAATTTCGGAAAGAAAAACGGCTGAAAAAAGATGTTTTAATTTTTGAACGAAATTTGGAGGAAAATATTTTCGCCCTTCACGAAGAACTAAAAAATAAAACGTATCGGCATCAGCCCTATAACACGTTTCGCATCCATGACCCCAAACCGCGAATTATTAGTAAGGCCAGTGTTCGGGACCGGCTGGTCCACCACATGATTTTTAATGAACTTTACCGGATTCTTGATCCCGGGTTCATTTATCATTCGTATGCGTCGAGACTTAAGCGCGGTACTCATTTGGCTGTAGCTAATTTGTTTCGGGTGTCACGAAAAGTCAGTAAGAATTTCACACAAAGTGCGTTCGCCCTGAAGTGTGATATTTATAGGTTTTTTTTCAGTGTTTCTCACCAAAAACTGTTACAAATAATAAAAAATAAAATCAGCGACAAGCAACTGTTGTGGTTGATTGAGGAGATTATCCGAAGTTTTCGAGCACCTGTGGATAAAAATTTAGAGAGAGAGAGAGAGAGAGAGAGAGAGAGAGTAAAGGATTGCCCATTGGGAATTTAAGCTCGCAGATTTTTGCTAACATATATTTGAATGAGTTAGATCAGTTTATCAAACACACCTTGCACGTCAAGTATTATTTTCGGTATGCGGATGACTTTTTAATCGTTCATTCTGATGAAGAATATTTAAAAAGTTTAATCAAACCAATGGCCGAGTTTTTAGATCATCGTTTAGAAATGAAACTTCATCCCCATAAGATCTCGATCCGGAAACTTCGTCAAGGTATTGATTATTTGGGTTATGTGGTTTTGCCTCACCATATCGTATTGCGCACGAAAACTAAGAGAAGAATGTTTCGGAAAATCAATGAACGAAATAAGCAGTCATATTTCGGACTGCTTAACCATTGTAATAGTTATAAATTAAGACAAGATCCCCGCTTTCGCGGGGATGGAGAGAGAGTTTTCTAATTACTCTTTACTAATTACTCATTACTGTTTCCTGATATATTTTATTTCGATTGGCGTGCCTTCGAGGCCGAATTTTAAGCGGAACTGTTTTTCAAACCATTTTTTCCACGCCGTGGCGATGGCAGCCGGGAAGTTGACTGTCATGCGGAACATCGGCGGCTTCGTGCCCAACTGTTTCAAACTATAAATTTTTGGCGCGCGCTGGTCTTCCATTTTGCCAGGCATATTTTCGTCAAGAATTTTTTTCAAAAATTCATCCAGTTCACTCTGATCAGCAATTTTACTTGCCGCGTTAAAAGATTGTTGAGCTAATTTTAACAAAACATTTAAGTCCTGGCCAGTTTTTGCCGAAACGAAAATGACGGGTAAAAACCACATTTGCGGGAGGTAATTGGGCAAATCGTCCAAAATTTTATCTTTTTGTTTTTGGTCAATTAGGTCGGCTTTGTTCAGCACGATAACGCAGCTTTTTTTACTTTCTAGAATTTGATCCGCGATGATTTGATCCTGCGCCGTCAGATCAGAACTGGCGTCGATCGTAAACAACGCCACATCCGTATGTTCCAAAGCCCGAATAGCTTGGAAGGCTGCGGCCGCTGCCACATCAGCATCTTGTTTCCATTTCTTTTTGATGCCAGCGGTGTCGAGGAGAAGAAATTTTTGGCCGCCATGTTCGAATGGCACCTCGACCGTAGAACGGGTCGTCCCGGCTTCATGATGCACGACCAGCCGTTCTTGTTTCAGTAATTGGTTAATCAGAGATGATTTGCCGACATTGGGTTTGCCGATAAAAGCGATGCGTAATCCAGTCAGGTTATAGGTTATAGGTGATAGGTGATAGGTTTTTAGTTTGTCGACAACTGCGTCCAGGAGGTCGCCAATGCCGGTTCCATTGACTGATGAAATCGGATAAGTTTTGCCTAAACCTAATTTCAAATAAGAAGCAGCGATCGTTTCGGTTTTGGTGTTGCGGGTGTCAATTTTGTTGACAGCCAGAATAATTGGTTTGCGAGCATGAGTTAGATTAGCAGTTACCGCCAGGTCTTGGGCTGATAGGAGGGTGCTGCCATCGGCGACATAAATGATTAAGTCCGCTTCTTCTTTGGCCACCGCCGTTTGTTTCTGGACACTTTTTTCAAGTTCTGAATCCGGTTTGGCAATAATGCCGGCCGTATCAACTAGGTAGAACGAAAAACCATTCCAATTAGCTAAGCCATAGGCGCGGTCTCGAGTCGTGCCTGCCACCGGATAAGTTAAAGCAGACCGTCGTTCTAAAACCTTGTTAAAAAAAGTTGATTTGCCGCTATTGGGCAAGCCAATAATCGCAACGATTGGGATACTCATAAGGCGTCGTTACCAATAACTACTACAAAATCAGCCGTCGATGAGGGATAACCAATATCAGAACTGACAAATTGAAAATTATTTTTTAGATACTCCAAGGTTTTAGGTTTCCCGCCCTGCGAATTATCGTAAAAAATTGTCTGCTCATAAGCAACCCGTCCTCGGAAGCCTGTAAATTTTAGGTTTAGTCCCAAATCAGTAAGGTTGTTCCATTGTGTAGTAACCGAGACCCGGCCAGTAGAGTTTTGGACTTCCAACGAGGCGTTTTCTTTTTTTAGCTTGGCGATGATGGAAGCCATTTTTATGTATTCCTGGACATCAGCTAGGGTTTTGTTAAGACAAGGTTCAACGATGTAAAGTTTTATGGGAATAGGCTCTACTATTGATTCATCAACTTCTGTTTTCGGATCATCGATTGGAGGTTCTTTGGCAGGGTCTGGCTGCTCATAGCCGACAATAATTGAACTATTGCAGATAGTGGTACCATCGGGTTCTAACGAGAAAGAAAAAATATTGGCTGCAGAAATTTTTTGAGTCAAACCAACCAGACGGTTAAGTTCGTGAGGCTCCAAATTGGTTCGGAAATTTTCGGTGAAGTCGGAAAGTAGGTTATTAATGGTTTTTAAGTCAGTTAGATTTAACTTGGTCACTTTTTCCTTGAAGGCGACAATAATTTTTTTCTGCCGCTCGGATCGGGCAAAATCTGACCCTTCATTGTTGTTACCGTGTCGAGAACGGGCAAAAATTAAAGCCCGGCGGCCGTCCATATGTTCCATTCCTGCCGTAAATGTCACGGGTGAGAGAAAACCGTATTTTTCATTTGGGTATTCCGGGTCAGTAAAAGTTTGATCTATGGTTATATCTAACCCCCCGACATTATTTACGGCATTGATAAAGCCTTGAAAATCTATGGCTGCATAATAGGGAATGTCCAGCCCGGTCACTTGTTCGGCGGCTGTGATGGCGGCAAGGCCGGGCGCGTTTTTGTCTTCATCAGAAGCATAGGCATAAGCCGCATTGATTTTATTCGGTCCCACCTTTGGTAAATCTACCAAAAAATCGCGCGGGATCGAGGTGAGTACGACTTCATTATTTTTAACGTCAACAGCAGCAATAATCATCGTATCGGTCAGGAAAGGCCCCTCGTGCCCTTCACCGCCCATGCCTAAAAGCAGGATATTAACCTGACCGTTTTCTTCGCCGATGAGCGGTTTATCAGCGGCAATAATCAAGCGACCAAGTCGACTAAAAATATTTCCGTCGCCAGTGAAAACCTGGTTGGTTTTAGATATTAAGCTACTGCCGGCCCACACTCCCAAACTTATCAATACGATAAGCACAACCAGCCATATCCAAACTCGCCGTCTTTTTTTTTGTTTGGCTGGGAGCGGCTTGGTTGGCGGATTATGATTCGGATTAAATTTAGGTCTAACCGAGTCCAATTGAGGTAAAGTTTCATTAATTTGCCTGAGTATTATAGCGTTTTGTGCCTTGCTTTACCATGGGGACCTCTGGTAAGCTAAAGTAAGCAGCTTTATTTTGGAGGGCAGGGACAAAAGGGTCACTTAGCTCAGCTGGTTCTCTGGCGCAATGCCAAAGATTTTTTGGATCCGTAGCTCAGTGGTTAGAGCGTTCGGTTCACATCCGAAAGGTCGATGGTTCAAGTCCATCCGGATCCACCACAAATAATAGAGCAGGTTCTCCCGCCACAGCTATTAAATATTTCATTGTCGGCGGGATCCCGCCAACGGCGGGAGAGTCCAGTAGTGACCATCAAAGAACCCGGAGGTTTTAAAGATTATGGAAATAAACAATGAACCCAAAGTAAATATTTTTGGCAAGTTTGCCCCAACGGCAATTTTGGTCTGGGAATTTTTGAAAATTGTATTGATTGCCTTAATCATTATTATCCCGATCCGGTATTTTATCTTCCAGCCATTTATTGTTTCTGGTGCTTCGATGGAACCGAATTTTTACAATGCTCAATATTTGATTATCGATGAACTAACCTATCATTTCAAGGAGCCGCAACGCGGCGAAGTCGTAGTTTTAATCCATCATTTTCAGACGAATGAGCGACGATCAGATGGCAAAGAGTTTTATATCAAACGCGTTATCGGACTGCCTGGTGAAAAAATTCAGATTGATAACGGACGAGTTACGATTATAAACGATCAGCACCCGGAAGGAATTACGTTAGACGAACCCTATCTGCCCAATCAAGGGATTACCTATCCGCATGATCCAAAAATAGTCGGTGGAAAAAAAACCATTACATTATCCAGCGATGAATATTTTATGATGGGCGATAACCGTTTAGCCTCATCTGACTCCCGTGATTGGGGGCCGCTAAAGCGAGCTGACATGGTCGGCCGGGTTCTTTTGCGGGCCTTGCCAATAACCTCGTTTCAGCTCTATACTAAATCCCCAGTCTATAGCCCATAGAAGATTCAAAAGGCAAAAATCAAAACTCAAAATTACAAATCAAAATTCAAAATTTTGAATTCTAACCTGTATTTTTGACCTTTTACTTTTAACTTTTGATTTTCTTTACATGGGTCGACCAAAAAAAGCTACCCCGGCAGTTGAGAAAGCCCCCAATCATCTATTAGGAAGCTTTGATTTTTTGCCTGAACAAAATCTGTCCTGGGAAGTGTTTTTGGAAAAATTAACCAGTTTGGCTCATACTTTTGGTTATTCCAAAATCGATACCCCGGTATTTGAAGATGCTCGGTTGTTTAGTTTTTGGTCCCAGGACCAAGACCGGCTTTTAGGCCTGCAAGACGCCAAGGGGCTGGCGATCGCGGCCAAACCGACGAATATTTTTAGTCTGGTCCGGACCTTTTTGGAAAATCATTTTAGCGAACGAGAGAGGGTTAGCAAGTGGTATTATTGCACGCCAGTTGCATTTATTAGCGGGAACCAAATTCGACAAACTAGCGAGTTTGGTTTTCATATATTTGGTTCTGCCGCCCCGATTGCAGACGCTCAGATGATTAATTTATTAATTAAATTGTTTTCCGAAATCGGTCTCGCCGGTCTTTCTTTGGAGATTAACAACATCGGCTGTATCGAATGCCAGCCTGGGTATCAGGATCAGTTGAAAAATTATTTCAAGGACAGAAAGTATGATCTGTGCGAAAACTGTCTGGAGCATTTAGAAAATAACCGACCCCTGCTGATTTTGGCTTGTACCAACCTTTCTTGTTCAACTGCCTCAACAGACGCGCCGGTGTCTTTGGATTTTGTTTGCGAGGCGTGTCGCCGACAATTCATCGGCGTCCTCGAAGGTTTAGATGAGTTGTCTTTAACTTATAATTTAAACCAAAAAGTTATTGGCAAGTCCTGGTCGCGTCGGACCGTCTTCGAATTAAGATTTCGAGTAGCATTGGCGGAAGTGACGTTGGGAAACGGTGGTCACTCTGACGATTTAGTGCAAAGTTTGGGCGGAGCCCCGACAGCCTCTTTAGGTTTTTCCGGAACTGTGAACACGATTCTTTCCGCTCTGGAATTAGCCCAGGTTAAATTTACCAATAAAAACCCGGTTGATGTATTTTTGGTCCCGTTAGGTGATTTGGCGGCCAAAAAAACCTTGCGGTTGTTTACCGAACTTTGGAATCATCAGATCATCGCCTCGGAATTTATCGGTCCTGGTTCGATCAAAACCCAATTGAAATTGGCTGAATCCAACAAAGTTAGTATTGCTTTAATCATTGGGCAGAAAGAAGCCAGAGAAGGCACGGTGATTCTGCGCGATGTCCGTTCCGGGATGCAAGAGCTATTTACCGTTGAGCGAATTATCGAGGAAGTGAAGAAACGACTGGGAAAATAGGACCTAAAGCCACCTTCTCATTTGCCCAAATCTAAATTTTATGGTATAAATTGGTGTGGAAGAGAGGTGACTAATTTGGTAGAAGTTAAACGAAAAGACAACGAACCATTTGAAAGTTTGCTTCGGCGATTCAACCGCAAGATTCAACAAAGCGGTGTTTTAGTTCGTGCCCGAAGGATCCGGTTTTTTGAGCCAGCCAAATCGCGCAATTTGTTGCGAGAAGACGCCATTCGTCGCGCGGAAAATCGTGAGAAACGAGAAGAATTGAAAAAATTAGGAAAATTACCCATGGGCCCTCGGTTTAAAAAGCGATAAGATGGTCGCTCGGTACGTTTGTAAAATATATGTTACAAAAACAAATTGATGAGGATTTAAAAAACGCGCAAAAAGAAAAAAATGAAGTTAAAGTTTCTTCCTTGCGCAACCTAAAAGCCGCGATCAAAAACGCAGAAATCGCAAAAAAGGGCGAACTGACCGAGGCTGACTTAATTAAAGTCGTGGCAAAAAAAGTCAAACAACACAAAGATTCGATTGAAAGTTTTAAACAAGGAAACAGGACAGATCTGGTAGATTTGGAAGAACAACAAATGCAAGTGCTGCAAGCATATTTACCTAAAGCGATGTCAGAGGAAGAAGTTGCTTTGATTGTTGCATCCACTATCAGTAAATTAGCAGCAACCCCGGCTGATTTTGGCAAAGTCATGAAAGAAGTAATAAATCAGACGGGTGGCGGAGTGGATGGGTCAGTGGTTTCGAGGTTGGTAAAAGAACAACTAAAATAGATTAAGAAACAAAATTCATGGCGAAAGAGCACATATTTGTCGGTTTAGATGTTGGGTCCTCCCAGATTCGGGTGGTGGTTGGCAAGCAGGAATCGGAACTGGGAAGTCCGAGTATTATTGGCGTTGGTGAGGCTGCCTCTGCCGGTATTCGTCGTGGGGTGATAGTGGATATTGAAGAGGCGGTTTCTTCAATTTCTGAAGCGTTAGAGAAAGCCGAGCGCATGACGGGATTAACAATTGATCACGCCGTGGTTTCCGTGGGCGGAGCACAAATTTCTTCCCAAGAAAGTCATGGGGTGGTGGCCGTTGCCAGAGCAGACGGAGAAATTACCGAAAATGATGTCGTGCGGGTAGTGGATGCTTCGCAGGCCATTTCTATTCCGTCCAATCGCGAAATCCTGCACGTGATCCCGAAAAATTTTACGGTTGATGGTCAAACCGGAATTAAAGATCCGGCCGGGATGTCTGGGATTAGGCTTGAGGTGGATAGTCAAATTATCCAAGCCTCAGTGCCATTTATTAAAAATTTAACCAAATGTATTCTACAGGCAGGATTAGAAATTGATGATTTGGTCCTTGCCCCCTTGGCGGCTGCTCATTCTGTGCTTTCCAAAAAACAGAAAGAACTAGGTGTGGCGGTGATTGATTTGGGCGGCGGGACCACTGGATTAGTCGTGTTTGAAGAAGGCGATTTAATTACCTCGACCATTCTGCCGATTGGCAGCATGCACATCACCAATGATTTAGCGATCGGCATGCGGACATCTGTGGACACAGCCGAAAAAGTTAAACTCCAATACGGTCAGGCCGAGACGCGGGAAGTGAAAAAAGATCTTGACATTGATTTGTCGAAAATTGATAAACAGGAAGAGGGGAAAATTTCGACCAAGCACATCGCGGAGATCATCGAAGCGCGACTGGAAGAGATTTTTGATCTAGTCAATAAGGAGTTAAAGAAGGTTAATAAGGACGGGCAGCTGCCGGCCGGCGCAATTTTAACCGGTGGTGGCGCAAAATTACCAGGAGTGATAGAATTAGCCAAAAAGCAGCTCCGTTTACCAGTCAGTCTCGGTCAGCCTGCCACAGTCACCACCGTAATTGATCGGGTCAATGATCCGGCGTTTGCTACCTCCGTTGGTTTGGTTCTGTGGGCGAATGAATTTTTATTAGGTTCATCCCGAACAGTCAACAAGTTTGCCCGAAAAGTTTTAGAAAACGATACTGTCAACAAAATGCGGAAGTGGTTTAAATCATTCCTCCCTTAATTTTTTATGAAAATCAGATCACAACAAGTGACTCCCAAAATTGAAACCTTCGCCCGCATAAAAGTGATTGGCGTCGGCGGCAGTGGTCACAACGCGATCCATCGGATGATGGAAACTGGTATCCGCGGGGTGGAGTTTGTGGCGATCAACACCGATGCGCAGGCCCTGCACAATTCGGAAGCGGATCAAAAAATTCATATTGGCAAAACGATCACGAGAGGTTTGGGCGCGGGAATGAACCCAGACATTGGTCGCGCGGCAGCGGAAGAAGCGAAAGAAGAAATTTTAGATGTGATTCACAACGCTGACATGGTGTTTATTACTTGTGGTTTAGGCGGGGGTACTGGCACCGGTGCCGCACCCATCGTTGCTGAACTGGCCAAAAAAACCGGCATTTTGACAGTTGCGGTCGTTACCAAACCGTTTGCTTTTGAAGGAGCGAAGCGCCGTGAGATCGCGGAGAAAGGTCTGGAGGTTTTAAAGCAGCACGTCGATACCATCATTGTCATCCCTAACGATCGAATTTTACAAATAATTGATAAAAAAACTTCACTTCTGGATGCTTTTCGGACTGTGGACGATGTCTTAAGACAAGGTGTTGCCGGAATTTCAGATTTAATTACCACCCCAGGCATGATCAACGTGGATTTTGCCGACGTGAAAGCTATCATGCAGAATGCCGGATCGGCGCTGATGGGTATTGGCCGGGGCAGCGGAGAAAACCGAGCCTTGGATGCCGCCCGCGCCGCAGTTGATTCGCCATTATTAGAAATTTCGATTGATGGCGCCAAAGGAGTGTTGTTTAATGTTACTGCGGGGAAAGATTTGGGGATGCGTGAAGTAGAAGAGGCGGCGAAGTTCATCACCAAGTCAGTTGATCCGGATGCCAAGATTATTTTTGGCGCGGTGATTGACGAAGAAATGGAAGAAGAAGTGCAAATCACGGTAATCGCCACGGGCTTTGATGAAAATATGCGCCGGAGTGAGCCGATACGCAAGGAAGAACCCATAGTGCGCCCAATGGAAGCCAAAAAATCGATGTTTGCCCCCAAAGCGCTGGATGAAGAACCAGAAAGTCTGGATGGCGAAACTGACGAACTCGAAATCCCCGCGTTTATCAGAAAAAAAATAAAATGACGCGAAGCGTCATCCTGAACTCGATTCAGGATCCATACAAAAACTGCGCAAAATATGCGTGGTTTTTTATTTAGGTGTTAACTGAGCATTTATTTGCCCAAGTGATAGGGATTTGCTATCCTATAATGTCATGGCCTACATTTGGGTTTATGACTTCTGGAGGGAACTTATGGTTACTACAGAGCGAGTCATTCTCGCGGCTGATGAACTGAGCCTGGAACAGTGTACGAGGCTCGTGGGCGAAATCGGCGACCGTATCTACGCCGTCAAGGTTCACAACCTTTACGACAAAGAGGGTCCTGGAGTGGTGCAGCTATTGCGCAAGGCCGGTGCGTCTCGCGTTTGGGTGGACGCCAAGCTTCATGACATCCCGAATACCGTCAAGTTGCGCGCGCAGGCGATCGCGGATTCGGGTGCGGACATTGTGACGGTACATGCTTCGGGCGAAATCGAGATGATGATGGCCGCGCTTGAGAGCGGCATCACTGTTTACGCCATCACAGTTCTTACGTCTCTCGACGAAGAACAGGCACACCTGCTTCACGGTCAGCCGACGAAGGCTCAGGTTCTGTATCTGGCCCGCCTGGCCAAGCTCGCTGGTGTGCACGGCGTCGTCAGTTCGCCGAAGGAAGTCGGCATACTCGCGAAGCGTCCCGAACTCAAGGGTCTCGAGCTCGTGACGCCGGGCATTCGTTCCGCGGGCAAGGATGCCGGCGATCAGAAGCGGGTGGACACACCGACGGCCGCGATCAAAACTGGATCGACACGGCTCGTCGTCGGTCGCCAACTCACCGCCAGCGACGATCCGGTCAGGGCACTCGACGAACTCGAACAGGAGCTCGTTCAAGCGGGCTGAAGGGAGGAAAATCGTGAAGCACGGACTTTGGGACCAGGAAGCAATTCGAGCGCTTCGTTCGCCAGTAGTCGATACCTTCCTGATCGATTCGGACGATTTCCGGGAGATCGGGCAGGCACTCGAGGCGTTCTGGCAACACTCAGGTGAGTCGGCGAGCGCTCCATATCATGCGATCATGGTCTCGGGTTTGCACACCAACGGCTTCGTCAATGTCTCGACCTACCTCGCGGAAACGAACCTCTGCGAGATTCTGGTCAGACAGATGATTCGGTGTCTCATCAACGAGCATGATCGGCCAGATGTCGTGGTCGGCCCTGGCAACGCCGCGATCACGATTTCTTTCGAGATTGCTCGCCAACTCGGTGCTCGGCATGGCTTCACGGAGAAAGCGGACGACGGGCGGCCGACGAAAATTGGTGGTCGGATGCGCATCCGGCCAGGTGAGCGGGTGATGATCGTCAACGAACTGATGAGCACGATGGACGGCAGCACTCTGCAGTGCAAGGAAGGCGTGCTTCGGCATCAGCCGGGTGCGACGATCCTGCCGTACGCTCCGGTTCTCGTGAATCGGAGCGGGTACGACCAACTCATTGACGGGACCGAAGTCCGCTCGATGTTTCGGTTCCGGATGCAGACCTGGCGACCGGAAGACTGTCCCTACTGTAAGGTGGGATCGAAGGCGATCAAGCCCAAGATTACGGAGGAGAACTGGCTGCGGCTAACGGGGAAGCTGGCCTGAACCAACAGACGGTTTTGCGAATTTCGCATTCCGTCTTTTTTTATTTATGCTATATTTAAAGCAAGCTTCACTGGTACTTAAGGAGGCATATGGCCAACTCAATCGGTCAGCGACTTCGCGCAACGAGGAAAAAGCAGCGCGTTCCGAAAAAAACACCAACTCGCCGCAAGGTGCAACACCCGACCAGACGAGACGCCGAACGCTTATTGCAAAAAGCGGCAGAAGAGACTCAAGAAATCATGAAGACCGAACTTGAGTCAGAAAGAATCCCAGCAGAGATTTGGGGTTTGCGCTTCCGCTAGGGCAAAAAGCTGTTGTGTTTTCCGGCGTGTGATTTATTCTCCGCCGTTTTTTTTGACTAAAGTTATAGAGATTAAACAATTTACTCTCATTTTTTGACCGATCGGACAGATTATGATAGAGTAAATATTACTATGGGAATGTCGACAAAACAATTAACAAAAAAAGTGTTGTCAAAAACCGGCCAAGCTTTATTGGAGGTGTTGGGTGCGTTTGGTGATGCCGCAAAGGCGGTTAATTCGGTTCCATACAAACGCATGAGGACTAAATCAGATACAAGTTATTATCGAGGCCTGCGAGAATTAAAGGATAATAAACTAGTTCTAAAAAGAAAAAGGTATAAAAAAATTATTTATGTCTTAACCGAGAAGGGTAGCCGGCTTTTACGAAAGAAGCACCTACCCACGAAACGCCACGACGGCTTTTCTACTATTATTATTTTTGACATCCCAGAAGAAAAATCTAGACAACGAACAATTTTTCGACGTTATTTATTAAGATATGGCTATACATCCCTTCAAAAAAGTGTGTTTATAAGCTCCTATGAAATTAGCCAAGAAATTAAAGATCTAGTCCAGGAGTTAAACATCGCTGGTTATGTCAACAGTTTTGATGGTAAAATGACTTTTCTAATGAAATAAACTTACTATCACTTTTTGACCGATCGGACAAATTTTGGTAATAGTAATAGTTTTTTTATTCCGATGATCGATTATGTCGATATTGGAACCCCGACCGATGCAGCACGTCGGAGTTTGCTTGAGAGCTTAATCAGTAGTATTATGCCTACAAGTTTCCATTCCCACGGAGGAGAGCGATGCTAATTCGGTATGAGTCGGTTCCATGCTGGTACGAGATTTCCTGGAGTGCAGACCCTCTAGGCCTAATCATTCGGCTGCATAAAGACTCAGCCGAAGAATTCTTTTCAAAGTTTGAGTCTTGGCCGGTTACTGGTCACCTTTGCAAGCGTTACGGATTCAAATCATTTCAAGCCAACCCAGAACAAGGGTTTGGTTTTGATGGTTTGGGTCTGGTCGCTTTGCAGTCCACAGCCGATTTCCTTTCGTTTCTGCTGGCCCTGCCACAGATTCAGGTTCTGACGAACAAACCTTGCCGGTATTGCCAAGGCAGGAAGAAGGATTCATTTGGCAATAATTGTCTTGGCTGCGACAAGACCGGCAAAGAGACACGATTTGACTGGCAGTCTGTTTTAGCGGCTGGCTTAAGTCTGAGCCTTTTTTTGACGAAAGCTAGTATTGTTCAGAAAAAGACCAGTTCCAGCTGGCAGCAGCTCATGACCTTGGAAACCGGGCACCTGAAAGACCGCGACATGCATAGTGCGCCACTCGGCGGTGAATGCAGTTCCTGTCTCGTCAGATGGATTTCAACCGCAGATGAATCGTGTGGTCCAAAGATCATCAAAACGATGAAGCGAGCCTATGGACGGATGTTACTAGGCAGCGATGATGTTTTTAGAGCCGACATCAGACCAGAGGGGCGATTCAGCCTAAGCTGTCCGGGCGACTGTGCCTGTATTCATACGGACAGCGAAAATCGTTTTGAAGAGGGAATTGGTTACTCATTTTCCTCTCACAACGTGGACCATCTTGGTCAACAACTCGCTTTGATTGCAGGACTGGCTAGTCTTTGTGATCAAGCGAGAGCAAGCGGGACTTTGTAAAAGTTACCGCTTTTTTATTTTTCTAACACGATATCCCACACATATTTTGCCGCGTTGATGGATTTGCCGTACAAAGGATCGTGGTGCAATTGAATGAATGGCGCGCCGTTACATTCGATGATGCCGCATTTTTGCTCTTTCCACGATTTAGTAATATCAGGAATAATGAAATCAAAGCCTAAAATGGAAATATTCAACGCTTTCGCCGCTTCCTCAAACATTTGTTTCGTGTCAGGATGGGTTTGGTCAGTAATGTCATAACTGGTGCCGCCATAATTCACCCCGATTTTTTCCGATAGATCCACGGTTTTATTTTTCGGTAAGATTGTTTGCATGGTCAACCCTTGCCGCTGGATTAGAAAGGGATTAACTTGGATTGCTTTGACTTTGGCGGGGCGGTTCGCATCTTTGATTTTAATCAGCTCTTCGATTGTGTGTTTGCCATCCCCAGTTATCCGCGGCGGTGAACCGCCTAAAACGCCGATTAGTTTGCCATCGATCACGGTGCCTCGTTGCACGTCGCCGAAAAGGTGCTCTTCCACGATCACCCAATGGCATAGTTGTTTGGCAATTCTAAAAGCTTGTTTAAAATCGTCTGAGGTTTTCACAAGCGTCGTGGTGTGCCGGCCGCGACTGCCTGCTCTGGGTTTGATGATGACGGGTTTGTCTAAGGAATCAAAAGCTTGAAGAGCGGCTGATAGGGTTGTAAAGCTATCTCCACGGGGCGTGGGCAAATTGTGTTCTTGTAACTTTTTTTTAAGCAGGTATTTATCATCAATCCAGCTAATTTTTTCAGTTTTTTCATTTGCCCGCCTGGGGAGGTTGAGAAAATAAAGATTTTTATTGCGCACCCGAGCGCGATAAAGATCAATTGATTGCCCAAATGGTTTGATTTCAGAAATTTCAATCCCGCGCCTGATAGCTTCTTCCCAAAGCACGCGAGCGCGCGGATAAGGGACCTGATGAATATCACGATTGATCTGAACTAATCCCAAAGGAATAGAGATTTTCAATAATCCGTAACCAACTCCTGTCAGGAGCCAATCGCTAATGCGCGCCAGCAAGCCTTCTGATAGCCAGTTTCTAAATGGACGGATCAGAATGTCAGTCGATTCGTAGAATTTATGGATAGGATGGGGAATAGGGTTGTTGCCACAGTAGAGACATTTGGACATATATTTTATTATACCTTCAATTTGACAAAGCACAATCCCAGCTTAGCTTTTTGTTGATAAGTTTTGCTAGATCTAGGAATCAATTCAAATCCTTAAGAAAAAAGCGGTTTTGACAGGTATCTGCATATAGGGATATATTACCTATGGTTAGCACAAGATCTTGTGTTTTAGGCAATTTTTAGGCTTAGCCGAGACAAAAATTTAAACCAAAAAGGCCATAGCCCATCTTTTACAAGCAGTCGAGAGGTTTATTCATAACAATTTCCTCTTATTTTTTTACGCTCAAAAAATTTCCCCATGAAGTGCCCTAATTGTCAAAATGACGACACGAAGGTCCTAGACTCCCGGCCGATTTCTGACGGGATGGCCATTCGGCGGCGGCGGGAATGTAGCAAATGCGGGACGCGGTTTTCCACCCACGAGGAAATGGAAATTTTGGACCTGGCAGTGGTGAAGCGGGATGGTTCGACGGAAGCTTACATGCGGGAAAAGATCGAGGCCGGAATTCGCAAGGCGTTTGAAAAACGCCCTCTCTCTCGGGACGACTTCCATGCTTTAATCACCGGCATTGAGCAGGATATCCAAAAGATTGGGAAAAACCAGATCACGTCCAAGGAGATCGGCAACATCGTGATGAAAAGAATTAAAAGTAAAGATCAGGTCGCCTATATCCGCTTCGCGTCCGTTTATCGCCAATTCGCGGACGTCGAAGAGTTTGTCAAAGAAGCTAAGAAGTTATAATTTTGAATTAAGAATTTTGAATTTTGAGTGAAATTAGAATATTAAAATTTAGAAATTGATTCGAAATTTAAAATTAGAAATTCATAAATAATCGAAAGAATTAACCAAAGGACCAAACATGCAACCAAAAGATAACCTCCAAACCCGGAAGGTCAATGCTCTAGCCGAACTAGGCGAAAAAATTTTTTTAGATCGTTACGCGATCAAAGACGCCAAGAAAGAAACTTTATCGGTTGGTGATACGGTTGTGGTTTGCGTTAACTTAAAAACCGGCCAGCGCGAAATCGGCACGGTGGAGCGGGTGGATCGCGAAAATCACCAGGTCGCGGTTAAACTGCGGGATGGCACCATCGAAACCCGGGCCATCGAACACGTTGATAAGCCACTGGAGACGGTCCCAGAACAAATGTTTGAACGAATCGCTCGTCACATCGCGAGTGTCGAACTAACTGAGGAATTAAAACAAGAATGGGAAGGGCGTTTCCGCGAATTGATGGATGATTGGAAATACGTACCGGCAGGGCGAATTTTTACTGGCGCCGGGACGGGCCAGAATTTAACTTATTACAATTGCTATGTGATTCCATCGCCCCAAGATTCGCGACATGGCATTTTCGACACCTTAGGGCAAATGGCGGAAATTATGTCGAGAGGCGGCGGAGTCGGGATTAATGTTTCTACTCTGCGTCCGCGTTACGCTTACGTCAAGGGTGTTAACGGTCGTTCTTCCGGCGCGGTGTCTTGGGCCTCCCTTTATAGTTTTGTCACCGGCTTAATTGAACAAGGAGGCAGCCGTCGGGGTGCTTTGATGTTGATTTTAAATGTTTGGCATCCGGATGTGTTGGATTTTATTAATTCGAAACGAGAAGCTGGCAAAATCACGAATGCCAATATTTCTGTCGGGATTACGGATGATTTTATGGAGGCGGTCAAGCACGATGAGCCGTGGGACCTGGTGTTTCCAGACAACTCTGATCCTTTATACAAAGATCATTGGGATGGCAACCTTGGACGCTGGAAAAGTTTGGGTGGAAAGGTAGTCAAACACAAAACTGTCCGAGCTTCTGATATTTGGGAAAGTATTATTTCATCCGCCCATGCTTCTGCCGAACCCGGGATGTATTTTATTGATCGGGCTAATTATTATTCGAATTCTTATTATTACGCGGATCTGCCTTGTACGAATCCGTGCGGTGAACAACCCCTGCCCGCTTGGGGGGTGTGTAATTTAGGACATATTAATTTGGCCAAGCACGTAGATTTTTCTAAAAACGACGTGGATTGGAATAAATTGAAACGAACAGTGCAGGATGCCGTCCGTTTTCAGGACAATGTCATAGATGCTACTCCGTATTTCTTTGATGAAAATTTCAAGCAACAAATAAGTGAGCGACGAGTCGGCATGGGTACGATTGGATTGGCCGAGATGTTAATTAATTTAGGATTACGCTATGGTTCCGACTCCGGAGTTGAGTTTATAGATAAGCTTTATCAGTTTATCGCCATTACAGCCTATGAAACCTCTGTGGATTTGGCCCGAGAGAAAGGCGCGTTTTCACAATTTGATGCGGAAAAATTTCTACAGTCAGGTTACATGCTCCGGATGCCTGAATATATCCGCCACCTGGTGCGTTCCTATGGAATTCGCAACGTTACGATCCTAACCCAAGCGCCGACTGGCACCATCGGGACCATGGTTGGTACTTCCACTGGTATTGAGCCGTTTTTTTCCTGGACATATTTTCGCAAATCACGTTTAGGAGTACATCAAGAACATATCAAACTGGCCAAAGATTGGCTAGCGGTCCATCTTGGGCAGGAATTGCCTGATTATTTCGTCACAGCCATGGATTTGGCGCCGGAAGAGCATGTGAGGGTGCAGGCCGCGGTCCAGCGCTGGACTGATTCAGCAATTTCGAAAACCGTTAATGCCCCGGAAGATTATACGATTGAGCAAACCAAAAAATTGTATGAACTAATGTATGACTTAGGCTGCAAGGGAGGAACTATTTATCGCGATGGTTCCCGCGACGAGCAAATTTTGGCTGTAGATCATAACAAACTTGGTAAAGATGTCGCTGAACAGATCAATAACCAAAAAGCTAAAGCAGAAACAGTGCTTAGTACTCCGCCACAACCAACACCAGCGCAACCAGTGCCGGAACCTGTTCCTGCGCCCAAATCCGCTTCCCAACCGCAAATGATCCGGATTTCTCCGCGCAAACGACCGGATGTTATGCATGGATCAACTTACAAAATTACCACTGCTTACGGTAATCTTTATGTTACGATCAACGAAGATGAGCATGGGCCATTCGAAGTCTTTTCTCAGCTCGGGAAAGCTGGCGGATTCTTTGGCGCTCAGACTGAAGCGATTTGTCGCATGATTTCTTTATCCTTGCGATCAGGCATTGGCTTGCCAGATATCGTGGAGCAGCTTAAAGGAATCAGGGGTCCGGATCCGGTGTTTCATAACGGCGAGCGGATTTTATCACTACCCGATGCGATTGCCAACGTTTTGGAAAATCATTTGAAACGTGGACAAGTGGAGCTCCCCTTGGATTTTGCCAAAACCGTGGAAGTCCCAAAAATAAACCCCGAACCGATTTTTGAAGCAGTGACGCAAGAATTACGAGGAGTGGGCAATGCTTTTGTGGCGCAGAAAGTCTCAGTTGCGAACAACGGCCACGCGCCGGCTTGTCCAAACTGCGGGAACATGTTGATGATGGCAGAGGGGTGTATGAAATGCGACAATTGTGGGTGGAGTAAATGTTAATTTATGAATAACGTTGGACAAGAATTCAGTGAACCTAATTTTAAACTCTATGCTGAACGCAAAGCGCTTGCTGAATTTATAGCCAAGGCCAAACAAACCTTAGAAAATATCAGACAAAAATAAAAAATAGGCGGCGGAAACCCCGACGCTTTTTCCACCAAGGGCGGAAACAGCAATGTCAAAAAAAGGACTCATAATTGTCTATATTGGCGATGGGAAGGGGAAAACCACTGCCGCGGCTGGGCTGGCGTGTCGTGCGGCCGGGACAGGCTTGAAAGTTTTGTATTTGCAGTTTGTAAAAGGCGATTGGCCGTCGGGCGAGCGCGAATCTTTAGCTAAACTTGGCGTTGAGGTGAAATTAATGGGGCGGGGATTTGTCGGCATCTTAGGCGACCGCAAACCGATGAAAGAACACATTCGCGCCGCCACGCAAGCGATGGAAGAATCCATCCGGGCCTTGAAAAGTAAAAAATACGATCTGGTCGTGCTCGATGAAGCCTTGTCCGCGGTCGAATCCAAGCTCCTGACCGAAGCGGATATTTTAGAAATCATGAAAGCCAAGCCCGAATCAATCCACCTTTGCCTGACTGGGCATAAACGGTTTAAAAAAATTATAGCCGCCGCCGATTTGGTGACAGAAATGAAAATGATCAAACATCCATACTACGAGGGAATCCTGGCTCAGAGGGGGATTGATTTTTAAACCCGGTTTTTGCTAATATTAGGAGGCGAATTAATTAAGATTTTATGAACAACATATTTAGAAAGTTTGAAATTTTTGTTATCGTGGTCATCATTGCGGTAATCGGGATTATCTATGCCCTTACCCAAAAACCAGCCCCTCTTGGGGAGGTTAAAGAGCAAGCCCAACCGCAACAACAAGAAATTTCCGCGAGCTCCGTTTCATACCAAGGAGTTGAGGGTCAAAATGCGTTCGAGCTTTTAAAAGCCAGTCACCAGGTGGAATTTACTCACTATGACTTTGGCGATTTTGTCACCAGCATCAACGGAGTTGCCGCAGATGAGGATCATTTTTGGTCTTTTTACATCAATGGCGCCCAATCGCAGGTTGGCGCGTCCGCTTATGTGACGAAAAGTTCTGATTTAATCGAATGGAAATTGGAAGAGATCGAGGAATAATAAATGATAGTATATTTTTTTATTCTTTTGGGCGCCGTAATGCGGGTCATTCCCCATCCGGCGAATTTTGCGCCGATTGCGGCCATCGCCTTGTTCGGTGGCGTGTATTTGGATAAAAAACAGGCGGTGATTGTGCCGCTTTTGGCCATGGCGATTTCCGATTTTTTCATCGGGTTTGATTCGATGCAGTCGCGCCTTATGGTTTATGGGAGCTTCATGCTGATCGGTTTCATCGGTCTTTGGGTAAAACGTCGCAAAAACATTGCGACCGTGATGGGGGGAAGTTTAATTGGTTCAGTAATTTTTTATCTGATCACCAATTTTGCTTTTTTCTATTCACCAACGATGTATCCGCATAACTGGCAAGGAGTGATCGCATCCTATATCAACGCCCTACCCTTTTTTAGAAACACAGTTTTAGGGGATTTATTTTACGTCGGAGTGTTATTCGGGGTTTATGAATTAGCTAGATACTATTATGGTTATAAAAGTAAAAGTCCAGACTCACGCCAAATTTGAACGTATAGAAGAGGTAGGTTTAGAAGAATATAAAATTTGGACAACAGCTATTCCAGAACAAGGAAAAGCCAACGAAGCAGTGATTGAATTGCTCGCTGATTATTTCAATACCTCACCGTCGAATATTCGAATCCTGTCAGGCTACAAAAGTACTCATAAACTGATCGAAATTCTTTAGTTTAGTTTTTGCTTAGGTTGTGATAAGATTAGTTTATGGCAAAAGAAATTCCTAAGATACTGAAAGGCTTTCGCGATTATTTGCCCCAGCAGCAACTGGCGCGCAAAAAAGTCATCACCAAAATATCCGAAGTGTTTGAACGCTTCGGCTTTTCGCCATTGGACACGCCGGCACTTGAGTATTATGAATTGTTGGGCGGCAAGTACGGAGAAGAGGGCGAGCAGCTCATGTATAAGTTCGAAGACCAGGGTGGGCGAAAAGTTGCTCTGCGCTATGATCTGACCGTGCCGTTGGCTCGAGTTTTTGCCACTTATCCTGACTTACCTAAACCCTTCAAACGATATCAGATCGCAAATGTCTGGCGCGCGGACAAACCACAGAAGGGCCGATACCGCGAATTGATTCAGTGTGACGTCGACATCATAGGGACGGATTCAATTATTGCCGACGCGGAGGTAATTGCAGCCATGGCAGCCGCTTATAAAACCTTGGAAGTCGGGACTTTTTTGGTGAAATTTAATGACCGAAAATTGGTCGATTCAGTTTTGACCAAATTAAAAGTTTCCAAAGAAGATATTGTTAGTTTTATGAGAACAGTCGACAAGCTGGATAAAATTGGCGAACGAAAAGTTCAAGAGACTTTATTGCAACAGGGTTTTGAGAAAGATATTTTGTCCAAATATTCCAAACTGATGGACGATTCAAGTAAAAAATATGTGGAAGAGATGCAAAATTTACTTTCGGGATTGGGCGTGGAACAAATGATGTTTGATAAATACCTCATGCGGGGTTTAGATTATTATACCGGAGTCGTATTTGAATTTGTTTTACTTGAAAAACCTGAGTTTGGCAGCGTCGGCGGCGGCGGTCGGTACGATAATTTAATAGAGCAAACAACCGGCATGGCAACGCCTGCCGTCGGCGGGTCGATCGGATTGGACAGATTGCTGGCGGCCCTCGAAGAACTGGATGTGATTTCTCCTCAAACCGCGGCAGAAGTTATAGTGTTTAATTTGGATAAAAATTTAACTCCGGAATATCTGAATATTTTGACCAATTTGCGCAACGCTGGGTTGGACGCGGAGTTTTACTATGAGCCGGCGAAACTGGATAAACAATTCAAGTACGCCGAAGCAAAAAATACCCAAGTTGCAGTGATTATGGGATCAAATGAAGCCAAAAAACGCAAAGTGAATCTGAAAAATTTGAAGGAAAAACAGCAGATCACCGTGGATTTGGACGATCTCATCACGGAAGTTAAAAGTATGTTGTGGTAAAATATGTTGTCGAAAAGTAAAATTTTTTTGATTCTTTGCTTGGGCTTTGTGGTAGGGGTGTTTTTAGGAAAATATCTATCGTATGAAATCATGGCTGTTCTGGCCATGATTTTTGTAATCATAACTGCCTTAGGTTGGAAAAATCGGACAGTGGTGGTGATCGGATTAGCCGGCATTATGATGCTGGTCGGCGCATGGCGGCTGATGTCAGATGTTTCCCAAAACGATCTGGCAGGATTGTATGGGCAAAAAATTTCAGGAGAGGGAACAATTATGCAAGAGCCGGACGAGCGGTCAGATAAGATTTTTTTGACATTAGGAAAGGTTATAATCGATGAAAAAATTTATGGTTCCAAAATTTTACTGATCGTCAGGCGCTTTCCAGAATTTGAATACGGCGAAAGAATAAGTTTTGAAGGTAAACTATCCGAACCGCAAGATGCCGAAAGCACTGGGGAATTTTCTTACAAGAATTATCTTTCGCGCTTTGGGATAACCGGTCTGGTTTACTATCCAAAATCAGAAGTTTTAGCCGCTCAACAAGGCAACATGATCAAATACAATTTATTGAAATTTAAAAAATTATTTGTTTTGAAATTAGCGCAAGTTTTGCCTGAACCCCAAAATTCATTTTTGGCCGGATTGTTGGTCGGGTTGCGGAAAACCATTCCGGAGGATTTAACCGATGCGCTATCAATCACGGGCACAACTCATGTCATCGCGATTTCCGGTTTTAACATTACGATTATCGCGACTGCGATTAACGGTCTCCTGCTGCGTTTTTTCAAACGAAAAATATCATTTATTATTGCGCTAATTGCCATAGGATTGTTTGTAATTTTAGCCGGCGCCTCGGCTTCCGCAGTCAGAGCAGGCATCATGGGGGCGCTTGGTATGTTGGCATTAAACATTGGCCGGGTAAATTCGATCACCAATGCGCTCGCCTTAACCGCCGCCGTCATGCTGGCGGTCAATCCGCAAATTTTATACTTTGATGCGGGTTTCCAACTGTCGTTTTTGGCGCTGATGGGTTTGGTATATTTGGTGCTGATCCTGGAACCGAAATTTTTATGGGTCCCCAAATGGTTGCGGATATACTTTTTACCCACGATCGCCGCTTACATTTTTACCCTGCCGCTTCTGCTTTACCATTTTGATCGGTTATCCTTGGTGGCTATCCCGGTTAATATTTTGGTCCTACCCATGATTCCAGCGGCGATGCTGTTTGGTTTTATTACAGGCAGCCTAGCTTTGATTTGGCCAATCCTGGCTTATCCGACAGCGTGGCTTTCTTGGGGCGCGCTGACTTATGTTTTGGAGATTGTCAGATGGGCCGCGAAAATTCCATTTGCCGCGGCCAACTGGCATTTAAATTTAGGGTGGGTCGTATTGTGCTATTTGATCTTGGTTAGTTGGATATTTTATAAAAAAGTATGGATACTCAAATTAAAAACTTCTTAAAGTTTTTAATTTTCCCGCTGGCCTTGTTGCTGGTGGTTGTGTTTGTGGCGGATGCGCAAATCCACCCGGATTATTTATTGCACATTAATTTTTATGATGTCGGCCAGGGCGATGCGGTTTTTATCCAAACTTATCAGGGGAATCAAATCGTGCTTGATGGTGGGCCCTCGGATAAAATTTTGTCCCTACTTGGCAAAGATATGCCGTTTTTTGACCGAACCATAGAACTTATGATCATGAGTCATCCTCACGAAGATCATATTATCGGCCTGATTGATATACTAAAGCGGTTTGAAGTAAAAAAAATTCTTCTGCCTGAGGTTGATTTTAATTCCACTGCCTTTCTGGAATTCATAAGATTAATCGACGAAAAGCAGGTGGAAAAAATTTATGCTTATGAAGGCGAAAGAATCTGGCTAGATAATGCTACAGTATTGGACATTTATTATCCGCCGCCAGGAGCGATGAAGGCTGATAATAATCCGAGTAAATCAAAAGGAGAAATTGAGCCGAACGATGCTTCGATTGTCGGCAAATTAAGTTTTGGGAAAAGTAGAATTTTATTTACCGGTGATGCCGGGGCTGATATCGAAAATAAAATAATACCAAAATATAATCTGGACGCGGATATTTTGAAAGTCGGTCACCAGGGTTCTAGGTTTTCCACTTCCGAGGAATTTTTACAAGAGGTCACCCCACAGTTTGCCGTGATTATGGTGGGCAAAAATAACTACGGCCACCCCACCCAAGAGGTTTTGGATAAACTAGCCGCCGCCAACGCTCAAATTTTGCGGACCGACCTGGATCATACGATCAGGTTTACATTTGATGGATTTTTTGCTAAACTTGTTAGGAATTAATATAAAAAATATATGAATTTTAACCGAACTATCATTGGTCTGGTTGTCCTAATTCTTATTGGAGTTGGGATTTTTTATTTGAGTAATCGCAATAAGTCACCAGAAACGAATCAAACAACTAATCAAGAATCTATGTCGAACAATGATCAAACCGTTCCTGAAACGGCAGTGGCCGTGATTGAGACCAGCCTTGGCTCGTTTGAAGTAACTTTAGATGGTAAAGCGGCTCCCAAAACCGTGGCGAATTTTATTAAGCTGAGTAACGAAGGCTTTTATAATGGATTAACTTTCCACCGCATCGTCCGGGACTTTGTCATCCAAGGCGGAGACCCCAAGGGCGATGGGACAGGTGGCCCTAGTTATACGATTCCGGCGGAAATCGGACTTAAACATACCCTTGGTGCCATCGCGACAGCGCGCACCGGTGATCAGGTCAATCCAACCAGGGCATCTTCCGGCAGCCAATTTTACATTGCGCTGCAGCCCTTGCCACAACTAGATGATGCCTACACCGTGTTTGGCTATGTGACTGCCGGTATGGATGTGGTGACTAAAATCGGGGAAGTCCCCACAGATGTTAACCCTCTAAGTGGTGAGCAATCTACTCCCTTACAACCCGTGATTATTAAGAAAATTACGATTAAATAATGCATCATCAGACGTTCCCAATTTTCAAAACGAAGGTTGATGGCTTGGATCAAAAATTCGATCTGGGAGACCTTGGTAGCCGAAAAGATTATTTTCAGGCCAAAGCCGGAGCGGAGATTGAGAAACTTAAAACATATTTAGCAGGCAATACTTTTCTTGCCTTTCTTTTGGGCAAGAAAAATTCAGGCAAAGGTACTTATTCTAAAATGTTTATGGAAGCCGTCAGCGCGGAGCGAGTCGGGCACTTATCAGTTGGCGACATCGTCAGAGATATTCATCAGGCTCTGGAAACGACCCCTGCGGCGAAAGAAAATTTGGTGGCGTTTTTGGAAAAAAATTATCGCGGTTTTCATACAGTGGAAGAAACGCTTGATTTGATCATGGGCAGGAATCAAACTTCCCTGATTTCTTCAGAATTGATTTTATCGCTCATCGAATACGAGATTAGCAAACGCCCCAAGCAAGCAATTTTTATCGATGGTTTCCCGCGCGCCATAGATCAGATCAGCTATTCCCTGTTTTTGAAAGAATTGATCGGATATCGCGATGATCCGGATTTTATGGTGTTTATCAACGTGCCCAACAGCGTGATTGATGAGCGGATCAAATATCGCGTCATTTGTCCGGTTTGTAAAGTGCCTCGCAATACGAAACTTTTGGCGACTCACAAAGCAGGTTTTGATGAAAAAACCGCGGAATTTTATTTGATTTGCGATGAGCACGGCGAGCGCATGGTAGCCAAAGAAGGCGACGCCCAAGGGATTGAGCCCATTAAACAGCGACTGGAAGTAGACAATCAGGTATTTAACCAACTTTTGAAATTAACTGGGGTGCCTAAAGTTTATTTACGCAATAGTGTGCCAGTAAAAGAGGCCTTAGAATATGTGGATGATTATGAACTGACCCCAGAATATTATTATGAGCGTGATGAAAAAACTGGAGAAGTCAAAATCCTAACTAAACCCTGGACCATCAAAGATGACGAAGGGGTAGAGTCTTACAGTCTGCTACCCGCCGCCGTGGAAGTGTCGCTAATTAAACAAACCGCGCAAGTTTTGGGATTATAAATAGGGATCAGCAGCCGGTGAGGCTGTTTTTTGATATAATATAGTTAATTAACGAAAAAATTGAGTCGCAGACCCGTCAGACGGGTCGAGAACAATTTTTTTGAGAGGAGTAATACGTCGACCGGAGCGCATTTTGCGAAGCAAAATCGCGAAGGTTCGACCGATTGCGACGAATGCCAGAACTTCCAGAAGTCGAAACCGTGGTCCGCGAACTACGGCCGAAGCTGAAAAATAAGAAAATAAAAGCTATCCGGGTCTTGCTTGGTAAAATGGTTGCCCTGGGCCCGGGCACGCTTTCGAATTTGCGTAAAACTTCCGAATCAACACCAGCGAAATTTGCTGAAACTTTGCGCGGGCAAAAAATCAGCGGGGTTTCTCGGCGG
>MFER01000012.1:49842-57517 GCA_001777655.1 Candidatus Doudnabacteria bacterium RIFCSPHIGHO2_02_FULL_43_13b
GTGCATCTGCCAACTAAAGCCACGCACGTGATTTTCGAATTTACTGATGGCTCGAAACTTTTTTACAACGACTTTCGCCAGTTTGGCTATCTGAAGCTGGTGACGGACAAAGAACTGCCGAATGTTCCTGAATTACAAAACTATGGCCCAGAACCAATATCCCCAAAATTTGCGATCGCACAATTTAGGGATATCCTCGCTCGCCGGCCAAATATGAAAATCAAGCAATTTTTAATGGATCAGAGTCTCATTGCCGGGATTGGTAATATATATTCAGACGAGATTTTATTTTCCGCCAAAGTGCGGCCAACTAGAACGGTAAGCAGTCTGAAGGGAGAAGAGCGGAGGGAACTCTTTAAGGGCATAAAAAAGATTTTGCAGGATGCTGTTGATCATCATGGCTCATCTGTCGGCGATTTCATCCGCCCAGACGGGGATTGGGGGACTTACGGGCAAATTCACAGAGTTTATGGGAGGGCAGGGCAGAAATGTAAGGTTTGTGGTAGTATGATAAAAAGTCTCAAATTCAACGGGCGGACAGGTAGTTTCTGTCCCCAGTGCCAAAAATAGACGCACTATAACCCATCCCCGAATTAATTGAAAAGACCAATCCAGAATGGAAAGATCTTTATGATGAGATTAACCAATAATTAGAACCCTCAGCAAGATCCCCGCTCACTCGGTTAAGGCAAAGTGCGGGGATGGGGTTAGAGGACCTAGAATCCGATGCAAGATGAGAAATGGGAAGCGCTAAAAGAAGAACTGAATCGTAAATTCAAAGTCGAAGATTCGCACTTGGAAGATTTGATCGTGGAAACGGCTGATGGGCCCATTAAGCAAGGGAAGGTTGAAGTTTTAATTTTTCCAACACCGCTGGGTAAGATTAAACTTACGCGCGAATCCAAACCCGTGGTTTTAGATAAAAAAGTTTTTTATTCTCATCAGCAAGGCAAATCGGCGCGGACAGAATACAAATTTTCCGAAACCGAATTTTCGCATAAAATTAAAGCGTATAAATGGGACCCCGACGCTTCGGTCGGGGCAGGCGACGATAACGACGAATGGAAGGAGATTGATGCTGGAAATTTCGGCAGTTAAGACACAAGAAAAACTCACCGAAGCCATCATTTCGACGTTGGCGTTTTTTTCGCTGTATGAATTACCACTGTCGGCTCGCCGCGCCCATGAGTTATTGTTAGGCGTGCGCGCATCTGCTCCCGAGGTTGAGCAAACATTAAATTTTCTCGCCGAGAACCATAAAATTATACGCAGTGGAAATCTTTATTCCACCAAACCTTGGAACACGGCCACCTACAGCACCAACCAACAAGAGCTGATTCGCAAATGGACCCGAATCGACCGCTACTTTAACTGGCTGGCCATCCTGCCCTTTGTGCGTAATATCTCGGTCATCAATAGTTTGGCCATGGGCACTGCAGACTCTGATTCGGACATTGATTTTTTTGTGATTACGAAACCCCATCGTTTATATTTAGTTCGGTCTGTGATAATTGTGCTATTCCGATTACTGGGAATATATAAAACGCGCCAAAAAATCAAGGATCGTTTCTGCTTTGGTTTTTATGTGGATACGAATCATTTGAAATTTGAGCAACTGATGCTTAAACCCTCAGATCCTTACTTTATGTTCTGGCAGGCTTCGATGCGGCCAGTGCTAGGAGGCCAAGCTTATTGGCGTCTTATCCAGCATAATCAATGGTTGATGCAAGTGTTTCCGAATTTTGAGCCGATAAATCGGCACGCTACGAACAGACGCTCGAATTTTCTTATCAGCAGTGTAAAATTTTTGCTCGAAACGTTGCTGTGGGTTCCCGGTTTAATCCTGGAGCCGATCCTGCGCCGCATCCATATTAATCATACCTTTAAATTGGCGGAAAATCGGGCGGTCACTTCGTCTACGATTGCGAATGCCGGGATGCTGAAACTGCACGGCTATGATGTCCGGGCCGAGATTGCCCAGCGATATAATGAAATTTTAATAAGTTTATAAAAAAGATCGAAGCGGCACCAGGCGGCACCGCCTCGAGACAGTCAATTAGAAGCGCCTAGCGCGGCTTCGAGTTCTGAATTATTTTTCTGACCTCTGCCTGCTCTCGTTCCAAATGTACCAATCTGAAGCAATCGTGCTGTCCTTCGGTGCGGGGTATCGCGATGATCCGGAATCCTCGTCGAGTCAATCGTTCGATCTTCGAAGCTAGCTGTCGCAACTGTTTGGGAACATTGTGTATATCGTGTCCCAATGCCAGCGGAAGCTCGATTTCAGTCCTAGGTTTTAGCTGTTTCATCCCTTCCTTCTTCGGAACAGCTTAGAATACCACAACATAAGGCTCTTGCAAAGCCCTCTCGAAAGTTTTATAATAAGACATAGTCAATGTCCAAGCGGACATTTTTTAATCAGAAATTTTATACCACCCCTAACCCCTCCTATAAAATAGGAGGGGAACCGAAAACCTTAGCGTTTTGTTCCTCCCCTATTTATAAGGGAGGTTAGGAGGGGTATTTAGAAAGGATATTTATGAATATCAAACCATTGGGTGATCGGATCTTGGTTAAGCCCTTACGACAAGAAGACGTGACAAAGTCGGGGATTGTCCTGCCAGACACCGCCGAGAAAGAAAAGAAAGAGCAAGGCGAAGTCATAGCCATCGGCGAAGGAGATAAAATTAAAAAACTAAAGCTGAAAGTCGGCGATAAAGTTTTGTTTGGCAAATACGCGGGCGATGAAGTGGAATTTAACTCTGTCGATGGCGGAGCAGGCAAAGTCGACTATAAATTTTTAAAGGACGAGGATGTCCTCGGAATTGTAGAATAATATGGCAAAGTTAATACTAAGCTCAAACGAGGCGCGGCAAAAAATTATGGAAGGCGTCGATAAACTGGCCAACATCGTCAAAGTTACTTTGGGGCCGAAAGGCCGCAATGTGGTGCTCGACGAAGGCTATGGCAGTCCGACGATTACCAACGACGGCGTGACGATTGCGAAAAAAATCGAACTGGAAGATAAATTCCAAAACGTCGGCGCGTCGTTGATCAAAGAAGTGGCGGAAAAAACTAATGATGTAGCAGGCGACGGCACAACCACGGCCACGGTTTTGGCCCAGGCGATTTTGGCGCATTGGAAGGAATTTCGAAATTCGGCCGATGTGTTGGCCATTCGCCGCGGGATTGAAAAGGCGGTCAATTTTGTGATTGAGGAACTTAAGAAAGTCAAAAAAGACGTCAAAACTTCGGAAGAAATCGCCCAAGTCGGCACGATCTCCTCCCTTGATTCAGAGGTCGGTAAATTGATCGCCGCGTGCATGAATGATGTGGGCAAAGACGGAGTAATTACAGTAGAGGAAGGTCAAACGATCGGGCTGGAGAAAGAAGTCGTGAAGGGGATGCGGTTTGATAAAGGATATGTTTCACCCTATATGATTACCAATGCCGAGCGGATGGAGGCAGTCTGGGAAGAACCGTTTATTTTAATTACTGACAAAAAAATTTCCTCCATCCAAGATATCCTGCCGCTGCTGGAAAAAGTTGCCAAGAGCGGGAAAAAGGATCTGGTTGTTATCGCTGATGAAATCGAAGGGGAAGCACTGACAACTTTCGTCCTCAACAAGTTGCGAGGAACTTTCAACGTCCTGGCCATCAAAGCTCCGGGCTTTGGCGATCGCCGAAAAGAAATGCTGGCGGACATTGCGGTCTTAACTGCCGGTGAAGTGATCACGGAAGATTTGGGATTCAAACTGGATACGGCCAAAATGGAACAACTGGGGCGGGCCAGGAAAGTAATTGCGACCAAGGAAAATACCACCATCGTGGATGGGGCGGGGGATAGAAAAAATATCGAAACCCGCGTGGTCCAGATTAAGAACGAATTGAAAACCACCACTTCAACCTATGAAAAAGAAAAATTGCAAGAACGCCTGGCTCGGTTAGCCGGCGGAGTTGCTGTGATCAAAGTTGGTGCCGCGACTGAAACGGAAATGAAAGAAAAGAAATTTAAAATTGAAGACGCGCTCAATGCGACCAAGGCCGCGGTTGAAGAAGGGATCGTCGCCGGCGGTGGCGCGGCGCTCGCCAAGATTGCGCCGAAGCTGGATGAGTTTGCCAATTCGGTTCATTCCACTGAACGCACTGGCGTGATGATCATTCGCAAGGCAATCGAGGTGCCACTAAAACAGATGGCACAAAACTCTGGTCTTTCAGAAAATTCAATTTTGTCTGAAGTGCAAAAATCTGATGCTAACTTTGGGTTTGATTTTGATCAATTTGATCCAAATAATTGGAAATCAGGAATGAAGGATTTAATTGCTGCAGGGATCATCGATCCTCTAAAGGTAACCCGCACCGCTCTGCAAAACGCCGCTTCAATCGCCGGCGAACTTCTAACCACCGAAGCTGTGGTCGTGGACAAACCGGAACCAAAAGCTCCAGCTGGCATGCCGAATCCAGGCATGGGAATGGACTACTAGACCAGTAATAAGTAATTAGTAAAAAGTAATTAGAATTCGAAACCAGGCTTAAAAACCTGGTTTTCTTATTACTTATTACTCCTTACTGATTACTATTTGTGGCCAATCTTAGCCATTATTGGGGCCACAGTATTGACAAGTATTGACAAAATCGCCAAATGGGAGTATACTTAGTGGTTGATCATTTAAAACTCATAAATTACCCGATTCGTAACAGGAACGAATTGGTCCAAACATAAGCCTTGCTTTGCGGACTAATTTTTCCTTAAAGCAAGGTTTTTTGTTTCCACGGTTCTGGGTACTAACTTGATTAAGCAGGGAAATCACTTTATGTGCCCTCAAAGCAATCAGTTGCACCCAGAATTGTGGAAGTAACGATGGATTCAAAGCAGAGAACATTGAAAATTCGTTATCCGTTTATCGTTGGCGCAGCGCTGCCGAATAACACTTACCGCTTTTGTTAGCAGGATGTTGGGCACTTAATTGGTTACGCAGGGAAATCAATTGAATTGCCCTCAAAGCAACCAAGCTTTAAGTACCCAGCATTCTGAAAACAAAAGTCCCGAAAACCCACAAGCCTGAAGGAGGCTCTATGATGTTCCGTCTGCCCGTCGTCTCGTCGTCGAATCCTCTTCTTCCTGTCACCCTCGTGGAGGTTGACGCCCCGAACTTCCGTCGTGCCAAACGTGCGGCATTGTTCATCGCCCGCAAGATGGGGATGGTCAAGCCCCGCCCACTCGGCGAGGTTCAGAGCGATCACGAGGCGGCGGTGCGATTCCGCGAGCAGATGCTCGCGGTGCACGGCACACCGATGCCGAACGTCGACGGCCCCCGCGATGCTTGGTGGCAGCGTCGCGACCGGACCCCGCTCTACGACGAGCGGTGATTTACCCGGGACGGCAAGCGATTCTTCGCTTGTTGTCCCGGCCCTTCCCTTGTCCCACACATTCTACTTGGAGAAATCCATTATGAAGAATGTGAGGGGCAGAGGAAGGGAAATAGTTTCCCGATTATCTCCAGGAGGAGACCATGAGTGCACCCCACCGCCGTGTGTTGAACTTCCGGATTGCCTGCCAGCGCGCGCAGGTCGCCTACGAGAAGCGCCTCGCCCGCCGTCGCAACAAGCCCGCCGCAACCGGCGAGGCGATCCCGACCTCCCAGCGCGCCAAGCGCAGGGAACAGGGGCGGAAGGTGGCGGCCGCCATGTTCCGCAGCACGATCCGGCCAGCCTACGCGGCGCCGGAGCAGAAGATGACCGTTCCGGTCAAGGTCTCCCGCCGCAGCGCGCGGGAGCGGGTCGCTGGCTTCTTTCGACACTTGATGCCGAAGAACGCCCGCCGCTTCACGCCCCGGCGCGTGGGGGCCTAAGGCCGAAGGGAGGGGGTGATAGGCTTCCAAGCCTTCACCTCCCTCCATCGTTTCCTTTTTGTTTCCACTATTCTGAATATTTATGAGTCAAGCACGGATGTAATTTTGCCGTAAAGCTAACGCAAGTATTCAGAGTTGTGGACGCAATACGCTCGGACCCTGGCAAAATTATCGGTCGTCAAATTCTGCTGAATTTGCGACCTGCGTTCTCGGCCCGTCGGCCTGCGAAGGCTAATTTTGCCAGCGTCCTCACTCCGAGGATAATGGAATTGGTTCGTTTTAGCGCCATGAGCGCGGAGGTAGGTGTGTGATGGAGAAGTTCTTCGCCGGAATGTTCGCCGGGATTACGGTAGTGGTCCTGGTGCTCGTCGTAAACGGGACGTTCGCTGGTGGCGACGTCAAACTTCGTGCTACCGGTGCAGTGGAGGTCCGACTGTTGCAATACAGCGCCGGGCTTCAGCGCTACGAAGTCGCCAATAACCAAGCCGGTGAGACCAAGGGTTTGGTCTGCGCCTGGCTCAAAGAGGGGCCGTGGCGCACGTATGCGGTCGACCCGAAAGACTCGGTCGAGACGATCGCTGATTTCCTGGTCGACCTTGACGGCAACCGGGTCGGCGTGATCGAGAAGGAGAAGTAGGAGGAAGTTCCCAAACCGCTTGGCGGCGGTTGTAAGTTTACTAGCCGGGTCGCTATCATAAGCGACCCACCAGAACTGCGCCAACAGTTCTCCTTCCAGTGTTCTGAACTTATAATACGTTAACGTATTATAAGTTGAGGATAGCGGAAGGGATGCAACCCCGATGTTAAAATCGGGGCAGGTGGACAGTTTTTTGTTTCGTTTTCAGCGCCAATGGCGCAGGAGGTGTGTGATGGCGAAGGCAGATTTTCGGTTCGATGGCGATCCGCATGGCACGCTGCGTTTCGAGGATCGGGGCCCGAATCGGAAGGTCATTGTTTTCACCGCTCTGGACAAGGGCAGTGATATCCCGGTGACCGTCGAGTTAAATCTCAGCGGCCAACAGATCCAGGCGCTGCTGACGTTCGGCGCAACGGCTCGCTAGCTAGTAGGAGGAAGGTTTGTAAGACGAGCGAAGCATTCAGAGCCGCCTCTGGTTCTGCTGCTTCTCTCCCTTCCCTTGCCCCTCACATTCTACTTGGAGAAGTCCATTGTGAAGAATGTGAGGGGCAGAGGATAGGAAGGTTTTTCAAAAATATTAGTCTGTCATCGCGAGCGACTGTTTTTCATTTTTAGCACTAACCTTGACAGTCGCGTGGCGATCTCTTCGTAGAGATTGCTTCGTGGTCCCGATAAATCGGGACCACTCGCAATGACATAGAGTTGTTCCACTCTTGAATTTAAGTTTAATACGTGTTACATGTTACGTGATACGTGACTTGAGTTCAGAGGTGGGACAATGGGTGTCCCTTTTATCTCCCATAAGGAGGGAGTCATGCCTGTATACTGGATGAATGATAATCAGCCGCTTCGGTTCACCGAGCGGTTTGATCTCTCATTCCCGCCCCGCAACCGCCGGGCGTTCGACCGCCACTTCTGGCGGAAGGCAACCGATGCGATCGAATTACTGATCGCCGCTTTATTCATCGCCACGGTCGTCTACCTGGCGACGCATCCGGTGGTGCCATGATGACGGTCGGCGGAATCATCATCATTGGCCTGTTCCTGGCGGCGATGGGAATCCTCATTGTCGCCGGTTACCTGCGCAGCGTGGCCCATCACCAGGCGCGATGGTCATCGCGTCGGGAAGCCGAACTTGCCGCGCGCGGCGTGGCAAGTATTCACAAACGGGAATGATGTGCTCTCACAT
>MFER01000012.1:57527-60685 GCA_001777655.1 Candidatus Doudnabacteria bacterium RIFCSPHIGHO2_02_FULL_43_13b
ATCTGCCGATGAAGGTTAATCTGATTGTTTACTCAATTAGGCTAATCTCTCCTGTCATCGGCAGTTGAGGGGTGGGTCGCTCGCTTAAGAAATAAAAAAATGAGAATAAACCCGATTGACTCGGGGATTTTTTTATGATAAAGTTTTGAAGCGGGATAACTAGATAAATTAATGAATAACCCCTCGGCTCGCTAACGCTCGCTCGGGGTAAAATTTTCTGCGAAAATTTTATGGCTGTACCAAAAAAACATAAGACTAGATCTGGGCGCAACCAACGCCGATCACATGATTATCTGACTGCGAGCCATCTTTCAGTTTGTCAGAATTGCAGCTTTCCGGCCATGCCGCATGAGGTTTGCCAAAACTGCGGCTACTACAAGGGGAGGCAAGTTTTGAAAATCAAAACACAGAAGGTTAAGGCAAAAAAATAATTTCCAATTTTGAATTAAAAATTTCGAATGAATTTTTAAAATTATAATATTCGAATTTGAATCGAAATTCAAAATTAATAATTTGAAATTCATGGCCAACAGACATCTCTCCCGTACCATCGTAATGCAGTCGCTCTATGAGTGGGATTTTAACGACCGCGTCAGACCGCTTTCAAAAATTGTCGAACATAATGTCAAGCAGTTTGCGCCGGGTCTGGATGATTCCGGCTTTATTTTTGATTTAATCAAAGGGGTCGAACAGCACATGGCAGAAATAGATCAGATCATCGTCAAAACCGCGCCGGAGTGGCCGCTGGATCAAATCACAGTGGTTGACCGCAACATTCTGCGATTGGGAATTTATGAACTGATGTTTGCCCACGAGGTGCCGCCGAAAGTGGCGATTAACGAAGCAGTGGAATTGGGCAAGGCCTTTGGCGGGGAGAGCAGCGGTAAGTTTATTAATGGTGTTTTGGGCACTTTATACAAGCAGTTACCGGATGACGTGAAGAAAGCCGGCGAAGCAGCTGAGGTTGGCAAAGCCTAGCCATTTTGCTATATTGAATGTATCGATTCGAATATACTAATTTACTAATGATACTAATAAATAAAGCTTTAACTATTAGTATAATTAGTATGCATTCGTAGATTGGTATCGCTACATCATTAAGACATCACCAAGCCATGCATAAACATGAACTAATTGATGCGCTCGCCGCCAAATTAGATGTTGGCAAAAGCGAAGCCGAGAAAATTTTACACGGGTTTGTGGATGTCGTGATTGAATCGCTGAAAGCCGGCCAGGAAGTGAACATCTCCGGCTTTGGTTCGTTTGTCGTCATGACCAGATCAGCGCGCATGGGAGTGAATCCCCAAAACCCAGCTCAAAAAATTCAAATCGCCGCGACCAAGGTGCCGAAATTCCGCGCCGGCAAAAATTTGAAAGACGCGGTCAGATAAAAAAAATAATTAAACAGGAAACAAAAACCATGGGTGAAAAACCAAATCTTTGGCAGGAATTTAACTCCATGTCAGCCCGGCGGTTATCTTAGGTCTCTTGCATTTGATTCTTCAGACGAAATGGAGCAAAGGATCCTTAATAACTGTAACATTAGCGGAGCAGTATCGATGGTAGTACCTAAGTCAGGGGGATTGGTGGCGGGGATAGTTTCCGGCGAGACTTTTCCTGAAGATTTTGAAGATAGGGTTTTGATTTTCCCACCCGATTTGCCGTCTTTTGAAGAATTAGCAGAGATTCTTGGTCCTGCATCGGATGATGATGGCGGTCGTGATGGCGGTTGGGATTGGGATTTTTTCTCTGAATAGTTTTCGGGACAAAAAAATCGCCTCGACTGCGGGGCGGTTTTTTTATATAATTAGGCAGTTCTATATTACGGGCTTGGGGCTTTAGCGAAGGCGGGGTGTCGTATACCGGTAGAGTTGTACGTCCCGCACCAGTTTTTAATAATTAAATATAGTTTTAATTTCTTCTTTTGGCCGGGGAGTAGTATACCGGTAGTACGTCTGCTTTGGGAGCAGATAGACCGGGTCCGATTCCCGGCTCCCCGACCAGTAGTAGAAATTAAAATAAACTGGTGCGGGATAGACTGGGTTCAATTCCCAGCACCCCGACCAAGATTGCTCGGGCATGCATTTGTCGAAGACGTCCCGCTCAACGCGGGACTAAGTGTTCGGCCATTGGAAAGGCCTCACAATTCTTCTCCAAACGCATGCCCTCGCTAAGAAATATTTTTTGGGTAAATAGTGCGGGTATCGTATAACGGTATTATGTCGCCCTTCCAAGGCGAAGGCGCGGGTTCGACTCCCGCTACCCGCTCCAGAATTTCTAGATTTGACAAAAATGAAAGTTTTATTCATAATATAGAAACTCGATGAAATTCCACCTAGGCTTAACCAAATATATTAGCTGATAGACTACCATTATCTACCAAGGTTGTGGTGGTTTTTTAATGCTTAGTTTTGGCTAAGGTTGGGCAATTTTATCGGGTCTGACTGCCAGCTTTAATATCGTAAAAGTTATTCACACAATTGTTGTAACTGTAAGCCTGCAGATTCAGTCTAATTTGTTGGAATTCTTAATCATACCAAGACACTGTCCCTCACATTCTACATAGAGAAATCCTTGTAGAAGAATGTGAGGGAGTGGTCGGTCTTTGTCATTAACGTATGGTTAAGCTGCTTTCGGCCTCATAAGCTTAAGCAATTCCAAAAAAGATCCCGTCATTCGATGGGACAAGAATTAATCAATTGTTTATCAAATTGTTTGTAAATTAGGATTGATTGTCTCATATGAATAATTAATCCGCCCCTTACGGATGATTTTTTAAACAGGAGAATACAATGCAATTATCCTCGAAAGCTCGGAAAGCGGTTGCTGCCGGTCTTGCTGCCTCCACAATCTTGTGGGCCTCGGTTGGCATGATTCCGCAATTCGCTGCCGCAGCTGTTCATTCTGATGGTTGTTTAGTGCTCTCTGGCGGTGTTGTCTGGTTGGTAACCGGCGGCACTCGAAGAGGTTTTACCTCGGCTGAAGTCTTTATGTCACACGGCTACAACTTCTCACAAGTTGTTACCGCGTCGGCAGAAGATGTGGCTTTGCCAGTGGGTCCTATTATGACCTATGCTGATGGCACCTTAGTTAAAGGGCCATCCGATCCACTCGTTTACTTAGTAACCGGTGGACAAAAAAGAGGCTTTACCACAGGC
>MFER01000012.1:60722-94500 GCA_001777655.1 Candidatus Doudnabacteria bacterium RIFCSPHIGHO2_02_FULL_43_13b
CTTCTCCAATATTCAATCTGCTCCTGCCAATACGTTTGCTGATCTGCCGACAGGTGCCAATCTAGACAACGCGACCGAGCGCCATGGCGCCGGAGTGTTAGTCAATGCTTCTGGTACTATCTGGAAGATGACAGCAACAGGAAGAATGGGCGTGCCTGATATGACCGTCTTTAATTCCTATGGTTGGAGTTTCGCGAAAGTAATCGCAGCAAATAGCGCTGACACTGCTGCTGCCAACGAAGGCGTAGTAGCTGCCCGCGCGGGTTGTGCGCAAGCACCGACCCCAACAGGTAGCATCAACGTTACCTTAGCTGGCCCTGCCTCTACAACCTTGATCAACGACGAGTCACAAGCCGTTCTTGCAAACTTCGTGTTTACAGGATCAGGCATTGTAACCGCCGTTACTATGCAGCGAACCGGCATTTCAGCTGATACTTCACTTTCAAACGTTTATCTGTTTGATGGCGATGTAAGAGTCACTGATGCCGCCTCTGTCACCTCCGGAAGCATGATCAATTTCAGCAATTCAAGCGGTTTGTTTTCAGTAAGCGGCAGCAAGACTATTTCTGCCCGAGCTGATATGGCCGCTACTGCCGGTGAAACTATTGGTGTTAGGCTGACTGCCGTGACTCTCTCGTCCGGTTCTGTTGGCGGGTTGCCAATATCTGGCAACAATCACACGATCGCCACAGCCACTTTGGCAGGCGCTGACTTAAGCACTGCTCCTACCGGCTCTGGTGATACAGATCCAGGCACAGACATCAATGTCTGGCAGGGAACGATATCTGTTACCACCCGTGATGTCGTTCTGACCCGTTTGGCCCTGCGCCAAATCGGTTCCATACAATCAGTAGACATTAAGAATTTCCGATTGTTTGTTGATGGCGTGGAAGTAGCCTCCCAAGTATCCTTGGATGCCAATGGTTACGTTACCTTCGTTCTAAGCAAAACTTTGGCTACCGGTTCCCGTGTGCTTAAAGTTATCGCTGACGTAATTGGCGGATCCGGACGTACAGTCCAGATGTCGCTGCGCGGCGCTTATGACGTCAAGGTTATCGACAGCCAATACAATGCCGCTCCAGTGGTTACGGCCACGGGCGATGCCTTCCCATACGATCCAGCTGCCTTTACGGTAAACGCAGGCACTGTGACTGTGGTTAAGGCCTCAACCTCACAAGCAAACAACGTAACAGTTGGCGGATCCGATGTCTCATTGGGCACCTGGACCGTCACGGTCTACGGTGAAGCAGTGAAGATCGAAACCCTGACTGTTGGTATTGATGTCAACGGCACTGATGCCGACAATACCTTCCGCAACGGCCGCGTGATGATTAATGGCGCGCAATATGGGTCAACCACCCATGTGGCTGCTGTTGACTCCGCTGCTACCGGACAGAGCTTCACGGTTAACTTCATGGTTAACCCAGGAAGCCCGGCCACCGTGGAATTCCGCTCCGACATCTTTGACAATGAAGACACCAACCAAGTCGCGCTCTTAACCACGACAACCGTTCAGGCTACTTTGGTTGCAGGTTCAGGCAATGCCGTGCCACAAGTGTCTTTGGGCACCCTGGCTGTTCCTTCGGCGGAAGTCGATGCCAACAGCTTAACTATTGCTTCCGGTTCGATCGCCTTGGCTTCAACTCCAAGCTATCCTGCCCAGAGCACAGTTGCTCCTCAGAGCTCTTACAAGCTGGCCTCGTTTGACTTAACTGGCAATGCCACCGAAGCTGTGAACCTCAACACTATCGCCATCGGCTTTGCCGGTAACGGTACGTTTGATCCTTCAAGCGATCTTAGCAACGTATTTGTCAAATACGGCAGCAAGACCACTTCCATCAAAGGAACGGTTGCTGACGGTTCAATCACCTCGTTGGCCAATTCTTGGTCAATCAGCGAAACGCTTCCGATAGATGGAAGCTTAACGGTTGAAGTTTGGGCCACCCTCGGCTCAAGCATTGCTGCCGCCGGCAGCGATGACACCATGATTACTTACATGCGTGTCACCGGTATTACCGCAGGATCCGGCACTACTGTCTATGCGGACGTTGACTCTGATACCGTTGCTACTGACAACGGCGCTACCGGACAAACCATCACCATCGAAGATGGCACTCTGACAGTCTCTCTAGACGCGTCAGCCCCAGCATCTATTTTGGTTGATGATTCCGGCACAAAAGTCACCGGCGCTTGGAAGTTTGAATCACTCTATGACAGTTTTACTGTCACAGATATTATCTTCACAATTGCTAATGTTTCAGCTGTGAGTACCGTTACTCTTAAGAATGGTTCTACGGTAGTTGCTAGCAAACCCGCAGCCGCTACCACAACCTTCAACAATGTGTCAGTCCCTGTTGCTGCCAACAGCAATGCCGTGTTGACAGTTGAACTTACCATGGCAAGTGTTGGAGTAGGCGGGGGAACTTCTGCTTCATCGCTTTTGACTACCTTGACTTCTGCCACTCGCAGAAATTCACAAGGCACGTCAGCTGCGGTCACCGAAGCTTCAGCCGATCCCGCAGGCAATGTCATGTATGTTTACAAGGCAATTCCAACCATTACTTACGTGAGCTTGGCTGATACACTCTTGGCCGCAGGAACCAGGGTGATTGCTAAGTTTACTGTGAACACCAATGGCACAGGAACTATTGCTTGGAAGCAGGCAATGGTAGAGATTACCATGTCAGGTGCTACAGGCCCAGCTTTATCTGCGTTCAGCATTTGGGATGTCACAGGCGGCGCTAACAATCAAGTTACAGCCGCTGAAACAATCCAAAATGCCGATAATAGCGGAACTGCTACTACTTGCGATACCGAGGATGAGACTTGCGAATTGCTGATTCTAGTTGGCGTCACTATTGACGACAACGTCGAAGAAGCTATAAGTAGCTCTAAGACTTACGAGATTCGCGCAACAGTCGGTGGAACTATCGGCACCGGAGACTTCGTCTCTGCAAGTATCGAGACCTATCTGGCTCACGCTGCAAATGACATTGCGGATACTCGTGAGAACGATACTACAGTCAATGATACGGCGTTCCTCTGGAGTGATAGGTCTGCGTCAAGCCATGACACTGGCACAGCAGATTGGACAAACGACAATCTGTTGAAGTTCTTGCCAACTGCCACATGGACTTTGCTACCTCCAACCTAATGTTGTAAGTTCGTCCCAGTAGTAGAAACTTCGTTTCACTACGGGACAGGCAATTACGACCGTCTCGGCTATGCTCGAGGTCGTCTTGAGCAAAGTCGAAAGACGAGAATAATTGTCCTAGTAGTATCCCGCCTCGGGCGGGAACTACCGGGTAAACCTAACCCCTCCACAGCCAGTGGAGGGGTTTTGGTTTGGTATAATTTAGGGAAGCGTTATCCTGCGGTTGTTCCTCCCCTGGAACAGAAATCCCCTCCCTCACCGGCCACCGGGGGCTGGAGGTTAGGAGGGGTAGAGTAGTTCTACCACCCCGCCTTGCCTGACCCTTAAGTTCCCCTCCTATTCTAGGAGGGGAAGAACTGCAACCCAAACTAAAGCGCTAGGATTTCTCCCCTAGAATAGGGGAGATTAAGAGGGGTAGAGATACATGCCATATTTATATAACAGTCAACGATTGAAGCTTAGGCGCAAGAGCTTTCGTAATAATATGCCACAATCCGAGCAAGTACTCTGGTATTATTTGAAAGGCAAGAATCTTAAGGATTATAAGTTCCGGAGGCAATACAGCGTTGGGAAATATATACTCGACTTTTTCTGTCCTAAGCTAAGATTGGCTATAGAATTGGATGGTGATTCTCATTTTATTGATGATAGGGCGAAAGTTTATGACAAAAACCGGCAGAAATTTTTATCTTCTCAAAATATTACAGTTATTCGATTTACTAATACAGAGATTTCAGAGAGCATAGATGGTGTGATTGATAAAATTTCAAAGCATCTCCCTTGAGTCTCTACCACCCCGCTTGACCTTATTCTCAAGTTCCCCTCCTATTCTAGGAGGGGAATAACTGCAACCTAAACTAAAGCGCTAGGGTTTCTCCCCTAGAATAGGGGAGATTAAGAGGGGTAGATGATAGGGTCTTGTCTCTACCACCCCGCTTAGCCTAATTCTCAAGCCCCTCCTATTCCAGGGGGGAATAGCTGCTGCTTAATGTTTGAAAGGCTTTGGTTTTTTTGCTAAAATTTACAGGCAAAAGATTCCGGATCGTCCGGAATGACAAAGGAGATTCTATGAACAAACAGCTTATATTCGGGATAATAATTTGTCTAATTTTAGTCGGGGCAATAGTGGGCTATTTGACTTGGCAAAACCAGAAACAAGAAGCAAATTTTATTGAGGAAGTGGACCGTAAGCTTAGTGATGAAGACCGAAAAATTTATGAGGACAGACTCATTGAAGCCAAAAAATTTATCGCCGAAGCACAAGACAATCAGGCCAAATCCGATGCTTTGATTTACAAAGCAGTTCAGCTTTCTGGACTGGGCAAGTTGGCTTTTGCCCGCGATGTTTTTTTGCAAGCGGCAGATGTAAACCCGGAAAATTTTAATATTTATATCCATTTGCATCTAGTATATTTTGAGATGGAGGATTTTAAGAGCGCCGAAAGCAGTATCCGGGAATCACTGCGGCTGAATGCCAATAACCCGGATGCCTGGAAGAAATATATTCTTTTGGAAATTGAGAAATTTGATCGGCCAGAGTCGGAAATCCGAGAGTTATACGGTCAAGCCGAAGGAGCAGTCAGAGAAAAAACGGATATTTATACGGATTACGCCAGGTATTTAGAAACAATTGGGGATAAAGCCGGAGCTATTCAACAATGGCAAAAAGCCGCGGAAAGCTACCCGGAAAATAAGGATCTTTATGAAGGAGAAATTGAACGGCTGAGTTCCTAGTTCTATGTTTTCAAAAATATTCACATGTTTTGACTCTTTTTACCTTTTATGTTAGGATATTTGTGGATTGTGGATAATTATTACGGATGAAAACAAGACAAAAACGTGAGATACCCCAAGCTCATTTAATTTTGGCAATTAACCATGCCATTGTTTTGGCATGTTAATAAAATAAATAATCCCTAATTTTTTTAAGGTCGATTTAGGGAGATACCTAAAAACAAGCTACATAAGTAAATAAACAATTAACTAAACTAAAAAATATGACAAAATTAGTTTCTTTTTTAAGAACCCAACAACAGAAAATTTTGATGGTTTCTGTTTTGGTGTTTGCGTTCGCGTTGGTGGCGACTTCGGCCTTGGCGGCGCTGACTTTCGGCGCTCTTACTCAGACTAGCGACGGCGCATTCACTCTGACGGCGGTTGATGATACGTTATTAACCCTAACGTCAGGCTCGGATGCGGAAGACTTCACAGTTTCAGTTACTGGCGCTACTGACTCCAGCTTAATCCTTGCATCATCCGGAACCGAAGCTGACGCTCTGCAAATCACAGCTTCAGCCGGCGGCATAGACATTGCCGCAACTGGCGCGGCAGCCCAAGACATTGATGTTACTAATACTGGTGGTTCAGTAAATATTACAGCCACCGAAGCCGCTGCCGATGCTATTGTTTTGAGCGCTTCAACTGCTGCCGGTGGTATTGACATCACATCTAATGCTGATGTTGACATAACCACAACTGGCGCTGCTGGTGAGGACATCAGCCTAACAAACACTGGTGGTTCGATCATACTTAACGCCACGGAATCTGCCGTTGATTCAATCGTGATTGAATCAACTCTTGGTGGAATTGACATCTTGGCTTCTGGCGCAACCGCCGAAGACATCGATGTAATTAATACTGGTGGTTCAGTAAATATTACTGCCACCGAAGCCGCGGCCAACGCAATCGTTTTGAGTGCTTCAACTGCGGCTGGTGGTATAGACATCACATCTAATGCTGACATCGACATCTCAACCACTGGTGAGGCTGGTGAAGACATCTCCATCACTAACACAGGCGGTTCAGTGAATATCGATGCAACTGAAGACGCGGCACTCGCTATTACCCTTACCTCCAATGGTGGCACTTCCGAAACCATCGTTGTCACCAACACTCTGGGTACTGCTGTTGGTGCTATTGCTTTAACCTCCAGTGCTGGCGGAATAACCCTGACATCCAACTTGGCGACTGCTGATGGCATCAACCTGGTTGCCACTGGCGGCGGATTAGACTTAGATGCGACGTTAGGCGCCACTCTTGATGCTGTGACCTTCCTTTCCGTTGATGTTACGGGGGCAACAGCTGCTTCCAACATTTCAGTTGCGGCTAACGCTGATGCGGAAGACTTAACGATCGCAGTTACAGGTACCGATGGAGATCTTATCCTGACCACAGGAGATGACTTCACTCTAACTGGCGCCGCAGGATCAATACTCTTGCTTGGTAACGCAACAGCCGGTATTCGTCTGTTTGAAGAAACCGAGACGATAACAGGCGTTCAAGCATTAGGTATTAACGAATCTGGTAAAACATTCTACATTTCAACTACTGGCGCTGCCTACACCCTTCCGGATGTAACTACAGCTAATGGTGTTAACTATAGGTTTGTGGTGTCTGTTGCATTCGGTACGGATGCAGTTATCACCGCCGCGGAGGAAGGTGCCATTGAAGGCAGTCTGATTGTTGAAGGCGCGGTTGTTGATTGCGACGACGAAGACAATATCACATTCGAAGATGGTGTGGAAGATTTGGGTGACTTTGTTGAAATTCGTTCCGACGGTGTTCAGTGGTATATTGGCTCAAGCAACGGAGCGGCGGCCGTTTCGCTTACCTGTAACGATCCTGCCTAAGCTTAACTAATCCTTAACCCCGTTAGAGGTAATCTCTCTAACGGACCTCTAACGGGGTAAATAATTAACTATTATGCCTATGAAAAATACACTTAGGGCGAAGCTGATTGCACTGTCTACAGTGTTGGGATTAGGCATGAGCTTAGCCTTCGCAGGGACTGCATTTGGCGCTGCTCTGGAATGGACTGCTGACCAGCCCATCACATTCACTGATGGCACGATCAACTTTGTCATCCAAAACGGCTCTTCGGCCACGACCCTGGTGGTCAACGCAACTACAGTTGTCGTGACTGTTCCTCTTAGCGACACCTTTACCGTGATCTCATCCAACAGGAGTTTGGCCACTACTGGAGAATCTGTTGACAGTGTTACAACTGCGACTTGTAATGGTGTGAATGCCCAAACCGTGGTTATTGCCGCTCCTGCTGGCGGTGCTGAGGTTATTACGATCACTCCTGGTTCTAGCGCTTGTTCTAGTGGCAGTGGCGGCGGCGGAGGCGGCGGTGGAGGCGGAGGAACGCCACCACCACCCACACCACCAGTTTTGCCTCCCACGGCCAGCTCAGGACATCCCAATGGAACTTTGATTATAGATAATGGAACAGTTTATCTGATCAAAGATGGGACCCGATACGGATTCCGAGATGCGGCTGAATATCTCTCTCATGGTTACAGTTTTGGCCAAGCCGTAGCGGCTAATGCGCAAGACATGGCCTTGCCGCAATCAACTTTCGTCCAAAAAGCCTTGGAAGGAACTCTGGTCTTGGATCTTGCTGATAACCGGACAGTCTATATGGTTGGCACAGGAGCAACCAAACGCGGATTTGTTTCCGCATCCGTATTTACAGCGTTAGGTTATAACTTTGCTAACTTGCCAAAAATCAACCTTTCAGATTATCCAAGCGGGGATCCGATTGGTGATGCCGCACTGGCTCACCCAGACGGCGCATTAGTTTTGGATGGTCAGACGGTTTGGTGGGTTCGCGGCAATACTCGCCAAGGATTTGAATCCATGGCAGTATTCAACACTTACGGATTTAATCTATCCAAAGTAGTCACCGCAAACGCGGCTGATAAAGCTTTGGCTGAAGGCGCTTTGGTGAAATTCCGCGATGGTACATTGGTCTTAGATGGCGGAGTATATTACATCATTTCTGATGGCAAAAAAATGATGTTCTCTTCTGCCTCTGACTTAACTACCCGCGGATATAAAACTTCGAACGCCATCAATGTCAGCTTAAGCGCCTACGCATCAGGCGGCACTGTTCAATAAGCTTCCATAAAACAAAAATTAATATTAAAACGCCTCCAATGTAGCGAGGCGTTTTAATTTTTGACGAATTGGCCAGTTTTTGCTATAATAAATGCAAGTTTTTAGTCATTTGAAATAAATACCAATGATCAATGTTCAAAATTCAAACAAAGTTCAATTGAAAAATGATCAAAAGTCAAATAAAAAATTTGATCTCGAAGATTGATGCCTTAAATTTAGTCAAGACATTATCGATTTCTTAAGAAAATTAAATAGAGACCCAATAAGTACCCCGATGATTAGCCAGTTAATCAGATCCGCAACGAGTATTGGCGCAAATGTATGTGAAGCTAACGAAGCGAACTCGAAGAAAGATTTTATAAACAAAATTGCTATCGCCAAAAAAGAAGCCAGAGAAACTAGGTATTGGCTAAAGTTAATACTGTATATGTTTCCTACAGATAAGCCGATAATTGAAAAATTGTTACAAGAAGGCCAAGAATTAAATCTAATTCTTGCGGCCATTATTCGCAATTCTAAAAATTGAGGTTTGATATTTATAATTTGTTTGAATATTGGATTTTGATAATTGAGATTTAATATAATATGGCTTTCGATCCCGAACAATTGAAAAAAGCTTTGATTGGCAAAAAAATTGTCACCGCCGCCAGTTGGACCGGGTTTTTAGACGAGGCCAAAAAGAAACGGGAAGCGGTCGAGGATTTACTCATTGATAAGAAAATTATTGATGAAGAAAAATTAACCCAGATTGCTTCAGCTTTTTTTGACGTGGAATATGTTGATTTGAAAAAGATGGGCCAGATTCCCAAAGAAGTTTTATTGTTGGTTCCAGAACCAATCGCCAGGCGGCACGAAGTGATCGCGTTTGGCAAAGAAAAAGACAAGTTGAATCTGGGGATGACAGACCCGAACGATTTGGAAACCCGGGACGCGATTAAGAAAAAAACTGACTTGCAAGTAATCCCTTTTTTGGTCAGTCGCAGTTCGTTGGAGCATGGGCTGAAACAATATCACACCAGCTTGGAAGCCGAATTTGCCAAAATTGTTTCCAAACAAGAAAAGGGCGAACTGACGGATTCCGCTTCGGTGACCGAGAAATTGAAGGAAATGGCCGAGGAAATCCCGGTAGTGCGCGTGGTGGACACGCTTTTGGAGTACGCGATTTTCGAAAAAGCGTCGGATATTCACATCGAACCGCAAGAAAAAGAAGTCATGGTTCGTTACCGGATTGATGGCGTATTGCATGATGTTATGACTCTGCCGAAAGTGATTCAACCGGCTTTGATTGCCAGAATTAAAGTCATCAGCAATCTTAGAATCGATGAGCACCGTTTGCCGCAAGATGGGCGGTTCAAGGTTCAGAAAGACGAGTATAATATTTCTTTCCGCGTGTCCGTCATCCCGGTATTTGACGGGGAGAAAGTCGTCATGCGTCTGCTGGATGAATCAACGAAAGCGTTAACATTGGAAGAACTGGGGTTCATCCATCGAAACTACGAAGTGATTGTTCGTAATGTCAAAAAACCGCACGGCGCGCTTTTGGTCACCGGTCCCACCGGCAGCGGCAAATCAACCACGCTTTATACGATTCTTTCCATGCTCAACACCAAGGCCGTGAATATTTCGACGATCGAAGACCCGATCGAGTATCGGATCGAAGGGATCAACCAAATGCAGGTCAATCCTAAAATCGGTTTAACTTTTGCCATGGGTTTGCGCTCCCTCCTTCGTCAGGATCCCAACATCATCATGATCGGAGAAATTCGGGATTCTGAAACCGCCGAAGAAGCGGTGCACGCAGGACTGACCGGCCACGTGGTGCTTTCCACCTTGCACACGAATAATTCCGCCGGGGCGCTTCCCAGGCTTTTAGATATCGGAGTGGAGCCTTATTTGATTGCTTCAACGGTCAATGCCGTCGTCGGTCAGCGTTTGACCCGTCAAGTCTGTCAGGATTGCCGCGAAGAAATCAAAATCGAACCCGAATATGAGTCTGATTTAAAAAAAGAATATAACATCGATCATTTGCTGGAGGTCATGAAACGGGAGAAATTTATCCCCCCCAAGACTAAAAGTTTGACGGAGCTGACTTTTTATCGCGGCGCCGGGTGTGATAAATGCGGCCATTCCGGCTATCGCGGACGGAAAGGCATATTTGAAGTGCTGGAAGTCAGTTTGTCCATTCAGGATTTGATCATGAAACGGGCGCCGACCAGTCAGATTCAGGACAAGGCGATTGAAGAAGGTATGATTATGATGTGGCAGGATGGATTTATCAAATGCATTCAAGGTAAAACCACGATTGAAGAGGTGGTGAGAGTAAGTAAGGACCAATAAAAATTCAAAAGGCAAAATGCAAAAATCAAAATTGCAATTTAAAAATAAAAAGTTTTTAATTTTAACTTTTGACTTTTAACTTCTGATTTATTTATATGCCTGAGTATAATTACATCGCCAGAAACCAAGCCGGGGCAGTTCAAAAAGATGTCATGTCTGCAATCAATGAACGGGCAGTGGTAGAAATATTGCGCGCCCAAGGCTTGATTCCAACCTCGATTAAGCCAATCACGAAAAGCTTTGATCTGAAGGTTTTGACGGAATATTTCCGCCGGGTCAGGCTGTTGGATAAAATCACTTTTATTAAAAATTTGGGGGTAATGACCAAGGCCGGCTTACCATTGGCCCGTAGTCTGAAAATTTTATCCGTCCAAACGCCAAATCCGAAGTTTGCCAAGGTGGTTTCTGACATTGCTCGGACGGTTGAGGGCGGCACGGCCTTGGCTGATTCTTTGGCCAAATACCCGCATATTTTTTCCCCGATTTTCATCAGCATGGTTCGGGTCGGAGAAATGTCAGGCACACTCGACCAGAACCTAACTTATCTTGCTGATCAGATGCAGCGGGATTACGATTTAGTGTCGAAGGCCCGCGGCGCCATGACTTATCCGATTATTGTTTTGGTCGCGTTGGGCATTGTTGGATTTTTGATGTTTACTTTTGTTTTACCCAAACTGACCGAAACCTTCAAAGATTTGAACGCGAAATTGCCGCTCATGACTCGGATTGTCATCGGGGTGGTGGATTTGTTCGCACATTATGGAGTGATTGTTTTGCTATTAATAATTTTACTGCTGGCGATGTTCGTTTATTGGCGAACGACTGAAGCTGGAAAAAAAGTTCTACACAAAGTCGTTTTTTATCTGCCGGTTTTAAAAAATATCGTGATCAAGGTCAATTTAGCGCGATTTACTCGAGTGCTTGCTTCTCTAATCAAAAGCGGCATGCCGATCGTGGAAGCGCTGGAAGTTTCCTCCCACGTGGTCGCCAATGTTTATTATCAAAAAACTATCGCCGAAGCCTCGAATAAGGTAAAAATGGGATCGCCCCTAACCGCGGCGTTTGTGCGACAACCAAGATTATTTTCGAATTTGGTAATTCAAATGATGGAGGTGGGCGAGGAATCAGGCACGACTGACGCGGTGTTGACCGAAGTGGCGAATTTTTATGAAGCGGAAGTTGACCAAACCATGAAAAATCTCTCGTCTATTCTGGAGCCGGTCATTATGATGGTTATCGGCGCGGTGGTCGGATTTTTGGCGATTGCCCTAATCTCTCCGATCTATAATTTAACCCAAAATATTGGATAATTTATGAAAAAGGGCAAAAAATTGTTACGCGAACAAAAAGGCTTGAGCCTGGTGGAGGTTGTTGTTAGTATGGGGGTGCTGGTGGCTTTGTTTGCCTTATATGCGGTTGCCTTAAATACTACCACGCTGACGAAAAAGCTCCGCTATCAGAATGTCGCTTATCATGTGGCCAACAAAAAAATCGAAGAATTGCGCGGCGTGGCTTTCGTTTCGCTTCCGCCTTCCGGCACGATCAGCGACTCTTTGCTTTCTCAAATTCCGGCCGGCTCCGGGAGTTTTACGGTTGTGGACTATTCTGAATTTTCGGGACTTAAGGAAATTACAGTTACCGTGACTTGGAACGAGGGCGCAATAGCGAAACAAGTGCTGGTCAAAACCCTGGCTGGCAGCGGAGGGATAAACCCTTAATGAAAATTCAAAATTCAAAAATCAAAAGTCAAAATTTCGGGTTTACCCTGATTGAAATGATTATTGTGGTGTTTTTGGTAGGTTCGCTTTCATTGGTGGTCGCCAGTTTGTTCTTTGGTCAGGACAAAATTTATCATACTCAAATGATGGAATTGGGGGTTACCAATGACGCGCGCATGGCCCTGGACGATATTGACGCTTTTGTTCGAATGACCGATGTGCTTGTTTCTTCCCAAGGCGGTTACACGCTTGGGGCGCAGACCCTGATTTTGCAAATTCCTTCCATTAACGCTTCCAGTCAGATTATCCCCGCCACCTACGATTACGTGGTGTATAGTTTAAGCGGATCGAATCTTGATCGGATAATCATGCCGGATGATGCCAGCAGCAGAGTGAGTACGACGAAAAGAGTTGCCTCCCGTGTTAACGGTCTGGTGTTTACTTATGACAACGCCAACCCTAATCTAGTGAAGTATGTAACCACTAATATCACGACGCAGGAGGCTTATCCAGGCGTGCCCAACAAGTCAATCACTCTTTCGTCCAAATCAAAATTAAGGAACAACTAATGAAAATTCCAAATAACAAATTTCGAATTTTAAATTCTGAACAAGGCCTGCCCGCCACTGCACCTGCCCGACATGCTTCGCAAAGCGAGGCAGGCGGGCGCAGGGCGTTGCAGGCGGGCCAAATGATTATTACCGTCGTTATTTTTGCGTTGATTGCCATGGTCGCCATTTCTTCTTTGGTCGGCTATATCATGCTGCAAGTCCGCGCTCAGCGGCAGGCGGTTGGCCAAGTGATGGGGCTAAACATCGCCGAAGCAGCGATCGAAACGGCAGTTTGGAAATTAAACAACCAACCGGGATACGACGGGGAAATTGGAATATCCTATGCCGGCGGGGTTTATAATGTGACTATCTCCAGTCTTTCCGGAAGCAGCAAATTGATCCGGGCTGATGTATATGTTCCAAACGCCTTGAATCCGCAAGCCAGGCGCTCGGTGCAGGTACAAGCCACCATAGGGATAACGACCATCGGATTTAATTACGGCGTGCAGGTGGGCAATGGCGGCTTGGAGATGAGCAATAGCGCCAAGATTATCGGAAATGTTTACTCAAACAGCAATATAGTGGGGACTAATTCCGCTCGCATCCAAGGGACGGCGATTGCAGCCGGAACCAGCCGGATTGACGGGATGGATGTGGACAACAATGCCCAGGCGCGCACTATCCGAGGGAGCTCTAATATTACCGGCAACGCGACTGTTTCCGCATTGCAGAGTTCCACCGTGACCGGCAACGTGGTGGCTGACAGCATTTCCAGTTGCACCATCGGGGGGACTGCCATATATGACACCAGGAGCTCCTGTTCCGTCGGCGGGGCGACCACTACGCCTAACCCGAACCCTTACCCGCAGGCCTCGGTTCTGCCATTGCCGATTTCCGAGGCGCAGATTGCGACTTGGGAAAACGAAGCGGCCGCCGGCGGGGCTGTCGGGAATCAGATTTTCAGCAGCGGGACAAGAAACTTAGGACCGAAAAAAATCAATGGGGATCTAATATTGAGCAACACAGCCGAATTGGTTGTAACCGGGACGTTATGGGTCACGGGCGAGGTTCGTCTGAGCAATAGCGCTATTCTAAGATTATCCTCTGGTTTCGGCTCCCAAAGCGGAGCGGTGGTTGCCGGGATAAATGAAGATTCATCAGCCGGTTATATTGAAATTTCCAACTCTGCCCAGGTATTGGGTTCTGGAACTACCGGGAGTTATATCCTCATGCTTTCCCAAAGGGAAGGAGTAGGATCCACCGCAATCAAACAGGACAATAACCCGGGCACGCCAATTTTACACGCTATTTTATACGCCGGGGAGGGGATGATAGAAATAGCTAACAGCGCCGCGATGAAGGAAATTACGGCAGAGAAACTCAAAATCAGCAACTCCGCAACCGTCACTTACGAATCCGGATTAGCAGACGCGAATTTTTCCTCCGGCCCGAGCGGCGGCTGGGAGGTCTTAGACGGCACATGGCAATTATTACAATAACTTAAAATATGACTAAACTTGCCGTAAAAATGGGATTTATCCTGCACCACTTTTCAGGTTTATGTCGAATCCCCAAGAGAATTTTAAAATAAACTGTCTATTATGCGAGAATTAAAAAAAAGAATCGGATTAGATAAATCTGATAAAAGTGGTGCGGGATTTACCTTAATTGAACTACTGATCACGCTGGCGATCATCGGGGTCTTGGCTACCATCGTATTTTTAAACGTAAAAAATTCTCGAGAGAACACTTATTATTCCCGCGCATCGTGGGAAACCACCGAGATCGCGAAGGCGTTGTGGATCTATTTGCAAGAATACGGTGATTATCCATCTGACGCGAATCGCGGGCTACCGCCCGGCTTGGAAGTTTATTTGCCCGCGGGAAATTGGCCCGATGGTCCGTGGCCAGGAAGTGTTTATGATTGGGATAATTGGGATGATCCTGATCAGCCCGGCAAAAAAATTTATCAGATCAGTCTTCGTTTCTGTCCAATCGGCGGTCCTTTAAGCGCTTGTAATTTTCCGAAAGCCAGCTGGGCGCAGAATTTTAACATTAATAGCGCGTTGTATTATTGTTTGTCAGGATCATGTCGTTCACATGTTGCCAGCCCCCCTAGTTATCCGGGCAAATGTATAAATTGTTGAGATGTGTTATAATGAAGGTAAATAATGTCAATATTTGGAAACAAAAAAATCAAAGTATTCGGCTTAGATATTTCTGATACGGCGATTAAAGTTATGGAGATTTCCAAGATCGGTGACAAGTTAGTGCCGAGTGCTTTTGCTAACGTACCATTGTCAGATAAGGTGATTAACAATCATATGATTATTAGCGAGGAGCGGCTGGCTGAGTACATTAGGCGGGCGATTGATAAGGCCGGTAAAGTTAATACTCGTTTCGTAGTCTGTTCTGTGCCGGAAGCTAAATCATTTGTCCGGGTGGTAACCTTGCCAAAGATGCCGGAAGACGAAATTGAGACTGCCATTCCTTATGAGTTGGAACAGGATATTCCCATCCCCATTGATCAGGTTTATTTGGACTGGCATATTTTAAAACAAACCGAAGAGAAAATGGAAATTTTGGTTACCGCTGCCCCCAAAGAATATATTGACGCATTAATCCAGACTTTAGAACTAGCTAAATTAACGCCCCTGGCCATGGAATTGGAATCACAGGCCACTGCCAGAGCGTTGATTGGATCTGAGGATATGAAAAAAACCCTTCTGATTGTGGATTTAGCCACCCAGCAGACCAGTTTTATCATCGTTGATAAAGGGGGAATTGAGTATACTTCATCTGTGCCGATTGCCGGTAACGCCTTTACGGAAAGCATTGCCAGGAATTTAGGAATCAACAAGCCAGATGCTGAGAACGTTAAACGGGCGATGGGTTTAACTTCTGAATCTAAGCAAGGGAGCGTGCGAGATGCGATTTTGCCCATTTTGGATAGTATTATTGATGAAATAAAAAACGTGATTAAATTTTTTGAAAATCACGATATCGACAAAAGAACCATCGGCGATATCATTCTTTGTGGCGGGACCGCCCAGTTGTTGGGGGTGGCCGATTATGTTTCAACCAGAATTAATTTGGGTTCGACCAAATCCAACATCCGAGTAATTTTGGGTGATCCGTGGGCCAAAGTGAATGGCTATAATCACCCCAAAGCCGTTCAAATAAAAAAAGACGAGGTTTTAGGATACACGACGGTGATTGGTCTGGCTTTGCGCGATATTGATTACCACCCGCGTTATCGTCTTTAATTTATTATGAATCCCGTTAGAAATACTCATAAGCATCTTGTCAGGGAAAATAATATTCAACGGGAATAATATAATTAAATCGCATAATTAACTAATCAAAATTTCTAACGGGATGAAAGTAATCAACCTTCTTCCTAAAAACGAACAAAAAGAAACTAAACTGCAGTTTTTTGCCCATTCCCAGTTGTCATTTTGGATTTGGACCATCATCAGTTTGACTATTTGTTTAATCCTGGTCTTGGCCGCCCGTTTCTATCTAAACAGCAGCCTAACGGCCACTGCGAATGAAGTTGCCAATAAAAGAGAAATTTTAAAATCTTCAGACAACGAGTTATTAAAACAACAGGTTGAAGGTCTAAACCGAAAGATTGCAGGAATTAATAATTTGCAAAAAAATCATGTTTATTGGTCAACTGCATTAGCTGAATTGGCCCGGTTGTTTGCTTCTGATATCCAACTGGATTTTATCTTTGTTGATCGGCCAACCGGCAAGATTGAAGTGCAAGGAGTGGCAGCTAATCGAGACAGCGCCTTAAAATTTTGGGCAGACCTTCAAACTTCTTTATATTTTAAAGATATTAACTTTCCACTTTCTAACCTTGAACGCGCGACCAATGGCAGTTTTACTTTCACCTTTTTCGCCAGCATTGAGAATCTTAAACAACCACTTAAATGAGTCGGGTAGTAGAAATTTGATATCTCGCCTGCGGCGGGATAAAAAACTAGCGCAAATAACTTAATTTATAATAATAAGCAAACATATGTTAATAGACCCTCGATTGTTAATCATTAATCAAATTTTCACTACCCGATGAGAGCTTTGACGCAAAACATTATTATTCTAGTTTGTGGAATGGTAGTAAGTTTGTTACTAGTGTTTTTTGGTATTCAACCAATCCTTGATAGTTTAAGCAACCTGCATGATGAAGTCAGGGCCCAGAAAACCGAAGTATTGACTTTAGATCAGCAAATTCTTGCATTTAAGACCGCTCAGTCTGATTTATCGAAAGCGGAACGGAAAAGCGATATCGATCAGGCAATCGCTAAGCGCGAACAATTGGTGGAAGCAGTCAAGGATGTGGAAGCGGCAATTAGTCTGACTAACAGTCAACATACTCTCCAAATTTACGATCAGAATGAACCTGGATTTGCGAAAGAGGCCGCGGTTATTCCAAACCGCGTAGGTATTACTGAAATTCCTTATACCCTTAATGTTACTAATGATTTTGTGGGATTGTTAAATGTTCTCTCTTATCTGGAGCACTTACCCCATTTTACTGAAGTTTCGAGGATTGATCTATCGTCCGAGACCATCCCGGCCGAAGGCGGCAGAGTTATTCGCACCGGTAAGGTTTTTGGCAGCATTAACGGAGTATTTTTTATGGAATCAGGACAATAAAGATATTATGAATCCCGTTAGAAATACTCATGAGCATCCTGTCAGTGAAATAATATTTAACGGGAATAATCTAATTAAATCGCATAATTAACTAATCAAAATTTCTAAACGGGATGAAGCAGTTTAAATTCAAAAGTTTAAAAATCAAATCCATTTATGCCGAACGTCTTCTGGCGCTGATTTTTATTATTATTATTTTGTTGGAAGCGCAGCTGCTTTATAGTAAAGTTTATAAGATCTTAGGCACGGAGCCAGATATGGTCCCGGCCGGCAACGTGGTCAGAGTAGATCTTTCTGATTACAACCAAACCTTGCAACTTTTGGATCAATTAAAGAGCTTCGTGCCCAAACCTTGGGGGCTGGTTGATCCTAACCCGTTTCAATAATTTATGACCCAGGAGTATCTTACTAAAGAACAGCAGGTTCAAAAAAAAATTAAACTTATCGCAACGATTACTGCGGTTTTAATCGTTGTCGCGCTCGCAGGTTTTGGCGTGGTTAAGTTGGCGCAAAAAAGTCCTACTGCCGGCGGTCCGTCCCCAACACTGGATCAAATTAATGACACTGATCACGTATTGGGCAATCGTGACGCGAAAATTGTCTTGATCGAATATAGCGATTTTCAGTGTCCGGCTTGTCGGGCATATTCCGCCCAAGTCGAAAAATTGCATCAGGATTTTCCCACCGATTTGGTTATCGTCTACCGGCACTATCCGCTTTCCCAGCACAAAAATGCTATCCCAGCGGCGCAAGCTTCGGAAGCCGGCGGGGTCCAGGGGAAATTTTGGGCAATGGCCAAGTTGATATTTGACGATCAACCGACCTGGTCGGGAATGAGCACTCCCATTCCAAAGTTTGTGGAATATGCGGGGCAACTCGGACTTAATCTTCCTGCCTTTGAATCTGATCTGTATTCAGCTAGTCTTGCTTCCAAAATTAACAATGATAAAACAAGCGGGGACCAAGTTTCGTTAACTGGCACGCCAAGTTTCTATTTGAATGGTCAAAAAATCGGCAATCCTTCCACCTACCAGCAATTCTATGATTTGGTAAAAAATGCAGTCAAGTAAGAAAAAGGTGTTGATTGTTTTAAGTTTGGTTTTGGCATTTATAGGATTTTTAGATGCCACTTACCTGACCGCGGTTCATTATACTGGTTCTAATTTAGTCTGTTATATCAGTACTGATTGTGATAGTGTTACTACCAGTAAATATGCCACGATTGGCTTTGTTCCGGTTTCTCTAATCGGGAGCGGTTATTATCTATTCGCGTTGGTCTTATTGCTTATTTATCTGATGGAAGGGTTTCGGAAAGTGCTTAGTTGGTTGCAATTGTTATTCGCCGTCGCCTTCCTATTCTCGTTATATTTTGTGTATCTACAACTGTTTGTTATTCACGCCCTTTGTTTTTATTGTGTAACCTCGGCAACAGTGACTACTTTATTATTAATTAGTTCCATAATATTAAAATTACCGCCCAAGGCGGGGAAAGGAGAAAAAAATGACCAATTATTATAAATGGTCAGTGTTTGTCTTAAGATTAACCACTGGATGGATGATGTTTTATGCTGGAATTACCAAGATTTTGGATCCTAACTGGTCAGCGGCCGGGTATCTTACCCATGCCAAGAGTTTTCCGGGGTTGTTCGCTTGGTTCGCCCAACCTTCGATTTTGCCAGTTACGAACTTTGTGAACGAGTGGGGACTGACTTTGCTTGGGGTTTCTTTGATCTTAGGTATTGGGGTTAGATGGAGTGCGATTTTAGGAGCTTTTTTAATGTTGCTATATTATTTCCCGGTTCTAGACTTTCCGTATCCAAACGAACACTCATACATTATTGATGAGCACATTATTTATGCAGTTGTGTTGTTAGCTTTGGGTGCTTTGGGTGCGGGTAAGGTCATGGGGTTGGAGAGATGGGTTTGGAGTAAGGGCGCATTTAAGGAATAAAAAAGTCCGCCATCTTGGCGGATTTTTATAATATAGTTCTTTGGTGGAGTGGCTGGGACTCGAACCCAGAACCAATTGCTTAAGAGGCAACTGCTCTACCAGTTGAGCTACCACTCCTCGTCGCAATCGGTCGACACTTCGCAATTTCGCTCCGCGAAATATGCTACGGTCGACATATTGCTCCTCTCAATTCAAAATGCGATAGATTGTTCTTATCCTGCATTTTGAATTGTAATTCTGAAAGCTTAGTCATTTTACTCTTTTTTGGGAAATACTCAAGGGATATATCCAGCACCACTTTTGACGACAAAATAAATACTAGTCATTAAACCACTCTATAGATTAATCTAAAAATTAAATATTATTTCCAGACAAAAGTGGTGCTGGATAAAAAGAAGACCCAATCGGACAAATTTGGGTCTTGCCTCGTTGCTCAGCGTCTTGAGCGCATGAACAGATCGACTCGGTCCAAAATGCTCATGCTTGGCGCAATCGAACGAGCAAACGGAAGCTCTGCCAGTTTGAACGGCACATTGACTATGATCTCATCGGTATCTACGATCGAGGCACCGATGCCATCGTCGTCAACAATCCAGAATCTGGCGCGGCGTGGTTGCTCGAAGCGTTCGACTGTTGTGACGTTTCCTGTCTGGATGCCAGAAATCAGGATTTCAGTGCCCGGGGTCAGACGGAGCGCATCTTCGCGAGTCATAAGCCCTCCTGATTGATACCCCGATTATAACAGTTTATGCGATTTAAGAAAACAGCCCATTTTAGGGCTGTTGGGAAAGTTCTAGAATTAGTTTAAAATTATCTTCTAATATGGCCTTATTTTTTCGAACCTTGTGACATTTCAGGCATTTATGGATGATTAGATATTCACCGTGGTTTTGTTCGACCCCAACAGGTTCCATGAGTCCTTGGCAGATTTCCGTCCGGTCGCCGGGGTTAACGTCGACATGCTTGCTATATAAACATTTGGGACAATGGTTGGTATAGCCACTACCCAATACTTGGTGGCCGCAATTTTCACATATAAAATCTTCGGTCTTTTTTTGAAAGAGCCTGCTCATCTACTTTTTAACCACAGACTCAAAAAGAGGAAGAGATACATAAGGACTCCTGCAACCACAATGAGAATAATTAGTGTCAGGATAAAGCCGATAATGCTTCGCCATAATTTTCTCTTCTTGGCCTTCATTGTATCAACAACCGCTTCCGATATTGAAAAGCCTAGGAAGCCTAAAATTGTATCAATAATTGTATCGATGATCATAGATTTAATTTTCTGGTGCACCCACCAGGAGTTGAACCTGGAACCTTGTGGTCCGAAGCCACACGCTCCCCGCCCGCCTGACTCGCTAAATTTTAAGTTGGTGACCCCGGTAGGATTTGAACCTACTACCTCCTGGTTCGAAGCCAGGCGCTCTATCCAAATGAGCTACGGAGTCTCGTCGGGCGAGTCGGGCGGGTATCCAATTGAGCTATGGGTGCTCGTTTAGCCCAAAAATCATAACATTTTTGCTAGTTGAAATCAATGTCGCGGAGTGGTAAGCTAAGGGCATGAAGACCAGCGATGATAAGATCTTAAATGTTCCGGCATTGGCCAAATTCTTTGGGGTTTCTAACCAAACGATTTGGCGGTGGTGCAAAAGTGGGAAACTGCCGGCTTTTAAAATCGGGGCGCAGTGGAAAATTCGCCAATCTGACATTAACAAAATTATCAGTCAGAAAATCGAGAAGAAAAAGAGGGATAATCAAGCGAAGCTGTTTTAAAAATTGATCTAATTAGTCTAATTGACCTAATTTCTAAATAATGAACAATGATCAAACTCCAAACAAACGTTATGATCTAGAAGAAAGAACTGCAAAATTTGGTGAAGAGGTGATAAAATTTTGCAATGAGTTACCGAGAACTGATATTACAAGGCCATTGATAAATCAATTAATTAAATGTGGAACTGCCGTAGGAGCAAATTATTGCGAGGCCGATGATGCTGAGAGTAAACTAGATTTCAAACATAAAATAGGAATCTGCAAAAAAGAATCAAGAGAATGCAAACATTTTTTGCGAATGATCTGGGTGGCAGTCCCAGAAAAAAAAGAAGTGGCATTGAAACTATGGAACGAGGCGAAAGAGCTAAATCTTATTTTCAATGCAATTAATAATAAGCTTAAATAGTTTGTTATTTAGAGTTTAGTAATTATTTAGGTCAATTAGAAATTAGAATAATTAGAAATTTTACCGTCTATGGTTAACGTAAAGAATATTTACCTATTCTTCGGAGAAGACGATTTTTCGCTCAAACGGAAAATTGAGCTTTGGAAGGCCGAGTTCGCCAAAAAATACTCGCCACAAGCAGTGGTTTTTTTTGACGCGGCTGAATTTTCAGAGCTTGATCTGATTTCAAAACTAACAGCAGAACTTGCGCCATCCTTATTTTCGGCCAAAAAACTTTTGATCGTTCGTGACGGGTTGCCTAAAAAAACGGAACCCGCCCGCCTCGCAAGCGAGAGCGTTGCGGGCAGGCAAGAAAAATTGGCGGAATTTCTTTTAAAATTGCCACAAATCACGCCGAAGGATTTTTTTATAGTTTTTTGGCAAACATCCAAGATGGACGGCAGAGTAAAATTTTTTAAGCAATTTGTAAGCTTAGTCAATGTTACAGAATTTAACTTGCCGCATGGGCAAGCTTTAAATACTTGGATTAAAGCCACCAGCCAGACCCTGGACGTCCGGATTACTGACGAGGCCGTCGACCTTTTGGCCCAATACCTCGGCCGGGATTTGTTTGAAGAAAAAAAATTTGGCGGGAAAGTAGTGGATCGTAAAGAAGCCTATAATTTATGGCAAGTATATTCGGAATTATCCAAACTAGCCTCATCCACCACTGATCCGATTAGTCCTGATTTAGTCAAAAGTTTGGTCAAACCCAAGCTGCCCGATTCAGTGTTTAATCTCAGTGATAATCTAGCCTTGCACAACCAAGAGGCGGCTTTTCAATCCCTGGAAAATTATTTAGAAACAGCCACCGGTGATGAAAAATCAGCTTTTATTAAAATCACCGGGCTTTTGGCAGAACAGTTTCGGAGTTTGCTGCTCATTAATTTATTGCAAGCCAAACAGTTGACCAATGCTCAAATTGCAGAAAAATTAGGCTGGAGCAGCGGTCGGGTATTTATTTTAACCAAACATAGCAAGAACTTTTCGAAAGCAAGTCTGATCAAGCTCTTGGGGCAACTTCTGGTGGTTGATCAGAAAATAAAAAGCACAGACGCAAACCCTCGGTTGCTTTTAGATATGTTTATCCAGCACCAGTTTTAAATTTTGTCCAAACTGGTGCCGGATTTATTGCTTTTTACTAATTAAGCCTCCTTTGCGGCCGGCTCGCCTGGTTTTTTCTGGATGATTAGCAAAATTAGATGTTACGAGAAAAAAAGAAGCTCTAGAGAAAGCTCTAGAGCTGGGATTGTTTCAGAAGCCGCTTGCCATCTTCCACGATTTGTCGTCAGCCAATTCGTTGAGTTGCGTGTCCTTGGCTGAAAGTCTGAGGTTTTGCGGCAGCGGGAAGTGCTCAAAGCCGTAAAACTCTCGACGTAGCGGGAGGTATTCGGAGACATGGTCTAGTTTTACGCGGTTGATTCCACCCGACATCGGATGTTCGCCTCGAGCGACCGTTGTCAGAGAAAATCTGGCGTTACTGATAGCCATGCTCCGTTGTCTGTCGTAATGCCGGCCGGAGGGCACCAGCTTTCCGAGAGTGGCCCAGACTTGGGGTTTGGAGTAAAATTCCCGGTAGCAATACTGGAACATCTCCAGCTGCTGCTGGTCCGTGAGTTGCTCGTGCCGCCAGGTCGGTCTCGTGCCGTTGAACCGGTCAAGGTTCGTTTCCGTGATGACGTTGCCAGCGGACAACACCTCAGCGTAACGATCCGTGCCCGGGATGTGGGTCAGGATCCAAAACGACGCGGTTAGCGGGCCAACCCCTTTGAGCTGTTCCACGCCATCCTTGATGCTCTCCACCGTGTCCTCCTCAAACCCGACGATGTTGGAGAAGTGCGCCGTAATGCCCGATGCCCGGAGCAGCTCCACAAGTTCCGTGTAACGCTTGGGATTGTTATGCCCCTTGCGCCGTTTCTGCAGGACCTTGCGGTCGAATGATTCTGCTCCGAGGAACACCTCGTAGCAGCCAGCCAAACCTAGTAGCTCGATCAGCTTGGGTTGGTCCACTAGGTCCATATCGCATTGGACCATGAAAGGGATCGTCACCCCGGCCGCGATCATGGCTTCAAGCAACTCTTTGCGCTCACCGTACTTGTTGAAGTTGTCGCACGTGAACATAACGAGTTTCACGCCCGCGGTTTGCGCCGCAAGAAGAGTCTGAACCGTGACCGAAATCGGTTGCGATCGTTCCAGCCGGCCAAAGATTTCCTTCACTGAGCAGAAGTTGCAGGTTTTCGGGCAGCCGCGCGCGGGTGTGACCCCTTGCATGGCGCCCATATACCGTTTTTGTTCTTCAGCAGTGAGAGGTTCCTGGATCGGCGGGTTTAGTGATTCCGCCCATCGGCTTTCAGCCCCATATACCGGGGCGAGCATGCCGTTGGTAGCATCGAAGAGAATCTGTGGCCAAATGACCTCTGCTTCGGCCTGGCTGAAACTCACGCCCCTGCCCTGCAACATGGACGTGTCGCAGGTCATGGAGTGGGGGCCACCGATGATGGCCATGCCACCGTTTCGGACCGCGATCGCGGCCAAATCTGCTGCCCGGTGGATCTGTTGGGTTTGTGTTCCCACCGCCGCAAACAACAGATGCTCACCAGCCTCAGGCTTAAGCCTTGATTGGTAGTTGGTGTCAGTGTGGACGTATTCGTCGAACGTTTCGACATTGATCGGCACACCGTTTACGTAAGATGGAGTCAAACCACGCAGATGCAGCCGCGTGGTATTGGGCATAAATCCCACCTTGTAGCGTTGTACGAACCCGTCAAGGTCGTACGGCGACGGTTTGATCATGACAATACGCAACGCGCGCTTCATTGCAGTTCCTCCCTAGAGTTGTGGTTTACATGTTACTCTAACCACAAAAGAGCAAACATGATCGCAATTCCCAACAGCATGATTAGGAACTGAGACAATGCTTTCTCTTTTGATTTATGGATTTCGGGGATCAGATCCGCAACGGCGATATAAAGAAACGACCCAGTACCAATGGCGACCAAGATAGGAGTAAAATTCTCAATCCGGCCAATACTTAAGGCGACAAAAACTCCCACCAACGCCATTAGAGCTGAGAGAAAATTGAAAAATAAAGCTTTCTTCCTGCTAAAACCGGCATAGATTAAGACGCCGAAGTCGCCAATTTCTTGCGGGATCTCATGAAGGATGACTGCCACCGTGGTGGCCAGTCCAACCCGCAAATCAATTAAGTAAGCCCCACCAATAATTAATCCATCAATTAAATTATGCAGGCCGTCGCCAATTAAATTTAAAATCGCCACCGGGTGATAAGTCATCTTATTTTCTTCACTTTCGTTATGGTGGTGATGCCAATGGATGAATTTTTCGGTAACGAAAAACCCGACGACCGAGGCCAAAATAATTAAAGAGATGTTTAGGTTGAAGTTGTTGTTTTCGGCTAACTGGGGAAGCAAATGAATAAAGACGTCGCCTAATAGGGCACCGGCCGCGAAGCTAACCAGAAAATTCAAGAACGTTTTGCCCAAGCGGGAGTTTAGTGAAATAGCGAACAAACCAATTAGGGAAATTAGGCTGACAATGATAACGCTTAAAATAGCGAGGAATTCAGTGGTCATATTTGGTCTTTACAGTTTAGCAAATTAACGTCTTTTCATGAAATAGCCCTGTCCATCTGAGAATCTCCGCTTGTTTCTGGGGCGCTCGTGCCGTCGGTTTGGTGGGGATACTTCTCGGACATTACTAGCTGATGGGGTCGCAGAAGTTCTTAAGGTTTGTCTGATTAATCGTTCGATACTTCGAACTTCTCCTCTCTGGTCAGGGGTGGCGAAGGAAATCGCGTGCCCTGATCTGCCCGCTCTGGCGGTTCGGCCGATACGATGAACATAATCTTCTGCCATGGCCGGCAAATCGTAGTTGACCACCACTTCAATTCCGGAAACATCAATGCCTCGGGCGGCAATATCAGTGGCAACTAGTACGCGATATTTTCCGACCTTAAATCCTTCTAGCGCGTGCAATCTTTGATTGAGAGAGCGGTTTGAATGAATTTCAGTGGCAGAGTGGCCCATGTCCCGGACTGACCTGGCGAGTTTTTGCGCGCCGTATTTGGTTCTGGTAAAAACCAAAACGCTGCCTTTGTATTCAGAAAGCACCGAACGCAATTGTGATAATTTTTCTCCTCGATCAACAAATACGACCTCTTGGGTTACCGTACTGACAGCTGTTCCTGATGGCGCAACTTCTACCCGCAGCGGCAGTGACATATAGGAATGGGCGATTTTGACAATTTCGTTCGGCATGGTTGCGGAAAACAACAAGGTTTGCCGTTTTGTCGGCACTCTGTCTAAGATTTTTTTAATCTGCGGCGCAAATCCCATATCCAGCATGCGGTCAGCTTCGTCCAAAACCAAAATGCCGACTCGGCTTAAATTTAATTTGGTGTTTTCCAAATGATCAATCATCCGGCCAGGCGTGGCAATGATAATGTGGGGATTCTGCCGCAGTGATTTGATTTGCCGATTTATCGATTCTCCCCCAATTAGGATGGCAGTTTTTAACCCAACGGATGAGCCGATTTTTTTTAGGGTCTCATCAACCTGCACCGCCAGTTCTCGCGTAGGAAGAATGACCAATCCTTTGATTTGTCCGCTACTTTTGGCTATTCTTTGCAGCATGGGAATTCCAAACGCCAAAGTTTTACCAGTCCCGGTTTGGGCGATGCCGATCAAATCCTTGCCCTCAATCGCAATCGGAATGGATTGCTGTTGGATGGGGGTAGGATGGATAAATTTTTGACGATCTAAAATTTCAAGCAACTTTGGCGCGATACCTAAGTTGTTGAATGTGCCTAAGGAAACATTGGAAGGATTCATGGATTGCTTGGAAAAAATAATTTTACCTTAAGTATCATAACAGAAAACCGCCGTTTTATAAAACGGCGGTTTTCTTTGCGAGAGATATTACGCGCGCTTGACATTGATCGCGTTTGGTCCTTTTTGGGACTCCGCGATATCAAAGGTGACTTGATCGCCCTCTTTGAGTTCGTCAAATGTCACATCAACCAGCGAATTGCTGTGGAAAAATAAATCTTTTTCTTGACCTTCCACGGTAATAAATCCAAAACCTTTGTCGGTTTTCTTCTTGATTACACCATTCATAGACTTGGTTATTTAATGATTTTAGGTATTTGTAATTATAATATTTAAGCTCGACGATTTCTCAAAAAATAAATACACCCTAAGTATAGCACAATATTTTAAGCGCGTAAATGCCGGAATATTATAGCATTTTCATCCACTGCAATCACCGCTATTTTTACTGGCGATGAACCACTCTCGAGTGATTGATCTTGTGCTAGTGCTGCTTCGTTTTTTGCTTGATCCAAAGCTATTCCCAAAAATTTTAACTTGTCGCAAACCCTGGCTCTGATGATAGAGGAGCGTTCTCCAATTGTCCCGGTAAAAACCAAACAATCTAACCCTCCCAAAACTGCGGTATAAGCTCCAATATATTTGACGATTCGGTAAACGAACGCTTCCACCGCGAGCTGATCGTTGGATTTTTCGGATCCCAACAACACGCGCAAATCAGAGCTGTGGTCAGATAAACCCAGCAAACCAGATTGTTGATACAGATAGCGCTCCAGTTTTTCCCAGTCAAGGCCTTTTTGTCTGCCTAAATAAATAATCGCGCCGGCGTCGATATCTCCCACTCGCGAGCTCATCAATAATCCTTCCAAAGGCGAAAATCCCATGGAAGTGTCCAGACTTTTGCCATTTTTGAGAGCAGTGATGCTAGCACCGCTACCCAAATGGCAGATAATTGTTTTTTCCGGCATTTGGCCAAGCAGTCGGGGTAATTTTTCCGTTACTGATTCCAAAGACAAACCATGGTAGCCAAAGCGAAAAATTTCCAAAGCATCGGAGTCGGATTTGGGTAAACCATAATATTTAGCTGTTTTTGGCAACTTGGCGTGGAAATAACTGTCCGAGACACCCGTTAGTTGGGCGGCTGGCAGTATTTTTTTTATGTTTTCAATTGATAAAATCAGTCCTTGGCTGTGAATGGGATCATTTTTAGCAAGCGTATTCAAATGCTCTATAAAATCATGGTCAATCAGGCGATCACGTTGGAAAAAAATTCCCGGACAAACCACGCGAATACCGACCGCGGCGATTTCCTCAATCGTTCGGAGCAGGTTGGCCGCCAGCACCTTGTTCAGAAAATGCTGAAGTAGAGCGTCGAACTCCGCCTTGGAGATCGTTAAATTTTCAACCTGATTTCCTAATCGGATCTGGGCAACAAATTGCTCTCCCGCTTCATAGTGTGCGTAGGCTAATTCTTTCTCGTTTGCGTATAACGAATATTTGCCAGAGGCACTGCCGGAATTGATAATTAAATATTTTTTTGCCATGTCCAATTTTCGATTTCTGGCGGGTCTACGCCATACTCCAAAATATAGGCGGAGTGCCCAGTTAATTTTTTCCGATACTTATCCTGCATTTGCTTGGCCTCTGCTGGTTTCAGGACGCCGTTTACTCCCATCTTTTCGAATATCTCAATCGCCAAATGGTAACGGCTGGTTTGGTTACGCACGTGCATGTCGAATGGTGTGGTTGTGGAGCCATGTTCGATGTAGCCATGAACGCTAAATCGGTTTTTGTTGTTGCCATAATCAAACAAAATTTGTTTGAGCGTTTGCGGATAACCATGAAAATTAAAAATAACTGGTTTATCGTGCGTAAAAAAGTCCTCAAAGTCATGGAACGGCACGCGGCAACTCATATCGCCCAATCCAAGCGCGGACAGAGCCAACACGTTGATAAAACGAATTTTAACTTGCGGGGTTTCTTGCTTGACGATGGTGATTGCCGCCAGCGCTTCTTTGGTTAGATAATCGCCAACAGCGGAAACCACCACATCCGGCTGGTCATCAGACGCAAATTCCCAAATCATCAACCCGCGTTTGAGTTCTTGCCGGGCTTGATCCACCGTCAGCCAACGCGGCTCCAAAGTTTTGCCCGCCACAATCACGTTTAAGGACCGAGTGGAATTTAAGCACTGTTCCAATACGACCAGCGTCGTATTGCCGTCCGGTGGAAAATAAATATTGATAAAACATCCCGGTTTTTGCAGCATGTCGTCGATAAATCCAGGATTTTGGTGCGAAAATCCATTGTGTTCTTGGCGCCAGCCCGAGGAAGTGAGGATATAGTTGATCGAAGGAAATAAACCGCGCCAGGGGACCGTTTCTGCCACTCCCAAAAATTTGGTATATTGGTCAGCCATGCTGGCAATAATTTGAACAAATGCTTCGTAGGAGGCAAAAACCGCGTGTCGCCCAGTCAGCACGTAGCCTTGCATTAGTCCTTGTAAGCTATGTTCGGAAAGCATTTCGATCACACGACCCGAATGCGCCAAATCTTTATCCCAAGGTTTCAGTGGCCAGGTAAACACGCGTTTGGTTGCGGCAAAAATTTGGTCTAATTTGTTGGAATAAGTTTCATCCGGCGAAAAAAATCTAAAATTGTTTGTTTTATCGTTAAGTCGAAAAATTTTTTCCAGATAAGCTCCGGTTCGCCGCATACTGCTCGAACCAATTACACCAGGGTACTGTACTGCTTCAGCAAATTCTTCAACCTTTGGTAAATTTAATGACTGAAAGACCGCCTCTCCGCCAAAAGCATGTTTGTTGTTGCCCATGCGCAGTTCTTCCGGTGGGATAATAGTCTGAATTTGTTCGTTAAATCCCAAGCGCGGATCGAATAGCTCCTCAAATTTATAAGAACGGAGCCATTGCTCCAAAGCTTTGAGTTCCACCGGATCGGTTTTAGCCGCCTGGGCAACAACTTGATGGGCCAGAAAATTTCCTTCAATCTTTTGTCCCTTCAATTCCTGAATGCCGGTCCAGCCTTTAAGTGTCCTTAGAATAATCATCGGGAATTTGACGGGCAAACTGCCTCCTGCTCGAACCGCCGATTGAATCGATTTAATTTTCTGATAGCAGTTTTCCAGAGTCGTTAACATTGAATTATAAATTTGATCATCTTCTCCTTCCACGATATAAGGCTGGTAGCCAAAGCCTGTGAACAGCGCAGTTAATTCTTCATTGCTCATACGGCCGTATATGGTTGGGCCAGAGATTTTGTAACCGTTTAAATGTAAAATCGGCAGGACGGCGCCAGAGCCGATTGGGTCCAAAAATTTATTCAAATGCCAGGCAGTGGCCGTGGGGCCAGTTTCCGCCTCACCATCGCCGATTAAGCAGGCCACTATCAAATCCGGGTTATCCAAGGCCGCCCCATAAGACGTGGCGAGGGAATATCCCAATTCGCCGCCTTCCAAAATTACGCCCGGCGTACCCGGGCTGCTGTGACTTGGAAATCCGTAAGGCCAACTGAAATTTTTGACGATGTAGCCAATACCGGCTTCGGTTATTTGAGCGTCCGGATAATACTTGGCCAAAGTTCCTTCTAAAAATAAGTTCGATTGCAAACCGGGAAAACCATGGCCAGGGCCGAGCACGAATAAAATTTCTTGCCGGTGTTTAATTATTAGGTAATTTAAATGAGCGTAAACAAAATTTATTCCCGGACAAGTACCCCAGTGCCCAAGCAGTCGCAACTTGATATCGTCGAAATTTAGCGCTTGTTTGAGTAAAAAATTACTGCGCAAATAGATTTGCGCTACGGTCAAATAATTCGCCGCGCGGACGTATTGTTTAATCGCTCCCAGGTCTGTTTTGGTTTGGGTTTCGTCAGATTTCATAACAATTTAATTATACACCTTTTGTTCCAATCTGTAACCGAAAAAAATCGCCCAGAAGGCGGTTTATTTGTTAAGATCATGAGTGCTCCTGCTGATCTCCAAGCCCTTGACTTAATGCTTTGATTTGCTTACTCTGAAGAGTAATACTCGTCCTCTGGTAATGACAGTTTTCTGCAGATTGACAACCCTGCGGAGGATCATCGGAAACAGCAAAACTCAAACCAAGGAGTAGTTTGACATGACCCAGATGAAGACCGTCCTGTCCGGAATCCGCGCCACAGGAACGTCGCACCTCGGCAACTACATCGGCGCGATTGCGAGGTTCGCTCGCATGTCGCAAGATCCGCGATATCGTTGTCTGTTCTTCGTCGCGGACTTCCACACTCTCACCACGCTCAAAGAAGCGGAACAGATCAAAAAGCATCTGCCGAACATGGTGCTGGATTATCTGGCCGCCGGCGTGGATCTTTCACACTCGGCGATCTACGTCCAGTCGGACGTGCCGCAGGTCACCGAGCTGGCCTGGCTCCTTTCGTGCCTGACACCAGTCACCCACCTGGAAGGTCTGCCGACCTACAAGGACAAAAGAGAAAAGCATCCGGAAGACATCAATGCTGGACTTTTCAACTATCCGGTCCTCATGGCCGCCGACATTCTTGGTCCCCGGGCTGATCTCGTGCCTGTCGGATCAGACCAAAAGCCCCACATTGAACTGACGCAATCGTTGGCGCGGAGGTTCAACAACCTCTACGGCCACTACTTCCCAGTTCCAGGCGTATTGCCAGACATGGTTCTGGTTCCCGGCTTGTCGCCGATGGATGAGCGCGGTGGGTTTGCCAAGATGGGCAAAAGCGACGGCAACACCATCAACTTGGGCGACACGCCGGAGCAAACCTGGGACAAAATTCGAGTCGCGCCGACGGATCCGCAACGAGTCCACCGGACAGACCCCGGTAACCCGGATCACTGTTGCATCTTCGCCCTCCACCAATATGTGAGTACGCCGGAACAGCTGGCGTGGAGCAGGGAAGGGTGCATGTCGGCGGGAATTGGCTGCATGGACTGCAAGCGTGTCCTTGCCGACAACATCAACCACATGCTGGCCGAATTCCGCGAACGAAGGATGCAATTAGCCCAAAAACCAGACGTCATCCGAGATGTTCTGGTCGAGGGCAAACGGCAGGCCGAAGTGTTGTTCAATGAAACCATCGAACATGTGCGCGAGCGCATGGGAATCCGGAGATGGGGATCATGACGTATATCCCAACGATCGAATCGATCAACGTCCTCTGCCCAAACTGCGGCATGATTTTCGGCAACATCCCGAAGGATGGCCCAATTCCTTGCCCCAGTTGCGGCAAAACGCAAGCCCGGCCGGTCATTCTGATCGGTCGAGACGAATACTCCTGCCTGGACTGCCGAACCAAGTTCGGCAGTCCGACCGCGGATGGGGCCAGATGCCCCGAATGCGGCCAGCAACCAGGTTTTAGCTAGAGTCAGGTGGCCCATGAAAACGAAGACTAACTGGGCATGGCCGAAGCGGGGTGTTCCTATGGCAGAAATCCGCCAGGCTTGGAATGACGCCAAGCGGAAAAACATCGACTACCGGACAGATCCGGTGTTGGGTTTTCCTGGGACAACCCCGCTTCCCGAAGCCGTAGCAGCGACCCGAGCGATGATTCCGTTGCAGCCCAATGGAATTGGAATCTACACGACCGGGGAAAGAACAGAGATGGGGTTTGAAGGCACCCAGGCTCTAGAAAAGGATTTCGTTTTGAGGCTGGCGAACCTGCTGGGGTCTGCCAAACCTGAAACAGAAGTTGACGGTTACCTCTGCAACGGCGGCAATGAAGGTAATGACCACGGCACCTGGTTGGGCCGCAATTGGCTGTTGGAACACGTGCGACCCAAAGCACCTGGAGGGCGGGGCATCGCTTTTATGACCTCATTCCTAACTCATTACTCGGCTGAGAAACAATTCAACCGATTCTTGAAGCAGGAAGCTGGATTGATCAAAAAACCGGCTGATCGGAACATCCTGAAACTCCTGCCGACGAATGCGCAAGGCCAGTTGGACGCCCAGATTTTGAATCAGGCGATTCTTCAGCTTTACGCCGTTGGCTACCGTAGGTTCCTGATTGTACTGACGGTTGGCACGATCAATGTTGGCAGCATCGATGCGGTCGAGCAGATCGACGGTCTACTCGACAATCTGAAGACGAAGCTGAACCCGAAAGGCCGATCGGGCCTGGGGTTTTATGTTCACGTCGACGGGGCGTTCGGCGGACTCGTGGCGCCGTTTGTTCTGCCGGAAGTGAAATTTGGGTTTCAGAACCGATCCGTCATGTCCATCTCGGTGGATATGCACAAAATGGGCAGCGTTCCGTATCCGGCTGGAGTGTTTCTGTGCCGGAAGGGATTGCTTCAACATACCATCACTGATGCCCCTTACCTGTTCGGGCATAAAGACAAAACCGTGCCCGGATCGCGGAGTGGGACTTCCGCTGTGGCGTGCTGGAGCGTGATGATGAAGCAAGGGCGTGAAGGGTTTAGAAAACGAATCCAAAAATGCCTAAATCTGACCGAATGGTTGCGGCTAGGTCTAATCAACCTGGAAGCAACTCATGGCCGGATTCGCTTCTACCCGACCCAAATGGATATCCTCACCGTTAGACTGCCTCCCAGCCTTCGCCGGGCGATGGAGAGCAAGGACCGGTCTAGAAAACCCCTGTGGGAACGCTACTGCGTGGTCAGAATCAAGCACTTCCCCAAGGACTTGACGCGGCCGGTTCTGCGGGGTAAGATGAAGGGCTCAGTTGTCTATCGGTTTCTCATCATGCCGCATGATACGGTCGAGAAAATCGACCAATTCCTCTGCGAGCTTGCTGAGAAAACGAAATAATTTCAAGGAGGTTTCTCCTGCACCCGCGTGGTATAATGGCCGTGCCTCGGTCTCCAAAACCGATGACGGGGGTTCGATTCCCTCCGCGGGTGCCACTTTTCACAGCGCGTTGACTTACTACAGTCACCGCGCTTTTTCTTTTGCAAAAGAAAAAGGCACACGGATGAAGTATTCGTCTGTCCGAATACTACAGTTATCTGTGCGCCAGTAAAAGAAAAGCGTCGAACGGCCCGAGGCGGGAAGTGAAAAAATCCGCAACCCAGGGAGTGTGACAGTTGAAATACCCTGTCCCTGACCGATCTATGCTGTATTCGTTCTTGATTACGAACGTTAGCGGATCAACCGGGTTACCATGATCTCCCGACAATTCACTGGCGACCCTCTGAGCAGGTGCCGCTGGATCCTTTCCGGGATACGGAAGAAGTCTTTCCCCAAAAAGCTTAAGCCAGGTCAGATAGACCCGGGGATTTTGAGTTTTAGTGGCAGACCACTCGGTTCGGTGCTTCCTTAGAGCCAACTCCACCAATGTTCGATAGAGTCCAAGTTCCCGATACGCTGGTGCGACGACGATGCCGTTCCGCCACAAGCAGGTTTCGCCAGTGGAAAATGTCTTGATCGTGCAAACCGCAAAA
>MFER01000013.1 GCA_001777655.1 Candidatus Doudnabacteria bacterium RIFCSPHIGHO2_02_FULL_43_13b
AATGTGGGCCTGGGCAATCAAGAGTCGAGTGGTGGTGGCAGTGGGACTGTTAGCGGCACCACCTCTACTGAGCCAGAACCGACCTCATCGGAATCATCTACCGATCCTGGGAGCACAGAGCCAGCGGCTCCAGATGATGATTCAACTGCCATAACTCCGACCGATAGCGTCGGAGCTGACGCCACGGTAACCGATACTTCTACGGCTCCAACCGCAGAAGAGACATCTGATACTTCAACTGCTCCGACCACTGAGACGGTCAGCCCGCCTGCTCCTGAACCGGTGAGTACAGTAAGCAGTGATCCTGTCCCATAATAAAAAAGCCGCCCAGTCAAATGACCGGACAGTTTTTTCTTTTTCTAATTACTAACAATAACCTTATCTATTAGGCCATAGGCCTTGGCTTCTTCCGGGGTCATAAAGAAATCCCGGTCCGTATCGATTTCGATTTTTTTCAAATTCTGGCCGGTATGCTTCACCAAAATACTATTAATTTGGTGTTTAATCCGCACCATTTCTTTGGTCTGAATTTCGACGTCGCGGACCTGGCCTTCGACCCCGCCCATCACCTGGTGAATCATCATCCGGGCGTTCGGCAGAGATATTCGTTTGCCGGCAGCGCCGGCGGTTAGCAGAATGGCCGCGGCGGAAGCGGCTTGGCCGATACAAACCGTGGTGACATCCGGTTTAACGTATTGCATGGTGTCATAGATGGCGAGCGCCGCGGTGACGGAACCGCCGGGAGAATTAATATACAATTTAATTTCTTTCTTCTGGTCTTCGGCTTCTAAAAACAGCAGCTGGGCGATGACTAAGTTGGCCACGTGGTCATCAATCATCTCGCCAAGAAAAATTATCCGCTCTTTTAAAAGACGCGAATAAATGTCAAACGCACGCTCGCCGAACTGGGATTTTTCGACAACCATGGGAACTAAGGGCATAATTGGTTCTGGTTTAATCATATGGTTTACGTTAGACGGCGTCGCAGCGCGTATCGTTTTACGGTAAGCGTTATGCGGCCGATACACACAAGGCGCTGACCGATACGCGTCGCGCTACCGTATAACGAATTACTCTTTCGGCGTGGCTTCAGTTGTCGGCAAGGTTTCAGGGTTGAGTTCTTCATGGGCAGCTTCCGGTACTGCTTCGGAAGCGGCGGCAATTTTCTCCTCCGCGATATCGATCTTCCACCCGGTCAGCCTAGCAGCCAATCTGACATTCTGTCCAGCTTTGCCAATCGCCAAAGACAGCTGGTCTTCTAAAACCCCGACTTTCGATTCTTTTACTTCATCGTTTAGGGTGACATTGAGAATTTTCGCCGGTGACAGAGCGTTGGCGATAAACTTCACGGTATCTTCCGACCAAGCGATGATATCGATTTTTTCTCCACTTAATTCCGCTATGACCACCTGGACCCGGCTCCCCCGCTGTCCGACACACGCGCCGATTGGATCAACCCCGTCTTGCGATGACCACACCGCGATTTTAGTTCGACTCCCCGCCTCTCGGGCGACTGCCTTGATCTCCACAATTCCGTTAGAAATTTCCGGCACTTCCAATTCAAACAGTCTTCTCACCACATCCGGGTGCGAACGAGACAAAGTAATTTTCGGCCCCTTCGCTGTTGGTTCAACGTGCAAAATCAAAGCTTTAATCCGGGAACCAATGGTATATTTCTCGCCTTTGATTTGTTCGGATGGAAATAGTACACCAGTAGTTTTACCAAGATCTACCAATACCGTGTCCCCCTCAACCCGTTGGATCATTCCAGAAACCAATTGTCGTTCCTTCGCTTTGTAATCAGTAAACAAGACCCCTCGTTCGGCTTCTCTGATTTTTTGGACGATCACTTGTTTGGCGGTTTGGGCGGCGATCCGGCCAAACTTCGCTCCGGTTTTAGGGGTGATGTCCATTCTAATCTCATCTTCTAATTTGGCGTTCTTTTTATGCGTTTTGGCATCCGCCAAGCTCATTTCCTTCATCGGGTCTAAGACTTCTTCCACGACTTTTTTTACGTCATAGACTTTCGTCCCCAAAGTCTCTGGGTTGAATTCCACGACGATATTCTGGTCTTTTTTGCCATAATCTTTCCGAAAAGCCGCGGCCAAAGAAACTTCAATCATTTTCAGAAGCTCATCTTTATTAATATCTTTTTCCTCGGCGATTTGATTTAACGCTTGCTCAAACTCACTATTCATAATCTTATGATCCCCGTCTTAATTTTTTTGAGAAAATTTAATCCCGCATTCTGCGGGATTAGTCTAGATCTTCTATCGCGTTCGGGATAATTATAACAGGCTGGGTTTTATTGTCAACCCCGTTAGAGGTTTGACCTCTAACGGGGTCAAGGTTCACGACCGCCACATCGAATCGGTAATTCCAACCTTGATATTGCGGGTGTCGCCGCAGATAAAATTTGGCGATATTGATTAACTTCCGTTGTTTACCCACATCAACCGCCTCAACTCCTAACCCAAACCTATTTGTACTTCTGGTTTTAACTTCCACAAACACCAATTCCTTTTTCCCCGCAAATACCAAGTCCAACTCACCTATCTGTTTGCCGAAACGGTTGGTAAAATTTCGATCCAACAGTTTCCAGCCCAAACCTTCATAGTGTTTGGAAACCCGATCTTCACCAAGCTTACCTGTACTCATCAACGTCGGCTAGGGATGTATTTGTTCCTCATCTGCTCGTGCTCGTATTCTTTTTTTTCTTTGGCAAAATTGAAAATCAAATACTTCAAAATAAAGATCAACCACACTATCCCCATCAACCCGATTAATCCAACCCAGAACCTGCGGCTAAATAACGGGGTATTTTCGTATCGAAACAAAAACCAAAATCCACCGCTGATGGCTAAAGTCAAGCTTAGGTGCCAAATTCTTTTCCAAATATTCTTGATTGTTTGATGCTTCGCAAATCTGGCGATGACCAAAAAGATAATCGCCACCGCCAAACAGGCAGCAAAAAAATAACCTATGTAAAAATCGGTTTGATTTAAGATGGTTGAAGGTTGTGAAAACCAAAAATAGTAATTAATAGGCATTACTTTATAAACATCAACCCGTAATGATAAATATCGACCGGCAGCATACCCAGTTCTTTTAAGTTGGTTTGACTGGCGAGTTTCACAATTTCAGTAGGCGCTAACCGATCGGCAATTTGCGGACCGATCGGTGATGGTTGATCATTCCATTCCAATGCAATCAGTTTGCCCCCGGTTTTTAATAACCGATAGACTTCAGTCAACAATCCTTTCCGATTTTTTATTTGATGCAAGGTGTTAGCCAATAAAACATAATCCAAGCTGCCTGTTGGGATACCCGAACAAGAACTGGCTTGTTCCAAATCACAGCGAATCATTTTAACATTACGCAGTCCCTTGACTCGAGCTTCCGCCGCGATATGATCCAGCGCTGATTCTAAAATATCAACGGCGAAAACTGATCCTCGCTCGCCCACAATTTTTCCCGCGGCCATCACATAAAAACCGCTCCCTGCTCCCAAGTCAGCCAGGGTCTGGCCGCTGGTCAAACCTGCGGCAAATAAAGTTTTCTCTGGATCCAAAAATTTCGGCGGTTCAAAAAGAAATTTATTCATCCCGTTAGAAATAGTGATTAGTTAATAAATCTAATTATTGATAATTGACCCGTCAAATATAAATGTTATAAATAATAAGCAACGCAAAATTTCTAACGGGATTCATGCTAATTTCACGATTTGATGTACTGCTCTAATTTCCGTTGCCTTGCCAGTCGATTCATCTACTATAATAATAACATAACTTAACTCCACAGATGAAGCATCATCTGGAATATCGAAAGAGACCCGGTTGCCGGTTAAAAACCGTTCTAAAGACAGTTCTTTTTTCACCCCCAGCACCGAGCCTGCCGCCCCGCACATGCCAACGTCGGTAATATAAGCAGTGCCGCCTGGCAAAACTTTCGCGTCAGCTGTGGGAATATGAGTATGCGTTCCTAAGATAGCGCTGACCTTGCCATCCAGAAAATAACCGAACGCGATCTTTTCGCTGGTGGCTTCCGCGTGGAAATCAATCAGTGTGGCCACAACATCGGGGCTTTGATTCTGTTTCTGCCAAAACTCAACCCCGGCGAATGCCGAGGTAATCGGATCATGAAACTGATTTTCCATAAACACTTGGCCCAAAAAATTTCCAACCAACACTGCTCCCTTGGAAGTGACAAGTTTAATTGCGGTATTCCCAGCATAAGTATCAGGAATGTTCGCCGGGCGAACTAAGCGATCGGAATATTTCGTTAAGGCTTCGTCGGAAAACTCCTTTTTGGAAAAAATATGATTACCGCCGGTAAACCCATTAATCCCCGCTCTGATCAGTTCTTCCAATGTTTTGACAGTTACTCCTTTGCCGTGCGCCAAATTTTCGACATTAGCCAAAACTAAATCCGGTTTCTCTGTCTCCAAAAGTCCGGGCAATGATTGTTTCACCGCCTTGCGTCCGGGTTCACCTGTAATGTCACCAAAGAATAATACTTTTAGCATAGATTGTTGAACGTTACCTCGCATACTCAATCACCCGAGTCTCTCGAATGACCATCACTTTGATTTCTCCCGGATATTTCAAATCCTGTTCGATTTTATTTGCAATCTCTCGCGCCAGTTTGGTAGCGGCCCAATCATCCACTTTACCAGGTGTCACAAATACCCGAATCTCTCTTCCAGCTTGAATTGCGTAGACTTTATCCACCCCTTCGAACGCAGAAGCTAGGCGCTCTAAGTCTTCCAGCCGTTTGACGTAATTTTCATAAGTGTCGCGTCGCGCCCCCGGTCTGGAGCCGGAAATATTATCCGCCGCATCCACGATCGCGGCTTCAATCGACGAATATTCCACGTCGCCGTGATGGGCTTCAATCGCGTTAATAATTTTTTCAGGTAGGTTAAATTTCTGGGCAATTTGTTTGCCGATTTCCACGTGCGTGCCTTCCATGTCTTGATCCAAGGCCTTGCCAATGTCATGCAACAGCGCTCCCCGCTTGATGGTCGGGATATCGGCCCCCAACTCTTCGCCCATCAGAGCGGCCAATTTCGCCATCTCGACCGAGTGCTTTAAGACATTCTGCCCATAGCTGGTGCGGAACTTTAAGCGGCCGATCAGTTGCACCAATTTGGCCGGAAAGTCAGTGATGCCCAATTCATAAACCGCGGCTTCCCCGGCTTCGCGGATCATTTCCGCCACTTCTTTTTTCGCTTTTTCCGTGGCTTCTTCGATTTTCGCCGGGTGAATCCGGCCATCAGCAATCAGCCGCTCCAAAGCCAGCTTGGCGATATGGCGCCTGACTGAATTGAATCCGGAAATTATCACGGCGTCCGGAGTATCATCCACGATCACTTCCACCCCCAGCATTTGTTCGAAAGTTCGGATATTGCGGCCTTCTTTGCCGATGATCCGGCCTTTCATTTCATCGTTAGGCAAACTGACGGCCGTGGTGGTGGTTTCACTCGTGACTTCCGAAGCGCAGCGCTGAATGGCCAAGGCCACGATCTCGCGGGCTTTTTTATCCGCCTCGTCCCGCGCTTGATTCAAAAGTTTATGAGTCAGCATGGTCAATTCGTCCTTGACATTCTTTTCCGTGGCTTCCAACAGCACTCGTTTCGCATCTTCGGTGGAAAGATTGGCAATTTTCTGCAATTTTTCCAATTGCTGTTGTTTAACCTCTTTAAGCTGTTCTTGATTTTTTTCCAAATCCAGCTTTTTTTGGGCTAAATCTTCTTTGGTTTTGTCATTATCCGAGACTCGACGATCCAGATCAGCCTCTTTTTTGGTTAATCGCTCTTCGACTTTAATAATTTGGCTGCGAAAATCCGTTTCCGCTTTTTTGCCCTGCTCGATAATCTCCATGGCCTTGGTTTTGGCTTCCAGCAATATTTCTTTTTCTTTATTGCGAGCAATTTCCTCAACCCGGGCGACTTTCGCCTCGATGGAATTAACCTTGCTGGCAATCTGCACTTTGCGGATGAAATAGCCGGCAATTCCCCCCACTAATATCCCGATTACAATATATAAACCAATCATACCCAGTATATCAACTTTCAGAGACGCCAAACGCTGTTTGGTTACGTTTGAAGTCCATTAATCTTAAGCCTAAAAACCGACGACCCTGTGTGGTTTTTAAATAATTCTCACGGCGTTTGGCGTCTACTTCACTCAAACACCCCTCGAAGTATATCAATTTAAAAGGCGTTCTAAACTTTGTTGAAAAATTTAAACCCCTATTATGTTCTTCTAATCTCTTTCTTAAATTAGTAGTAAAACCAATATATCTTTTAAAATCTTCTAAACTTTCCAATACGTAGACATAGAAGAACATACTGAAAGTTGTATTACTGGGCATAAAAAACACTCCAATCTCTATAATTGGCCGCATCTTTACTGGTTTAGGTTTGTGTCAAAATTAAACGGACGCTAAAACAAGCCCTCGAGTTAAGGGTAATTTTTTTGCGACTCCGACGATTCTGTCGGAGCTCCGACCTGACAGAGTCAGCGTCGGAGTAGATTGAGACAAAACTATGGACATATCGAGAATAAAGATGCAGTCAAACAGTTATAAAGAATAATAACGAATTCTTACACTTAGCTTTACTAAGCTAATTGCAATATACCACAAATAGGCGGAATGTCAACAGACCAGAATACAAATTATATTACGATCCCGATGCACTTGGTGGCATAAGCCTTGAGCATGTTGCTATAATCAGATTCCCAAGCTGCTAAGGTTGCCTCGACATCCCTAATTTTACTTTCAATAGACCAGCCTGAATCAGGATCAACATAACCTGGCGAAACACGGCTGTAATATTCTAAAGCAAGTTTTTTATCGCCGATCCTTTCTTCCAGCTCCATAATACTTTGTATCAACAATGCACAATCGAGCTGCGGTTCCGTAAACTTATCTCTGGGCTGTTGGTCATCGCCAGAGTCGCCATCATAAGCTGCGCTTAAATTTAGCTCCACGCGAGAGCGATTAAAAAAATCAGCGACACTTTGAGTTTGGGCAAACTTTGGAGCATATGCTTCAACCAACTGTCCAAGTTCCGAGACATTTGTTATTTTGGCCGCCGCAACATCAAAGTCTTTCTTTAAATTCTGGCGGATAAAATAACTAGAGACCTCGTTGATGGCAAGAGCAACCAACAGCAAGCCCGCGATGAGCAATAATCCGCTTTTCCAATTTAACTTATTCCAGTTGAATTTTAGTTTCATTTGCTTTGGTTTCTCCTAAGTTAATTGCTTCTGCTTTTAGTATACCCCGATGAAATTTGTCAACAAACCTATAAATTCTTTAGCAATCGTGGGACTTCAGTCGTGGCAACATCAAACACAATCTCCAGATCCACATCCATATAATCATGGACTAATCGATCTCGCATGGCCATTGCCCGTTTCCAATCAACATGAGGATAAGTATCTTTGGTTGCCTGAGAAGTCCGCTTGGCGGCTTCCCCGATATTTTCAATTAGTTTGACAATTGCCAAATGCAATTGTTCGTTCGCGACGAAATGCTCAAAGCTAACTTTGCTGGTAAATTCAATGATTTTGCTACAAAATTCCTTGATCTGCGCAATGTAGATTTTATCTTTGTCCATAGATGAGTTTCAAGTCGCGTTCGATTTGTGGCCGTAAAAACTTATTTACTGCGCCAACTGTCACCAAATCAATATCATGATTAAGCACTCTGCGTAAATTTTCATCAAGTTTGAGATATCCGGCGAATGTCGGCGATGATTGAAATTTAACTAATATATCCACGTCGCTGGAAGCGGACGCATCCCCGCGCGCCACACTACCAAAAATTCCGGCATACTCCACACCAGATTGTTTTAGCACCGGAACAATTTTTTCTTTCACTTCTTCGATAGTCATGTTTATATTTTACCACCTCCCAGCTCTTATGGTCAACAATACCAAAAACCCGCCATTGCAAGACAAGATTGCCTATTACACACTAATTCTTAAAATAAAAAACATGGCGATGGCGAAGCCGGCGAAGCCGAAAAGAATACTGCTGATAATCCAGGTATAGACCCGGAACCGAGGAACCACTAAAAAATCGTTCCGGAAACTTTCGGCAAATCGGTCAATCTTCCGATCAACATCTTCTTCTCTTACTGCCGCCCGAATTGGGACTTTATAATATTTGGCGAAGTCCGACAGAGAAAGCACGCCTTTTAGAACATTATTATCATCCACGACCGGCACCGGGTCTGCCGTGGCGGGATCCAAAAACAGCGCATGGGCATCCTCGATGGACTGTGAAATATTCAGCGTCCTCGGGTTTGGGTTCATGACCTTTTTCATATCCAGCGGGACCGCTTCCTTCAGTTCTTCTAAGATCGCGGATTTCTTTTTTTTATAATATTGCAGATCGGAAAATAGCGTGAGTAAGGTGCGCAAATGGACATAAGATTGATCGGCTAACAATTTCTTTTCCGTAAACAATCCGACCAATTTGCCAGCTCGATCCACGACCGGCAAACCGCTAAATCTATGATGAACGACAGAAACCACCGCCTCAGTTAAGGGGGTATCTTCAGTCACGGTCACGACTTGCTTGGTCATTAGGTCTTCAAGTTTTTCAATCTGTGTCATGACAATCTATTAAAGTTTACGTATAATCATTATATACTAAATCATTAACCTAATAAACTTATGAAATACACACTGCCCCGGCTTCCCTACGCCTATGATGCCTTAGAGCCATACATCGATGCGAAAACCATGGAAATTCACCATACCAAGCATCATCAAGCTTACATTGATAAACTTAATACCGCCTTGGACAAATATCCGGCCTTGGCGGAACAACCGCTCGATGGACTTTTGAAAAACTTGGATTCACTGAAAGTAGACGAAGCGGACCGCACGGCCATCCGCAATCATGGCGGCGGGCATGTTAATCACACACTGTTCTGGACCCTGATGGATCCGAAGAACAAAAAAGATGATAAGTTGATTGCGGATATCAATACCACTTTCGGCTCGGTGGAAGAATTCAAAAAACAATTTACTGATGTCGCGGCGAAAGTCTTCGGTTCTGGTTGGGCTTGGCTAGCGCGCGATGAACAGGACAAACTCCATATGCATGGCCTGCCCAACCAAGACTCTCCCTATCTGCACGGCCACACGCCCATCATCGGCCTCGATGTTTGGGAACACGCCTATTACCTGAAGTATCAGAACAAGCGGCCGGATTATATCACCGCTTGGTGGAACGTTTTAAAATTAATCTAAACTTAAAGTCGCTGAATAAAAAAACCGCCCCGGACCAAGATCCAGGGTCTATTTTTACTCTTTAATTTTTGCTTCTTGACCACTGCGGGTATAATAAAGTTTCGCTTTGCGAGCCGGGGTGGCTTTGACGACTTCAATCTTTTCGATATTTGGCGAATGAATGGGAAAAATTCGCTCCACGCCGATACCAGAGGAAATCTTGCGCACGGTCACGGTGCCATTCATGGCTTTTCCGCCCTTGGTAGCGATGACCTGGCCTTCGAAGACCTGGATCCGCTCTTTTTCTTTCCCTTCAGCCGAAATATCTTTAATCTTTTGGTGCACGCGGACAACGTACCCGGCTTTTAGTACCGGAATATCTTTTAGTTGTTCGGGTCGAAATGTTGGAATCATCATATGAATATCTTAGTATCGCGCGAAGCGCTTAGTATCCAAATATCGATATTGGATATTAAGATACTGGGATATTAATGTTTAACTTAGTCAATACTTCTCTCAAATCCGTCGGCAGTTCTGACACTAGTTCTAACCACGTCCCGTCCATCAATTGAAATTTCAGTCGGGCTGCGTGGAGAAACTGTCTATCTAAAATTGGGGAAGCTTTCCCATAGAGCTTGTCTCCCACAATCGGGCACCCAATGTGCGCCAGGTGCGCTCGAATCTGATGAGTGCGCCCTGTGTGCAATTTTACACGAAGAAGAGCAACTTGTAAAGACTCGCCAGAGTCTTTACCCCGAGCGGAGTGAAGCGAAGTCGAGGGGTCCAATTTCCCTTCACCCAAAACCCAATACTCGGTAATGGCTTCCTTGCCTGACCCCACTCGCATTTTCTGCTTCAAGGGAACTTTCTCTAACGGCAAATTAATAATGTCGTGTTGTTTAGCTGGCACCCCTGATACTAACGCCAAATACTCTTTTTCAATCTTATGATCCAAAAACTGCTGTTTGAAATACTCATACCCTCTTGGGGTTTTCGCAATCAAAATCAAGCCAGACGTATATTCATCCAAACGGTGGACGATCCCAGGCCGATGCGGCTCGCCGACGTTCTCAATTCCTGGAAATCTGGTTAAGAGCGCGTTGGCCAAAGTATCTTCCGTGTTGCCAGCGCCTGGGTGGACGACGAGCCCGGCCGGCTTATCAATCACGGCGAAATCTTCATTTTCAAACACGACTTTCAGCGCCAAAGTAGAAGCTGTCAACGCTTCTGGTTTGAATTCCGGCAGTTCAATTTGGTCTTCAATTTTCAATGGCCAATCCGGTTCCGAAACTTTATGGCCATTAACCGAAACTGCGCCGGTCTTGATGGCCTTCTGAATCCTCCCCCGCGAAACATCGGGAATTTTCCCAGCCAAAAATTTATCCAATCGGTCTTTTTTTTCAACTGCGAATTCAAGCATATTATGATAATTATAATTAACTATATCCCTATTTTGTGCGACCTGCCCGCTCGTGCCTCGCAGAGGCAGGCGGGTCGCACATTTTAAGGATATTGCTCTTAGCGAATCCCCCCTTCGATAACTTTTACATACTGGATTAATTTCATCTCTTTCAGCAAATCATAAAATTCTTGAGGTAGAACGTCCGGGGCAATGAATACACTTTTTTGGATCATGGTAAACTTCATTTGCTTAAGCAACCGCCTCAAGAAATTTCTATACGTTCTCTTTTCTTCTGGTATATCAAAAATTATTATAGTGGCCTGATTCCCTCTTTGGTTCCTAGAAGTCCTAATCTTGAAAATTAAATATTTAATTTTACCTTTTCTAGTAATTTCATAATATATTTTATCCTCAATTTTTTTCTTGTCGAGCCATCCTTGTTGGCGCATTCTTTCTGCGGTTTTATACAGTTGTTTTCGCGGGATTTCTTTGGGGTGTATCGGCAATCCATACATCTGGCGCCTGGATTCGGAGAAAGTCAAGGGCGAAGCATAATACATCCCTAAAATTTCATTAGTAACCGACTTAATTGTTTTTGCGATTATTTTTTTAATCTTGCTTTTCTTAAGTTTCTTCATAAAGCCATGATATCCCTATTTTGTGCGATCGTCAAATTTAGGGATATAGGTCACCAGTATTTTTTAGGGATTCTTAATTTCTTACTATTCTTTGAACAAACCAAAACCCGCCCCTGCCTACCGGCAGGCAGGCTTTCGGGCGGATTAGGAATTTAATTAACTTCTAATTTATTATTCAGTCAAATCCCGGCAATTATTCATCCATGTCTCCATGCCAAGCGCTAATAATCTTCTAATAAGGTTTATTGAATCTTGCCATGCTCTAATCATATCTATAATTACACTATCATCAAACCGTTGGAAATCCTCTATAGCTGCTTCGTATACTCCGATCCGGTACAACAAATCATTAATATTCTTCACCAGACCTGCACAATTAACCTCTCCATCTCTATCACAATCTTGGTCATCTCCTGAACAAGGATTATCGGTACTGGCGCTACTTATGTTAAAAGAAATTCTTGAATCACTGACTATAATTTTACTGAAATCATAATTTTGTACAAAAGCGTTTTTATCTTTAGCTTGGTCATACTCTTGGGCGAAAGCTGTAAATCTCTGAGCGGTTTGCTTCGCCTCATACTGCTCCATTCCCCACTGCACCCCCAACGTGGCCAAGACCCCGGCCAAGATACCTCCCGCGACCCATTTGGTCGCTTGTTCACTAAATTTCATTTGATTTATATTAATTGCTTCTGCTTTTATTCTACCCCCCCCCGATAAGTTTAGTCAAATGATTACTTGAGTAAATCTGGTCTTCGTTTTTTTGTGCGCTTTAGGGCTTCTTTTGCTCGCCACGCGGCAATCTTGGCGTGGTTGCCGGAAAGCAATACCTTAGGCACTTTTTTACCCTTGAAATTTTCCGGCCTCGTGTATTGTGGGTACTCCAATAATCCGTCTGAAAAACTTTCCTGTACTAATGATTCTGACTTACCCACGACTCCGGGAACTAATCGCGCGACTGTATCCAAAACCGCCAGCGCCGGGATTTCCCCGCCGGTTAAGACAAAATCCCCAATGCAAATTTCCATATCAACCATAGAACGGATCCGTTCATCGAATCCTTCATAACGTCCGCAGATAAGGACCAAGGTCTTGTAGTCAGCCAATTTATTGGCTATTTTTTGATTGAATTTTTGTCCTTGTGGCGTTAGTAAAATTATTTTTGAATTTTGAATTTTGAATTTTGATTTCAAAGCACGGAGTGCTTTGGCCATGATATCCACTCGCAACACCATCCCCGCTCCGCCGCCATAAGGAGGCAAGTCCACGACTTTGTGCGGCCCCTCACCAAAGTCGCGCAAATTGACTAATTCAATTTTAATTATTTTTTTCGCTACCGCGCGCTTAAGCAAGCTTATATTAAAATAAGACTCAAAGGCTTCGGGAAAGAGTGTTAGTATTATGAACCTCATTTTTTAAAATCCGCCGTGAGGCGGATTTTGTTTTATAGCTTGAATTCGTCAATGTCAGATGTAAGATCTTGGGCCGGTTGCGCTTCGCGAGCTGGCCGGCGGGACCCTTCTGGTTCGTAAATCTTGAGGTTTACTCGAGACTTTCTTTTTGCCCCGACCACTCGAAGCAGGGTCCGAATGGATTTGGCGGTTTGTCCTTGGCGACCAATTACTTGCCCCATATCTTCCGGATGAAGATGAAGAGTAATCAATACTCCCATCTCATCAACAGTACGCTCGGTTTTCACATCTTCTGGATGATCAACCAGCGCACGGACGAGGTATTCTACGAATTCCTGATCTTGTTCTTGTGCCATTGCAGTATTGGTTAATTTCTTTTAAAGAACCCTGATTTCGGCCTGATTCGACTAAATCTCGCCTGGATCAGTATTTCGAAAACATTATAACAAAATTAGGCCACGGCTTCAACTTTTACATCAATAGGCTTTTCTTCTTTAGCCTTTTTCTTCGGTCGCCAAGCTTTAACCTTTTTTCCTTCAATCATTTTCTTTTCTACCAATAGATTATGGACAGTTGGTGAAACATGGACGTGTTGAGCAAGCCAATGCTGCAATCGTTCCGGATTTTTGATACCAAATTCTTTCCGGTGCGGATTATAATGTCCTAATACCTCAATCACCTGCTTGCTCGCGGCTCTATACGCTTGCGCCAAAACCACCCTAAAGCTAGGTTTATTTTTAGTCCCAGTCCGTTGTAGTCGTATCGTCAGCATACCCGGTAGTGAAAGTTCGGTTTAATAATAAATGAATTTAAAAAAATAATATCCTTAATCTAGATAATTCCGGTAATCTATAATCCGATGTTAATCTTTATCTGTTCCGCTTCGCGGAACAGATATCGAACTTCTACTACCGGGCATATTTTATGCTTGCGTAGTATAACAAAAATTTAAAATTTGGTCAACGCTTAAAGTGTCGCCTAATCCACCAAGCGATACCGACCAAAATCAAAATCACGATCAGAACATCAAATTTTTGAAAATACCCTTGTAATTGCGCCCAATTTTCTCCCAGCTTAAAACCCAAATAGGCCAGAAAATAAGACCAAATAAACGAACCTAAAAAATACAAGCTCAAAAATGTTTTGAGCTTAACCTTACCGATACCGGCAGGGATCGAGATGAACGTTCGCACGATCGGCGTCATGCTCCCCAACAAAGTTGCCCAATTACCAAATTTGGCAAAAAACTTTTGGGTTAACTGCAAATCATACTCGTTGATCAACACAAACCTGCCATATTTTTTGATTAATGCAGTCCCGCCATAAAAACCTAAACCATAGGTTAAAAGCGCCCCAATGATCGAAGCGCCACTGGCGACCAAGGCGAGTAAAAAAAGTGAAAATCTTCCAGAGGCTGCCAGAAAACCGGCAAACGGCATGATAACTTCCGAAGGGATAGGAACAGCCGCGGATTGAACTGCCATCAAAACTGCCACGCCTAAATAACCCAACTGATCAATGGTCTGGATAACAAAATTTGTAATTGATGAGAGTAAATCAGTTAACATAAGTTACTCGACTAATTGCTCGGCTTTTTCAAGTTTAATCGACAGAACCTTTGACATCCCCCGATCGTCCATGGTCACGCCATACAAGGTATGGGCTTGCCGCATGGTCTCGCGGTTGTGGGTAATAGTTACAAACTGTGTTTGATGGGACAATGTCCCCAAAATTTTCGCAAACCGAATGGAGTTGGCTTCATCCAGTGCCGCATCCACTTCATCCAAAACCACGAAGGGTGAAGGATAGCAAGCCAACATACTGCAAAGCAGAGCAATGGCCGTCATCGCCCGCTCGCCGCCGGATAACGCAGTAATCGTCGTCAGTTTTTTACCGGGAGGAGTTGCTCGAATTTCAATCCCGACAATTTCCGACGCGGGTTTTTTGGGCCGAATCCCGTCCAGTTGCTCTTTGGATTCTGTTTCTGATTCCTCTTCTTCTGATAATTCCTCATTAACTGTCGCCTTTAGCAAACTCATCTGGGCCCGACCGCCATTGAATAAAATTCTAAAATATTCCGAAAATTTTTCTGAAATTCTGCTAAATGCTTCATCAAATTGTTGTTTGATCACATGATCCAATTCGTCAATCACGGACCGTAAATCAACCGAAGCCTGGGATAAATCTTGGGACTGGGACGACAAATAATCAAACCGTTCTTCTGTTTCTTTGTATTCCTTAATAGTTGCTTCATCAACTCCACCAGCCAACTCTAGTTGATGTTTCAGTTTGGCAATTTTATTTATCAAATCAGGCGAGGTTTGAGCTTGCTTAAAATCAGAAAAATCAGGAATCTCACCAAAAATTTCCAAAACCTCTTTATTTAAATTTTCTAATCTTGTATCAATTCTGACTTTTTCCACCAAAATTGAGTTCCGTTCATCTTTTAGTTTGGTCAGCTCCGTGTTTTTTTGGCGAAATTGTTTCTCTTCATTCGATAAAAAGGTTCTTTTTTGTTTTTCCTCTACGATTAGCTTTGCCTTGGTCTTTCTCTGTCCTTCCATTTCCCTGCTAATCTCTGCCAACTGCTGATTTAGAGCTTCTTGTTTTGTAAGCAATTCGGTCTTTTTTACCTGACCAAAATCCGCAACCAAAACTTTTAATTTTTGTTTAATCTCTGCAATGTTGGCGAGGCTAAGTGTGTCCAAAATCGCCTCAAATGAATTTTTAAATTCCATAAAATCCATGCCGGAAGGAAGCTGGGATTTTAACAAGCCTCGAATTTCCGCTAATTTTTCCAATAACCCAAACCTGCTGTCTTCTAAGCTTTGGAGCTTTTTCTCAAGGATATCTAGAAAGTCATTTGACTTTTCTGTCTGTCGCTCTTCCCTGTCAACTCTTGTTTGGAAATTTTTAATTTCAGCTTCGAATTTGGCAGTTTGGCTATTTTTCAGCTCCAGATTTTTTGAAACTACACTAAGCTCAGCCTCAAGCAAAAAATACTGATTGCCAAAATATTGCTTCTGTAAGACGGACAGCTCATTGGCAATCAATTCCCGCTCCGCCATGCGTTTCGCCTGTCGCCTCAGTGATCGTAATCTCGGTTCGATTTCCTTTAACAAATCAGCGACTCGCGATAAATTCTCTTCGGTTTGCTCAAGCCGCCTGGTGGTTTTTTCCCGTTTCAGATAATACGGTTTAACCCCGGACGCTTCTTCAATTAAATTTTTAATTTCAGCCGGACCGGCAATCACCAACTGGTCAATCGTTCCTTGCCCGATCACAGTATAATTGACAGCTCCAAATCCCGAACGAATTAGAGCATCCACAATATCTAAAAGCCTGACCTTCTGATGATTGATTAAATATTCGGAATCGCCGTTACGGAACAGTTGCCTGGTGATCACCACTTCTGAATATTCTAAGGGCATTTTATGATCGCGGTTGTCAAAAGTTAAAGACACCTCCGCCATCGAAAGCTTAGATTTTTTATCACTCCCTGCAAAAATCACGTCTTCAGATCTTTTCCCGCGCAAAAGTTTGAGTGATTGCTCGCCCATTACCCATCGAACCGCATCTGCGACATTCGATTTGCCGCTACCATTTGGTCCGACAATTCCCGTAAACCCTGGATCAAAATCCAAAACAGTCTTATGGGCAAATGATTTAAACCCGTGAAGTTCTAACCTTTTTAGATACATTGATGTTTATTTCTAAAGCTCGGAGACTTTCAGCCCATTTTCGGCAGCGGAAATTTCTGCTTCTTGTTTGGAAGGACCCTTGCCCGTGGCGATTTGCTTCTCCCCGATAAAAACGCCGACTTCAAAATTTTTATTATGGTCCGGACCCCATTCCGCCAAAACTTTATAATGCGGAGTGACTCCCAGTTTTTCCTGAGCCAGCTCCTGGAATTTACTTTTTGGATCCAAAATTTGACCATCCGACATGATCTGGTTTAAGTGTTTAATCACAAACTCATCAATAAACTTTTTCACCGTTTCAAATCCACCATCGAGATAAATTGCGCCAATCAATGCTTCGAGCGCGTTGGCTAAAATCACCTGCCTGGCGCGACCGATGTCTTTCGACTCGCCTTTGGAAAGTAAAATAAAATTTTCTAAATCCAAATCAGCCGCAATTTCTGACAACATTTTATAATTCACCAGGGCGGAGCGAAAATTCGTCAGCTCTCCTTCTGGGTTAGGGTAATGGGAATATAGATATTCAGTAGTAATTAATTCCAAAACCGCATCACCTAAAAATTCCAAGCGTTCGTTGTGAGGTAGTGGCCATTTCCGATTCTCGTTTAAATAAGACCGGTGGGTCAGAGCGGTTTGCAATAAATCGCGGTCTTTAAATTGAATCTGAATTTGTTTTTCTAATTCTGATAATTCCATATTCTGGAAACGTCAAACGTTTCTGGTGGACGCGCTCAGATTCGAACTGAGGACCTTCTCGACGTCAACGAGACGCTCTAACCAGCTGAGCTACGCGTCCTAACTTATATAACCTCTGGTTGAGGAACAGCTTTTGCTTCCTCCAGTTTTTGAGGTTTAACTAACTGATTAAACAACAAAAACCAACTGGCTTGTTGAAAAACGATCAACCACGCTTGAGTGCTTAAAAAAACAATTGAGCCAAATAAAAATAACAGCAAGCTCAATATCAATCCTCCTTTATAATACGATATCAGTGCCAAAATCACAAATGGAGAAGCCAAGGCGGCTCCGGTAATTATTCCGCCCAATAGTATGAGGGTCAGGATCAAGCCGGCCTTGAGTAATTTTGTCCAAAACTGCCCGATAAAATTCAGGCTATTTTTTACACTATCCATAAAGGAAAGATTGAAAATCACGATAAACAGCGGACCAAAAATATTCAACATCCAAATCACAAACAACAAAGGAAACAGCACCAAGCTTCCCAAGATTGAAAGCAGGACGGCGCGGATGATCAGATCGTGGGAATAAAGATAAGCAATCGGCGAAATAATAATTATGATGGATAAAAATAAAAGTGTTTGAACACTAATAGTCAACCACAACAGGCGAACCACAAATAAACCTCCGGTCGAAAATGAGCGGCGAAAAGAGACTTCTTTTTTTTCCGATAAGGTCCGCAGGGCTAAAATCATGCCGGCTTTGGCGCGAAAATAGACTAAGAGTAACAAACAAACCAGAAAAAGGATCAGTAAAAAATTACTCAGATCATCCCAAGTATTTATACTATAAAAAAAGTTTATTAAATTGCCAAAAATCAATAACAGGCCATACCGCCACAAAACTTTCTCTTGTTTTGTGATTTCGTAGGCCTGTTTGAAAATATTAGACAGTGGCTGCAGATGGTTCAAGAAGTGATGGTTTAGCTAATTTTTCTTTGGGGATAATATCCGAAACCAATGCTTCAAACTCCCTTCGCTCAATGGTTTCTTTTTCGATCAGTCTTTGAGCAATCAAGGTCAAATGTTTACGATATTTCTTAAGAATATCCGCGGCGGTCTTGTAGGCCCGCTCGATAAAACCCGAGACTTCTTCGTCAATTTTCGCCGCCACTTTTTCTGAATAATTTTTTTGCTCAGCAATTTCACGACCCAAAAAAATCATGTCATGGGTTTCGCCAAACGTCATGGGACCCAAATTTTCCGACATACCATAACTAGTGACCAATTTGCGGGCTAAGGTTGTCGCTACTTTCAAATCATTTGACGCCCCAGTGGTCAGTTCGTTGAAAATCATCTTTTCTGTGGTGTACCCGCCTAACGAAACCGCCAAGTCGGCCAAAAACTCCGATTTGGAGTGAAGATTTTTATCTTCGGTCGGCAGCTTCATGGTGAAACCGGCGGCCCGACCCCGCGAAACAATCGAAACTTTATGCACTGGATCGGCATGAGGCAAAACTGTGGCTACCAAGGCGTGCCCGGCTTCATGCCAAGCGGCAATTTCTTTTTCTTTCTTGGATAACAAGTGGCTTTTCCGCTCCGGTCCCAACATAACCTTCTCAATCGCGGTCAGTAATTCAAGTTGAGACACTTCTTTTAGATTTTTGCGGGCGGCTAAAATCGCCCCTTCATTCATCAAATTCGACAAATCAGCGCCAGTAAACCCAGGGGTTCGTTCGGCAACGGATCGCAAATTGACATTCTTCGATAACGGCTTGCCTTTCGCGTGGACTTTCAAAATCGCTTCCCGATCCGCAATATCCGGCGGGTCCAAAACTACCTGCCGGTCAAACCGACCCGGGCGAAGCAGGGCTGGGTCCAACACATCAGGGCGGTTGGTGGCCGCAACAACTATGACGTTTGCGTCAGATTCAAACCCGTCCATCTCCACTAAAATTTGATTCAGGGTTTGCTCGCGTTCATCATGGGAACCGCCCAAGCCCGCTCCCCGCTGTCGTCCCACTGCGTCAATCTCGTCAATAAACACAATACACGGGGCATTGCGCTTGGCTTTCTTAAATAAATCACGGACTCGAGAAGCTCCCACTCCGACGAACATTTCTACAAATTCCGATCCAGAGATGTGGAAAAAAGGCACATTGGCTTCCCCAGCCACTGCTCGGGCCACTAAAGTTTTACCAACCCCCGGGGGTCCTAACAACAGGACTCCTCTTGGAATCCTCGCCCCTAATGAAAAGAATTTTTGTGGAAATCGCAAAAACTCGACAATTTCTTTCAATTCTTCTTTGGCTTCTTTGATGCCAGCCACGTCAGCAAATGTGATTCGACGTTTGCGGTCTGACTCATCCATAAGTTTGGCTCCCGATTGGCCAAACGACATGGCGCGGTTATTCGAACCTTGCACTTGGCGCATGAGAAACCAAATAAATAACGCAATCAATAAAAATGGAATCAAAAATGGTAAAATCGTGGAAACCCAAAACGAAGAGGAGCTGCTGGCTTTAACTTCAATTTTAACCTCTTTGAGTTTGGCTGAATCCACGCCATAATTTTTCAAAGTCTCAGACAAAGCCACTTCCCGTTCCTTAGTGGAAGATTGCTCACTCCCGTCTTTTAAAAATACCGCCAGTTTATCATCCGTAATTTCGATCCGATCAACCAAGCCCTGATTTACCTCGTCCGCGATTTGTGAAATAGAAACCATATTCGCAGTGGTATTGTCAGTTTCAAACAAGGTGAAAAACCCGGCCACCACCAGGAAAATTAATAAGATGATCAAAATGTTCCGAATAAATCTATTCATGGATAGGTATTAAATGCCTAAAAATTTTACAGAAAATTCTTCCTTCTGTCAACCTTGGGAACGCCCAACGTTCTTGGTGCCGGGGACAGGAGTTGAACCTGCACACCCTTTCGGGTACAAGGTCCTAAACCTTGCGTGTCTGCCAATTTCACCACCCCGGCATGTTTGCCAGCCTGCCCCGAACTGACGCGAAGCGTCTAGTGCGGGGTTCCGCCACCCAGGCTAGTATCAGCATTTACTTATAGACTTCATGCGTCCCTACAGCATGAAAATATATTAATTCACTTGATGCAAGCTCAAAAACAATTCTGTGTTGATAGTCTATTGAAAAGGACCAAAAATCTCTTAGCCTGCCGGAAAGTTTATGAGTTTTAAGTTTAGGATCAAAAGGATTTTTACGAAATAACTTTTCTTTTTGTTCAGCAAGTGTTTTTATTTGTTGTGGCAGTTTCCGGTATTCCCTGGCGAATTTAGGAGAATAAACAATTTTCATTTTACCTTAAATCCTTCAAACTCCGCAAAACCTTTCCACGGCCCCGAGCAATTTGCGTTTGGCTTTCTCGCAGCTCTTGTAATAATTGTTCTTCTTTCCAAAGCCTCATTAAATCTCGGACAAATTCACTTTTAGTCGCATACCCGCCTTTTTTTACAGCTTCCTCCACCTCTTTTTTTAAAACTTGCGGCATTGATATATTTATTATAGATCTCATATTTTATTTAGCTTTAATAATATATAAGATTGTAATACAATGTGTTACCGTTGTCAAATCTTAAATTTGTTAATCCTCCTCGCTCAGTATTGACAAAATCTTCAAAATCTGCTAGGATATGCTGTTTACATATTAATTTTGTCTTGCCAGAAGGACAGATATTATAATGTTATCTTTCCTTCCGGCAAAGAGAAATCTTCGCCGCCTATTTTTTACAGGAGGTTCTTTCATAAACGAATAGCTAGACAATATCACAAGGAAGGTGACGAATGACAGAGGCCGCGCCAGACCCGGAGGCCACTGGGCCCCCGGTGCCAGAACCCGCCAACCCAGGCAAGTGCCCGGGCTGCGGACAGCCGACTCAACCGACCGACGAGTTCTGCGGCCATTGTGGTATCGAGTTGATCGCCTCTTCTGTGCCGGCGGAAACCCCGCCGAACACAGATGATCCGCCGCTCGATCCCCCACGCGCCGAAGAACTCAAGTTACTCACCCTGCCCAAAACGCCGATCAACGTCTCGACGGCCGGTGCGACTCATGTCGGACTGGTCAAAGAGAACAACGAGGATACTATTTTTGTCACCGAGGTATCTTACCCGGTGCATAAAATCGCAGTCCACGTCATGATCGTCGCCGACGGCATGGGCGGAGAACCAGCTGGTGAAGTGTTCGGACAGATCGCGGCCTTGGAGACATGGCTGGGAATTCGCTGGCTGCTGCCCTTCGAGGAACAGCAACACGGATTTTCGCGCCTCGACTTCTGGCGCTTTCTGGACGGACAATTCACCAACCACCTACCAGCCCAAATTGCTGCGGCTAACTCGCGCATCCTTCGATACGCGAAAGCCAAGCAGTTGAAAGCCGGCCAGTGCGGCGCCACCATTGCGGTGGCTGTGGCAATCTGCGACCTGGAAACAGGCCGCGTGAAAATCCACGGCTACAACGAAGGCGACGCCCGAGTGGGATTGGTCATTGACGGGAAGTTTCAGCTCCTGTCAACAGATCAAACCATCTCGGGGTATCCGTTCCGGTTCTTGGGACGACACGAACACATCGGCGGAAACAAATTCAGCTGGGATGTTTGGATGAGTGAACAGCAATTCCAATCCTTCTGGGTACTCGCGTACTCGGACGGGCTCTGGAACATGCTCTCGCCCGAACAGATCACCCAAGCCGCCGACTCAACCGCTGACCCCAAATCGCTTTGCGACGTTCTGGTGGCCACCGCACTGACGGTGCGGGAACCACACGGACGAACGCTCGGCGACGAGAAGGTTACCACCGGAGATGACAACATCTCCATCACCACGTTCTACTGTCAAAAGGAGACCGACCGATGAACGTTCCACTGTCAGTCACTGTGCAGTCCCTGGTCGCGGCCATGCTGGCCAAGTCCGGGCTCCGTTCCCAGTTCCACCTCATGATCGAGGTGGGGCTTGGCAAGCTCGAACAGGCCATCAGCGCGGCCTGCGACTACGTGCTGCTCCTCGACGTTTCCGGCTCCATGAGCGGGATCGTCGGCGAGGTAAGCAAGCTCGATGCGCTCAAGGCGGCATGCGAAAACGTGATCAACCGATTCAACCCGGATGACCGCGTGAGCATCATCGCCTTCGATGAACAACCCACCACGATGATGGCGCTCGCCAACTGCGACCACCGCGGCAAGACCGAGGCGATCAACACCGTCTACGGACTTGGTCTCGGCGGTGCCACCTGCTTCGCTTCGGCTCTGCTGGCGGCCAAGCAGCTGCTGCACGATTCCAGTCACAAGCGCGCCGTCTTGTTCTTCACCGACGGCGAAAACACCGGCGGCGGGGATCCCCTCCCTGTCGTGACCCAGATGCGCGAAGCCGGCATCACTCTCTACGCCGGCGGCCTGGGCGTCAACAACCAAGGCGAGCAGGTGCTCGACCAACTGGCGGGAGCCAACTTCCGCTCGCTTACCACCGCGGCCGATGTCGACGCGTTCCTCAAGGACGCGGCGGCGCAGGCAGCCGGAGCCATCGTCACCAACGCGCAACTTCGGCTGACCCCTGTGACGTTCGCCCAGGTCAACAACTTCGACCTGGTCGCACGGAACGGAACGCCGAACTACGCGCTCGCAGACAGCACGATGCGCCTCCTGCCCATCGGCGATCTGGCCGAAGGCGACCGCTACCAGGCCTACCTCGGCCTGAACATCGTTCTGCCCGAAGACATCCGGGCCGGACGGCGAGCGTTCGGCAAGGTTGAGGTCATCGGCGACGTCGTGGCCATGGGCATCAAAGGCCAGGTGCTGGCCCAAACCCCCATCGCAGTCATGTTCGGCGACCAGGCGGTCGCCACGGTCAACTCGACCGTCAAGGACATGATCAACACAGCGGCGACTGCCCGCGAGCTCTACTTGGCGGGACAGGCGACCAACACGGCGGACGCGGCGGCTCACGTGGCCAACGCGCGCAAGACCGCGGCGTTCTCCCAGGACGCTGTGGCCTCGGCACTGCGGGCACAGATGAGCACGATCGAAGCCCAGATTGCCAAGGATCCCGACGCGGCGCAGAAGGCGGCGCGGCGGGCGACCCGCGGCTTCTCGGCTGAAGATGCGGCGGCGGCACTCCGGAACCTGCGTCAGAGCTAGTCTCTGGCGCAGGAGCAAGTTCACACGCGACTTCAACCCCTTTCAAGGAGATTCATCATGGTCTGCCCAAACTGCTCTACCCCGGTTCCGACTGGCGAACAGTTCTGCCCCGGATGCGGCACGGAACTGACCAGCGCTGACCCCACCAACACGCCGACCCCGACTACCGATGCCAGCGCCAGCTCCCAGCCGGCACTCGCCACGCTCACGTACGGCGCGACCAACATCCCACTGCGCGAGGGCAGCAAGGTGATCATCGCGCGGGAAGGCACAGACAAGTGCACGCCCGACCTGGCCATCAACTCCGATGGCGTCTCCTCGACTCCGGTCGAGGTCAGTGTCGAGAACGGTGTGATCACCGTTCGCGATACCGGCACGAGCGTCGGGATCCGGGTGGTCAAGTACATCAAGCCCGGCGGCTCGATGACGGTCGAGCCCGGCGACATGGTGATGCTCGGCAACGAGATCATCGCCGTCGGGTAAGTAGTCTCTAGCTATTCGAGTTCCGAGAGAAGGCGCGAAGGAAACCCAAATTTCCTTCCCCTTCTCTCATTCTTTCTTTATTGAGAATGCTATGGAATTAAAAATTTGATTTCATGGCGGTCTCTGTAAAGACCACAGTTCTTTTCGTCAACAATCAAGCACATTCCGCCAGGAGGCGGATCATCATGGACAAATACTGTCCGTCATGCAAGCTTGTCCTCCCACCAACCGCGAAGCGGTGTACTGCTTGCGGTAAGATCGCAACGCTCTCCCCCAACACCGTCGTCAACTCCGGCGCTGATCGATACACCATTGACTCGGTGCTCGGCATCGGCGGCATGGGCATCGTCTACCGAGCGACTGACAGCTTCAGCTTGACTGCCGTGGTCAAGCAGCTGCACGTTGACAACCCGGCCGATCTGCCGGATGCCCAGCGCCGCTTCAAGCGCGAAGCCCAAGTCCAGGCCGGACTCAATTCCCCCTTCTATCCGGCCGGCTATGGCTACTTTGTGGACCAAAACCTCGAGTTCATGGCCATGGAGTTCGTGGCTGGCCGAGATCTCGAAAAAACCCTGACGACTTTGGGCGGCAAGATGAGCGAAGATGAGGTGTTGCGGCTAGGAATCCAGATTTGTGACGGACTATCAGTCCTGCACAACCACATTGACCCCGCCACCAACACACCGGAACCGCACGTTCACCGTGACATCAAACCGGCCAACGTAATTCTCCGGCCGTCGGGCCAGATCTGCATTCTGGATCTGGGCATCGCGCGGACCCTGAATCAATCGGCCGGCACACAGGTGCGCGCCACGCGCGCTGGCACGTTCGAATACGCCAGTCCGCAGCAGGTTTCGGGAACGGACATGTCAATCCGCGACGATATTTATTCGCTCGCGGCGACCCTGTTCCATCTCGTCACCGGAGCGCCGTTTACTGGGGACTTCACCCAGCGTGCGGCGGAAATCGACGCTCTGCCTCCCACCTGGCGTGCCGCCTTCCGACGGGCAATCCACAACGACACCAACTTACGGCAGCGCAGTGTCGATGAGTTCAAGACCGATCTCATCGCCCTGCTTCCGCCGCAGTTGCGACCCGCCCTACCTGCCCCCGCGGGAGCCCCCGCTCCGATCCCAGCCACTGGCTTTCTTTCCATCCGCTGGCGAGTGACCCTCCCCTACATGACCAACCCTAACGAATGGGTGCAGTCGGTAGCGGGCCAGGTCATCCAAGGCACCGTCGGCATGCCGGGCGTAAACATCGTCCCGATCATGACCGATACCGGAGCCGGGGCGATGGCTCACAACACGCGCGGCGCTTCGGTCAACACCGGGCCTCACGGCGACTTCGGACTGAATCTGCCTGACGTGACCATTCCAGTCACGGTGGACAGGCGGCAGATCATCGTCATCGTCGAGGACCCCAACTCTGGACAGGAGCTCTATCGGGAAACCGTGGAGCTCAATCGGCCCGGGGTGGCGCGTCGGATACAAGCCCGTGGTGGGGCGGGTGTCCGAGCGGCTGCTCATGCCGCAGCCGCGCCGTTTCAGGCAGTCGGGCATGCTATGGCAGCAGGCGCTCGTGGCCTCGGCCGCGGGATCGCTTGGCCGTTTCAGAAGCTGTGGCAAGTCGGAACTGCGTTGACGGGAATCAAAACCGTCCTCGCAATCGCCGGCCTGTTCATGGCTGCCACGCTCGTCCTGGCCCGGCTCCAGCAGTCGATGCCGTTTGTGCTCTACATCTGGCCGCATACGTGGATTGCGGCGTTGGCTTCGGCCTTCGTTGCATTCCGGATGCGCAGACGTGGCGGCATCTTCACGGCGAAAGTCAAACAGCGATCGCTCGGCCAAGCGCTGCGAAGCCCTGTCCTTATTGCCACCGTCACGATGTGGGCGGCGGCAACGATCGGCTGGGTCTTCGGTCCGCACTAAAACACCAAGGAGGTGTTCGATAGGTTTCGGAGGGAAGTGTTCAGGTTTCAACCCTGACACTCCCCTCCACCCTTTCTTTATAAATCTTTTAGCTCAAATTTTTAGTTCCAAAACTTGGAGCCAGAAACTTGGGCTCAAAAATCCCAAGACGGTTCTTTTGAATCAAATAGTTTAGTTCTAGTTGTTCGTTTCGTCAACCAGCTTCAGAGCCGCCTAGGTGCGGGAGGTGAGTCATGGCAGAGAAAGGCAGAATCGTGAAGCTGAATCCGAAAGGGTTTGGCTTTGTCTCCCGCGCTGGCGGCCGAGACGTGTTCGTTCCATCCTTCGAGCTCCAACGAAGTAGGGCTGGGATGAATGATGAAGTGGAGTTCGAGGTTGGTCCTGACCCGAGAAATCCGGGAAAGGAAATGGCTTCGAGCCTGACGGTGGTTGCGAAAGCGGCCCCGTCAGCGCCACCAACGCCACTCGCACTTGGGGTGGCGTGGAAATTCGGTACGGTCGTCAAGGGCTTCTTGCCCGTGATGATCGTGGTGATGCGCGGAAACGTCGCTGCGCTGGATCTGATAGTGAAGTTGATGGCTAATGGGAAGCGAGTTTCGAATCCCAAGGCCACGCTTTCACCGGACAGCGCCGGCACGGTGACGTTCGTGGTCGAGCTGGTGAAGGTGGGTCTGCCAATGGATGCCAACCAGTGCGTGCTGATGGCCCAAATCAACGGGCAGATCTACAGCACGCTTTGGGAAGCCGCCAAGGCACCCGCGCCAACGCCAGCCAAGCCGCCCGAGCCACCGAAAGTGGAGCGGCTCAACATCAGCACGGACCGGATTTACACCTACCGCGTAACTTTCGCCCCTGGGGTTGAAGTCAATGTGGAAGGAGTGATTCCGATCCAGTTCCGCCAGCACGGCAAGATCAGCTGGTCCAACCAGCCGGTCCCTGCCGAGCCTGACGGCACGCTGATGGTCGAAGTGCAAGTCACCCAAGACGGCGCGCGTGGAGACGTGTTCTTCCTCGCTGCCGGTCTTCGTTCGAAACCCGAATACGTCACCCACGTCAATCCGCCGGTGCGACCCGCACCGGCCAAGAAGTAGGAGAACGAACAATGGCAGACACACCGAAGGGCGGCAGTCATACCATCAAAGATTTTCTTTTTGATGGTTTCCGTGAGCTGTTCGTCACCCACGGCCTCCCCATGATGGTCAAACTGGCTAACCGAGCCAGTGAGACAAGACTTGCGGAGAGAGAGGGGCGGAAACGCAACAAGCACTACTTCGCGGCCGCCATGGTCAAGCTTCGGCTGCGCGATGGTCGCGCCGCCGACGTGATCGGCGACTTTGTCGATCACTGGCTCAACACTGACGCTGACCGCGAGGATTTTCAACACAACGCGGCCTGTGTCGGCACGGACAAGGACGAGAAGATGGGCGACACGGTGGAATTCCTCTGGCAGCTGGCACATCTGCCTGATCACGCCGCTCGTGAAGTCCATCTGACTGCTCTTGGCTTCATCGGCGCACGCAGCGTCGACATGGCTGAGAAGGCAGTGGAGTTGCTCAAGCGGGTTCGTGACGAGGTCAAGGACCTGCCGGCTGATGCCAAGAAGAAATTGAACGAAGGCACCAAGGCACTGCGGGAACTCAACAACAAGCAGTGGATGCAGAATGCCGAGAAGTCCTCGGCAGCATTCAGACAGACAGCAGCCACCCGGCTGACGGGCTACAGAGCTCGCCGGCGTTCGTAGGAGAGACTCACATGATCACGATCCTTGGAATTCTCATCTACGGGCTGATTGTCTGGTGCTTGTTCAGTCCGCGCGTTCGCAACCAGGTCCGCGACGTCCTCGTCGGGGCCTGGGACTACCTGCAACTGGGTGGCCTCAGCGCCTACGACGCTGCGGTCGCTTTCCTCTACGGGCTCATCGTGCTCGTGGTGGTGGACATCGTGGTCCTAATCATCGCAGTGGCGATCGGCATCCCCGGGATCTTGGTTGCCTTCTTCGTCACCAACGCGCTGCTGTGGTTCGTGCCGATGTATGTGCTGTGGCTTCTGCATCTGCCAGTGGCAGCGGCAGGGGCCCAGATCAGGTGGTTGGGAACAAAATTGGGGTCCGTCCCACTCTTGTTTTTCCCATTTTTCCCAGTCCGACTGATCGGCCGGTGTGTTCACGCAGTTGGCACGATCGTCGTGCTCTCGGCAGCGCTGGCGCGCTGGATGACCGGGTTGCTGGTGCAAGTCACTCTCATCTCCTTGCTTCTGTCAGGGCTGGCCCTGCTGGACTTGGAGATGGGATGGCACATCGTCAATCCGTTCACCATGACGATGGCGGGACTGCTGTGGATGACGATCACATCACTGCAGATCTTCCGCCAAACCCACCCGGGTTCTGTCGGAATCAAAATCCTGGGGCGGGCGGCAATCGGTGTACTACTCGCGGTCGGAGTAGTCCACTACTGGCCGCTTTGGAAAAGTGTCGGGCTCAGCGTTCTGAGCTTCGATTTCGGCGATGAGGAAATGATGTTTCGAGGCCTCATCGTCGTGGCGCTGCTGGCGGCTCTCGTCGTTGGCCTGCGCACTCGCAGCTCATCATCAACAACCGCTCGCTGAGGAGACACGGACATGAAAAAAGTGCTAATCAGCGTCGCGACGTTCGTGTTCATCCTCGCAGCGGGATCTGGGGTTGGCTTGCTGTGGACCAGTTTCTTCCCGCCGGAAGAGCGGGGGGTCAGGGTTGCCACGACTGATGCCAACGGAATGGTCAAAGCGCACGCAGGTGACGCCAAGACCATTCTCAAGCAAACCGGCTTCCGCGGCGGCAACGGCCGGGTCAGCGTGACGATGTTTAAGGACACCAGAACACCGGTGTCTATGGATATCGCCAATGCCAGGCAAGCTCGCGACGAGCAAATCGCCATTGCTCGCGGCGGGTTCCTGCCAGCGCCGGATCGGTTCCTCGAAGGCTACACCCACGACTGGGTGAGCAGCGGGATTCCGGTCTACACCTGCACGCACGTTACGGCAGCGGGTAGGATCACTCGAGATCCCATCACCGCTGCCGGGCCAGACGGCATCAATCTGGATGCCATGAATGCAGAAACGCGCAGCGCGTTTGTGCAAGAACATGGCGACAGGGCCAAGGTGCTCCCTGGGGTTCCCTGGGGAACGTTCATCGGCAAAGTCTGCGCAGACGCTGGCGGGAACAGCTGTCAAACGCCGTTCCCAATCGGCCAAAGCGCGTACCTGTCGGCTGAGCGGGTCGGTGCAGGGACGTTGTGGATCTGGACCAACGGTTTCGTAGCCCAATCAAGTACGGGGCTGTTGAATCGTTCGGACTTCAACGTCTATCAGGGCGGCTTCCGGTTCGAGCACGAGGCCGCGCCTGAATACAAGTGTAAGGGGGGGTTCTAGTCCGTCGGCAGGTTCGCTTGCCAGCGGAGCAACACCGGGGTGTTGGGAAGACCACAAATCTTCTCACACCCCGCTTTTTTATTTTGCGAAGCAAAATACCCCGACCTTTAGCGTCGGGGTCATAAATATCAATGCCTTGACTTTTTGTAGCTTTTTTGATATTATACTTCGTCGCATTCATCATTTCTTTTTTCGCGACATTTATACGATACGTTCAATTCGCACACTCTCAAGTCCAAGGAGGGACTTTACCATGAAGCGCGCTCTACTCGTCGCTCTCGTTTTCGTCGCACTGGGCATGCCAGCAATGGCTGCTCAGACGCCACCCTCACCGATTTTCGAGCAAAAGCTCGAGGCGGTGGCGGTGAAAACTGTTACTTCGGTTCCCGTGCTTCTCGCGGAGATCGCGAAGAAGCACCAGCTCCAAGTCTCGATCGACGAAAAACTGGACATGGATCGGATGTATTTGGGCGAAGTCCCGGCTGGGACGCTGAAAAGCCAGATCGAATTTCTGGCCAAGCAGTGGGACGGCAGCGCAAGTTTGGTCGGAGGCGACTCGGTCGTCATCCTCTCGACCAAGTCTTTGCCCACCAAGGCCAAGGAGACCCCGACCGCAACCACGCCGCCACCCACCACGCCCCCCCAACCCCTGCCACAGCAAACGACAGTTGCCCGGTTGCCCTACCCATCACTGTCGGCCGCAGTAATGTCCGACAGCATGCTACCGATAACCGGGCCCACCTGGATGGACCTTCGGATGCAAGAATACAACGCCTGGGCAGAAGCCAACCAGGCATACCGAACATTCCGGTCCGCCCAGCCGTACTACTTCGGGGCTGACCAGGTCTATTCGGACGCGTACTACCAAGGCGGGTACGGCGGTGGACTCATGTGGGGCAATCAGTTGCTCCGAATCAAAGGAGCCGCCACCCACGGCTACCTAAAAATAAACGCCATCGGCGACACGAAGTTTATCAAGTACGTCGTGGTGCTGCGACAGGACACGGACGGCGTTTGGATTACGGAGGGCTCCGCTGGAAAGTCCTTCCGAGATTTTCACGAGCCGATCGAGCTACCCGTCGGACGGTGGCGACTGCGGTTTGAGCTACGGAGGGATGGAGTGACCAAGTACTTGGAAGAGGTGTTTAACATCGAATCCAAGTACGATCTATTCCATCCCAAGCAGTACGCCATTTCGGAAGAAATGATGAGAAGCTTTGGTACAACCGAAGCTATCATCAGGCGCTGACGGCGACGCTGAAAACGCCAAAGGCCGACACCCTCCGGGTGTCGGCCTCTTTTTTTATATTAGCTTGTTTAAAACTTAGATTCCGCGACCTCCCGGTAGCAGCGCATTCCCAATTACTATCACAATAACGTAAGATAGAATAATTATTATCAACCCGATGATCGAATTTTGAATAATTTTTTTGGCTGATTCTGCTTGTTCTTCATTCCCGGCAGACGTGATGTAGCGAAAACCGCCGTAAATCAGAAAGGCTACTGCCAGAACACCAACGACTCCCAAAAATACTTTTATATAGTAATTGAATACCGTTGTAAACGTAGACGATTGGTTTCCTGGAAGAGTAGTTTGATTAATTGGAATAATTTGTTGAGCCAAAACAATCACTGGCACCAAGAGGCTGAATAGGGCAAGTTGAATTGTCTGTTTCAGATTCTTCATTTTAGAGTTTTTAGGATTAAACCTGACCGCTGACTAGGGCGTTGGAGATAACGCGGACGATGACGAAAGCCAAGATAATCACGACGATACCGATAATGGCGTTGGTGATAATCTTTTTGGCTTGTTCGGCCGTCTCTTCATTCCCGGCAGATGTGATGTAGCGGAAACCGCCGATGATTAAGAACAATACAGCAATCAAGCCGGCAATGGCCAGAGCGATATTGATGATCCGCAGCACGAATGTCGAAACCCGATCATCGCCCGGCAAGCCGGTTCCTCCCGGGCTGGGAGTTTGAAATTGTGCCAATGCCACGGGAGTAAGAACGAAAGCCAAAGTCAAAACTATCGACAGTATCGGGACGAGTTTAGAGGTTGAAAGTTTTTTCATCTTTGTTTTTCCCTTTCTATTTCTTATCCGCCGAAGCTTTATGCGAAGGCGGATATTTCGACCTTTAAGGATATTTAAATTAATTAAACCTTGCCAAAGAAAGCGTTCATTATCACTACCACAATTATGTAAGAGAAGATCGTAACGACTAAACCTATTATAGCATTAGTCAGGGTTTTTTTGCCAGTGGTGGCCGCTTCCTCGTCCCCGCGGGAGGTAATGTATTGAAAACCGCCCAGGATAATGAATAAAACTGAAAGCAAGCCAACAATGCCTAAGAGTGCTTGGACAATAAACAGTAAAATTCCGGCAAAGGTATTGCCACCGGTTCGGTTGGCGAAATTCACCAAATACTTATCGGCGGGGTTGGTAAAATTAACCGCCCAAACAGTTAACGGAGCAATCAAACCCGCTAGGCTGGGTAAAACAAATTTTGTGATTTTCTTCATGTCTAGCCTCCGAAAAAAGTTAGGGTTGCTCGAACCAAGACGTACGATAGTATTATAACACCTAAACCAATCACCGCCCACTGCAGGCTTTGTTTGGCGCTGGTAACTTGTTCTTCATCCCCCCGGGCAGTGGCGTAACGAAAGCCGCTGACGATGATCATCAAAATCGCCATGATACCAACCACTGACAAAAAGCCGGTTAACATCCGGATCAAAAAATCCAAGAAGGTATTATCAAGGAGCGGATTACGCACTGGGTTGTTGCCAATATAGGAACTCGGGGCCAAATCTTTCGCTCCCAAATAATCGGCCATGGCATTGACAATGATAAAAGCAAATAAAGACAAAATTAATCCTGACAGCGCCCACTTCAGTCCATCCTTGGCTGTGGTTAAGGCTTCAGAGTTGCCTTGGGCAACAATCATCCGAAAACCGGCAAAGATAATCATTATTAGAGCGGTAATGGCGAAAAAATTCGTAAAAGAGGCAATCACAGCAAAGATAAACTCGCCCAAATCGTCAAGAGAATACCGAATCGGATTGCACAAATTCGTGTTGGTGCTACCCGGGACACAATCACTGCTTTGTTGCGCCAACGCGACGGAGGAGGTTGAAAATAAAACCAAACCAATAAATAAAGCGATAAGAAAAATTTTCATATAATCATCTGATATTTTTCAAAATATTATCCAAAGCCCCGGCTCCCGGGTTAGTACTGGTCAACAACCCGACAATTACATTGACCAATAAATACGCGGACATAATCAAGAAAAATCCAATGATCGCGTGCTTAAAAGTATCTTTACCGACGGTGATCCGCTCTTGGTTGCCGCCGGAATTCATCATTTCCCACCCTGCCCAAAGAATAAAGAAAATCGAAACCAACCAGGCCCAGGCCAGCAGATAATTGATTATCCGCTCAACCGTAAAAACCATATCAACCAGCTGACAACCTGTTTGGGCGCTGCCATCGGGATTCCGACCGCCGCAGGTGATGAGTTGCGCCGAAGCAAAATTAGCAGTTAGTAACACTGCGAGAAAAAAACTGGCCAGGATAATTTTTATTTTTGGTTTCACTGAAGTTTAGACAATCGTAAAGTTTCTACATTATACCATAAACCTCATCGTCTTTGCAAATTTAAATTGATTTGTTGGGCGGCATTGCGCAGCGCCTCATTGGCTTCAAAATTTCTTAAAATTACGTCATCAATCATTTTCAAAAATACGCTTTCAAACAAATTGGCGTCTTGCTTATAAACACTGCGCGCAGTCAAAGCGTTTTCGGCAAACACGCCGATTTGGGTATCCGAAGCTTGAATAGGCAGAATATCTTTGCGGGAAGCCGGCAGTTTGTGTTTGGCGTAATATTTATTCAATTCCGTCTGACCGGAAATAAACTTCAAAAAATCCCAAGCGGCCTCAGAATTGTTGGACGTTCGCGAAACCGCTTCCCCCCAGTAATTGGCAAAGTTAACTTTCAATCCCGCTTCGCTGGTTTGAGGAATTGCCGCTACGTCCCAATTCAAATTCGGCGCCTTGTCCATGATCACGGGAATCATATAAGAGTAGTTAATCATCATGGCGACTTTCCCTTGGGTGAAGGCGTCTACGCTAAAATTGGATTTAGCATTCCAGTTATAGGTCGTTTTGGCCGGCTGGGCAAATTGGGTAAAAAACAACAGCGCCGCCTCGCCGGGATTGAAGTTGTTATCGCTACCCGCCAAGTCTTGCTGCTGATCAAAAGTTGCGGAATTAAAATCGTCGGAATAAAATTTCGTGCCGTTTTGTAGCATCAGTAAAGACAAAATATCCACAGCCCGATTAATGTTACTACCAGTCCCCAAGGCTATCCCCGAACGGGAAAAACTGCCCGGTTGGGAAATTTTGGTTAACTTTGGCACATTAGCGATTACTTCAGCCCAAGTGGAGGGGGGCTGGGAAATGCCAGCCGATCCCAATAGATCTTTATTGTAATAAAGAGCCATGACATCCACTGAAAGAGGGATGGCAAAAATCTTATCTTCCCTCACAAAATCGGAATAAGCGACATCCACAAAAGTATCTTTATATGTTCTTAAGTTCATCAGCGCACTCGGCATGGGGGAGAGTTTGTCTGAATGCTTCGGTAGCCAATCGTTATGAATCGAGAAAATATCAGGTCCCGTGCCAGCCGCAATGGCGTTGACTAATTCTTGCTCGTAGGTCGTGATGTCTTTTTTGACAAATGTGATTTGGATATTCTTGTGACTCGATTGATAATCAGAAATCAAATCCTGCACATTTTCATTCTCTTCAAAAGTCTTCCACCAGGTTAAAGTGACTTTATCTGAAAGAGGGCGCGGGCCAGAGCCCCCGCTAAAAAATAAGGCACCGGCCACGATCAGCAGCAGAACCAAAATCCCGCCTAAAATATAGTATTTTTTATTATTCACGTTTGTTTTCTAAAATAACTTTACTAGTCTTTATTTTACTCCAAAAGGCGCGAAAAGTCTAAAATTTCAAAGATTTCAAAAACTCTTTAAATTCTTTTCGCAAGTCGTCGTGTTTCAAACCAAACTCTACTACTGCCTTTAGATATTCTAATTTATTCCCGCAATCATAAAATTTACCATTTTTTATTTCCACTCCATAACATTTTTTCTGCTCCTCCAATAGTATATTGATCGCATCAACATAGACCAGCTCTTGCCCACTATTACTCTTTTCCAGCCGACGTTTTGCTTCCTCAATAGCCTCAAATATTTCTGGACTATATATAGCTCCACCGGGAATCGCCAAATCTGAATTTATTTTGCCCCTACCTGGCTTTTCTATAATTTGATTGACTTGCATTACTCCATCCGCAATTATATTCCCGGCAGCAAAAGCATAACGATCATAATCTTGGGGTTTAGTGGCTTTGATACAACTAAGCACTGCGCTTCCTCCAAACTTCTCGTATGTCGCCACTAGTTGTTGCGCTCGGGTCGGAGTCGCATCCATAAAATCGTCACCCCATAACACCATAAATGGTTCGTCACCTATCAAATGTTTCGCATTCAAAATCGGGGTTGCATTACCAATTGGTCCTCTTTGCCTAATGTATGTAAAATTAGCCAAATCACCAATTCGACGAATCTCTTCAACTTCTTTGAGTTTCCCCGCTTCTTCCAATCGTTTCTCCAATTCAAATGGATAATCAAAATGATCTTCGATATTACGTTTAGACCAGCCAGTGACAATAATAATATCTTCAATGCCGGCAGAAACTGCATCTTCCACGACATACTGAATAATCGGTTTGTCGACAACCGGTAACATTTCCTTGGGTTGGGCCTTGGTTGCCGGTAAAAACCGGGTGCCGAAGCCGGCCGCCGGAATAACTGCTTTGCGAACTTTTTTCATAGTCATGTTTTATATTATAGCCTGTTGATAAAAAATAATAAATGATCACAAAAGCCCAAAAAATAAGGTTCTTGACAGTAGGTGAACGATCGTTTACCATAGATTATGGAAGATGTAGAACGAAGAAACTGGTGTGAAACCACGCCGCCGGAATAACACTGGTTTCTTCGCCCCCTTCCAGGGTAAAATAAGTTTTTAAATTTAGAGTTTGTAATTTCGAATCAATATCTAATGAACGAATATTCTAATAAAAAGTACGATTCGGAAGAAAGAACTGCTAAATTTGGCGAAAACACCATAGAATTATGTACGAGTCTAGAGCAAACCGCTATTTCAAAACCCATAATTAATCAACTAGTAAGATCGGGAACAAGTGTGGGTGCTAATTACATGGAAGCAAATGGAGCAAGCTCCAGGAAAGACTTTAAAAACAAAATTCATTTATTGAAAATTCATTCGAAATTCAAAATTGATAATTTAAAACTATGAATGAACTAGCTCCTAGGCAAAAACAATTACTAGACCATTTAACGCACGAAATCACAACCAAGGGATTACCTCCCTCTATTTCGGAAATTGCCAAGGCTATTAAAGTTAAATCTAAAAATGCCGTGGTTAAATTGCTACGAAGTTTGGAAACGAAAGGTTATATTCGGCGATCAAACAAAGCTCGCGGTATCGAAGTTTTAAATCCGGAAGGCGAACCAATCGGTCGTGGATTATTTAGCGTTCCCCTCTTAGGTCATATTACTGCCGGACTACCCATGCTGGCTGAAGAACAGATTGAAGATTGGTTAAATTTACCCGCCAGTTTAATCAAAGGACGAAAAGATGTATTCCTACTCCGAGTGATCGGTATGAGTATGAAAGACGCGGGAATTCTGGATGGGGATTTAGTAATAGTAAAACAACAAAAACTCGCGGAAGTTAATGACATCGTCGTCGCCCTATTAGAGGATGAGGCCACGGTCAAACGATTGGTTAAAAAAGACAGTAAGTTTTATTTAAAAGCCGAAAATAAGGAATATCCAAATATCTACCCTGAACATGAATGGTCGATTCAGGGCAAAGTAATCGGAGTTATCAGACGCATGGAGTAAGTATGAGTGAGTTGGAGAAACAAAAATACACGATCATCGCGCAGTTAAAAGGGTTATGCGCCCACTGCTCGAATGAAGTGCATCATAATTGCAAACTTCAAACTATAGTTTCTGAAGTTTCCAGCCTGTCCGGAGTCCCACTGATCGTCAATGATAGATTCAATGGATTATTGTTAAATCATTAAGGAAAAAACTATATGCAAGAATTTGCACCAGCACTTTTCTCAACCAGGGTTTCTGCCGGACGTCGAACCTATTTTTTCGACGTCAAATCTGCGAAAAACGACAAGCCGTTTTTAAAGATCACCCAATCAGAAATTAATGGGGAAGAGAAAAAGAAAAGCTATCTCAATATTTTTGAGAACGAAGTTAGCGGTTTCCGACAAGCTGTCGAGGAAGCCGTCGGGTTCATGGAAGAAAAAGCAAAATAATTAGCAGAGGCCTGCTTTTAGCAGGCCTCTTTGAATGATAATTAGATACATATGACAACTAAAGTTTTTTCCGCAGCATTAGTGGGGCTTGATGCTGCACCGGTAGAGGTGGAAGTAGATATCTCAGGGGGGCTGCCAAAAGTAATTGTCGTTGGGCTTCCCGACACTGCGATCCAAGAGGCTAGAGAGCGAGTCAAATCGGCAATTAAAAATTCTAACGCGATTTTCCCGCCCAGCCGGGTGGCGGTGAATTTAGCCCCAGCGGACTTGCCCAAAAATGGCACCCATTTTGATTTGCCAATCGCGATTTCAATTTTGCTGAATTCCGGCCAAATCTTTTTTGATCCCAAAAACAAATTATTCGTTGGCGAATTAGCCTTAGATGGCAATTTGAGAGCGGTCTCTGGCATTTTGCCAATTGCTTTGATGGCCAAACAACTTGGCTTTAAGCAATTATTCATTCCGAAAGACAATAACCAAGAAGCCGGCTTAGTCGATGGAATCGAAATCATTCCAATCAAAAATCTTTATGAGATTATCGGGTATTTGCAAAATTTGATTAAAATAGCTCCTTTGCCCAAACCAAACTGGAACCGATTCTTAAAATCCCCCGAAACTTTATTCGACATGAAATTAATCAAGGGCCAAGAAGCCGCGAAGCGGGCGCTAGAAATAGCCGCTGCGGGTGGGCACAATATTCTTAAGTTATATTCCTAATTCAACATCCGTTAAGTTCAAGATAATTAAGCCAATATCCGTAAAAAGATAGGCATTTTTATATCTAACCAAAACTTGACGTTGGGCTTTCCATTCGATAGATTTTACAAAATAAGTAATGAAAATGTAATTTTATGCAAAAAGATTTAACTTTAAGCCCTGAAGCAAATCACGACAACGCTAAGAAGATTTTTGATAATTTGGATGTAAGCGAATCTACCAGAAAGGATTATCAATACAGAGTTGGATTATTCGTGGATTACATCCGTAGAAATAATTTTAGTCGCAACAGTTATTTAGAATACAAGCGATATCTAGCTGGAAGAAATGATGTGTCTACTTCCACGAAAAATAAATTTTTGATTGTCGCCAAAATCTTTTTAAGAGAACTTAGCCGCCTTGGTGTGATGCAATCAGACATCACTCAGAACATAAAGACCTTCAAAGAAAATCACAAACATAAAAAAGAAGGTTTGAATGAAGAAGAAATGCAGAAGTTGGTAAGTTGGTTGCGTGAGCTTCCCTCCACTCCACAGAATACTAGACTGAGAGCCATTATAGCGTTACTCACGCTTAACGGCCTGCGACAGATTGAGATAGTAAGGTTAGACTTCAAGGATTTAGATTTAGTAGCCAAAACCGCTTTCGTTTTGGGGAAGGGGCAAGATGACCGGGAAATAGTTCATTTGCATCCCGAAGCAGTCAAAGCAGTCAGTGAATACTTGAAAGTAAATAAAATAGCTGATGGAGCTTTGTTCGTAAGTATCAGCAACGGTAGTAGAAACCATCGCCTGACAACCAGAGGACTAAGACAGATTGTGCAGAAGAGCCTTAAAAGTTTGGATATTGAAAGATGTGTTCACGGCTTCCGACATTATTTCGCTACGGCATTGATTAACAGCTACAAGGGAGATTTGCTGGAAGTGAGTCGGTATACAAGACATAAAAGTATCCAAATGCTTGAAGTATACAATGATAATATAAAGCAGAAGGCAGATTTACCACGATACTATAAGGTCTTTGAATCAATTAACTTTAGTTAGCCGTAATAATGTGATAAAATTCAAAATATGACAACAGAAAACCTAAACTTACTTCCCAAAAATAAGTTAAAATTTTCAGAGAAATATTCTGATGCCTCCGATGTAGTTTTGTTTCATGGGGACAGATTAGATTTTATGAAATCCTTACCAAGCAAATCAGTCAAACTTGTAATTACATCTCCTCCTTACAATATAGGAAAAGCATACGAAAAAAGAAAAGACCTTGATTTATATCTGGCCGAGCAGGAAGAATCGTTCAAGGAATGTGTTCGAATTTTAGATGACCAGGGAAGCTTGTGTTGGCAAGTCGGGAATCATATCGCTAAAGATGGAGAAGTTTTTCCACTGGACACTCTTCTATATCCGATTGGTAAGAAGTTTGGATTGAAACTAAGAAACAGAATCATTTGGCATTTCGGTCACGGACTGCATTCAACCTACAGATTTTCAGGTCGCCACGAAAGTATTTTATGGTTCACAAAAACTGATGATTATACTTTTAACTTAGACCCAATCCGTGTGCCACAAAAATACCCTGGCAAAAAGAATTTCAAAAAAAATGGGAAGCACGGAGAATTTTCTGGCAACCCCTTAGGTAAAAATCCGTCAGACGTATGGGAAATCCCAAATGTTAAAAGCAATCATCCAGAAAAAACTTCTCATCCTTGTCAGTTTCCAATAGAGTTAGTAGAAAGATTGGTTTTATCAATGACCAACGAAGGCGATATAGTTTACGACCCATATGCAGGTGTCGGAAGTGCTTTGTGTGCTGCCGTTTTGCATAATAGAAAGGCATATGGTTCTGACATAATGGAAGAATACCTAGACATTGCAAAAGATAGAATTATAAAAGCCGTCAATGGAACACTGAAACGGCGAATTATGGGAACTGAAGTTTATAAAGCAGAAAATTCCAATTTATCAAAAACACCTGAAGAATTTACTAAAGCAAGGTTAAAATTGTTTGGGTCCAGGAGGTGAACCATTATAAGTTGTTAGTTTAAGTATTTTTAAGGCCGCTTCTCTATCAGTTTCAAAAAGTTTTCGAAGTTTTGAACACTTAATTTCTTCTTCTGGAGTAAGTCCTAGACTAATTACAAATACTGGAATATCGATATTGCTTTCACCCCGGAATTCAAAGTCTACTAAAAGTTGTTCAAAATCAGAAACACCAGTCGACATTTGTCTGGCTAATTTATGTCCAGGCACAACTTCAATTCCACATTCAATCAAACCTACTTTATTAAAAATCACCATCTTGGAAAAAATATCATAACCCATAAAAGCGTATTTCCCAAACTGGATTTCCAAACCAACATTATTTTTTATCCCGTCCATTTCTCTAAACCTATTATTACCGAATGCGTGACGAGGTTCGGTAAAAGCCTTCTTCTTCCCCACCGCTTTTTCAGTCCAACCCTTTGCATGCATAGTGGTTTTAAGCAACTTATTCATAGTAGAAGGAGAAAATAAAAGTTTACCCTTCATCGTTTTTTCTTGACTTTCCTTTACCAAACAGACAGTAGCATCTAAACTTTCAATTGCACCCAAAACTTCCCTCAATTCTTTTGGGTGTTTTACTTTTATAAATTTTTCTCCGCCTTTGAATGAGTAAGTGTCTACAACTTGCATAAAATCTTATTTTTGTTTCTCTATTCTAGCACTTAATGGTTAAGTTTAAAAGCTCCTGTTAGGCATCCAACTTCTTCTCTTTATACTTACAGGAAATACAAACTTAGGTAATTTTCAGGTATGATTAGGGCATGCAGAAAAAGTTTACATTGCCTATACAACCGCCTCGACTCAAAGGAAAACTAAACCATAATGATTTGCAGGATATCTATAGAACTATTTGTAGAAACACTGGAATAGAAGTCAGGTTGGTAGATATGTGGCATCTTAGAAATAAATATAAAACTTCTCACTACGGTTTAGTGGTGAGCTATGGTAAAAATACACATGACATATATCTCAAAAATTTATTCATCATAAAATAATAGGTTTATTATAAATATAGGTTGTAAGTGATTAGCCTTTTGATGCAGGAGTTGTAGAGAAGAGCTTAAGGATAATTTCAATCTTACGCCGTAGCTCGTCAAAACCGACAATCTCAACATCTTTATTACTGTTCCTGAAAAGTTCAAAAGATTTTAGTTGTGGTTTTTTTAAATCAGAGACATTCCCAGCCACTACAATGCATTTTGAGTTAAACGATTCTATATCCTCGCCGTTCATAACTGAGTAAAAATCTTTTTGGAGAGTATGTCTCTGGTCTAGCACCTGGTTGATTGCTCCGCTTAAACCTCTACTGATTGAAAACACGTCCTTGCCACGATAAGGTCTTCCCTCAAGAAGCTTACTTTTATGAGTTTTAATTTCAATTATGGCTAAGTTTTTTGAGAACTCGCTTTTATAAATAAAATCTGCGTACTTACCACCTTTGTTTTCGAAACTTTTGCCGCCTACATAGGCTTGGTTTTTAAAAATAACCATCGGGTAAGAAAAGAGCTGAGAGAATATCCAGCCGTTCTCTTTGAAAAACGCCTGCCATTTTTTTTCCAGCGTTTCTGTTTCAGTCTTTTGTTCAATTAAAGCATTAAAATTTTCTAAAATAGTTTCGATGAACACCTTATCAATAGCTTCCTTTGTAGCTATAACTTTTTCGTGAGACACATTTGAATTTGGCAGTGTCTGAATAAGCTGTGTTATCTTGTCAATATCATAATCAGAGAGTTTTTCATTCGTTAATCGGTTCTCTTCAATGTAGTTGCCTAGGGAGCCAGTTACATATTTTTTATCTTCAATTTCAAATTTCTTAGGAAATATTGAATGAAGAATATCACTGGCAAGAATATTAATCTCTTGTCTGTGTCTTTTAAGAAGTGGTGAGATACGGTTGTAGGCCTTATCTAAATCTGAAGCGTTAAATACAATTTTGTTTCTATTGGGAAAAAATTCACTAGCTAATTTAGAAGATACAATTATATTTGAGATGATGGGGCACTTCTCTTCAAGGAAGTAAATTAGCGGACTTAATTCTCTAGTAAATCCATAACCATTTGCCCAAGTTTTTAGAAATCCCCTGGGTAGGGTTTCGGGCATCTCGTGGTACTCAATGCATTGAATAAATTTGTATTTATTCTCTCCAGTCTTGCGGTTATACGGGTAATGTAAAACTATCTTCTTTTTCTTAAATATTTCTCTAGATAATAACTCAAATCCATTTTCTCCATCGGTATAGAAATAAACATCCTTGGTAGCTAAGGATTTATGTAAAGTTTCTTCGGGGTCTGCACCAGTAATTTTAATTTTATTCTTATTCATAGTTGGACGGTTTAGTTACCGAATCTAAATACCTCATAACATCTGCCTTATCTATAAGGTAGCGTTTTATTTTCGTCGTGGGGTTAGAGAGTTGTGCTTTTATTTTGCCCCCATCAATCAGCTTCCTCAAGGTAATAACTGATTTAATGGGAAACCAAGGCTGCTTTACTAACTGGGGGCAGGTAAAAACTTCCGAGCTTCCCGTTGACTCTCCCCTTAACCCATCAGGCCGTAGTATTTGGTGAATTCTTGCTCTGGACACATTAAACTTGTTACCTATTTCTTCCAAAGTATGACGGTGATAGCCATTTCGCCCCCACCTCATATCCAGCATAGTTTTTATTTGTGCCTCACTATATTTACTTTTACTCATAAGGATTTTCTATATTGTAGCACTATTTACAAACCATATAAAATGATATAATAACATCACAATTTAATAAGACCTAAATCTTTCAATTTTTTGATTGAAAGACATGGACTCAAAACCTGAAACATATTGAACCCTCACCAGGTCCTGTTTCAGGTTATATGGGGAAACCCATATAGGTGCCGTAAGGCATCACTGGTGGGGGCTTTATGTTGCCCACCTCCAGAGAAAGAAAAAATTTATGAAATGCCCATATTGTGCGGAGGAGATTCAAAACGAAGCTAAAATTTGCAAGCATTGCAAAAGTAATTTGGTGAATCCTGCCAACAATCCTTCATTGTCAGTAGACAAGCCAAAAAGGATTTTGCATCAAAAGTTGGGAACGGGAAGCTGTTTAATTTTATTCTCGGCTATTTTTTTCATAATAATAGTTTCAGTTGCAGTTATGTCTCTAGGCGGAAATGAATCCTCTTCGGTTTCCACTCCCCAGCAATCCACGGTAGACTTCGCCAAGGTTGAAAAAGCGATGGAAGATTTAACCAAGGCGGGACTGGTCAAGAAAACAGACCCAAGCCTAAACCAGGTCTATGTAAGCAAGCCATATTGGGATGCCCAGGACATTGAAGCCAAGGAAACCGCCGCAAAAGCCTTTGCCTACTATGTCGGCTACAAGAAGGGAACCAACCTTTACTGGGTGGACATTTATGATTGGCAATCAGGCAAGCGATTAGCAAAATACAGCGAATCTTGGGGCTTCACGGTTTATTAGTTACGTGTAACCATTTTCAGAAGAAACGGCAGCTATTTAATTTAATCTGAAATCGGGATATAATTTATCTATGGCAAAAGACCTTGAGAACAAAATCAACAAGAATTCCATATCCCTGGCTGGCGAATTTGCCGTGCTTTCCCAACTGGCCTTGCGTGGTTACGACGCAAACATGACCTTGGGTCATACCAAAAGCGTTGATATTTTGGTTTCCAATCCCAAGAATCATCAAATGTATCAGTTGGAGGTTAAAACCAACTTTGCCAGCTCACGCTCTCAAGGTTCAAATTCCAAATTGTTTGGCAAGATAGTCAGTGCCTGGATTATGGGTGATAAGCACGAAACCATAACCAGCCCTAATCTTTTTTACTGCTTCGTCAACATTGGCAGAGATACTAACGTCTTTCGTTTCTTTATCGTCCCAAGCAAAGCGGTGGCTGAATACGTTAAGGTGCAACATCAGTTATTCAGGAGCAACGGAGGCAATGATAACCCAATGCGTATGTTTCGTATCGGTTTGAAAGCCGAACAATACGCAATTCCAACTCCGACAGTCGAGCAGTATGAAAATAATTGGGAATTTAAGGAATAAATTTTTATGGCTTGGTACGGAAATTCAAAAGGACACGCCGAATCGGGTAGGAAAGGCGGCAAGGCCCAGGGCAAGCGTAATAACCCAGGCAACTTTGCCAATGACAGAAAGAAAGCGGCAAGAGCTGGGCGTAAGGGCGGATTAAGCAAGCCGAGTATTACTAAATAAAATTCAAAGAATAGTTGCGGTCAGAATTATTATTTTGAATAACATTGAAAAAAAAGAAATCCACCCCGATTAGCAAACTTGAATTATTGAGATATAAATCGGATTTTCAATCGGGCATAATTAAATTACGAAAAAAGTGGGGAGTCCCAGAGAACGGTTTTGATATTTATAAGGAATATAGAGCATGGGAAAATAAAGTCTTTTATAAAAATGGCGAAGCAATTATTTCAGACCTAAATTTACTTAAGAAGGAGGGCCTAAAATCAAATCCGGTTTATAATATATTATTTTTGTGGGATTATTTTGCAAAAAGCGAACGTATAAGAAACATCGAGCCGAAAAACGAGCTTTCGGTTCAGCTTCACACAAAGGACTTGAGAGTTACCGTTAATAATCTAAACCCCTCGACTACCCAGGAAGATTGGCTTGATTTGTGGCCTATGATTAAAAAATTCCAACATTTTTTACCCAATTATGTTGCAAATAGGCGTTCAAGAAAATCAACGAACTGGATAATTGCCAAATTCGCACATGAACAGGCACTAAATGGGATTAAACATAAGGATATAAAGACAAGTATAAAAAAAGAATTCGGAATAACATACGACACTTCATATATTTCAAAGTTAATACGAAGGTTCAAGGAATTTATAGAAAAAGACACTTAAGTCTGGCTTAACTGACTTCGACACTTTTATAGGCTACATCTTATACTGGATGTAGTTTTATTTTTGCAAATTTATTTTTAATCAGTGATTTAATTCACGGTCAAAGACCCGATAGAGGGCTTGAGCATTCATCTGACCGTGAACTCAAGCCTTGTGTCGGTTTTTAATTAGCATTGTAATTTTATGTCCAAAGAAGAATTCGAAATTAGCTGGAATCACGTTGCCAGCCAAGATTCAGAAGATAAAATCCTTGAGGCCTTTAAGATTCTTTTAGGGGAATAGTTTCATCGTAACTAAAAAAACTTTAATTCCCAGTCGTTACGCAAATCTTAACAAATTTATGGAAATGTCATGCAAACTAAATCATATCAAACCAAAGATTTCTACATAGCCGCCGTGCTTTACGCTTCCGGTCAGGTGATTTCGTCATCGGAGTGGAGCAATGGCAAGTGTTATTTTAATTTTGAAAATCCAAAGAAATGCGAACAGGTAGTCGGCGGATATTATCAAAACAAGGTCATTATGGACGCAAAAAAATTGATTGATGCAATTCAGACGATAAAAAGCATCATCCACTCGGAGAACTAAATTATTAAGAAAGATGAGATGAAATGTTATGAAAGACTTCACGATGATTCCTAACGAGACATACGAAGCGTTTTTGTGTGGCGAAATTACACTTTCCGAGTGGGCGGTGCTTATATGGATATACCAAAAATCCAATCCTACTAAGGGCAGAAGCGTTGTTAACTATCCAGACATGGTTTCTCAATTCAAACCGTTAATAAAATATGACAATGCCAGAAAAATCCTCTCATCACTACGGAAGCACAAGTGGGTATATTTCAAGCCCCATCGGGGAAGTGGTGGAGCATTTCCCGTATATCCATGCCCACTCATGCTGTCGAGCGGGCAAATACAAGTGATTGACAGGGTTACGGGAGAGAGAAAAGTTATAGATGACCCCGACCCTAGACCTAAACTTAGACGCAAACGAACCCTTGTTCCGCCAAACTCATCACAACTTTCGTCCTCGAATCACAACAGTGACAAGCAAAATGCCCCGTCAATTAAAGGTCAAGGTCAGCTTGAATAATAGTTCGTTCACAACCCTCTATATTTAGACTGATACTTAAACCTAGACCTAGACGAAGTAAAGAAAAGATAAGTAAAGAGAGAGGCGGCGTAAACGCCGCCACAACATCAAAGTGCTCACTTAAACGAATTAAGTAATATATTCAGATTAGAGTTAAAACCTGTCCGTCCCGCCAATTTAATGTCGCTGTTTCTTGAGAAATACGACGTATTGCGACAAGAACGACAATAAAATTTATGGAAAATGAAATTGTAGGAAATTTAGATTTGGCCTGTACACGCCTGTACGAGCCTGTGAATTTATGAATTTGTTGTTTCTTGAGAAAAACGACGCACAGCGACGCAGACGACGCAGAATTTTATGGAAAATGAGATTGTAAAAAATTAAGAATTTGCCTGTACATGACTGTATAAGCCTGTGAACTTATGGAAGAAAGAGACTGTCAAAATTAAGGGTTTAGTCTTGCGTTTAGGGTGCAAAAGTGGGTTAAGGGAAATAAATCATAATTTTTGCACAAGGTTTCAAAATCCATAGGAGGACGGTGGCGGGCTTGGTTCTGTCCTACCACTCCAACAATCGCATCCCTGCCGTCATAAGCGGTAAATCGAAAATTACGAACGTCGGGGGCTAATCAAACCAAAGCCCAACCACCCAAAGAAGCCAAAGGATAATTTTGTTTCTCTTACTTGCGGTCATGTGGTCAAAAGTTATGATTCAATCATAAACCACCAACGCAGGAGGGAGAAAGCAAAAATTTATGGGCAAGGCTAAGAATCAAACTTTGTTTGGAAACGAAATGCCAGAACACAACGGTTTCCCCACGAACTTGTTGACATCAGGGTTGCAAAAAGCTATTAGGAGGAACGATGAACAAAGGGCGTTGAAGATAACCAAGGCCCTATTCCGGCAGGACCCGCAGTCATTCCTTCGTCGCATAGTGGTAATAGCCGCAGAAGATTGCCTAGTTTTGCCAGCCACCGGCAAAATCGTGGAGCTTGCCAGAGAGTACGGCTCCAAAAAACGGATAGCGGCAATGACGAAAGAAAAAATCCAAGCCGATTGCCAGTTTGCTCTTGAAATCGTCCAACAGCTTGCTCTCTGTCCCGTGCGAGACTATGACGGCGGAGGATATGTTCCTTATCTTTACCACAAGAAGGACATCAACAAGTTGCCGACTGACACGACAGGGTTATCTAAAAAAGAAGCCGAGCTGGTGGGAGCCATCCGCAAGCGTAAGGCGATGGGAGGTATGCGTGGTGACTTATGGACGTTGGAAATAGTTGCCCATATATGGACTGACCGCTTCAAGCGAAAACAATTCACCGTCAAGCAGTTGGAAAATTATTTCCCAGAGCCGACGGTCAAGGCCGAAGAAATATCAGACCAACCTGACGAGTCGGACATTCCGATAGAAACGATTGACAGCCATTGTTCGGGAATTGTGCCGATATTGCTGAAAAAGCCGCAAGTCACGGCGGCGATTAAAGCGGCGTGGGGAAACATGACGAGTGAGATGATGGAAACTAAACTGAAGCAGACGTTGTTTTATTGCAGAAGCTGGATAAATTTCAAGGCAGACATCATTTCCGGCAGAACGTTCGACAGGTTCGGGACAATTGTTTACGAAGACAAGCCGCTTGAGCAGGAAAAAATAAGGAGGGTGTATGAGGAAATAGCGCAGGAGGTAAATAAACTTAGTCGCTGGATTATCCAGCAGTCATTAAAGTAATCAAGAAAGTAAATAATTTATGAGCATTTTATGCAAAGGTTATCAACTGGGTGGTTCGTCCGAGGCAAGATTGACAAGTATAATGAAAAATTTTGCCAACAGGCGGACAAGAGAAGGCAAGCAAAGGTCGCAAAAAAGCAAAAGACCCAAGCCGATAAGCAGTAGGTCTTTAGCGGAAACCAATTAAGCGTCGTAACGCCTAACCGTTTGTCTGTATTATAATACGACATTCGGAAAAGCGGAAGACCTGAAGATTAGAATTATGAATGTTACAATTTATGGTCGTGTTTCAACGGAAGAGCAGAAAAAGAAGGAAAATATCGACTCCCAAGTCGACGAGTTAGAAAAATTGGCTAAAGAGAGCAAGGGAGAGTATTCGCTAATCAATGATTATAAATATCTTGATGATGGTTGGAGCGGAGGCATCTTAAACCGTCCGGCGTTAGATAAGTTAAGAGAGGATGCGACTAGGGGTTTATTCTCGGCCGTATTGGTCAATGATGTAGACAGGCTTTCAAGGGACAATACCCACTTAGGAATCATAATAAAAGACCTGAGGCGTAAGGGCGTGCGGGTAATTTTTCGAAAGCATCCTGGCGAGCAGAACCCCCAAACGAATTTACTCATAAACATTTTGGGGTCGTATGCGGAGTTTGAGAAAGAAATGATAGCGGGAAGAACTCGGAGAGGGCGAATGTATAAAGCTCAGGTGCTGAAAAAAATTGTCGGGAGCAGACCGCCTTATGGTTATAGATACATCAAAGGTGATAAGAGCAAAAATATATTCGGTTATTATGAAGTGGTTCCATCTGAAGCCGAAGTCGTTAAAATGATGTTTAATTGGGTAGCCTATGAAAAGAAAACCGCCAGAGAAGTTGTTAGAGAATTAACGAGAAGAAAAATTCCAACCAAGAAAAAAAATACGAAGTGGGCGAAAAGCACGGTTCTAAGAATCCTGCATAGAACTGATTATATATGCAAGCTGTATTACAACAAGCAAGAATGTGTTGAAACTGACAAACACATCAATACTGATTTGAAGCCTCGCAAACAGTTAAAATCAGGCAGACGGACAAGACCAATCGAAGAATGGATACTCATACCCTTACCTGAACATTTGAGAATTATCAGCGATAAGACTTTTGATTTAGTTCAAAAATCAATAACAAATAATTTGTCGTTTTCTCCCAGAAACGGTAAGCGGGAATACTTGCTTAGAGGCAGGGTGTATTGCGGTTTGTGCGGATGTCTTTATCAGGGCATACCGTGCCACGGGAAAACTTACTATCGTTGCGGAAACAGGGGCAAGACATTCCCAGAACCAAGAACGTGCTTTGCACCGACCATAACGACTTCTAAACTTGACCAGCCTGTATGGGAAGCATTGACTAGAGCAATACAGAATCCCAGATTGATTGTGGAACAGGTCAAAAAAATTAAATCTTCTCGATATTCGGAAGAAGACAAAATTCGGGGGCAGATAGACGAATTAGCAAAGCAGGTTAACAGCTACGACCAAGAAGAAGAACGGGTCTTGGAGGCTTACAGGCATAAGGTGATTACGCTTGAGCAGTTGAATAAAGAGATGACTAAAATTCGCCAGGAAAGAGCCGTCTTTATTCAGCAACGTGATGAATTATTAGCCAAGCTAAGCAAGGTTTTACCCGAAGACGCTGAAAAGTCCGTCATAGCATACTGTGCGATTGTAAAAGCCAAATTAGAGAAAATGAGCTTTACAGAGAAACAACAACTATTGCGGCTATTGGTTAGCAAGATAGTTTTGCAGGACAAGAGATTTGAGATAGACGCAGAGATACCATTGGTTGACAGCGATTATCTAAAATCCTTCAAAAACAGCAAAATCCTTGAAAATGATGAAGCAAGTTCAATTAGGAACATAAGCTCCTGCTTTCCGGACCCCCCGGTACAGGCAAAACCTTGTTGGCGAAAGCCCTCTCCTCTATTTTACCCAAACCCACGGTCAGCGAGGTGCTAGAAATAACTAAAATTTACAGCGTGGCGGGCTTGCTGCATTCGAACAAGAATCTGGTCACCACCAGACCGTTTCGCCATCCTCATCATACTTCTTCGTCCATCGCTTTAGTGGGCGGTGGCTCGATGCCCAAACCCGGTGAAATATCCTTAGCTCATCGGGGGGTGCTATTCCTAGATGAATTCCCTGAATTTGGCCGGTCGGCTTTGGAAAACTTAAGACAACCCTTAGAAGATGGGGTGGTTACGGTTGCCCGCGCTGCCGCCACCCTGACTTTTCCCGCCCAATTCACGATGGTTGCTGCCCAAAATCCCTGTCCTTGCGGCTATTATTCCGATCCGGGCAAAACCTGTACTTGTTCACCATCACAAATCATGAAGTACCAAAAAAAAATCTCAGGTCCTCTCCTTGATCGGATTGATCTTTGCGTCGAGGTCGGCAGGGTGGAGTATGAAAAACTGGCTTCTGATGATCTAACCGAATCATCTGCAGATATACAAAAACGCGTGCAAACTGCGCGCAATGTTCAAACTAAGCGATTTGCCAAATACCCAAATATAAAAACTAATTCAGAAATGGGGATTCGAGAAATCAGGGAGTTTTGTAAACTTGATGATAGTGGTCAAAATTTTATGAAATCTGCCGTGATTAAGATGTATCTATCCGCGCGTTCTTATCATCGGATCTTAAAACTTGGACGAACAATCGCAGACCTCGAAGGTTCAGAGGATATTAAAATTCCGCACTTGGCGGAAGCAATTCAGTATCGCCCCAAGGTAGAATAATTTTTGGTGGGCCTGCCTGGACTTGAACCAGGAACCGTTCGGATATAAGCCGAATGCTCTAACCAGTTGAGCTACAGGCCCGCAATCAAACTATTATATTTTATTTCCGAAACAAGGGCAAGACGGCGCCAATTATTCCTGCGTGCTTGAGTTGGGAAATCTTAACGAGAGTTTTGATTTGGAAACGCTGATTGTTTCTAATCAGTTCATCAAATAACTGTTGCATACCCTTCAGTCTCGACCAGCCCCCGCCAACAATGATTATTTCTGGGTCGAACGATCGGGTAATGAAATATAATAATAATTCCAAATACTTGCGGGCGTATCTGGCGTTTTTAAAATTACCCGCCCGTTTCACATACTGCTCGAAGGTTTTTCCATTCGGAATCACAAAGTGTCCCATTTCGCCGGCGATCGAATTCGCACCAAAATAAATTTTCTTATTCATGACAATCCCCACCCCAATGCCGGTGCCTAAAATAACACCCACGACAATATTAAATTTTTTTCCGCTACCCAGAATCGCTTCCGCCAAAGCAAACGCTTTCGCGTCATTCATCACATTAACCGGAACACAAAACTTTTTTTGGAATACTTGTTTTAAATTAACCAACTTTAGATGTTGAATATTCGGCAGATGAACTACTAAGCCAGAAGATAAGACCTGACCAGGAACCCCGATCCCAATCGCATCAAAATTATGATAAGACAAAACCAGATCCCGAAGCTGGCTAATCAGATCCGTCTGAGAAGTGCGCAAAACCTTAATTTTGCTGACTCGAAAGGACTTATCCACAAGACCTGCAGCGATTTTCGTCCCCCCCACATCAATCCCTAGAATTTGTTTCATAATTCTATTTTATCACTCGCGGAACTATTAGTTAACAATAACAAAAATAGTCCCAATGCAATCAACACATCAGCAAAGTTAAAAGTAAATGCCCAGCCCAAATCTAAAAAGTCTCGAACGTAACCAAGGTAGATCCTGTCGGCGAGGTTTGAAATCGCGCCGGCAAAAATCAAAACCGCTGACGATTGTCCGAGGAATTTCAAACCGCGACGGTGCTTGAAATAATAATAAATAAAAAATCCCAGGGCAGCCAGGATGATTATTAAATTATTAAGTAGACCAAAGTTAAAGGAAAAAAATATCCCGAAATTTTTTACTGGGTGAATATGAAGCAAGCCTATAAAAAAATCACGACCCCAGAAAATTAGCTTCGTGATTTGATCAAGTAAAATTAAAAGAAAAATTTTCCTGTGCATCAAAACTATTTACTATGTTTGATGCAAGTCTCCGCCGCCGGCTCAGCTCGGAGTCTGGCCTCATCGATATCGTCTCCCCCCACACATTTACCATATGATCCATCGGCAATCCGTTTTAGCGCGGCCTCAACTTTCGTAAGACGCGCTTCCAAATCTTGACTTAGTGAAAGATCGTTGGCGAACTGTTCAACCTCGGAAGCGTTCTCGCCTTCTTCACTGCCAAGTTCGGTAAAGGTAGGTTTATATTCGCCGGGAAATTCTCCCTTCCCTTCAAGCTTGCCTTCGTGGCCAAGAGTTATTCGCAGTTGTTTTTGCTCTGCTAGTAGTTTGACCTTGTTTTCTTCCATTAGTGATTTATTCATATGTCATCATTATATCAAGCGTTTAAATTTTTAGCCAAGTCCGACGCTAGGTCGGACTTGCTCCGACTCGATAACCCGACGTCGGAGCAACAAAAAAAGCCTAGGTTCAACTTTGGCTCTGTATGTCAACTAACTATTTAGTGGATACAGAGCGGATCATACCGCCCGTAAATAAAATATTATGTGACGAGATCCGCCCTGTGAGCGGCTTCTACTGAAGCTCGTCCCCGCTTATCCAAAAAAGGAAAAGCAGAGGCCAACATTCATATTGTAGATGCCGTAGAAAGAACGCCTATATATCTAACCGCTATATAAGTGTGAGGTTCTTCACTGTTCTTGTGGTCGCTTGCGCAACCTAACAAACTTTTGTTTTGTATTTATTTTATTTTATATACAAAGATTTTTGTTTTTGTTTTACAGTCAGCTGGGTTAGAACAGCTATGACGAATAGTGGAGAACGCCAAAGGCTCAATTTTTAAGCATTTGGCTTTCTCCGCTACCTGTCCCGCCGCTGGCGGGACCCTTTTGTATTTATTTTTCAAAGTTCTACGACTATTTTAGCAAAAAAATCGCGCTTTGTCAACTTTTGGATTTAAACAAGACGAAAATAATAAAAACCTCAGCAATTCTTGAGGTTTTTATTTGGCATTGGTCCCCACTTCCGCAGGAATGGACGCTGACGCGTCCACTTATTCACACCTTTAGAGCACAATTTGCCTACTCCGCTTCGGAAAGTGCCAAGTCTGAATCTTTGGCCTTCTTCCGCACCGTTGTTTCGATCTCGGTCACCGTTTTCGGGTTATCTTTCAAGAAATTTTTGGCATTTTCACGGCCCACCCCAAGTTTCATCTCCCCAAAACTGTAAGTATTGCCGGTTTTAGTCACCACATTATGAATCGTGGCCGTATCAAGAAGATCCCCCAGGAAAGAAATACCGCCTTCGCCAAACATAATGTCGAATTCCGTGGATTTGAAAGGCGCGGCGACTTTATTTTTCACAATTTTCGCTTTCACCCGGTTACCGACAATATTTTCGCCTTGTTTGATCTGAGCAAGCCGGCGAACTTCGATTCGAACCGAGGAATAAAATTTCAACGCCTGCCCGCCAGTCGTAGTTTCGGGATTGCCAAACATCACGCCGATCTTCATGCGAATCTGATTGATAAAAATCACAGTGCTTTTCGACTTTGAAATAATCGCGGTTAATTTTCTTAAAGCCTGACTCATGAGTCTCGCGTGAAGTCCCATGTGTGAGTCGCCCATTTCTCCTTCAATCTCCGCGCGCGGTGTGAGAGCGGCGACAGAATCTACCACAATAATGTCGACACTGTTGGAACGAACCAATGCTTCCACGATATCGAGCGCTTGCTCGCCGTTGTCTGGTTGTGAAATTAGAAGTTTGTCAATTTTCACGCCCACGGCTTTGGCGCGTTCTGGATCAAGCGCGTGCTCGGCATCGACAAACGCGGCCACCCCGCCTTCTTTCTGAACTTCAGCCACGATGTGTTCAGCTAAGGTAGTCTTGCCAGATCCTTCTGGTCCATAAATTTCAATAACCCTGCCTTTCGGGATTCCGCCCACACCGAGTGCTAAATCCAGAGAAAGACAACCCGTTGAGACAACTTCAACGTTCATGGCTTTGTTTTTTTGCAAAGTCATAATTGAGCCTTCACCAAACTTATCTCGAATCCCCGCGAGTGCTTCTTCTAAATTACTACTGTCAGCGATTTTGTTTGAACCCTTAGCCATACGTTCCCTTTCTTAAATAATTATAAACCTATTGCGATCGAAATTCAACGTTGCGGATCACTTCGCCTTCCCGGCCCAACTTCCCTAAATCTTTTCCATTATATACCACCACGGTTGAACCAGCATTAGCTGAGGTCAGCAGGATATCGATTTTCGCCGTCACGGTTCTACTAGAACCGGCCAACATGGTACCGCGCTGAACTACCACTCCATCAGCTTCCAGATAAACCCAGGCGCTGCCGGGACCAATATTAATTGTGATATTAACCGAACTGGGTGGAGTAGTTGGAACGGTCTGGGTTTGGCTATTTATCTGTCGGGTGATTTTACTGATTTTGCCAAACTTATTTTGACTGGAAATTTCCACAATATTTAAGCCCGGGCTTAACAGCAAATTTTCGCTAAATTGGCCTGAGGAATCAGCTAAAACCTGTTGATTATTGATAAAAACATCTGCTCCAATTTCTGTTTTACCAGAAACCACGAGACTATTACCATCAATAGTCAAATCAGAGCCCGGTTCAACAATTTCTAAAAAAGGAGGGGCAAGTACCGAACGGACTTGGTTGCCCACATACAATAAAGCAACCAGCCCTATGAGCAAACTGGATCCAATAATTAAAGTTTTGGGTGTTAAGACTGATTCAGTTCGGACTTTAGGTTTATGTTTTTGGGTGATGGGTTCAATTCCTCGTTCTTTTTCATATTGGTCAATTAAGATCTGTTCTTTAATTCGATAAAGTTGCGACAGACTTTTTAAAAAACCTCGAATATAAACTTCAGCCGGAAGCTTCGAATAATTTCCTGCTTCTAAATCCTCCAAGTAACTAAGTTTAATTTGGGACAGCAAACTGACAGTCTTTAGATCAAGATTTAATTGTTTTCGAACCAAAACAAGATATTCCCCTAAAGTATCGATCTTAACGGTTTTGGTTTGAAATAAAGCGGCTTCGGCCATATTGTATAGATCCTGAATCAAGTTCAGGGTGACGCTATCGCGTCATTTTTTATTGATCAAATTAACAATTAGTTTAATCATGATGTCTTTTTGCGCCGGCTTGGATTCCGCCACTAACAAAGTAATGGCAGTGAGCGCCGTGTCATTAATCTTACGTTCGCCTTTTTTATTAACTAAATAATTATTCTGTACTAAAAACAAAATAAATAACAAAGCGCCAATGCGTTTGTTGCCATCAATGAATGGATGATTTTTCACTGCAAAGTATAAGAGATGCGCTGCTTTCTCATCCAATGTTGGATAGACATCTTTCCCGCCGAAAGTTTGTCGAAGGTTTCCAAGCAGTGACAATAATTTTTCAGAAACTTCCTGACCGAACAAATCACTAACTTCTTTTTCTTTCATCAATCTGGTGCGGAAACGCTCAATCGCCTTTTTCACTTCCGTATGATCGAGGTGCTTGATTTCTTTTTTCTTTGCGCCCTCGAGCACCAACGTTCCGGAATCAAAATTATACAAAGTTAGCCAGGTATTAGTGTAGTCGGTAATAATCTTCAACAAATCTTTTTCATATCCTTCGAGTCTGTGCACTTCCAAGGCTTGCTGCATGAGACTAATAGCTCCTTGCAATTCTTTAAACTTCAATTCTTCGTTTTCCTTAAGCCGCTTGTCGTTGATCAAGTAACCCTTGAGAATATAGTCCCGCAGATGCTTGGTCGCCCAAATACGAAACTGGGTCGCACGTTTAGAATTAACTCTATAACCGATAGAAATAATAGCATCCAGGTTATAGTATTGGACTTTATATGTTTTTCCGTCTGCAGCAGTATGTTCCAAAATGGAACTAACTGAATTTTGGCTAACCTCAGCACTTTTAAAGATATTATTTAAATGTTTTGTTATAGCTGGCCTTTGGGTACCAAATAGTTCAGCTATTTGGTCTTGGTTCAGCCACACTGACTCATCCTTAACAATAACCCTAAGTTCTGGGCCTTCTTCAGCTTTATAGAGTATTATTTCCCCTTTATTTTCAGTGTTTTCCATAATATTATAATCCTAATGACCCGAATGGATTATATCAAATCTGTGAATTTATTGAGAAAAATAGAAAAGCGGCTTTTTCAGTCCGTTAGAAGTAAGTCACCCTCGGGTGACTGCCGACACGATATCGTGTCGGACTTCTAACGGACTATAGCCGCCTTCTGTCCGCCGAAGCTTTATGCGTAGGCGGATCGAATAAATAAAGTCTAAACCGAAGCTAAAAAGTTGTCAACCCAGTATATCAACTTCGATAATGGTTTTTGTTTTGCTTTTGCCTAAAGACTAAATTTATTTAATCTCTTTAACCGATAATATATAGTTTAATTTTAAATAATCAAAAACCATTAAAGGCAAAAGCATCGAAGTTGTATTACTCGGTCAACTTATCTATTCATCCTCATAACGTCCCTTTTGCGATTTCTCGAATTCGGCCGCTTCATCTGATTCATCAGATTTTTCTGATACTCCATAAACTTCCCGCGGCTTGGCTCCTTCGCCTGGACCGATTACTCCTTGTTCTTCCAACATATCAAGCAACCGGGCAGCACGAGCATAACCAACTCTTAACCGTCGCTGCAAGAGAGAAGCCGAGGCTTTCTTAGCAGCGCGCACAACCTCCATCGCTTCCGAAAGCAACTCGTCATCATCATCGTTTGAATTGTCAAATCCAGGAATTAAAACGTCACGTTGTGGTTTTTGGGTTATCTGCTCGTCATAACTAATGCTGCCGGATTCGTCTTTAATAAATCCAACCACTTTTTTGATTTCTTTCTCACTAACAAACGAGCCTTGGATGCGTTTCGGTTTTGACAGTTCTGCTGTTATGTATAACATATCTCCGGAACCTAATAACTTTTCGGCCCCAGCGATGTCCAAAATAGTTCGCGAATCAACTTGGCTGGCCACGGCAAAGGCCATTCGAGCCGTAATATTGGCTTTAATAAGTCCAGTAATCACGTCGACTGACGGTCGTTGAGTCGCCACCACCAAATGAATACCCACCGCTCTAGCCATCTGAGCCAACCGAACAATTGCAGCTTCCACATCATTTTGAGCGACGCTCATCAAATCGGCCAACTCATCAACCACGACTAGAATGTAGGGCAAATGAATTAATGTCGAATTATTGTATTCCGAAATGTTTCGTTTATGAACTTCAGATAATAATTTGTAGCGCCGGTCCATTTCAGCCACTGTCCATTTGAGAGCATTGACGGCTTTTTGATGATCGATAATTACTGGAGTTAATAAGTGCGGCAGATTATTATACAAATTTAACTCAACCCGTTTTGGATCAATGATGATAAATTTTAATTCTTGGGGAGTGGTCCGATACAAAAAACTCATAAGGATGGAGTTAATTGCTACTGATTTACCGGTGCCGGTAGCGCCGGCAATCAGCAAGTGCGGCATTCTAGCCAAATCAGCCACCATGGGATGTCCGGCCACGTCACGACCCAGGGCGAAAGCAAGCTTGGAAGAATTTTCAACAAAGATTGGATGACCAATAATTTCTTTAATATGAACAGACGCCTTAGAAACATTCGGAATCTCAATTCCCACCAAGGCTTTCCCTGGAATCGGCAACTCCATTCGCAAAGAGCTGGCAGCCAGCGCTAATGCTAAATCATTTTGTAGGCTGGCAATTTGAGAAAGTTTGACTCCCACCGCGGGTCGAAAAGTATACTGCGTCACTGTTGGACCGACGTTCACTTCTCCCATCTCAACCTCAATGCCAAAATCATTCAGAGTCTTTTGAATGATGGCAACATTGACCTCAATATTACCTGAATCAACTTTGGTCTTAACGTCTTCCAAAAGCTCAAGGGGTGGAAATTTCCAATTTTTATCAATCGGTCCGGCAAGTTTAATCTTTTTCCCCACTTTTAATTCATCCAGTCCGTTAACAGTCACTTCTCCTCTATCTTTCATGGCGCGATTTACCTCACCCACAGCTTCTTTGGTAAAACCAGCGTTCACCGCATTATTGATCTTTAACTGCCCATTAGTTTTAATCGCCGTTTGCCCAATTGACTCACTTTTTCTAAACAACCCAAAAAATGAAATATTAAAGGTAACCAGCACGGAAATAATAATGCCAGCTAATAATACAATCAAACTGGCCAAAAAACCCATCAACTGAATAAGTGGATAGCTGGTTATTACCCCCAAATATCCACCACCCGAGCCTTCTTTTACTACCTCAAAAGCAGCCGCTGTGTCGCTGCGAATAACCAAAAGGTGCAAAAAGCCGGTCAAAGTTAAGGTTAACAACACTGCCCCGACATACGCATGGGTTGAAACCGAAGATGGTTCCGCTTCTGGGTTTTTCTGAATCAAGGCCGCTGCAACAATTAAAAAAATCACTGGAACTAAATAAGCCACCCAGCCGAAGGCCAGTTTTAGTACTTGATTCGCAACGTTGCCAAATGGCCCGGCCAACCCAATCAAGCTTAAACTAAACAACAGAGCTAAAAGCACAAATAATACAATCGCAACACCTTTGCGGGTGTCTTGTTTTAAATTTAACTGCGGTCGCTTAAACGGAACAAAGTCCGATGGATCTTGGTGTTTTTTTCTGGCCATACCAGGTAGTAGAAATTTGATTAATGCGTAAAATTAGGCCAGGGTTTCTTTAACTAATTTCGCTCAGCGAAATTAGTTATCAAATTTTCACCACCTGGCATAAATGTTAAAATCGCTGATTAATTTTAACACAATGCTAACTGATCCGCCAAGCATTTCCCTCCCGTCGCAGCTTCCCTTTGATTTTAAATCCGGAGGCCAATTTATGCCCGCCGCCGCCGAAAGATTTGGCGATTTTTGAAACATCAACTTTTTTATGCGGCTCGGAACGTAAACTACCTTTAACTGTATCACCATCCTGGCGCAACAAGAGCGAAAACCGAGCCTGGGGCATATTATTTAAAAGTTCTACAAACCCGTCTAAATCTTCATCCGACGCTCCGATTTCTTTTAAGTCCTCTTCCGTCAAAACCGAAAACACCATTCTTTTTTCCGGATCAAACCGGGCATTTTCCAAACCCCGAGACCACGCCTTGATCGCCGATGGTCTTTTTCGTCCCATAGTTTGCAGCGCGATTTTATCGATCCTTGCCCCTTTTTTTAAAAGCTCGGCGGCAACCTCCAACGCTTCCGCGGAAGTATTCGCATGTTTAAAGCCGCCAGTATCGGTAAAAATTCCGGTTAGCAAATTAGTAGCGATTTCTTTATTAATCTGGGCTTGGGTGAATAATAAAAAATAATAAATTAATTCAGCAACCGCGGATGTTGTCGGGTCAACAACGTTTACCGCGCCAAAATTAGTATTGTCAGGATGATGGTCAAAATTAATTATAAAACCTTGAAAGGAAAGCAACTGGGGAAACCCAGGCCTGTCGAGTTTATTACAGCCAAAAGTAATCACCAAATCAATATAATCACTAGGGAATTCCTCTTCCACTTCGTCGCTTCCCGGTAAAAATACCAGATTCTTTGGAATTCCCCCTTTCACTGCCGCAAAAACCTCTTTATTAATTTGTTCCAAATAATTTTTCAAAGCCAGCAGACTACCCAAATCATCTCCATCGGTGCCTTCGTGGGTGGTTAGAAAAATTTTATGCGACTGCTTGATCAAATCCAGGGCTTTGATAAAATCCTGTTTATTCCTCATGGGTTTTACGAATCAATTCATTAATATGCGAAGCATATTCTTCGGCGTGGTCTAACACGAATGAGACTTTGGGAATAATTTTCATTCTTAGTTGGTGTAAAAGTTCCTCTTGTAAATCAAATAAATCGGCTGATATGCGCTTTAAGGTTTCTTGTTGGGCCGCGGGCGGGCCCATGATCGTAACCCAAACCTTGCACCACTTCAAATCAGATGTGACCTCCACTTTACTGATAGTAGTTAAAAAAGGAAGTTCCAGTCGCAACAAATATTCTCCAATAACTTTATGCATCAACGCTGAAACCTTTTTAGTTCTTCTTGTCATAAGTATTACAAGGTTCTTTTTCTCACCGTTTCTTCAAATATGACTAGGATATCACCCTCTAAAATTTTATTTGATGTTTTTACGCTGCAACCAAATTCCGAACCTTTGAGTACTTCGTTCGTTTTAATTTTACTTTGCTGCAGTTCCAAAACCAAACCCTTGCCGACAATTTGATCATTTCTTTTAATCTCAAATTCTACACCGTCTTTAATTTTTCCTTCCGCAACGTTACCTCCAATAATCATCTTGTCTTTTTCAGTTCGAAAAATCGCCAAAATTTTAGCCCGACCGAGCTCGGTACGAAGAACCTCCGGAGTTAGCATTTCGACGACTTCCAAGGTTAAATCCTCCACTAATTCGTAAATGATATCATAAAGCTGAACAGTCACCGCCTTGCTTTGGGCTAATTTGGCAGCTTGCACTGACATGCGGGTATGAAAACCAATGACGATTCCATCCGCTGCCGCGGCTCTCAATATGTCATTTTCGTTAATTTCCCCCACCCCTTCGCTCAAGATATTAATCTTCACTTCTGAATTTTTCAGTTTGGCCAAGGCTTCATTGATGGCTTCTAAGCTTCCCTGGACATCAACTTTGATAATTAGATTTAAATCTTTGCCCAAAATATTCAACTGTTTTTTGCCACTAAATTTCTTCGCGCGTTCGGCCCTAACCAAAGCAGTCGCATGAACTTTGGCCTCATCTAAGGTGGCGTAAGTTTTTAAGATATCGCCAACGTTGGGCACGTCCGACAGCCCGGTAATAGCAACAGCTGCGCCTGGACCTGCAGTTTTTACTTTCAGCCCTGGCCCGTTGGTTAATGAACGAATTTTTCCGAAAGCCTTGCCAACGGCCACGATGTCTACCAAATTTAAAGTCCCGTTTTGAATCAGCACAGTTGCGGTTGATCCAATCGTTCTTGACATATGAGATTCGATTACCGTTCCCAGAGTCGATCCTTGCGGGTTGGCTTTCAGATCCAATACCTCAGATTGGAGTAAAATTAAATCCAAAAGTTCATTCACTCCTTCGCCAGTCAGGGCCGAAATTTTAGCCACCGGCACGCTGCCACCCCATTCTTCAATCAGCACTCCATAGTCTGACAGTTCTTTTTTGACTCGTTCAATATTCGAATCAGGTTTATCAACCTTATTAATCGCGACAATCAATGGCGTACCCGTAAGCTTGGCTCGATTAATCACTTCGATGGTTTGGGGTTTCACTCCGTCATCAGCCGCCACCACCAAGACGATAATATCAGTGACATTCGCGCCACGCGCTCGCATCGCGGAAAAAGCCTCGTGTCCCGGCGTATCGAGGAAGGTAATCAATTTCCCATTGCGATTAACCTGGTAAGCTCCCACGTGTTGAGTAATTCTCCCGGCCTCCGTGTCTACCACTTTGGTTTTTCGAATAGTATCCAACAGGGTAGTTTTGCCATGATCGACATGACCCATCACGGCTACGATTGGCGGACGAGGAACAAACTGATCTGCTTTTTCTGACAATTCTTTCTTTATCTCTTCCACTACGTAACCTAAGCCCAACCGGGCGGTTGGAGCAACTTTTTCTGAAACGGTAAAACCTAAATCAGCGGCCACGATAGCCGCTGTATCATAATCAATCTCCTCATTAATTGAGGCCATAACCCCGCTTTGAATCAATTTTTTAATAACCACTGAAATCTCTAAATTTAAAATCTGGGCCAATTCTTTGACTGACATGACTTTCGGCAAAACCACTTCTTTTGGTTCTGTGCTTGGTTTGATTTCCACCCGCTGGTTGAGCGCGTTTAAAATCTGTTTGGCCAAAAGGTTATCGATCTTGTTGGCTTTAGGCGATACATGGAAACCCGCTTCGCGGATTTTGTAACGAAGCTGGGTGACTGGCATATTCAGTTGTTTTGAGAGTGTCGATATATCCATGGAATCAAACTATTATGGCAAAAAACTTAATAAAGATCAAGCCTTTTTCTTTTTATCTTCTTCTGATTGTTCCCACATATACCAAAACCAAGTGCGATAACTTTCGGCAAGATCCTTGCTATGTAAAATAAAAAATACAGTATTTTCATTAATTCGACCAATCACACCTAACCCAGTATAAGTAATCACATAATCACCAAAGATCCCAACCCCGGAAGAAGTTGAATATTTCTTAGGCAGAAAACGATATTTTAAATCGCCTGGAAAATAATGAGGAAAATCCGGCATTTGCTCTTTTACCTCATAATCAAATAGTTGAATAAATTTGATTTTCTTTCGATTGGCTTCGCGGAAAAAAACGTCCCGGGCCGTTTTATCAAGTCTGGGATCAAACCACCCGCCTTTAGCCCCAATAAAGTAACTATCTTTGCCAACCCGTAAAATATCGCGCCAAACATTTTTTTGGCCTTCTAACCCGCGATAAATATAAGCTTCTTCGGTAGCGGTTCCTTTACGAAACTTTTTTTGCAGTTCAGGCAAAATTAATTGTAATTTTTCTTGTTTTTCCGCCACCAATTCGGACAGTTTACCAGGATCCACTGCGCTGAATAAATTCCCAGCATTAGAAAAAATCTCGAAACACAAACCTTTTTCAATTAGCCGCTGGATCGAATCATAAACATTCCGGCGGTGAACTTTAGCAGCAACCGCAATGTCGCCGATCGTGGATTCCCCGGCGCCGACTAAAGTTTCATAAATTTTGGCTTCGTTTGGACTTAAACCCAAAGACTGGAGGGTTTCTTGATACATAAATTTGTGGTGGCATTTATCACCTTTTGGTGCTATTGGCCACTCAATCTATATAATATATGCTTCCCGGTTAATAGTCAACACTATTAGCTAGCGGCCAATTCAGGCCCTAATGTTTCCAAATGGAGGAAACTATGAAAAACCTGATTCTCGCCGCTTGCCTGCTCGTCCTCCTCCCCTCTCTGGCCGCGGGCCAGACGCCGAATGACTACCAGTTCCGGCCCCTCATGCACTGGCAGATTGCGGATGCCAATGGCCAAGGTCTCGCCGGCTGGGTAATTCTTCCTGATGTGACCCAAACCAGGCCGCTCCGCGGACTTCTCGTTGGCGGTTGGTTAATCAAAGATGATCAAGGCTGGAAGGAAGCGATGTTCGGCGGCCTGTTTGGCACCGACGGCTCCATCATCCCTGTGGTCAACTTTCGCGCCTACTCGAAAGTCAAATGGACCGACCTCTACACCGAGTTTCAAATTCGGCCAACTCTCGCTCTAGGAAGCGTGTTTCTCACAGTCCCCATCAAATCCTCTTGGGGACTGCGCGCGGGAGTTGAATTTGAAACCATCGCCGGCTTTACCGGCCAAATAAAGAGTGCGGCTGGTATCGGCCCTCGAGTGAGTCTCAAACTACCGGGTTTGCCAAACGTAACCGTGGCCACGACTTGCTTCTTCAATATCCGAAGCAACATCGTGGTGCGAACCTACGTGGTCTACAAGCCCGGGAAGTAGAACAAAAAAAGCAGGTCCTGCAATAGGGCCTGCTTTTCTCGTTTTGAGTTTTGTTTTATTTCTAGGTTTAGACGCGGGTGCCAACTTTCACTTTCTTGGCTTTCGCTTTGGCGGCTTTCGGCAAAATCACGGTTAAGATGCCATCTTTGAGGTCAGCTGAAACTTGTTCAATATCCACATCCACTGGCAAGACGACCGATCGGCTGAAACTGCCCCAATAACATTCTTGATAAAAATAATCTTCGCTCGATGCCTCAAAATCCCGCTTGCGCTCGCCGCGGATTGTCACCATATCATTGGCAATCGTCACGTCAATATCCTCAGGACGGACGCCGGCAATCGTGGATTTAATAATCACATTATCTTTGGTTTGAAACATGTCGATAGTTAACTGTCCTTCGTATTCCGAAAGCCAGTCCTCAGAAGAAGCCGTAGGGGCTTGATCTTTTTCTTCAGCCTCGTCGCTAATTGCTCCCAATTCCGCGTCGTCATCTTCGGTTATGGTCTGGGTCCCCATCAATTTGTTTATGAGATTCTTATCTTTTGGCATATCGGGTAGTAGAAATTTGATTAAAGCTTAGGTTATGCCGGGTTTTTTAATCTGTTCGCTACGCGAACAGATATCAAATTTTCACTACCCGACATAGCTTGATATTAGAAAAACTATTAAGACTTGTCAAATTGACTAGTGATTATCTGATTAATCGCGAATTTGACCCTCCTGCCTGCCTCTTTGGTATCGATAACCTCGACTAAATTAGAATTTTTTTGAAGCTGCTTACGAAACTGGGCAGTCAACAATTCTTCCACGGCCGCCCGGATAACCCACGCGGGGTTGATCCGTCGACTCGCCACCGGCATGATCAGATTCCGCTTGGTCAGATATTCAATATTAAGATCTTCCTGGCCTGGCAACCAATGAGTAATCAAAATTGGCAACTCGTAACTTAGGGATTCAGCCACGGACAAACCCCCGGGTTTAGTAATAAATATATCCGCAATTGCATACAACTCCGGCATCGTTTGGTAAAAAGGAAAAATTATAACATTGGGTAACCGGAAGGATTTTAGTTCCTCGTATAATTGCTTATTTTTCCCGCAAACAATAATTATCTGACCCTTTGCTTGCTTCTGCGTCAATTCATTCAGAACCCCCTTTGCCAAAAATACTAAGGAATTAGCGTTAATCCCCGTGCCCATGGAGCCACTGGCCATCAAAATTACTTTCACCCCTCGATCGATCCGCAACCGATCTTTAATTTCAAACTGATCCGCTGGGGGTTTTGGTTTCAAGGTCATCCCACAAATAAAAATCTTGGATCCGTCAATCCCTAAGGCCATCATTTGGGTTTTTTGTTCAGCAATGTTGACCAAATAAAAATCCGCTTGATCATACAACCAAAACTTATGCATATGAAAGTCGCTAAACGCGATCCCAAATAACTTTTGATACTGTTTTCTTTTCTTAATCAAAGCCGCTGCGGCTGAGGCGACGGTTTGAGTGGTGATAATAATATCAGGATTAAAACTTTGAATTAAGTTAAGCGCCCGAGCCGGGTGTTTCAACGCAGCCAACGGCAGCCGCAATCCTCTTAAAACGTGGAGGAGTGGGGTCTGATACAAAAAATTCCAGACCCAGGGAAGTTTATCGATAACAAAAGTATAAAGTCGTTCATTGAATTTTACAAACCAACCGGCCTCAACTTCCAAAATATTTTCAAGTTTAACCTCAAAACCCAATTGCGCAAAATAGAACCCAATATTCTCGGCAATACTTTTGTGTCCCTGACCGACCGCTGTATAAAAAATCAATACTTTAGTTTTTGGCATTTATCCCCACACCAAACGAGTTTAGGAAGAAATTGACTTCTTAATTCGTCTGATTAATTGTTGCTTAGCTCTTGCGCGAAGTTTTAGATTATGTTCGCGATGTCTTGCTTCTTCTTCTGAGGCATACGCCTCGTAATAAACAAGTTTTAACGGTATCCGATTTTTAGTCGAAAAAACTTGGCCTAGATTGTGTTTTTTAAAACGATCTCTTAAATCTTTAGTCGATCTTGGCGACCACTCTCGCCAGAGCTGAATCTCCATCAAACTTTAAAGGCAGAGCCATGACTTCAAACTTTTTATTTAATAACTGTTCTAGGTTGGTGAGATTTTCTAAAATTAAAATTTCTTGGCTTAATAGTATCTTATGGACAGCAAAAGGTGGTCGATCAGGGGTTGGAGTATCTGTCCCCACCATTTTCACTTGCAACTGCACTAATTTTTGGGCAAAATCTTCGGTCAACTCGGGATATTTCTCATAATAGTCCGCATCATAAAATTTTGATCCAAACCCGGTTAAAACCAAAACGATGTCGCCTGCTTCGACGCCGGTAATTAAATCAGGAGTGATTTTATCTCTCCCTCGCGCATCGATGATTTTTCCTGAGCCAACAAATCTTTCCGGATTTATTTCCGAGATCTTCTGCCCCTTGGTGGTCATATGCAAAGGGCCGTCCATATGAGTACCGATATGCATGCCGGTTTTAACTTCATAATCCGACCACCCTTGTTTGGCGATGGTAGCGACTTGTTTGATTTCCGGTTTCGAATCGCCAGGGTAAACTGGCATATCGGCACTAAACGTATGAGTCAGATCAATAATTTCCATAAAATTACCACCAATCAACTAATTTAGTAAACCGAACATAAAATCCGGCACATGGAGCTCAAGAATTAAATTATTTGATGGTTTATCCATAAAATTCCAACTGGCGGTGGGTGCAGGACTCGAACCTGCAAGTCCCCGAAGGGACGCTGGTTTTCGAAACCAGTGCCTTAGCCAATTCGGCACAACCCACCTAAACTGACGGAGCGACCTCTCCTCTAAGATATTGTTCCACAAAACCGAAAGTTCGTCTATACACGGGACTGGGACCAAACTTCAACTTCAATCTCCTTAACTTTCTTCAGACTCGAATCATTCGTGATAAATTTTTCAGCACCAAAATCGATGGCCGTAGCCAGATGGATGGCATCGGGAATTTTAATCAAATATTTAGCGCTCAAATCAGAAGCAATTTCGATAATCGAATTATTAAGTCCGGCGATGGTCAAATTTGGAAAATGTGCAAAAACCTCCCGATATTGCGCGACCAAATCCAAGCGTCTCTGTTTTTTTACCCCAGTTAAAATTTCTATTACCCCGACACTCGAAAAAACAGCTGGCAATAAACCATTTCGAATCGCTAGCAAAATTTCTTCCACGCGGTCCGCATACTCTGGATTGTTTTCGAAATAATAGATAAGAATCTGGGTATCTAAACCGACTTTTTGTCCCATGATGCGCGTTCTTCTTTAATGTATTTATCAGCGCCGCCCAACGCATCCCAAACTTCTTTGCCTAAGCCCCGTAATGACTTAACATAATCTTCTGATTGCGTGGTCAATATCGCATGAGTTTCATCCATCGGATATAGAAGAATCTTGCTTCCGGATTTCAAATTCAATCTCTCCCGAACATCTTTTGGAACCACGATTTGATTTTTGCTCGATAACGTTGTTTTTGACATAGTTTTACTTTTAATTATATTCCTTTACATTTTACCTTAAGGTAAAGGGGATGTCAACCCCGTTAGAGGTTAACCTCTAACGGGGTCAAGCACCCTTGAATGAAAGCAAAACTTTTCCTATGCACAGGCAAGACGCCAAACTTGAGAATTGCCATTTTATGTTGCTTCGTCGGATAGCCTTTGTGTTTCATAAATCCGTACTGCGGGTATTTTTCATCAAGTTCCGATAAAATTTCATCTCGCGCCACCTTGGCCATGATCGACGCGGCCGCGATGGATAAAACTTTCGCATCGCCATTAATAATCGCCTGCTGTGGAACGTCCAAGTTTTGAATCTTAAACCGGCCGTCGAGCAATAAAAAATCTGGTTTCACTTTCAAACCATCCACGGATTTTTTCATAGCTAGCAATGAAGCTTGATGAATATTAATTCGATCAATCGTTCCATGTGTTACTATTCCCACTCCAAAGTCTAGACAATGCTCTTTGATAAATTTCTCCAACTCCCCTCTCTCTGCCTCATTGACTGTCTTCGAATCGCGCACGCGATACCACCATTTGTTTTTACTGCGCTGTTTACCAATCGTTGCCGGATCTAAAATCACAGTGGCGGCCACGACTGGCCCGGCCAGCGGCGCCACCCCCACCTCGTCACAGCCGGCAACACTCAGAAATCCTTCAGCAATTTTTTGTATTTCTAATTTGTAGGTTGGAAAAATCATTTTATGGTGCCCTCGGAGGGAATTGGACCCCCATCGTGCGCTTAGGACGCGCCTGCTCTATCCGTTGAGCTACAAGGGCTCAAAAATAGTTTAACATTTTTCGCAAGACCTTGTTTAGGCCTCCCGGATTTGATATACTTTTCGGGCATTCACGGGCCCTTAGCTCATTTGGTAGAGCGCTTCCATGGCATGGAAGAGGTGACCGGTTCGAGCCCGGTAGGGTCCACCAAATTTGATTTACAGAAGAAGACTTCTAGAATTTTTTCGAGAGGTTTTTTTGATTTGACAACTTCTTCTGTTCCGGCTAAATTGATATGAACATCAAGGAGGCTCGAGAGAACCCATGGCAAAGAAAAAGAAGTCGGGACGAAAGACGGCCAAGCGAAAAGTCAATGAATGGCCACGCTGTCCGAAATGCGGCCTCAAGAAACGACCGAAGGACCTGCAAGAATATGGGGTTTGTGTCATCTGCTACTGGGACAGTCGCGTCATGCACTAACCGCCCTGCGACCGCGGAGGCTTCATAAGCTCCGCGGTCGGTTCTTTTTTAACTAAACCCGCCTACATGAGGCGGCTTTTGTATTTCTCTAAAAATTCCGGAAACTGAGAATGTTGGGGCTTGGGTAAATCATCAATACCAAACCATCCCAAATCATCAAACTTATGCGGTTCGTTGATTTTCACATTCGTAGGGTCAGTCAAGACTTTAAAATCCAAGGCAATCCAATGCGTCTTCTGGCCATTGTGTTGCCGATGGACATCGCGAAACCCCAAAAATTCAAAACTTAAAACCTTGGCATTGTACTCTTCTTTGATTTCCTTGCGTAAAGTTTGCTCCACTGTTTCACCAAACTCAACTCCCCCACCACCGATGTCCCAAACGCCCTTTTCGTCACGTGCGTTTTGCGAACGCTTCGCCATTAACACATGGCCCTGACCATCATGGCAAAAATAAACAACGCAAACTCCAATATGATCTACTCCGCTTTTCATAGTATAATTATTATAGATTAATCACGGGGTGTCGTATACCGGTAGTACGCACGATTCGGGTTCGTGTAGACTGGGTTCAATTCCCAGCACCCCGACCAATAAACCTGACGCCATTAGGCATTTTAATTTTTCCAGATGTGACGAAGGCCAGTGTGTTGATTCCAAGGTGGGACAACTACACTGGCCTTTTAGAACATGGCGGGCTGCCACATATTTGGCCTCCGTGGCGCTTACACATCGATTTGAGGAAACCACTGCTTCATCCGGTTGATGAAGACAGTCAGGTTGTCGAGTTGCGCTTGGGTCAGCTTGCCACTGGTCTCCAAGACCAGCGCGTTGGCAAACCAGTCAACCGCTTCATTCACGAGTTCAGGTGTGGCTTGATGCGACACCCTGCCAAGCGCGTTTGCCCGATCCCGAAGCTTCAAGATCTCACGCGTTGCAAGTGGATCCATTTGCTTCGGCGGCCTGGGTGAAACACTCGGTGCCATTCTACTACCCTCCTTTCTGAGTAGAGTTTGGGTTTAAATAATAATTCTCTTTTTATTCCCTGTCAATGCTACAATTCCTATAGATAACTATTAGATCCCACTTTAATGTTTCACGGTGAAACATATAAAACTATCAGAAATCTTAAGATTCACGAGGTTTTGTTCTACGTATTTCTGTTGTTTTTGCCACTCCAGACCCGGATTCTCTATAATCCAACCTCGGCGTATATCCAAGATTACTTCAATTACCACTTGGCGTTTTTTGTCTATCTGACTGATCTAATTCTAATCACATGTTTTATTAGTTGGTTCTTGTTTCCAACTAACGCATCTGCGAGCGAAGCGAAGCAGTCTATTTTAAGTTTTAGATTGCTTCGTCGGTCAAATGGCCTCCTCGCAAATGCGAACAACCGATTTTTTTGGCTAATTTTAGCCTTTTTTCTAGTAATTTTAATAGGAATGTTCCCCGTGAAACATCTAGATTTTGGCTTATATCAGGCATTTAAGTGGTTAGAGCTCTGGCTCCTAGTGATTTATATCTGGCAAACGTTTCACAAAAGGTTTCACTTCATAGTTTCATGTGCAACAATCTTCGTTTCTGGCCTGGGACAGGCCTTTCTAGGTCTATGGCAGTTCCACGTGCAACATGGGCTGGGACTGGGCTGGTTGGGCGAATATATCGCGCCAATAGGCACCTCTGGCCTGGCGACTATCAATGTGGCTGGGGAGAAACTAATCCGCGCCTATGGAACCATGCCGCATCCCAATGTTTTCGGGGCATTCCTAGTTTTTGGCTTATTTATGGGCTTTTTCTTGGTTTCACATGGAACCTCAAAAGAAACCCATCCCCGCGAAAGCGGGGATCTAAATAAAGCTTTATCAAGATCCCCGATTACTTATTTAATACTTGCCTCGGGGATGGTTATCGTTACCCTTGGAATCTTTGTGTCATTCTCTAGGTTAGCCTGGATAGCGGCGGCAATAGGGTTTTTCGGGTTTGGCCTCTATTATTTACTCAAAAAGGCTTGGAAACCCCTAATTTTATTAGGGTTTATAGCGATTGTTTCAGGTGGAACAATCCTGTTCTTCTTTGGGAACGACTTCAGTGCCCGAGTTTTTGATGCCAATCAAACGGCTTTAGTGGATCGCTGGTTTTTCGACGACCTCGGGTTAAAAATGATGGCCCAACACCCACTGTTAGGAGTAGGAGTAGGCAATTATGTTCCGGCGTTACAGGCCGGGGTGTCGTTAGCCTCCTGGCAATACCAACCGGCTCATAATATTTTTATCTTCTTGGGAGCAGAACTGGGCATCATTGGCCTGATAATTTTTCTCGGGCTGGTATGGGAAATTTGCCGGCGCCTAAAAAATATTTTTTCTGATCCATTACTATTTACTATTTACTCATTACTAATTACTATCCTGCTCATGGGACAGTTCGACCATTATTTTGTTACAATTCAACAGGGGAGACTGATGTTTTTTACTATCCTTGGATTATTAGCGGCGCTGCCCAATCTTTACGATCAACGGCGCGTCATTCCGGACCACGATCCGGAATCCAGATCTCTAGATTCTGAATCAAGTTCAGAATGACAAGCTTATGATGAAATCATTTATTAAACAATTTATTCCCGAAAGTTGGTTGAACTTCTATCACTTAAGTTTGGCGCGCTTGAGTAATTTTATTTTTAGGTATCCTTCAGAAAAATTAATTGTCATCGGGGTAACTGGCACCAACGGCAAATCAACTACAGTCAATTTGATTGCCAAAATTTTATCCGGCTTCGTCGGGGATGAACGCAAGGTTGTAATATCATCAACAGTAAATTTTAGTGACGGCAGCAAAGAATGGTTGAATGATAAAAAAATGACCATGCCGGGAAGATTTTTTTTGCAAAAACTTTTAAACCAAGGGGTAAAAGCTGGCTGTAAATTCGCCGTCATCGAGTGTTCGTCTGAAGGGATTCTCCAACATCGTCAAGCGGGAATCTATTTCGACGTCATGGTTTTTACCAATTTAACCGCAGAGCACCTGCAAGCTCATGGGGGATTTGAAAATTATAAACAAGCTAAACTGATTTATTTTCGACATCTAGAAAAACTGCCGCACAAAGTTATCGAAGGCAAAAAAATTCCGAAAATAATCATTGTCAACACAGATGACCCGCATGCACAAGAATTTTTGAATTGCAATGTCGATAAAAAAATTATGTATAGCAAAAACGCTGCTCAAAATATCCAAATTTCAGAAAGAGGCATTTCTTTCCAGTATCAAAATACGCAATTTAGGCTTAATTTAAAGGGGATTTTTGATATTTATAACGCCTTAGCCGCGATTGCCACTACTGCGGCCTTGGGTGTTGGTCTAAACATTAGTAAACAAGCATTAGAAAAAATTTCTAACATCCCCGGCCGAATGGAATTAATTAATACGGGCCAAAGCTTTAAAGTATTGGTGGATTATGCACCCGAACCAGAAAGCTTAAAGCAAATGTATGCATCGATCAAAAGTTGGGATAAAAATAAAATTATTCATGTGCTCGGGTCAACTGGCGGTGGGCGCGATGTCGCCCGCCGAAAAATTTTGGGAGAAATCGCAGCGGCTAATGCGGATACGGTGATCATCACGAACGAAGATCCGTATGATGATGACCCCCAGCAAATTATCGATGATGTCGCCGTGGGTGTCCCACAAGCCTTAAAAATTCTCGATCGCCGAGAAGCGATTGCCAAAGCCTTATCGCTAGCGCAAAAAAACGATTTAGTCATTATCACCGGCAAAGGTGCTGAGCAAAAAATGGCAGTGCGCGGCGGCTATATTGACTGGGACGATCGGAAGGTTGTTCGAGAAGAGTTGTCGCGGTTGTAAAAAAGACAGTTTATCTTTATAATCAATCTATGCAAAGTCAAAATAATCAAGACGACTATCGGCAAGTCCGACACGATTTAATTTTTGTCCTCACGATGAATGCGATATTTTTCGCCATCCTCATCGGTCTCTACTTTGTGAATCGCGCGACTGGGCAAATCGATAGTTTCTTTGTGAATTTGTTGAAATTTTAAGGGCTCGTAGTAAAGTGGTATTATCCGCCTACACTGAAGTTTCGGCGGACAGGCACGCATTTGTCCCGCACCAATTTCGAGGGCTTATGGTCTAGTGGTATGACGCCACATTCGCATTGTGGAAGCGCCAGTTCGATTCTGGCTAAGTCCACCAGAGAGGAAATCATGAATCTTACTTACATCAATAGTATATTATCAGGGACATTACTACTGCTAGTGATCTGGCAAACCGTCCGACTGATCAAATTGGATCGCATTAGAAAAGAGTTTTTCTCCTCTGGATTAAAGAAAAATTTAGAGCAAATTTTAGTTGACCAAAATCGGAGTCTAACCCAAATCAGCCAGGATTTACGGCACCTCGACGAAAACTTAACCAGGTTATACAAAGACAATCGGCATAATCTGCAAAAAGTCGGGTTTATCCGCTTTAATCCGTTCGACGATGCCGGAGGAAACATCAGTTTCGCTCTCGCCTTGCTGGATGGTGATGATAACGGAGCGGTAATTTCTTCCCTGCATGGACGCGAAGGAACGCGAATGTATGCGAAAGCAATTAAGGGCGGAGTTTCCGAATCTAAACTTACCGAAGAAGAGACGCAGGCTATTAAGGACGCTAAATAAATTTTAAATGATTTATTTTTAATTTTGATTCAATTTCTAATATTTTAATATTAAAAATTCACTCGAAATTCAAAACTGAAAATTAAAAATTATATTATGGCAAAACCAGAAACTAATCCAGAAACAATTGTCGCCGCTGGGATGCGGATCGAGGGGGAGCTTAAAAGCTCAGGCAATATCCGAATCGACGGCATCGTCTCTGGTAAAATTCATACCTCACAAGATTTGATGGTCGGCCCAAATGCCCAAATCGACGCTGATTTGATTGCTGACAATGCTGTAATTGCTGGCGTGGTGAAAGGCAACATCACGGCGAAAGGATCAGTACTAATTTTAGAAACCGCCAAAATACTTGGCAACATCAGCTGTTTAAGTCTAGGGATTAAAGAAGGGGCATATTTCTCTGGCGCTTGTCGCATGAACGAGCCGAAGCCTACCGCAACCAATGGACAATAATGTATTACTACATCGTCGATCCGGGAAAAATTTCACAGCGAGATTTCGAACGAGTCCAGAATCAGCTGTACTCGTCTGTTTCTGAATACAAAATTGCTGGTGAAATAGCGAGGGTTACCACGCTGCGCACCATTCCTCAGCTGGTCGAAGGAGCGTTGACCCGAGGGTATAAAACTATTGTGGCCGTGGGTGGTGACGATACTCTACACGATTTAATCAATGCCGTAGCCGGTCGGGAAGTGGGGATAGGATTCATCCCAATAATTGCATCTGAAGTTGGACAGATTTTGGGACTTGGCGATATTCCACATTCTGCTAAAACCATAGCCATTCGTCGAATCGAAGAGATGGATTTAATCTACATTAATCACAACGCGATTATCACATCAGTGGCGTTCGGCGCAGGCATGCAGGCTTACTCCTCGATATTTGAATTGTGGCGTTTGCCAACTTTTCAGATCGATTTTTCGGCTGACAACAATGAGTTTCGAGGAACAACTCAAGCAATTGGCGGGGTCGTCATTAACAGCCGCCTGAAAAAACCTGACAACCAAAAACTTTTTAATCCCACCGATGGAATATTGGATGTATTATTATTGCCGAAGCTTTCCAAGTTCCAAACCTTGAAGTTTCGAATAGATATTTTAAAAGGAAACTTCGAAAAAATCCCGGGCAGCAGCATCATCCACGTCCGGCAACTGCAGATTTCTGCTCCTGAAGGCCTGCCGCTGCGGGTTAGTAATAAAATTATCACCCGCACGCCAGCAACGATCGAAGTCAAACCAAAGGCACTCAAAATCATCGTCGGAAAAGAGCGGAAATTTTAAATACTAAAGAAAAAATTCCATCATCAGATGGGATTTTTTCTTCTGGAGCGGGTAGCGGGAATCGAACCCGCGTCATTTGATTGGCAACCAAATGTTCTACCATTGAACCATACCCGCTCAAATATTTTTGGTGCCGCAGGTCAGAATCGAACTGACTACGCTCGCCTCTTCCAAAGGCTACTTGGACTATATCATCATCCTTTATAAAAAGGAGTTGGGCGCTGGTGCAGGGTTATTGTTGGGACTCACCTGCTAGTCTCTACACCTTACAGGAAACCTTCAGCCCTTCCTGCCTTGGCTCGGGATTGTCTTTTGCAAGAGTTCCCCCGAATTCACCCAATTTTTCTCAAGAACCATTACTGGTTCTGGCCCCAAAGATTTAGGGCGACGCTCTACCAATGAGCTACTGCGGCGTGAAGTATATTATACATTATTTCTGGTGGACGCTAAAGGATTCGAACCTTTGACCTTCGCAGTGTAAATGCGACGCTCTAACCAGCTGAGCTAAGCGTCCTAATTGGTGGGGACGGAGAGATTTGAACTCTCACGCCTTGCGGCATACGCACCTCGAGCGTACGTGTATACCAAGTTCCACCACGTCCCCAAAAATCCCTCAAAGTATAAGTTAGATTGAACCATAGGTCAATTGTAGCATGAATTGCAGACTACTCCGACGTTTCAGTCGGAGTCCCGACCGCTATGCGTTCGGGATTGACAAATCTGCGTTTTTGTGCTAACATATTTAGTTTGATAGTACTTTTATATCGACTTGCGGAATGGCGCTGCTTGTGCAGTTCTAAAATTTAGGACTTTATAAGCAGCGCTGTTCCGAACTCAATCGGAAAGCTCTGACCAGCTCCGATAAGGGGCACCTTCTTAGGAGGAAGTAATGGAATTGCCAAATCGCGTGCTCGTGAAATTTCGAATCAATCTCACCCGGGCCGCCGAACTGCGTGCCGCTGGACTCTACGAAGTCAAGCGCAGCATCGTGCAAGACCAGGCACTGCGGGGCAGGCAGGCCATCGAAGCGGAGGCTCTCGGTCGCGACCCATACCGCGGGCAGCGAACGGACGCCACTGGCACTGTCCGCCCGGACAGCGGCACGCCCATGTTCACCTGGGACCCCAAGGGTCGGGTGAACGTGTGCCTGGCGACAACGATCGAGGATCTCCAGACGATTCTGGGCATGGTGTTGACGCAAGTCAACACGCTACAGAAACCGAACGATCACATGGCTTTCCTCGTTCTCAAGTTGGAGAACGCGGGATCGCCGGTGAATCTGTCGGCCAAGCAGCAGGCCCTCATCGACCGGCTCACAAGCCGGATCTACGGTCACCTGCATGGGTACAGAAACCCAGACAGATCGTGGACGCTCAACGCGGCCCACGCCGAGGACAACCCGTCCGAGATCCGCGACGTACGGTTTTCCACAGACGGCTCAGTTCGCTGCGTCCCACGCCAGCAACACCCATCACACCACCAGCCGCCACCCCGCGGCTGAAGAGACCCAAAGACTTAGATCGCAACGATTTAAGTCTTCTTCTTTTTGCTGAAATTTATTCTTCTGATTCCGATTCCCTGGCCACGATAAACTTTTCTAATTTCTTTAAAGCTGGATCCATAGTGCCTGTTCCTAAAACCTGTTTAAGATCGTATTTCTTTGGATTAACTACGCTTGCTAATGATCCCTCAAGCGTAAAAAGATGAGACAGAAAAGTCGTGGCATAAGCTCCCTTGGGCAAATCAAAGCTAATAATAACTCCTTCGGGTAAAATTTTGTAACCTAAAATCTTCGGCAATAATTTCGTTTCTACATATCTGAGTGTAAATCGAATAAAATCAAATCGTTTGATTTTTTGGGCGAAATCTAAGGGTATTTTATCCATTTCTAAAAACTGCCGATAAACCTCTCGATCTTTGGGGTCATTACTCAAAAGGAGAGGGAGGTTGGTGGGGACTTGAAATTTATCAGCAGCTGCCAATGACAGAACTTTATTAAATACAAAACTACTGTAAGCATAAATCCACATTTTGACCTGTTCGGAAATGCTCCTGAGCGCCCCCGTATAATCGTGTCGAAATTCCTTCAAGTAATTTAAAAGTAATAACTCGAAACGCAGACTGAACCCGAATGGTTCATACAATTTTATTATTTCTTCCCAATTTCCGAATTGCTGGTTTGCCTGCTTCCGAAGTTGTGAAAAAAACGGCAATTCGCCGGGTCCTGGATCGCAAAGATAAGAACGCACCGTTTTTTCTTCCTTACCTTGTAGCAAAAGGAGTCCCCACCAATGACTCAGCAGGCGGTTACCGAAACGCTGAAGCCAATAAAAATTCCAAAAACCCTCGGCCTGGATTTGAGTTAGACGTTGGACTAATTTTTCTTCATCAACCTGCTCTTGGGTTCGAATAAATATTGTAAAACGATTCCCTAAAATATTATTCATGCTCATCGCTTCTTGGGCCGACTGGATATTTTTCAAATAAAAATTACTGTTAGGCAAAGTTTGGAGTTGATCTAGCGACACTTTACTTACACTTATTCGCTGTGACGTTAAAGCAATAGCATCTTTTACCCCACCATATCCGACTTGAGTTTCTTTGATATTTAGTTTCCGGGCCAGTTCCCGAATTGCATCGATGGTTGAAATTCCAACTTTAACCAAATCAGCACGAAAAAATGGAGCCGGTTGGCTGGAGACCGGAGACGAGTTAACGTCAATAGAAACTATGGTTCCATCGGACAATCTTTCTTCCACAATAAAATCAAAGGGATGGTATTTGATAAATCCTTTCACCAGAGGCTGGACTGGCAAAACAATACCGACTCGCGTTAGTTGCTCTAAAATCTCTAATCCCTCTGTTCTTATAAATAATTCAGGATGTTGCTCTTTTTGGCTCGCCAAAAAGGCCTGTTCTTTCTGCCATTTCTCAAAGATCGGATCAAATAATTCGGGCATGACCAAAGTATAGCCTGGTATGACACTATTGACAAAGCGGGGATTTTGTGCTAATATTATCAGTTGCGTACCCGACCCTATCCTCGTGGTAGGGCCGGGCAGGCAGCATGGGTCGCTGTGGTACATTTGCAAAAACTACCGGCAGTCAAATTTAACTAAATTTGCTGCCTACGTGCTCGGTCGCTAAGGCGACCTGCGCAGGTTAGTTTTTGGCAAAGTACCTCGCTTCAGAGTAAAAAGTAAGTTCTTTATAATATTAACTTCGCCTATTTCGTGGTCCCGCCTACGTGCAGGACGCAATACCCCGCGAACTAACACTTCGACGGGCAGGCAGGAGCCATAAAGTAAGCGAAGGATAGAAAGCATTATTCAATGACAAGCCGTTTTGTCTTGGTGGTGCTGACAGCAATTGTGATGGTAACTATATTCCCGCAAGCTGCATCAGCGCATATCAAAAACAAAACTCCACTCGTCTTTGAAATCAAAAGTATTCCAACAATTTCAGAACTAACTGGAAAAGCAGCGGTTGCGAAACCTTATGACCCTAAAACTTACCAGATTCCTCCGAAAGTAACTGGCGACAATCGAATCTATATGCATGAGCCAGAAATTCGTGCTTATATCTGTCCAAAGATGGGCCAGAACGCTTGTAATATTTTTGTCGCTATCTTGAAAGCCGAAAACGGCACACATGAATGTACCAGAGACAATCGAGGATTAAATAAAAACGGATCAGTTGATGTAGGGTTAGCCCAGATCAATTGGAATCGAAATTATAACCCTCCTTATTCGATAGAACAGTTACAGGATTGCCAGTTCAATCTAGATATAGCGATAAAAAAATATGACGCCAGAGGATTCCAACCCTGGTATGCTTATACCAAAGGTGCCTACAAAAAATTCTTAAATTGAGCACTATAAAATTATAAATAGACGAAATCCCGTCGAATGACGGGATCTAAAAACCCCCACAAATGTGGGGGTTTTTAGATCAATAATTTCTTTGGTGGGCGAGGAGGGATTCCAACCCTCAATCCCTTGCGGGCCCAAGATTTTAAGTCTTGTGCGTATAGCAGTTCCGCCACTCGCCCAAATATTGGAGGCGTCAACCGGAGTTGAACCGGTGTAAAAGGTTTTGCAGACCTCTGCCTAACCGCTCGGCCATGACGCCACTAGTCATTCTTGAAACGTTCTTTGAGTATTTCTTTTTGTTGATGAGCCTTGAGAAATCTTTCGCGTCTCACTGCTTCGCCTCTAGTATTATAACTCTCGGAGCCTAGCAACTTCCAGGGTGCATAAGCCTTTGTAGATCTAACTGACTTATTATTGTGCCTTGCAATTCTGCTGCTGATATTCTCACAAGATCCTATATAGAGATCCCCGTTTACTTGGCTTTTAAGAAAATAAACATGGTACATAAAAAATAAAGAGTTTTGTCCCGCTACGCGGGATCTCGCGAAGCGAGACAGACTCCAGCCTTACCCCTTGGCTACCAGGCCATAACTAGCATATTATAGTTTTTTTTTCGGAAATAATCTACACCAGACCAATTGATCCTTAAGATCTAACAAAAATCCTAGAATTGATTAAGCATAAAAAAACTGCCTATTGCTAGGCAGTTTTTTGCTTTCTATTATCGGCCAATTCTCTTTCGATATACCCTATCTTTCCAGCAACAGCAGCCCATTTATGATCTCTCCTTAGTATGTCTTTTTCAATACCAGTTATGGCCTGGCGCAAATCCTTCCGTCTGGTTTCTGAAGTGCTTTCATCGTCGATCATGGATTTAAAATCTCGAATCCGTTGTCTCTCTGATTCTTGCACTTCCATAAATTTTTGGTGTTCAGCTCTGAGAATAGATAATTGATATTCCAATGCTCCCACCCGTTCTTGGAAAAAAGCTGACGAATAAGCGGCATCTGAACTTCGCCCCGGAGCATCTCTAAACGAATAAGTAGAACCATCGGGTGATTGAAGTTCATAATCTATTTTCATATCAACCCAATCCGTATCTCCCTTTTGCTGATGTCTATAATCTATTACTGGAACGACGGTTTGAGCAGATTCGATATTTTTTCTGTCATTGGCCAATAAAGGGTTTCTTTGGCGGCCCTCACCATAACTAGCTAAGATATCTTTCCTAAGCTCTGACAGCAATGCCGCCTGAAACCTAGCCACCTGCTCTGTAGATTCTCGTCCCGATTCTTGCCCTTCAGGAGTAGCAATCCCCATCTCTTCCGGGGATGGACCTAATGTGTCTCTACCCATATTTTAATAGATTACTTATAATTTATGAGTTTAGTATATAACGACTAGGAAAAAAAACAAATATACGATGTTGATATACCAGGTTGACCTCTGAGTTAATTTTTAGTATCGTTTGGCTTGTAACAAATCCCATGGATATAATAAAAGTCATTCGGTATTTTCATCTTAAAGCAAACTTTGAAAACCTTTCCTGGATAAATAAATTTTTCCTGATTATTTTTTTAGTTAGCTTGATTTTTAATCTTATCCCGCACGAAGCCCAAGCGGCATTTTTAATTGTCAAAGATTATAAACCGATCTTAGTGTTTGATAGTAGTAGTCTAGATTACACAGATTACCTGGTCCAAATCAGCCAAGAAGCCACAGATCGATACTACCAGTTGCAAATGCAACAACAAGCGCAAAAACAAGTCTTGTTAGCAGAAAAAATCCAGAATTATTTAGAGTCTTATAATTCCCCGCTGGCTGATTATGCCGCGGCCTTGATAACCATGCGAAACTGGAAAACCATCATCTCCCTGGCTAACGCCGAAAGCTCAATGTGCCGCAAATATCCAATTTCGACTGCTAATTGTTGGGGGGTGGGCGGGTCTAATCTTTGGGATATGGGTGATAACTTAGCCCAGGGTATTATTAGTATGAACCATTTTTTAAACAAATACCCGAAAGGTCCGGTCAAATATTCACAAATGAGTTTTGAACAAATGAATGGGTTTTACAAGCAACCAGCCAGAGACCACTGGGTTTATAACAATCAAAAAATTTATGACGAGCTTGCAGCCATCGAACAAAACCTGTAAAAAATCCCTCGAACGAGGGATTTTTTATTTATTCAGAAGTTGGTGTCACTGGTTGGGGTGGAAGAGCCACTACTGCTCGCAAGGACAAACCCAATCGGTGTTCCTGCGGCTCAATTGAAATGATTTTAAATTCTTTCACGTCGCCGACTTTGACAATCTCGGATGGATCAGAAACTTCTTCCGATGAAAGCTCTACCGAATGCACCAGGCCATAAATTTCTGGGTCCAGTTCGACAAATGCGCCAAACGGCATCAGCTTCGTCACTTTACCAAAAACGACCTGGCCGACTTGATATTTCTTGATTGATTCAAGCCACGGGTCAGCCTGCAACCGTTTGACAGACAGTGAGATTCGATCCCGATCTATAGAAATAATCTGGGCCTGAATCTTCTGGCCGACTTTATAAAGCTCTCGGGGATGATCAATTCGATTCCACGATAATTCGGAGATATGAACCAGCCCTTCCAAACCTTCCCCGAATTTGATAAAGATGCCAAAATCAACAACACCGGTTACTTCCCCGTCAACGAGGTTGCCCAGTTGCAATTTGCCAATTTTTGCTCGCAACTCGTCTTCCCCGACCGCCTTTTCTGAAACAATTAATTTTTCATCAGTTGAATCAGCTGTGATAATTTGGACATCAAAAACTTTCCCGATGTAGCTACGCAAAATTTCCAAAATCTTATTCTTATCGCCCTCTTCAACCCGCGGGTAATGTTCCGAAGACAGCTGAGAAACTGGTAAAAACCCGACAACCCCGTTGATTTCAACCATCAGACCACCTTTATTAGCTTCTAAAATTTTAGTCTTGATCGCTTCTTTGGTTTTTAGTTGCTCGTTGAGAGTTTGCCAAACCCGTTCTTGACCCGCGGCTCGAAACGATAACTCCACATTACCATCCTTGTTTTCTGGTTCAAGCACAGAGGCCAAAACTTTATCGCCAACTTTTAGGGTAGCAATCCGAACCGCCTCATCATAAAGCTCACGGCCCCGGACTACCCCTAATCCAATCCCTTCAAGATCAACATAGACTTCGTTTTTACCGACTGACAACACTGTTCCTTCGAGCACATCACTAATTTTTGGAATTTTAATTTCCACTCCTTCTTGCGCTAGGAGCTCCTGCATGGTTTTGGGTTCCGCGATAGCGGTTGTATTCGTATTCATAACTTTAAGATTATAGTTGAAATCGGGTTGAAAATCAAGCCCTTTTTTGGTAGAATATACAGGCTATGACTATTTCCTGGTTTGGGCTTTCCAGCTTTAAAATCGTCGGACGCGATCTCACCATCATCACTGACCCCTTTGGTAAACAAACCGGCTTGAGCGCGGTGCGGGGAGCAGCCGATGTGGTTGTTTCATCTAACCCCAAGTTAGACTGGTGTAACAATTTTTCCTCAATCCAAGGGTCGCCATTTATCATCACTGGTCCCGGCGAGTATGACATTAAAGGGGCTTTTATTATCGGCACGGCTGCTGAAAACAAAGAGTTAGGCGATTTGACAATTTATAGTATCGAAGTGGAAGGAATCCGCATCGCTTTCTTAGGCCCCATCAAACAAGGACAATTAACTGATGCCCAAAAAGCTATCTTTGAAGGCTCAGATTTGGTGTTAATACCAACCGGGGGTAAGCAAATCTTGGATTTTGAAAACGGCGCCAAAATCGCCACGCAACTGGAACCTTATATTATCATCCCTCATAGCTATAAAACTTCGGGTCTGACATTAAATTTAGATAAACTGGACAAATTCTTGCAAGAGATGGGAAATAAATATGAAGAATCGGATAAACTGACTTTGAAAAAGAAAGACTTAAGCGGTGAACAAACCTCCCTGGTCGTACTTACTCCCCAACGATAATGGATATCAAAAAAAGCCTGGAAAACTTACAAGACAAACCGTTTGCGACCCGAGTCAAAATATTATGGCTGACTGTCGGGGTTGTTGCTATTGGACTTATTATTATTTTTATTTTCAATTTAAAATCAACTGTTAGTAATCTAAGCGGGCAGGATTTGATTAATTTATCGAATCGTTCTTCACAAACTGATTCCGAACAGCTTGAAACTCAATTGATTCAGGTGGAACGGATTGAAAAAGCTAATAATTCCTTCAAAATTTATTTTAACGTCAACAACGAAAGCCAAAATATCCTTAATTTTCCAAAATCGGAAGATATCACCCTAACGGTGGAAGATCGCTCTTACCACCCTCGGCAAATTTCCGACCGGCAAGGAGAACCTTTCGTGCAAAAAATTCTCTCCCGCACTCAAAATTTCGGGATTTTAATTTTTGATTCAATCAACGGCGACGAAGGAAAACTGATTTTGGATAATTTAACCTTTGAGGAATCAAGTGCGACAACCTTGAAACAAGAACTTGATTTAGACTTTAAGCAATTATTAAATCCCGTCGAGGTAAGAAACTAACATGGATATCGGTAAAGTCAATCCAAGATCAATTGAACGTGAGATGGAGGAGTCATATTTGGATTACGCGATGAGTGTGATCGTGGCTCGGGCCCTGCCGGATGTTCGAGATGGGTTAAAACCCGTCCACCGCCGAATTCTTTATGCCATGTCAGAGCTCGGGCTTCGCTCCAACGTAAAATTTCGCAAATCAGCGGCTGTGGTCGGGGAAGTTTTAGCCAAATACCATCCCCATGGGGACGTCGCAGTTTATGATTCCATGGTCCGCATGGCCCAAGAATTCGCCATGCGTTATCCCTTAATTGACGGGCAAGGAAACTTCGGTTCCATGGACGGCGATGCCCCGGCGGCCATGCGTTATACGGAAGCGCGCATGATGGCTTTGGCCGAAGAAATTTTGGCCGACTTGGAAAAAGACACGGTGGATTGGATGGATAATTATGATGCCACAAAAAAAGAACCGAAAGTGCTGCCGGCCAAAGCTCCCAACCTGCTGCTCAACGGCACTTTAGGCATCGCAGTCGGGATGGCCACTGATATCCCGCCTCACAATTTAGGGGAAGTGGTGGATTCCGTGATTAAATTAATTGAAGAACCACAAACTACGACTGATGAACTAATGGAGTTTGTGAAGGGCCCGGATTTTCCAACTGGCGGATTTATCTATGATTGGAATACAATCAAACAAGTTTACGCCACCGGCAAAGGCCCCATCGTCATGCGCGGCCGGACCGAGATTGTGGAAGAAAAAGGCGTCCATAAAATTCTGATTACGGAAATTCCCTATCGAGTCAATAAGGCAACTCTCTTAGAGCAGTTTGCCGAGCTGGTGAAAGATAAAAGAATCGAAGGGATTAAAGATCTAAGGGATGAGTCGGACAAAGACGGGGTGCGAATCGTGATTGATCTGAAAAAAGAAGGCTTACCGAACAAAATTTTAAATCAATTATTTAAATACTCATCTTTGCAAGAAACCTTCCACGTCAACATGCTGGCCTTGGTAGATGGAATAGAACCGCAGGTTTTGAACTTAAAAAATATTTTAGAATATTACATTAAACATCGGGCCGAGGTTATCAAGCGGCGCACTGCTTTTGATTTGAACAAAGCGAAAGACCGCGCTCACATTTTAGAAGGATTAAAAAAAGCCCTGGATCATATCGATGCAGTGATCCAAACAATTAAGAAATCTGATACCACGGAAGAGGCTCATGCAGCCCTGATAACAAAATTCAAATTGTCAGATAAGCAGTCAACCGCGATTCTGCAAATGCAGCTTCGCGCACTGGCGGGATTGGAGCGTAAAAAAATCGACGATGAATTGAAGGAAAAACGGAAATTGATTGAAGAATTGGAAGATTTACTCAAAAGTGAAAAAAAGATTAAAACCGTGGTCAAAACCGAACTGTTGGAATTGAAAGATAAATATAACAATCCTCGCAAAACCACGTTAGTGAAACAACCGATTGGAGAATTTAAAGCAGAAGATTTAATCCCCGAGCAATCAACCATGGTAATCGTTACCAGGTCAGGATACGTCAAACGTCTGCCCCCAGATACTTATAAAACCCAGGGCCGCGGCGGCAAGGGGGTAATCGGCATGACTACCAAAGAAGAAGACGTGGTAGAATGGCTGTCGACGACCAATACTCACGATGATATTTTATTCTTTACGAACAAAGGGCGGGTTTTCCAAACCAAAGTCTACGAATTACCAGAAGCTTCCCGCACCGCCCGCGGTCAGGCCTTGGTCAACTTCTTGGAACTGCCGACTGATGAAATGGTTTCGGCCATCTTAACTTTTTCCAAGAAAATCCCGGCCAAATTTCTGATCCTTTCGACCAAAAAAGGCTTGATTAAAAAAACCGTAATCGAGGAGTTCGCGAAAGTCAGGCGATCGGGTCTGATTGCTATAAAGCTCAAAACCGGTGACGAACTGCGCTACGTCAAATATTCTACGGGCAACGACGATGTGATTTTGTCCACGGCAGGCGGGCAAGCGATTCGGTTTGATGAAAAAGACGTCAGATCCATGGGCCGCGCCACTGCCGGAGTGAAAGGTATGCGATTGAAATCCGCCAGAGGCGGATCCTCCTCCGGAGGAAAAGATGATTACCTGATGAGTATGGATTTGGTATCCAAGAAAAACAAACTGGAAAATTTGCAACTTTTGATCGTCACGGAAAATGGCTTAGGCAAAAAAACAGATTTGAAATTCTACAAACGGCAACATCGCGGAGGATCGGGTATAAAAACTTTGAAAGTTAGCCCGAAAACAGGCAAGATTGTCTCCCTCCACGTAATTGATAAAACCGAGGAACACGATCTGATGGTTATTTCCAAACTCGGACAAACTCTTAGGACCCCCATCGGCAAAATTTCAACGCTGGGCCGCGCCACCCAAGGCGTACGAATCATGACCTTGGATAATAAAGACAAAGTGGCTACAACCACAATAATTTAGAATTTACAATTTTGATTGAATTTTCGAAATTTGAATATTTAATATTCATTCGAAATTCATAACTCAAAATTAAAAATTCACTTTCATGCTCTACGTAGTGGCTACCCCCATCGGCAATTTACAAGACATAACCTTTCGCGCCCTGGAAGTCCTCAAGACTTCCGATTTCGTAATTGCGGAAAATCCCAAAAACAGCGGCTTGCTTTTGAAACATTTTCAAATTGACAAGCCCTTCAAACAATTTGCCGAACATAATGAGCAAAAAGCTCTCCCACCCTTAATCCTACAACTTAAATCCCAAAACGGCGCCCTCATTACCGATGCCGGGACGCCAGGCATCTCAGACCCCGGTTTCAGGCTCGTCCGGGCCTGTGTGGAAGCGGGGATTAAAGTTGTTCCGATTCCAGGAGCAAATGCGGCCATCAGTGCATTATCAGTTTCGGGGTTGCCTACGGATCGCTTTCTTTTTATTGGTTTTGCTCCTCGCACAGAAAACAAACTAATCAAAACAGTCTTACTGGGTAAAGACACGGAAAGCACAGTCATTTTCTACGAATCACCCTTTCGGATTGTCAAATCTTTAGAATTTATCCAAAAACATTTCCCAGACTGTCATGTGGTCGTGGCCCGCGAAATCACGAAAGTCTACGAAGAATTCCTGCGAGGGGCGCCCTCGGAGATTCTGCCCAAGCTCACAAAAGAAAATACAAAAGGGGAATTTACAGTCCTTATATCTTTCAAAAAATAGATGTACTCTAATCTGACCGATCGGTCAATGGTGAGTACATGGCTATTTAATCATTCCCCACGAAAACGGATCTATTTTATCAAAAAGGAAAGACCAAGCCGAATTGCTCTTCCAAAATTTTCAAAGCTTGAAAACTTAGGAAGGGGCACAAACTGAATTGCTCTATTTGTGCTCTTGGGTCGTATCGCTTTGGGGCGACAATCAAACGGCAAAAAAGCCATCACTGACCAAGGAAAACACCAAAGGTGAGTTTACGGTTCTAGTCTCGTTTAAATAATTTGACAAGTTAATTTAGTGGGAGCATAATAAACACATAAGGCGGCCAAGGGCCGTTTTTATATTTTTATGAAAATAATTATTAGCAAAGAAATGGGAAAATTTATCTATTCTCTTGAGAAGCAAACAATTGCCAAAGTTTTACGCACTCTAGATTTATTAGAAGAATTTGGTTACAAACTGCCAATGCCTCACAGCAAAAAGGTTTCGCGGAACATATTCGAACTCAGAACACGAGGACAACAGGAAATTCGAATATTCTATTGCTTTTATCAAAGTAGAATTTATTTAATCTCGGGATTTGTTAAGAAGTCGCAAAGAATACCTCGTAAAGAATTAGAAAATGCAGAAAATAAATATAAAACTTTGGTTATTAATACTCTTGACAAGATATAACTTATAAGTTATATTATATTCATGCAAAGCTACAAATATTTCAAGGCTCAACTACTTAAGGATAAAACTATCAAAAAGGCCTATAAAGAACTGGGACCGGAATTTGTTTTGGTGAAAATGTTGATTGAAAAGAGATTAAAACAAGGCTTGACTCAAACAGAACTAGCCCGAAAGATCGGTTCACAACAACCGGTAATTTCAAGACTGGAACGAGGAACTTATAATCCAACGATAAAATTCCTACATCGAATCGCTGACGCTCTAGACGCCGAACTGAAAGTTTCAATTTCTTAAATTTAAATCGAAAAACCAAGCCGACGTGCCCCGCACCGACACTTTTTGAACTCGCTTGGCAATAGGCCACTTCTTATGACAAAATAAAACCATGAGTGGGCATAGTAAGTGGGCGACAATCAAACGAGCCAAAGGTGCGGCTGATGCCAAGCGCGGTCAGTTGTTTACGAAATTGGCCAAAAATATTTCGGTGGCTGTCCAAAGCGGCGGGGGATCCGATCCGTCTTTCAATTTCAAACTCCGCATGGCAATTGACAAGGCCAAAGAATCGTCCATGCCGAATGAAAATATTGAGCGGGCAATCAAGCGTGGCGCGGGTGAGGGCAAAGAAGCCATTGTTTCTGTCACTTATGAAGGTTTTGGGCCGGCCGGATCAGCATTGATTGTGGAAGCTATCACTGACAATTCCAATCGAACCCTCCAAGCCATCCGGACCGTTTTTCAAAAACATAACGGGCGGTTGGGTGAGCAGGGCAGTGTAGCTTGGATGTTTGAATCAAAAGGCGAGGTTCTAGTTGAACGGCAGCGTGGCGCTATGGATCTATCGTTAGAATTGATTGACCAAGGAGTCGAGGATGTGAAAGAAACCGAACATGGTTTAGAAATCTACACTCTGCCCGTGGATTTGGAAAAAACAAAAAAATTTATCGAAGGAAAAGGATTAAAAGTTCTATCGGCAGAGCTGATTATGCGTCCGCAACAAACCGTGCAGCTGTCCGAAAACGATGCGGCTAAAGTTCAGGCTTTAGTGGACACTTTAAATGATAATGATGATGTGGTAAATGTGCATAGTAATGTGAACTTATAAAATAATCTTGTCTTTGCGAGCGAAGCGAAGCAATCTCTTTACTTAGGTCGGGATTGCTTCGTCGCTGTCGCTCCTCGCAAAGACAGAAGGAAAAAGACAGAAGGAAAAAGATGAGAATACTAGGAATCGACCCCGGAATCGGCCGCACTGGCTATGCAATTTTGGAACAAACCAAGCAGAAAATTACTCTGCTGGCTTGCGGTTGTATCACGACCAAAACCGGCGAGGCCGAGCCTGCGCGATTGCTCGAGATCAAAACTGACTTAATGGCGATTATCAAAAAATATAAACCAGAAGCGATTTGCATTGAGTCATTATTTTTCGCGGCCAACGCGAAAACCGCGATGATGGTTGGGCAAGCTAGAGGAGTGGTGGTCGTCACCGCAGCGGAGAGCAAACTAAAAATTATTGAGGTCACCCCACTGCAAGTCAAAATTGCTGCCACAGGTTATGGCAAAGCGGATAAACGGCAAGTGCAAACCATGATTGTCAAACTTTTGAAGTTAAAAAAAATCCCCAAACCCGATGATGTAGTGGATGCCATCGCTATCGCATGGGCGGGGATTGGACGGACTAAGTACTAAAATAAAAGAAAAGACCCTGTCCATCTACGAGAGTTGGACCGGGTCTTCGTTGTGCACGACCGGCTGTCGCCGGGAATTTCCGTCTTTCTGGTCGTTGCCGTCTACGACGGCTACGAGGCGTCGCGCGTCGCTTCCGCGTCCGGTTGCGGCGGTGCGTCGCCTTCCGGGGGCGTGTTGCTGGCCGCCGCATGAGCCGCCGGCATCCGTGTATCAACAGCACGCTCTTCGCTGAAATGGAATCTCTCCGAGGGCGGGCGGGCGGGCGGAGCTGCGGTGGTGGCGGGCCGGGTCGAGCGGTTCCGGCTCCGAGCTGTCCTCGTGGAACGGCGGTTGCGCTTGCTCACTGGCTTGGCTAAACGTTTGGTCGCCTTTGACATGCTACCTCCTGCTGATAATTCACCTGGGATACCCAGGTGAACCATTGAGCTAAGGTATCAGAAACCACAGTTTTAGTCAACACTAAAAAAGGCCTCATAGTGAGGCGCCTCTTCAACCCATCTCGAACGAAGGGAGAGATCTCGGTATTAACACCAAGATTTCTCGTCCCGATAAATCGGGACTCGAAATGGTTATTCAGTTTTAATAAATTTACGCTTACCCACCTGAATTATGCTACTGGGAGGAACCTTAGTCCCTTCATTAGCAATCTCATCATTAACCCTTACTCCTTTTTGATCAATTAAGCGCTTAGCTTCATTTTTACTTGATGCTAAATTCGTTTCAACTAAAATACCAATAATGCTCGATTCGTGAACTTTTACATTCCGGATCTCCGAAGGTTTCTCTTTCTTAGAAAAAACTTTCGCCCACTCATTGGCCGCGCTCGTTGCCAATTTGGCTCCATGATATAACGTAACAATCTCTTGGGCCAAACGTTTCTTAATATCGCGGGGGTTAGCTCCCGCTTCCAGTTCTTTTTCCAATTCCTTAATTTCACTTATCGGCATTTGGGTCGCAAATTCAAAATATTTGAGGATCAGGTCATCATTAATCGACATAACCTTACCAAACATGTCATTCGGCTCATCTTCCAAGGCAATAAAATTACCGAGAGTCTTGCCCATCTTTTGGCCATCAGTCCCAATCAAATAATCAGCCAAGACAATATCTTGCGGCTCCAACCCGTGAGCATGCATGAGTTCTCGGCCGGTCAATAAATTAAATTTTTGATCCAGGCCACCCAGTTCAACATCGGCCTTAGTCGCCACCGAATCGTAGGCTTGGATTAAAGGATATAACAATTCGTGAAAAGCCAAGGACTGGCCCATCTTTAATCGCTGTCTGAAAGTTTCGTGAGACATAATCCAACCAGCAGATAATTGCGAGGCTTCATAAATAACATCTTGCAGAGTAAATTTAGCAAACCATTCGGACTGCCAATGCAATTCCAGCCGATTTTTATCCAAGATTTTCAAGGCTTGCTGTTCGTAAGTTGCAAAATTTTTGGCAATGTCGCTTTTGGTCAGTGGCGGCCGAGTTTCATTTTTGCCAGAGGGGTCGCCGATTGAAGCAGTCGTATCGCCGATAATTAAAACGGCGGTATGGCCCAGGTCTTGAAATCGCCTCAAAATCCACAGGACCACGGCATGTCCGATATGAAGCCTTGCTCCCGTTGGATCAATCCCGAGTTTGATTCGTAATTTTTTCCCGCTATGCAGCTGCTGTTCGAGATGCTTTCGATCGATAATCTCAGCAACACTGCGAGTCAATATTTCGTCTTCCATAGTAATAGTAAAGACATTATATCAGTTTTTTGCTACAATTAGTAGGCATTTTATGAGTTATTATTATTCAAATTGGAATCGCAATCAAAGATCAGGGTGGAAAAAAATTGTCCAGCAAATTTTGGGTTATCCGAAAAACCTCTGGCAAAAATTCAGAACCCAAAAAACTTTCCGGCGGAAAATTTTTATGATCTGCGCTTACGCCATAACCGGCGCGTTATTAGCGGCCAGCGCCCTGTTTGCTGCCGTTTCATTAAGCTTACCTGACCCTAACAAACTCAATGCCAGAATTATACCTCAGTCGACGAAAATCTATGCCCGAGACGGCACCACGCTATTATACGAAGTTCACGGTGAAGCGAAACGCACTCTGATAGAACTGGCTGAAATTCCAGACTATGTAAAATGGGCGACTATTGCCATCGAAGATAAAAATTTCTATAACAACCACGGCATTGACTGGCGGGGGATTTTCCGTTCCCTGTTTCGGAATATCACTTCCGGCGATTTAACTGGCCAGGGAGGTTCTACCATCACCCAACAATTTGTGCGCAACGCGATTTTAACTCGCGAAAAAACCTTGATTCGAAAAATTAAAGAAGCCGTGCTGGCAATTGAGATCGATCAAAAATTTACTAAAGATGAAATTCTCAAACTTTATCTAAACGAAATCCCGTATGGCCAAAACGCTTATGGTATTGAGGCGGCGGCTCAGACGTATTTTGGCAAACGCGCGCGTAATTTAGGCTTGGCAGAAGCAGCTTATCTGGCCGCTCTTCCTCAAGCCCCCACGTTTTACAATCCCCAGGGCCCCAACAAAGATCGGCTGGAAGCGCGAAAAAACTTAGTTTTGGATCAAATGTTTGAGCAAGGATATATCAAAGAACAAGAACGCGACGAAGCTTGGGCCAGTCAAGTTACCTTTAATAAAATTAAGGATGCTATCTTAGCTCCGCATTTTGTGCTCTATGTCCAAGGGTTGCTGGCGGAAACTTACGGGGAAAAAACTTTGGAAGAAGGCGGGCTCAAAGTTATCACGACCCTGGATTGGAATTTGCAGCAAATTGCCGACAAGGCGGTTAAAGAAGGCGTTGCTAAAAATGAAAAAAACAATAAAGCCAGTAACGCGGCGCTGACTGCGATTGATCCAAAAACCGGCCAGGTCTTAGCTATGGTCGGCTCCAGAGATTATTTTGATGACGAGCACGATGGTCAGGTTAATGTTGCTATCAGAGAACGACAACCAGGTTCCTCAATCAAACCCTATATTTACGCAACAGCCTTTAAAGAAGGGATGGGCCCAGCAACGATGTTGGTGGATGTAAAAACCGTATTTGGGACTTATAACGGCAGGGAATACGCGCCAACAAATTATGACGGAGCTGATCACGGAATCGTTAATATGCGAAAAGCGCTAGCCGGCTCCCTCAATGTACCCGCTGTCAAAACTTTGGCTTTAGTGGGAGTCCAAGATGCGATTGATACTGCCAAAGATATGGGAATTAGTTCGGATATCAGCGCCGACCGCTGTGGATTGGCCTTAGTTTTAGGGGGCTGTGAAATTAAACTAATCGATCATGTCTCAGCCATGGGAGTATTTGCCAACAATGGCGTTCGACACGAAGCGACCACCATCCTGAAAATTACGGACGGCTCAGGAAAAATTTTAGAAGAATACCAAGATAACGAAGGCGAGCAAGTTTTAGATCCGCAAGTTGCTTACCAAATCGTTAATATCATGACTGACAACGATGCCCGGTCTTTTATTTTCGGTTCCAATTCCCCATTAATTCTACCGGGAAGAACTGTCGCAGCCAAAACCGGCACGACGCAAGAATGGCGTGACGGTTGGACCTTAGGATTTACTCCCTCCCTGGCGGCCGGAGTTTGGGTTGGCAATAACGATTTTTCTAAAATGCGCGCGGGCGCTGACGGAGTGATTGTCGCCGCCCCGATCTGGAACCAATTTATGCGGGAGGCGCTGAAGGATACCCCCCCGGAATTATTCATTGAACCTCCCGGCATCCAGCACATTCTCGTCGATTCGATTTCAGGCAAACTCCCCACCGAGTATACTACAGCTACTAAATCAGAAGTCTTTGCGGATTTTGCTCTGCCCAATACGTTTGACGATGTTCATGTCACATTAAACATCAATAAATACAACGGTAAACTAGCTAACTCTCTAACACCTGCTGACGCGTTGGAAACCCGGGTTTATACGGTCTTACATTCAGAAATGCCAAATAATCCTGACTGGGAGGTACCGGTGGTGTTCTGGGCCCAGGCGAATGGCTATAGTTATCCAACCGAACAAGATGATGGATCCACCAACCCCTCCTTTAATAACCCAACTATTAACTTTATAACTCCGATTGAAAATCAAGAAATCTCAAATTTGCCTTTGATGGTCCAATTATCAGTCAGCGGCGATGTCCCCCTTAGTGTGGAACTGTCATTAAACAGCGTATTTATTGGTTCGACTAATACGCCTCCTTATAGTTTTGAAATCAAACAAGCGCCAAATGGTTGGTCCGTTCTTTCTGCGAAAGCAAAGATGTCGAATGGCAATACGATCCAAAAAAATATCCTTATCAATGTCAAGGTCAAAAAATAAACTATGATTCACTTTTTAGGTTTGGTTCTGGCTCTCCTGCCAACCTACTTGATCCGATTCAAGCTTTTTGGCGTTCCGACAACCCTGTTAGAACTCTTGATTGCGGCCTTTTTATTTCTAACTCTGATTAATTTTAAACTAACTGATCTTGTCAAGTTAAAAAGTTTAGGAAAAATAAACTTAAGCGCGGGCTTATTTATTTTGGCTGGAATTATTTCAACAATTGTTTCACCAGAACCCTTGCGGGCATTGGGACTTTTAAAAGCTTTTATCATTGAGCCAGTTCTACTTTTCTATGCCACTATCGTTACTATAAAATTGCCCAAAGATAAAATCGTAGTTTTGCGATGGTTGTTGGCAAGCAGTTTTCTGATTTCTCTGTTTGGGATTGTTCAATACTTTACTTATCTTAACTTGCCGATCAAGTTTTGGGGAAGCGGAGATGAGGGGCTTCGGATTACTTCAATCTTTGAACACCCCAACCAGTTAGCATTATACCTAGCCCCGTTATTAATTTTCTTTTTTGCTCTTTATCTTTCTGGTTTTAAATTATTTAAGGTTTGGTTTGAACGATTAGCTTTAATCATTCTGGGGGTTGCTTTGGCCCTGACGTTTTCTCGGGGCGCCTGGCTGGCTGTGAGTCTGATGGGTTTGATTTTGCTGATAAAAAAATACTCTTGGAAACAAATTCTACCACTCGTGCTTTTGTTGGTATTAATTCTCTTCAGTATTGCTCCAATTAGAGAACGAGTCATGCTTGGAATCTCTGACCCATCCAGCAGTGTCCGCTTGCAACTGATGAAAATCGGCTTTCAAAAAACCCTATCTTCTCCCTTCTTAGGCAACGGCTTGTATGGATTTCGGACCACCCTGGCCGAATCCCAATTTAGCGGGGAAATTTTAAACAATCCTCATAATATTTTTCTGACCTTTTGGCTGGAAATGGGACTATTAGGATTACTGACCTTTGCTTTAATTTTCTTCATCTCCGCTGAGCAGGTAAAAATACACCCGTCAGCACTAAAGTTTGCTGCGGGTGTATTTTTGTTAACTGTGATTATTCAAGGCATGGTTGATGTGCCATATTTTAAAAATGATCTCTCAATTTTATTTTGGTTTATGATCAGTTTATTTTTTATTTAGGTTCTAGACTGTCCCACATAAAATTAAAGCTAGCTCGCTGCATCTGCGATAATTCTTGGCTTTCAATTAATATTGCTGAGAGGTCTTCGCCAAAAGAAAACATCGCAATTTTATCATTCCAGATATAAAACAATCCATGATAATCGTAATGTTCTGGAATCAATCTAACTTCTCTTAAATGTTGCGGTCCTAAAACTTTTCTTTCCCGGGCCTTCGGAGAATCTCTGAGAATGACTCTAACTGGAATTTTTAGTTCCACTCTCTTTTTCACAAAATCTGGATAATTTTCCAGAGTCGCAAATAAATCTTCAACCGAGGCAAATGATAACAGACTCTTTGCTTCATTGAGAATTTCTTCGAGAATAATTTTCATCCCCGGCTTGCCTTCATAAAAACGAACAGTTGGACGAGATTTGCTACTGCCATACACAGCCATAAATTTCGGCAAGGCTCTCTCCATAATCGTAGTTTTTTCTTTCAGCGATCCAATAATCGTATGCGGATCATCGGCACTGAAATATCTGACGCGTTTCTTTTTGAATGACGAAACCAGCCCTTTGTCGAGTAGGGTATTAAGCACGATTTCGGTCGTGGACCTAGCCAACCCGGCTTGCTGGGCGATTTTTAATATGGGTCCAGAGCCGACTTGAAGAGTAGCCAAGTAAACCTTGGCCTGTTTTGGCCTGAGGCCATAATCGATTAAAGTTCGTTCTAGGTCTAGTTCTGCCATAAAAACCGGCGGCATTAATTAGCTATATTATAGCTTATTTAAAGCCCTTTTGTCAATAGTTTACTAAAATATGCCAAAATTATTGTTTATATATCTATAATACTATAAACTTTCAAGTCAATGTAGGAATAGATCTAATTGACTGCCAATCCCAAGGAGGCAAAATGGACGCGGTGCTACAGCTAGATAGGATAATGAATTTGCTTGCTGAATCTGAAGCGGTCTTGGAAGAAGTGGATCACAATCTTCAAGCGCTAGAAAAGAAAGTTCCTCAAGCTACGGCACATATGGTCAGATTCGCAACCTTGCAAGGAAGAATCGAGGCTATAAAGGGCCGGCTGAAGCACCAGAAACTCAGGTTACTGTCAGCAATGGACATCTGCATGAAACCCCTTTTTCCTGCATATAAATGGGGGGAAATGAGTATGGAAAATCTGGCTTCATGGGAAGGAAGGTATGATTTCGAGCGGTACTGTCCCGCAAGACTTCATGACCTCTCTACCAAATTTGAGGATGGTGAGAAATCTAGCCAAGCAGTCATGGAACAAGTGAGCAACCTTAATCTTGTATGCTTACAAATCCAAACCAAGCTAAATACTCTTATACGACGTGACCAGAAACTCGAGAAAGAATAATCTCAAAACCGGCCCAGTCGCTGACTGAGCCGTTCTCTTTTATTTAAACCCAAAGGATTTTGGTTTTTCTTCAACCGACAACAGATTCCTGATCGCGTTAAAGACTATTTTAAACCGCTGATCGTATTTGCGTTCCAGTTTTTTCCCGCCACTGCTATTTGAAAATTAAATGTAGGCGGGATCCCGCCAAAGGCGGTGACAATCTTTTCTCGCAACTCTTTATTACTCACGAGCATCTCGCGCAATTTCGTAAATGTCCGCATGATTTGGATATTGACTTGAATCGCGCGTTTACTATTGAGCACACTCGAAAGCATGGCAACGCCTTGTTCCGTAAAAACCAACGACGCGTATTTGATATTTTGCCTCTATTCAAGGTGCCAATTTGGAACCCCAAGTTCTTTAAGGTCACAAATTGTGACCTCGAAATTTTCTGATAGATTGCTTCGTCGGCGCCGAGGTTCTAACTATAAAAAAAGCGCCTCCTCGCAAATGCGCTTTTCGTACTTTTATATTTTTTCCTAGTTCGTAGACTAGCTATTCTCAATAAAATTAAATCCGTCTTTGTCTTTAACTTTGGCTTTTGGCCGGATGATCAGTTTGCGATTGGGTTCCACTCCCATGCTTTCTGACCCCACGTCAGAATATAAAGATAAATAAGAATGTACCACGCGACGCTCATATGCCGGCATGGGTTCTAAAGAGACCGCTCTTTTCGTTTCACGGACATGGTGAGCGGCCTTGCGCGCCAATTCCTTTAAATAAATCACGCGCTTATCTTTATAATCATCAATATCAATGGCAAATGGGAATCGATCATCTTGAATCTGCTTGCGAAACAACACTCTAAGGATGTATTGCAGGGCCTCTAGGTTGGCCCCCAGTTTACCAATCAAAAGCTGCGCGTCATGGGTTTTGATATTAAATACCGTGCGGCCTTCTTCTTGGCGTTCGAAAATTTCTGCTTCAAATCCCATTTTTCGCAACAAATTTAAAGTTATATTTTTCAAAAGTTCATTGCTTGGTTCCATATAACGCTTCCTTGGCTTCCTTTCGCAAAAGATAATATTGCTGGCCCACCCCAAACAAAGTAGTGATAATCCAATACAAGGTCAGTCCGGCTGGAAAAGTGCTGCCAAAAAATACTGTCAGGGCTGGCAAAAAATAGAGCGTTTGGTATTTGACCATTTTGGTGGTCGCATCCTCTGTCTGATTCTTTGGGAGCATAATTTTACTTTGCCAATACTGTAAGGCACCCGCTACCACTGCCATAATAATATTTTTTTTGGCCAAATCCAGAAACCCCAAAAACACTGGATTGATTTTTTCTGGAGCAGTGATAAATGAATATATCCCGTGTAGCTCGTTGCCGTTTAAGCTTTGGATAAACACCTGATAAAGCGCAATCAGGATTGGTAATTGAATTAAAAGCGGTAAGCAAGAACTTAAGGGATTTACCTTATGAGTGGAATAAAGCTCCATCATGGCCTTGGCTTGACGCTCTTTGTCATCCTTATATTTCTCTTTAATTTCGGCCATTTTGGGCTGGAGCGCGGTCATGGCCCTTTGGTGTTTCAATGATTTATGAAAGGAGGGCAAAAGGAGTAAACGAACTATAAGCGTTAACAAAATGATAACCGCCCCGATATCCGGAATAAAATTATAGAAAAAAACCAAAAGGTTCAAAAGTGGGTAAACTAAAATTTGATTAAAAACTTGAATCATAAACTTTAGGGCTGATCAATCACCGGAGCAACGCCGGGTCGGCACTTAATTAAACGCTTAATAATTTTAGGTAGCCCCGCCACGCCTTCATTTCTTAAAACTAATTCGGCATAAGCTGAACAAGAAGGATAAAATTTACAATAACCGTATGGGTAAAAAACCCTCAAGGGACCATGATCAAAAGAAAAGGTTTTTTGGTAAAGCCAAACCAGCCCTCTTAGAGGAAACGCCAAAATTAAATTAATATATTTTATGATTGCCATACGTTTGCTCGCTTCAGTAACTGGGTAACCTCTAATTCTAAATCTTGGAATTTAATTCTCAAAATCTTACTGCTTGGAAAAAACAAGACATCAAAGGACTTAAATTTGTTTTGGTGCTGACTGACGATTGACTTTAAGCGCCGTTTAACTTTATTCCGATCAACTGCTTTGGGTAATATTTTTTTAGGGACAATAAAACCAAAACGTGGCAGGTTTTGGTTCGAGGGGAGAACTCTGATCCGAAGGTTTAAGCTTTGGAAGAAACGACCCGATCGAAATCTAGTAAAGTCAGCCTCATTTTTAAGTAAGTGAATCTTCCCCATTTAAACAGTGAGTCGTTTTCTGCCCTTAGCGCGTCTTCGGGATAAAACTGCTCGCCCAGTTCTTGATTTCATTCGCTTTCTAAACCCATGAACCCGTTTGCGTCGAAGCTTTTTCGGTCGATATGTTGGTTGCATACTGACACATTATACTGCAAAGTGAGAGTTCTGTCACCCGGTTGTCGGCTTTGTAACACTTAATCAACTAATAATCCACATTATATTAACAAGCTATCTATTTTTTGCTTAATCTTAGGCAAAAAATATATATTTACATGTTGATAACTTATCTGTTAAAATAAGTCACAGCCATTAAAAATCTTCAACCTTTACGATTAGCCTTGAAATGACAAACCAACAACTCTGGCAAGCAATCCTCGGCAACCTAGAACTAGCCATAAGTAAAGCTAGTTTTACTACTTGGTTTAAAAACACCTCAATTTTGGAAAAAACCGACTCCGCGATAATAGTAAATACCCCCAACGCTTTCACGAAAGAGTGGCTGCAGAACAAATACCACCAGGATATTCTGAAAGCCTTAAAATCAATCGCCCCAGAGATTAGAGAGGTTAAATTCCAAATCACCAACCCAACTTATGTTGCTCCTCAGGCTGCCAGAGAAATCCCCAAAACTACCGTAAAACGACCTGAAAACCAAAGTCTTAACCCCAAATATACTTTTACCACCTTCATTGTTGGTTCGAACAACCAGCTCGCTCATGCCGCCAGCTTAGCAGTCAGCAAAAAACCAGGAACAGTCTATAATCCATTATTTATCTACGGCGGCGTCGGCTTAGGCAAAACGCATTTAATGCAGGCGGTTGGAACGGAAATTTTAAAAAAAGACCCTTCGACCAAAATTTTATACGTAACCAGCGAAAAATTTACCAATGATTTCGTCTCAGCCCTTTCGCAAGGTCGAGCAGATCAATTCAAGTCACTTTATCGAAACGTTGATGTATTGTTGGTGGACGATATCCAATTCCTAGCCGGGAAAGAAGGAACCCAAGAAGAATTTTTCCACACTTTCAATGCTCTGCACCAAAATAATCGACAAGTGGTGATGACCTCTGATCGATTACCGAAAGAAATCCCCGCCATCGAAGAACGGCTAGTTTCTCGGTTTGAATGGGGGATGATCGCGGATATTCAGGCGCCCGACTTGGAAACACGAATCGCGATTTTAAAAACGAAGGCCAAGGAAAAAAATTACAACGTTGACCCGGAAATTTTAACCTATATTGCCGAAATTATTCAAAGCAATATTAGAGAATTGGAGGGAGCCCTAAACCGCTTGATGGTTTATTGCCAGCTCAATAACACCAAGCCCACCATCGATCAGGTAAAAAGTGTGTTGGTTAACGTCATCACCCCACCCAAAAAACGCGGTGTCTCAGCCAAAAAAATCATAGAGGTAGTGTCTGATTTTTATAATGTTTCACCAGAAGACTTACTCAAACAATCGCGTAAAAAAGAGTATGTGAACCCCAGACAAATCGCAATGTATATCATCAGGAAAGAATTAGAAACTTCCCTGCCTTCCATTGGTGAGTTTTTTGGTGGGCGCGACCATACAACAGTCATCCATGCCGTAGACAAGATTGAACGAATAATTAAAGAGAAAAATAGTTTAAAACAAGAGATTAATTTAATCAAAGATCGGTTATATTTGAATTAGTTGTTAATTAACGGTTAACATCTTCTAGGTAAGTTTTTAGTAATAATTATGTTAAAATATTTAGGGCAATCTTAACGACAGGTTTTACACAAGGTCCAGACAAGTTATTGCTTTGACCCAAACCTAAACCACCCAACAAAACAAACAAAAACAACCTTACACACAAATCCACAGTACTTATTATCATTATTATTTTTTAAAATTTATGAAATTAATAGTAACTAAAGAAAATTTGAAAAAAGGTTTGTTTGCGGTTAGCCGGGTTGTTGGCAGCGGTAACCCCCTGCAGGTTTTAAATAATATTTTAATCAAAACCGACCAGGGCCGGGTTAAATTTTCTGCGACCAACTTAGAAATTGGAGTAAACACTTGGGTAGGGGGAAAAACCGAAAAAGAAGGGGCTTTGACCGTACCGGCCAGATTAATTAATGAATATGTTAATAATTTACCAACCGAGAAGGTAACGCTCGAGGGAACCGAAGGAAATACATTAAAACTTGACTCAGAAAATTATCACACGAATATTAAAGGTCTTCCTGCTGAAGATTTCCCGCTAATCCCTCAGGTAACCGAAGAGCCGTTTGCTAAAATTGACGCTTCAGAGTTTAAAGATGCTTTAGCCGAAACAATCTGGGCTTCTTCTAACAATGAGACCCAACCGGAAATTTCAGGGATTTTTATGGCGTTCGAAGATGAAAAAATAAGAATTGCCGCCACCGACCGATATCGTCTTGCCGAGCGAACAGCCACACTTAAAACCGCGGCCCGGGTTGTCAAAGAGGTCATTGTGCCATCCCGAACTGTTTCAGAGCTTTATAAAATCTTAAGCGTGGGGGCAGGAGAAGTAGAGATTTATTTTTCTGAAAGCCAGGTGTTGTTTAAATTTGATGATACCGAGTTGATTTCTCGCCTGATTGATGGCCAATACCCAGATTATCGGCAAATTATTCCCAAGGAATTTAAGACTGAAGTCGAAGTTGAGCGAGAAGAATTTATCCACGCGCTTAAAGCTGCCGCGCTGTTTGTTCCAGATTCCAACAACATCACAGTTGAGGTTAAGGCAGCAGGGATTACTGTTTCCGCCTCTTCTATGGCAGCGGGTGAGAACACCACTCAAATCAAAGCCAAGGTTTCCGGCAGTGATAACAGCGCGGTGTTTAATTTTCGTTATTTGTTGGATTGCTTGAACAATTTGAGTGAAGCGATTGTGAAATTCAAAATGATTAATGACGCCTCGCCGGCCTCGCTGGCGCCCCTCAAACGGGACAATTATGTTTACATCGTCATGCCAATCAAGTTGTAATGAAGTTAACTGAGGTTAAATTAGAAAACTTTCGTAATTATAAAAAAATCGGCGTCGCTATTGACGCTGATTTAGTTTTGGTTTTAGGGGATAACGCTTCAGGTAAAACTAATTTTTTGGAAAGTATCTATTTTTTATCTCGTTTAAAATCTTTTCGCGCCCCCGATGATTTGTTGATAAGAGTCGGAGCAGATTATTTCAATTTACAAGCCAAAGTCCAAGAACAAAAACTTGAAGCAGTAGTTGCAAAAAACACTATCGTTCGCCGGGTGTTTAAAATTAATGATCAGAAAGTTAAACGAACGATCTGGCAATCATACAAAACTGTTTTATTTGTTCCCAACGATTTAAACTTGTTTATTTTAGGGCCTGCGACAAGACGGAAATTCTTGGATGAAATATTGTCACAAAAAAGCAAAGAATATTCGCTGGCATTAATATCACTGGGGCACATTCTCAAACAAAAAGCCGCGTTGTTAGAAGTTTTGAATCAAGGGAGCGGGGATGTTTCTGAGTTGGAATCTTGGAACGAACAGTTAACTCAATCCAGCCGAATCATCGAGCAACACCGCTATTTATTTATTGATTTTATTAACCAAAGATTTAAGCATTTAAATCAGGAATTAACCGGGCTTTCTTCTCGCTTTTTGGTGGAATTTATAAGTATGGTTGCCGGTTTAGATGAACAAGGACTTTTAGCCAAGCTTTCACAATACCAAGAGGCAGAAATCAAAAGCGGTCAGTGTTTGGTTGGCCCGCACCGTGATGATTTTGTCATCAAAAAAGACGAAGTTTTAAATATCTTTAATTCTTCCCGTGGTGAACTTCGCACCCAAGTACTTACATTAAAACTGCTCGAAGCTGAGTATTTATCAGACGACAAGCAAAAACCCATCATTTTGCTTGATGATGTGTTTTCAGAGCTAGATGAAATTCGGCGCGCCAAGCTAATTGAAAACTTAAAGGGTTATCAAATTTTTATTACATCCACCGAAGAGCACCATCTGCCGAAACTAAGCAAGGAAGCCTTGGTTTTGAAAGTTGAGAATAATGCTATAATTTGAATATATGAGAGATTATGCAACATTAGCAACACCTGAAGAGCCAACCGCCGGTACAGAAAAAAATCCGGGAGATAGGTCGAGTGTATCAGCTGAAGAAACCGAGGCTAGTAATTTAGAAATTGTTAAAGCACAGATAATTAATCAAGCCCAGTTGTTATATTCCCAAGGGGCTTGGACTGATCTGAATCAACTGGTTCATGAACCCTTAACTACAAGATTGTTTGCCACGACAAACCTAGCAGTGAATCTACACGATCGATTAGCCCACGGAGAATTTAGGCTAGCAAAAGATCACTATTATTTAGACGATACACCATATAACTTCGCGACGGATTTAGTAGAATCTATGGGTGATAATCCGGATAACCTACCCGAGTTAATGAAAATTTGGTTAAAACATAAAGTCTCATCAGAAGAATGCGAAGAAGCTTTTGCTACTGAAGAACTTTTTCGCCAGCCTGATGAACTGCATTCTCATAAAGAAAATAGATATATTTTAATTAGCAAGACCAAAAAATCGAGATTATTATTTATTGTTTATACGATTAGAAAAAATAAGGTGCGTGTAATTTCCGCCAGAAGCATGCACAAAAAGGAGCAAGATTTTTATGAAAAAGAAGCTGGTTCTGCCTAAATTCAAAAATGAAGACGAAGAAAGAGAATTTTGGGATAAAATTGACCTTGCCGATTATCTAGAACCTGGTGATTTTATCCGCGTCCGATTCCCAAACCTGAAACCCACTTCTCGATCGATTTCTATCCGGATCCCCGAATATATCATTAATCAAGTCAAGATTGAAGCGAACAAGATTGACATTCCTTATCAGGCCTTGATGAAACAGTATATCGCCAAAGGTGTCTTAAAAAAATAGGCTTAAAAAGTCCGCTCCAAACTCAGGAGCGGATTTTTGGTTTTGAAAGTTGAGAATAATGAGATTATTTATTAAACGGGTTTTTTTGTTTCTGTTTTTCGGGCAAGGCCTCGTAGAGATCCAAAAGTATTTTATTGATTTTGGTCGGGTTTGGTACGCGGTCAAACTCAAACCGATTGGTTTCAGCTGCGGTTTGGACGTAGACATTACCATAATCAAAGAAGTTTTCTAAAATACCGTTGACCTCGGCGGTTACATCTTCAATTCTGCTTAAATGAAGCTCGGAAATTGTATGATGCAAGAGGGATTTTTGGGTAATATCGACGATCCGTTCGTTCGTGACAATTTGCATATTCAGATAATACATGACCCAAGTGATCAAAAACCCCAGCAAGATGAAGAGTAGATAAATAGTTTTGATCAGATTAACATAATCCAGATAAGGGTCTTTTTTAAGGGTCGGGGCATAACGGTTAATAGCCCAGTCAGAGAGGAACAAAATTATTATAAATAAAAACCAAACCAAAAGTTTCGTGACCAACACCATCCAATGCTGGCGAGTGATGATGAAGATTTGCTCATTTTCTTGTTGGCCGGGGAAAAGGATTTTTTTATTAATTAGCATGGTCAGAATTTAATGTTACTTAGATTATTAACAGCCGCTACATAGAGTCCGGCGGTAATTGTTAAGTAGACTAAAGATACCACAATCGCCAGGATTTTGGAGCGACCGTAGCGCAGGAGTGCATAAAGCGCGATTAAACTATAAAGCACAAACCCAGCCATGATTAGATAAAAAATTAAACTGACAATGCTCGAGATAAGGTTGGTTGGTTGAAAAGCTGGAGTCATAAAAGTGGTTTGGTTAGGGGTTTATTAATGGGTTTTTTCAAATGATCATAAGCCGCCGGTGTGGCCACCCGCCCTTTCGGAGTTTTGGCGATTAACCCTAAGCGTAATAAGTAGGGTTCATAAATATCCTCGATAGTCCCGGCATCTTCGGAAGTGGCAGCGGCGATGGACGTAATACCAACCGGCCCCCCCCCGAATTTTTCAATCAAGGCTTCCAAAATTCGTCTGTCGTTATTATCTAAACCCAAGTCATCAACTTCCAGCATATTTAAGGCGTCGTGTGCGACTTGTTCTGTGATCTTCCCTCCAGCGCGCACTTGCGCGTAGTCGCGAACTCGCTTGAGCAAGCGATTGGCAATTCTAGGGGTCCGCCGGGCCCGTTTGGCCACCTCTGCCCGGCCCGTAGATTCGATTTTGATATTCAAAATTTTTGCTGACCGCTCGATAATTTTTTCAATTTCTGGTTCTTCGTAATAATCTAGGCGGTAAGTCATGCCAAAACGGTCACGCAAGGGAGCTGAGAGCATGCCGATTCTCGTGGTGGCGCCAATTAAAGTAAATTTAGGCAGATCCAAGCGTAGGGCTTTTGCTCCCGCGCCTTTGCCCAAGACTATGTCCAAACTATATTCTTCCATGGCGGGGTAAAGAATTTCCTCTACCGTTTTGTTCAGTCGATGGATTTCATCTATGAATAAAATATCATTTTCTGAAAGATTCGTAAGCAACGAAGCTAAATCGCCGGATTTTTCAATGGCGGGGCCAGAGGTAATCTTAATGCCAACCTTTCCTTCTTTGGCAATAATATGAGCCAGTGTGGTTTTGCCCAAGCCCGGCGGGCCATACAGCAAGAGATGTTCTAAAGTTTCTTTTCTGCCCGAGGCGGCATCAATGAGAATTTTCAGACTTTCCTTGATTTTTTCCTGTCCGATGTATTCGGATAGCTTTTGCGGCCGCAGGGTTACTTCAAATAGCGTTTCAGAAGCATCTGGAACCGGGTTGATAATATCGATTTCGGCAACAGTTGGTTCAATAGCCATGAGTTTAGTATATCAAATCTTAAAGATTACGTAAGAATTTTAAAGTTAGGTATACTCCCCAGCCAGTCGCACCCACTGTCAGGTGTTTTTTTGGTCGCATCGTCGAGGCCGTACCTGCAATGTCCAAATGAATCCAAGGGGTATTTTGCACGAAATGTTTTAAAAATAGCGCTGCCGTAATCACCCCCGCTAAGCCTTTTTCACCAACATTCTTCAAATCAGCAACTTGGCTCTGGAGCTGATCTTGATACTCGGACACAAGCGGTAAGGGCCAGAGATTTTCGGCAGTGGCTAAGCTTGCTTGGTTTATTAATTTGTCATAAGTTTTGGTATTGGCAAAAAACCCGGTATATTCATCACCTAAAGCCACTAATACCGCCCCAGTTAAGGTGGCGTAGTCAATGATCAGTTTGGGTTGATAATGTTTTTTGGCAAAACTAATCGCATCCGCCAAAACTAGCCGGCCTTCTGCGTCAGTATTAATAATTTCTACGCTGGTTTTATCGTGAGCGACTAAAATATCGCCTGGTTTTAAAGCGGCGCCTGAGACCAAATTTTCTGCCGCTGGAATGATGGCGACCAGATGGCTTGAGAGTTTGAGCATGGCCGCCGCTTGCATAACGCCAAGCACAGTTGCCCCGCCCGCCATGTCGAATTTCATTTCTTCCATTTTTTCGGCAGGTTTAATCGAGATCCCGCCGCTGTCAAATGTTAATCCTTTGCCAATTAAGACTATCGGTGGCTGTTTTTGATTCCCTGATTCTAAAATAATAAACCGAGGGGGTTCGTCAGAGCCCCGGGAGACTCCTAAAATTAGGCCTAATTTTTCCCTCATCATTTCTGATTCACCGAGGATTTTGTAATTTAGTTTATATTTTTTGGCAATGGTTATGGCGTGTTGGGCTAAGTGTTTCGGGGTCATGATGTTGCCTGGATGATTAGCCAAGTCCCGCGCTTGGTTGGTAGCCAGACCGATCATCCCTCCATCATTAAGAGCTGTTTTATAGCTTTTATTGTTCTGAATCACGATCTCTATTTGTTCAAAAGCTGGCGTTTTGTTGCCTTGTTTATAAATATTAAATTGGTAAGCACTATGCGTTACAGCAAAACCCGTAAGTTCCAAATAATTTGGGACCCAAGCTCGGTTGACGCTTGGCAGAAACAAACTGATTGATTTTGCTTGTAATTTTTGAGCGTTAGTGATGGCAGTATGGATGGCAATTCGCCAATTTTTTGCACCAAAATTTTGCTTCTTTCCCAAAGCGATTAATAACAGCCGAGCTGTCGGGGTATAGACGAGCAGACTATTGCCAATTTCATTTTTAAAATCAGCCAAAGCAGCTTCGGGTATTAAGAGTTTAGTTTTTTGCTTAACCGTCTTGGCTGCCTCCTCGTTTTCAAACAATGGAAAAACAATCAGATCGGTTTTACTAGATAGTTTTGGATTGAGAGTAATTTTCATCCCGATTAGAAATTTTGATTAGTTAATTATACGATTTAATTAGATTATTCCCGTTGAATACATTTTTCTTGGCAAAGATGCTTGTGAGTATTTCTAACGGGATTCATATTATTGGGTTGAGGAAGGAGTTTCAGGGTTCGGAGTGGAGGGCTCGGTGACGGTTATTTTTTGGAACAGAGCAGGAGGGAGATAAGTGCTTTTGAAGGTTTGAGTAGTGGTTTGGTCATTCATAGTGACATGTCTAGTCCAGCTTGCTTTCATGGAGCCGTCTGGTTTTTGATCGAATTGGTATGGTCCTTCAAATACTACACTACGGTTATCTTTTGTGCCATAGAACTCAAAGTAGAGTTTACGACCAACAATTTTGGTATGAATCAAAAAACTGCTCGGTAAGTTGTTAGTAAATTTTAAATCCAAGGCCCCCGGGTAGATCGTGGCATCGGAACCTTGTGGTGCGTAGTATTTTACGGCAAAAGAGTGATTCCGGCGAGCCGTAATCGGTAACCCCGCGTTCATCGCCGCTCGAAAAGCAGTGGTAGAGACTTGGCAGAGGCCTCCACCAAACTCTGGCACCAGGCCATCGGGTTTAATGACCAGCTCCGGCAAAAATCCGTGTTCCGCATCCACGTCGCCTAAAAATTTGTTGAAAGAAAATTCTTCCAGGGGTTTAATAATCACTCCGTCGTATTTTTTTGAGCCGACGCTGATGTTATGAACCCGGTTAGCGGGAGAACCAGAGAAGTCCGACTCGCCTGCCGCCACTAATTCATTAATACCCAAGGTATTGGTTTGGGACAGTTTAATTTTTGGTTCTGAAATTAAAACCGGCAACCCAACAAGCAAGGCATCAGATTGCAAACTTTGGGCCAGAGAATAAATATCTAGGGCTTGTCCGTTTTGGCCTGGATTGAATTCTTCCGCCTTGCCGTTTTGCAAAATCAACTTGGCGTTTTCGGTTGATTGATTAATCTGGGCAGTTAAATCCTCGATTTGATTGATTGTGGCTGGGTCAAAAATTTTTCCTGGTTGTTCTAAATTTTTATCCAAAACTACCGAATTGATCAGACTAACTAGGGAAAAATCATTCCTAGTGTATGCTTGAGTAAGAAAATTAATACTATTAGTTTCAATTTCCCATTTTTTTTCACCAAAAAGTAAAGTTTTCCCAGAAACGATGGTAGGTAGGAGTAAAAGGGCAAGAACAATATTAAATTTTATGATTTTGGATCGTAACATTTCTGGTTTGGTTAGCATTGATTTTGATCGTGATGATTAGATCGCATCGGGTTTTTACTTTCGGAAAACGATCAACCCATTCGATCAGTACCACATTTTTTTCACCAAGAATTTCATCTAAACCCAAGACCGAAAGTTGGTCCAGTTTTTTCAGCCGATAAAAATCTAGATGAAATAAAACCCGGGAGTCGAACTTATATTGATGGATGACAACAAAACTCGGACTGCTGATTTTTTGAATTCCCAAAGCCCGGGCAAAGGCTTTGACAAAGGTGGTTTTCCCAGCCCCCAAGGGGCCGATTAACCCAATCACATGGGCCTTTTTACGATACCTCATCCCTAGGCTTTTGCCTAGATTTTGAAATTGTTTTAGGCTTAAGTTTTTAAGCTTCATCGCCATACCCAGTATATCAACTTCGATAAATGGTTTATTGGCTTTTGCATAAAATTAAAGTCTTTATTATAGATTTTTTGCTTAATCTATTATTATTAGTTTGATAATAAAACCATTTAGGGGCAAAAGCATCGAAGTTGTATTACTGGGCTTATTTTAGCAGCTATTGACGACTTAGCCAAAACCAATTATAGTAATATGATTTATGCCCGGTAGTAGAAATTTGATATTTATCCCGCGACTCGTGGGATAAATAAAAAACAACCGCGCGATAAAATTTCTTTGCTGGTTATAATAATCAAAGACAATTAGTAACTAATTTATTCTTTAATCAAATTTTCACTACCGGGTATGGAAATCACAGCTCAAATTACCTCAAAAATTTCACAGGCCGCCACAGTCTTGATTATTGTGGCAGGAGATAGCGGTGATAGCCTGGCCGCCGGTTTAGCATTGCAAGGATTTCTTAAAAAACTGGAGAAGGAAACCGCTGTTTTATCCTTCACCCCGAAATTGAACAAGCTAGATTTTTTGCAAGGATTTAGGGAGGCTCGGGAAGAGCTGGATGTGACCAAAAGTTTTGTCATTGACGTCTCAACCAAGCAGACGCAAATCGAGGAACTAAGTTATAAAAAAGAGGTTGATAAACTCTCGATTTTTATTAAACCTAAAAAAGGCCAATTCGAAAAAAATGACATTAGTTTCCGCAGTTCAAACTTTCCCTTCGATTTATTAATCATGATCGGGGTTGACTCGCTGGACCGTTTGGGGCAGCTTTATAATGAAAATACGGAATTATTTTTTGAAACCCCGATTTTAAATATCGATTTTAAGGCTACTAATGAAAATTTTGGGCAATATAATCTAGTGAATTTGACTGCCACTTCCAATTCGGAAATTGTGTTTGATTTAATCAACCACATTGAGGCTACCTTTATTGATGAAGCGATCGCGACTCAACTGTTAACCGGGATTATTTCCGAAACCGAAAGTTTCCAGCATGTTCGGACTACACCCCAAACTTTTCTCAAAGCTTCCCAGTTAGTCAGTTTAGGCGCCAACCAACAGGAAATTATCTCAAGGCTTTATAAGACGAAAAGTTTGGGGTTACTAAAGCTATGGGGCCGGGTTCTTGCTCGTCTGCAGCAGGCGCCAGAAATTTCTTTGGTTTATTCGTCAATTAATCAAACCGATCTAGAACGCTCACAGGCTTCGGAAGAAGACGTTCAGACTATTATCAAGGAAATGTCGATGCAGTTAGGGTTTGCCAAACTGTTTTTATTTTTTAAAGAAGACCAGTCCAACCAAACCTCTGTTTGGTGCCACTCCACTCTGCCGGTTGATTTAAGACAAATTTTCGCCCAGTTTAAGCCCAAACTACTCGCTTACCAGACGACCTATTTTAGTTTGAACCAACCGTTATCTGAGGCGGAAAAACAAATCGTCTCGTTGCTAAAAAGTGACATTGCCAAATATAAATTGAACATGTAAACATCCCGCCAATGGCGGGGTGTTTTTTTCGTGATATACTAAAATCATGTCCAACCAAGCCGATAAAGCGATGCGGCTAAAGCAGGTTTACTCTGAGCTTAATCGCAAGTTTGAAGAAGAAGAAACTCAAAGGCAAGCGCTAAAACTTAACCTTCCCTATATTAATTTATATGGTTATCCGACCGATACCCAGGCTTTAAACGTGCTGTCGAAAGAAGACGCCCAAACGCATGACGCCGCGGTATTTTTCCGCGAAGGGCGAGTTTTAAAATTAGGGGTAGTCAAACCTTCCCCGAGCCACCAGCAATTAATTAAGGAATTAAAAGAGCTAGACTATACCGCTGAAATATACCTAATTTCCCACAGCAGTTTGCAACACCTTTTTGGTGGTTATAATGTGCTGCTATCGACGAAACAGAGATCCTCAGAAATTAAATTGATCAGCAGCGACCCGCGGTTTAAAGCTGCTTCGATTAAAGAATTTGGTCAGCAATTATCGAAAGTTTCGGCCACGGAACTGATCGATGTGCTTTTGGGATCGGCCTTAGATTTAGATTCCTCGGATATTCATGTTGAACCAGAAGGCGCCGATTTGAAAATTCGATTTCGCATAGACGGGGTGTTACAAGACGTCGCCGCTCTTTCGTTGGATACTCACCATCAAATGGTTTCCCGAATCAAAATTTTATCCAAGATGAAACTGAATATAACAACCACTCCACAAGACGGCAGTTTCGGCCTGACTTTTAATCAATCGCAAGTGGATGTCAGGGTTTCGGTCCTCCCATCGGCTTACGGCGAATCTATCGTGATGCGGATACTGCGACAGGACAAGGGTTCATTGCAGTTTGAGGAGTTGGGGATTGTCGGATTGGCCCGCGAGCGGATTTTGAAAGAAATTGAAAAACCTAACGGCATGATTTTAACCACCGGGCCGACCGGTAGCGGCAAAACTACGACTCTCTACGCAATTTTGAAACGTCTCAACGAACCAGGGATTAAGATCATCACTTTGGAAGATCCCGTGGAATATAAGATCGAAGGGATTACCCAAACCCCGATAGATACTCGCGCTGGCATGACTTTTGCTTCGGGCCTGCGAGCCATTTTTCGACAAGATCCGGATATTATCATGGTTGGAGAAATGCGCGATTTAGAAACTGCTGAAACCGCCTGCCAAGTCGCTTTGACCGGACACATCGTTTTGTCGACCCTCCATACCAATGATGCGCCGTCCGCGATCCCGCGGTTGTTAGATTTGGGCGTTAAACCATTTGTGCTCGCTCCCGCCATCAATGCGATCATCGCCCAGCGATTAGTGCGGAAAATTTGCACCGCTTGCAAGGAAAGTTATAAACCGTCAGGAAGATTGCAAGAACGCGTGGAAATGATTTTGAAAGCAGTGCCCAAATCTGCTCAAGCCGACATCCCTTCAAAACTTAACTTCTACCACAGCCCGGGTTGTAGCGTATGCAAAGGTTTGGGGTATAGGGGGCGAATGGGTGTTTATGAAGCCTTTAATATTAGCGATGAGATTGAAAAAATGATTACTCGAGGCGCTACGACTACGGAAATTCGCAACCAAGCCATCAGTGAGGGCATGTTAACTATGGCCCAGGATGGGCTATTAAAGGCCTTGCAAGGGATCACAGACGTGGAAGAAGTATTTCGGGTGACCGAAGAGTAATAGGAGTGAGACGATTATTAATTTTTCTATAATTATCTTTTACTATCATTTTTTGACCGGTCGGACAAAATTTGAGAGTAATCATTTCATCCATTTTTCAATCTCCTGATCTGACTTCACCCAAGCTTGGTCGGACAAGCAGGCGTTTTTTTGATATGATAATTGTATCGATACTTCTATGGAATTTAAGCAAAAACTCCTTTTAATTGATGGGCATGCGCTGTTTCATCGCGCTTATCACGCCTTGCCCAATATGACTGGGCCGGGCGGGTTTCCGACTGGCGCGATTTTCGGCTTTTTGTCCATGTTATTTAAAGCTTTGGTGGACATCAAACCGACCCATGCTTTGGTAACCTTTGACGTGCCTGGCAAAACTTTCCGCGATGAAATGGCGGCAGATTACAAAGCGCACCGCAAGGCGCCGGATGAACAGATGGTGATCCAACTCCCCAAGCTCAAAGAAATTTTGGCCGCGCTTGATATTCCAATTTATGAAAAAGAAGGATTTGAAGCCGATGATCTGCTCGGCATTATCTGTCACAAAACTTTAAAAGATGTCTTGAATATTATTGTCACTGGCGATTTGGATTTGTTGCAGCTAATCGATAATCATACCCATGTTTATCGGTTCAAAATTGGCTTTTCGGATATCCAAATTTTCGATGCGGATAAAATGGTGGAAACTTTCGGGCTGCACCCGTCACAATGGGTGGATTACAAAGCCATCCGCGGGGATACTTCGGATAACATTCCCGGTGTGCCAGGCATTGGTGAGAAAGGGGGCCTGGAATTGATTAAACAATTCGGATCTCTGGACGGCGTGTATGAAGCCGTAAATCAAGGAGCAGGCTCCGACGCTTCGGTCGGAGCAGGCAAAATCAAACCCGGGACCTTGAAAAAATTGATGGCTGGCAAAGATAAGGCATATTTATCTCAAAAATTAGCGCACATTGACCAAACCAACCATCTGGATTTTGATTTTGAAGACACATTGCTTGATAAATATGATCAGGAAAAAACCAAAGAGTTATTGCATACGCTCGGAATCAAAGCTTTGGATTCGAGACTGCCAGGGCTTAAGCAAGTTGAAAGTAAACAGGAAGCAGGAAGCAGTAAGCAGAGTGGTAAATCAAATAAATCTAATAATCTAATCAAATCTGAAGCCCAAGCCCAAATCGCGGCATATCTTCTCGATCCCGGTCGGCGAAGTTATGATACGAGTAACTGGGACGAACTAGCTAAACAACTGAGCGAACAGAAAAAACTTCTCGAACTTTATCAAGAGATTGAACTGCCGCTGATGCCAGTGCTTGAAAAAATGCAACAGCGCGGCGTCAAGGTGGATTTGCCTTGGCTGAAATCGTTAAGCGTGAAGCTTGAAGCGCGAATTGCAACTTTAACGAAACTGATTTACAAAGAAGCGAACATGGAATTCAATATCGCTTCCCCGATTCAACTGCGCGAAGTGCTGTTTGAGAAACTTAAGATTCCGACAGAGAATATTCGCAAAACCGGCAAAACCAAAGCGCTTTCCACGGGTGCGGAACAGTTGGAAAAATTGCGCGGCCTGCACCCGATCATTGAATTAATCTTCGAGTATCGAGAACTGGCGAAACTCAAATCTACCTACATTGATGCGTTGCCGGAGTTAGTCGGACCAGATGACCGGATTCATACAACCTATAGCCAAACGATCTCGGCGCATGGGCGGCTGTCCTCGGTTAATCCCAATCTGCAGAATATTCCCATCAAAACCGAACTGGGCAATAAAGTGCGCAAGGCTTTTATCGCTGATCCTGGCCAGGTCTTGTTGTCTTTGGATTATTCGCAGATTGAATTGCGCATAGCCGCGTCGTTGTCAGGGGACGCGGAGATGATTAAGATTTTTGACAAAGGCGAAGATTTTCATAGCGCCACGGCGGCGAGAATTTTCGGCGTGAAGGAGTCGGAAGTTACCCCGAAGCAACGACGCGATGCCAAAACCATTAATTTCAGCATTCTTTATGGGGTGTCAGCCTTCGGTTTATCCGAACGATCGGAAATGGAGCGGGCGGAAGCGGCCGACTATATCAAAAAATACTATGAAGCTTTTCCGCAATTGAAAGCCTATATCATGGGCCTAATTCAACTGGCCCACCAAGACGGCTTTATGACCAACCCGTTGGGTCGGATCCGTTATTTTCCGGAAATTCATGATTCGAAGTTCGCGGTTCGCACCGCGGCCGAGCGCTCGGCTGTGAATATGCCCATGCAATCGCTGGCTGCGGATATTATTAAAATGGCCATGATTGAGATTGATCAGAAATTGCCGGATCTAAAAATGCTCTTGAGTGTGCATGATGAATTAGTTTTTGAAGTAAAAGAAGGCGAGGAGAAAATTTGGGCGGCCAAAATTAAGCCGATCATGGAATCCGTCTATCAATTAAAAGTGCCAGTGATGGTGGAGGCCAAATTCGGCAAAAATTGGGCGGAGATGAAAAAGATATGAGTGAAATTAAAGCTGTAATTTTTGATATCGATAATACCTTGACCAAGAAAAATTCTTGGTGGATGATTGCTGAAGCTATGGGCATGACCATAGCAGAAGATTTGGAAATTTATGAATTATCCAAAAGGGAGAAGGTTTCTCCAAGAGAGGTGGATAAGCAACTTTTGACTTTGTGGCAAAGGAAAGGATTGGCAACCAAGAGTAATTTTGAAAAAACATTCAGAGAAATGGAGCTAAGAGATGGCGTGCTTGATTTGATAAAGTAATTGAAGCAAAAGAGTATAAAAGTTTGTTTAATTACTGGATCGATGGGACCTTTCGCTAAAATTATCGCCGAACGAGTCGCTGCCGATGATTTCTATTTCAATACGCCTCTTAGCTATGACGAGCAGGGGAATATTACGGATTTAGTATATGAAAAAGATCAAGCGGGACATAAACTTAAGCAATTCACGGAATTTTGTCAGAAGTATGGATTTAAACCCGAAGATTGTGTAGTAGTCGGAGATAGCGAAAATGATCTTTTGCTTTTCCTAGAAACCAAGAAAGGTATCGCGATTCGGACTGAAGCAGAAGATAAAATTTTGGAGCCTGTCGCTTGGAAAATCATTAATAATTTAGCAGAAATAAAAAATATTTTATGAAACTTATAGAAACGCCCCTGGGAACGCCTGAGCAATTTAATGTTGTGATTGAAATTCCGAAGGGATCAGAAAATAAAATTGAATATGATGAGATAAAGGACGAAATGTTTGTAGATTTTATTTTTACTGGTGGGTTTAAATTCCTATTCAATTATGGTTTTATTTCGAAGACCAAAACTGGCGACGGGGATACCTTGGACGCTATTGTTTTAGGACCGAACCCGATTGCTTCGGGGACAGTAGTTTTATGTCGACCCGTGGGGATTATGCGGCAGTTGGATCGGGGGCAAGTGGATAATAAAATTATTGCAGTGCCAGTAAATGAACCAGAAACTATCTCGATTCAATCAATTCAAGACGTCCCCCAAGGAGAAATTCAAGCCTTTATAGAATTTTATGCCGAAGTGGCTCGGCAAAAACAGAAAACCATCGAAGTCACTGGTTTTGAAGATAAGGCGAGCGCGATCGAGGAAATAAAAAAAGCAATGATATGATATACAATGCGAATACGCGAATACGCGAATACCATAACCCATCCCCGAGGCGAGGATTAGCCAAGTGATCGGGGATCTAAATAAAGCCAACTAAGATCCCCGCTCAACTTTAGGAATACTTAGCGGGGATGGTAAAAAAGCCCCGATTGTCGAGGCCTTTATGTTTCTTATTTCAACTTCGCAACCATCCGGCTTAGTCTGGATTTTTTGCGAGAAGCGTTATTCTTATGAATAATGTTTTTCTTGGCAGCTTTATCCAGGGCAGCAAACGCGGCAGTTAGGGCTTTCGTCCCATCAGCCTTGGTCGCGGCCTTGTGGACCTGCTTGATGGCTTTGCGAATGGTTTCTAAAGCCTTAAGGTTAGTGACTCGGCGTTTCAGATTTTGCCGGACAGCCTTCATGGCGGATTTAGTGTTGGGCATGTTTCAAAGTAAAAGGTTAAAAGTAAAAAGTCAAAATTTGATTAGCCAAACAATGATAACAAAATTGCCTAAAAAAGACAAGGGTTTAATATGTTTTTGAAGTTCGCCGTTCGAGACGGAAGACTAAAATTATTTTTAGATCAATTAGAATTTTGTAGAAAATACGGTAGTTGCCGACTCTTCGGCGCCAAGTATGATCTTGGCCTTTCATTTTTTGGACATCACCGAAATAGGGATTAGTTGGCAAGAGTTTAATGACTGCTAAAATCGCCTCGGTATCGTGTTGAGGGATATTTTTTAACGCTTTGAAAACATCCGGGTCAATTCTTAAGTCCCAATTTTCTGATAGTGTCATGGTAACTTAAGGATTTACCGTGTTCCAAATTTTGTTCGGCCTTAATCAAGGCTTTTTTTTGAGCGGCAGTGGCAACAAATAGTTTCGGATCAGTTATTTCTTCCCAAATTTCCTCCTCGACGGGAGACACCCTAAAGATTGGTTCAGACCGTTTCATAACCACGACCGAATTACCATGTTTGACGTGTTTGATCCAGACGTCGACATTATTTCGAAATTCTTTTAGGCCCACAATATTTTTCATGTTTATTAAGTTAATTAAAGTTCAACTTAAGTTTATCTTAAGATAAACCTTATGTCAAGTTACTTGAAACTATGCCGCTTCATCCGTTGTTTTTGGCGGATGGCTTGGATTTCATCCCGTAATTTGGCGGCTTGTTCGAAATCAAGATTGCGGGCGGCCAGATCCATCTGATCGCGCAGTTCTTCGATCGCATAAGCAATTTCTTGCTTGGTCATTTTGGTCAGATCTCGTTGAGGGGTGAGGGGTGAGGGTTCGGGGGTGAGTTTTTGACCAGCAAGCCGAGATTCGCGAATTGCCTTTTCTATACCTTTGGGCGTGATGCCATGTTTTTTATTATAATCTTCTTGGATTTTACGGCGACGGAGGACTTCATCCGTGGCCCGCCGCATGGAACCCGTGATTTTGTCAGCATACATAATTGCCTTGCCATCTAAATGTCTGGCTGCCCGACCCATGGTTTGGATAAGAGAGGTATCGGAGCGCAAAAATCCTTCCTTATCAGCATCAAGAATGGCAACCAGTGAAACTTCCGGCAAATCCAAGCCTTCTCGTAAAAGGTTGATCCCCACGACCACATCATAAACACCTATTCGCAAATCGCGCAAAATTTCCAACCGTTCTAGGGTCTCTACGTCAGAGTGCAGATAATGGACTTTTATCCCATATTCTGTCAGATAATTGGCCAATTCCTCGGCCATGTTTTTGGTCAAGGTAGTAACCAAGACGCGTTGGTGTTTTTTCACTCGAATTTGGATTTCCTCCATTAAATCATCAATCTGATTTTTCGTCGGCCGAATCTCGATCTTAGGATCCAACAGGCCGGTTGGTCGGATCAACTGCTCGGCGACTTGTTTTGAGATTTTAAGCTCGCGGTCTTTCACCGGGGTAGCAGAAACAAAAATTGTCTGGCCGATTTTTTTCTCAAATTCCTCGAATTTTAAAGGCCGGTTATCGGCAGCAGACGGTAGGCGAAAACCGTAATCAATCAAAGTTTTTTTGCGGGATTGGTCGCCCAAATACATCCCACCGATTTGCGGCAGTGTCATGTGAGATTCGTCGATAAACAGCAGAAAATCGTCAGGGAAATAATCCAGCAGGGTAGATGGCGGTTCTCCGGCCTTACGAAAGTCTAGCTGCCGAGAGTAGTTTTCAATCCCTGAGACAAACCCTGTTTCCAGCATCATTTCGATATCGAAATTTGTTCGCTGCTCAATCCTTTGGGCTTCGAGTTCCTTTCCTTGTTTTTTGAAAAATTTAACCTGATCGGCAAGTTCCTTTCGGATATTGCCAATCGCCGCCATTAGCTTTTCTCTCGGTGTGACGAAATGTTTAGCTGGAAAAATAGTATATTCATCCAAGGTCCCGAGATCTTGACCAGTCAGAGGATTGTGCTGGGAAATTTTTTCCACCCTATCACCATCAAAATTAAACCGCAAGACCCAATCAGAGGAAGCGGGGATAATTTCGATGACGTCTCCTCTGACGCGGAACGTTCCGCGCTCTAAATTAATGTCGTTTCGTAAAAACTGCAGATCGGTTAAGCGCCGTAAAAATTTATCTCGCTTGAAAGTCTCACCAATCCTAACTGGAATTGATAATTCCAAATAATCGTCCGGGGAACCCAAGCCATAGATACACGAAACAGAAGCGACGATCAGGACGTCTTTGCGAGAAAGGAGGCTTTCGGTGGCGGCATTGCGCAATTTATCAATCTCTTCGTTAATTTCCGTTTCTTTTTCGATATAAGTGTCAGAGCGCGGGATATAGGCCTCCGGTTGATAGTAATCATAATAAGAGACAAAATAGTGCACAGCGTTATCTGGAAAGAAATTTTGAAACTCTGAGGCTAATTGCGCCGCTAAGGTTTTATTATGAGAAATGATTAAAGTTGGTTTTTGGAGTTTTTCGATAACGTTGGCCATGGTAAAAGTTTTACCTGAGCCTGTCACCCCCAAAAGCGTTTGGTAGCGGTATTTTTTGGCCAGACCCGCAACTAGTTTGTCGATGGCATCTGGTTGATCCCCCGCGGGTTTGAAATCGGAATGAATCTTAAACGGCATACCAGGTAGTAGAAATTTGATTAATGCTTAAATTTACTGCAAGGTGTTATATTAATCTGTTCGCGAAGCGAACAGATATGAAATTTTCACTACCTGGCATAGTAAATTTCATTGTAGCAGAAATTTGTTGCGGGTGTATAGACCAACAGAGTATAATACGTTTATGACCCAGTAATACAACTTCGATGCTTTTGCCCCTAAATGGTTTTTGAATTAACCTTCATTAGTTATATGACTAAGAATACAGTTAATAATAATGGTTTTTTTAGCGCAAAAGCGCACACAAAAACCATTATCGAAGTTGATATACTGGGATGATTGGATCAATTAAAGGCAGGGTTTCCAACAAAGGCACAGGGTACGCCATCCTGGATACTGGCAGTGTTGGCTATAAGATTTTTATTACTCCCACGCTTTGGGCGACCTTGAAGTTAAATCAAGAGATTGTTTTAATGATTCATACTTATGTTCGAGAGGATCAGCTCACTTTATATGGATTTCCCAGTTTACCAGAACTAGAATTTTTTGAACTACTCCTGACTGTTTCCGGCGTCGGACCCAAATCGGCTTTAGGGATCATGTCTTTAGCTTCGATTGAGATGATCAAATCAGCGATCGTGTCAGAGGATCCGTCGGTGTTTACTAAAGTATCAGGGATTGGCAGAAAAACGGCGGAACGCGTAATTTTGGAATTGAAAGAAAAACTAAAAGATGAATCGTCGTCAACTCCGGTCGCCAAAGAACATTCGGATGCGATGGACGCCCTGATCGCGCTGGGGTACACTCAACAACAAGCCCGGGAAGTCTTAAAAACTGTACCCAAAGATGTGGTGGATTTGCAGGCCAAAATTAAGATGGCATTGAAGAGTTTAAATAAGTAAGCAGGAAGTAGTAATCAGTAAGTAGATACGTCACCGATATGAATCATGGATATCAAAATTTGATTGTTTGGCAGAAATCAATGTTGGTTGTTAAGGGCGTCTATAAAATCACAGGAGAATTGCCTAAACAAGAACAGTATATTTTAGTTTCACAGATGCTAAGAGCGGCAATATCTATTCCGTCAAATATTGCTGAGGGATGGTCACGCTAACTGGAATCAAGAGTTTATACGATTTTTTGAAATAGCCTTTGCTTCGCCTGCGAGCTGGAAACTCAGTTATTGATATGTAAAGATCAATATCAAAAAATAGATTGTAGTTCTGTCGAAGCGATCCTCGTAGAGGTTAAAAAATGTTAACGAGTCTTATTCAGAACAAAACAAGGGCCCGGTTCTGATTACTGCTTACTATTTACTGACTGCTATGATAAGCGCTCTTACAGAACAAACTTGGGATGCGAAAGTTGTCGAGCTGGGCGGCTCGATTTTGCAATCATGGAGTTGGGGTGAATTTCAGAAATTTCTAAATCAAAAAATTTACCGTTTTTCTGGTCAGGATTTTATTTGTTTGGCAGTTGGAATCGAATTGCCACTAGATAAAAAATATATTTATTGTCCCCGCGGCCCAGTTGGCAATCTCGAGTCTGCTTTGAGTGATTTAAAAAAATTAGCAGAGGACCATTCTATTATTTTTTCACGGCTTGAACCCCCCCAACCGCTGTTATTGCCGAAAGCGATCAAAGATGTTCAGCCTCCGAACAATTGGATGTTGTCATTGGAAAAATCCGAAGAAGAATTATTGATCGGGATGAAACCAAAAACCCGCTACAATATCAATTTGGCCCAGCGTAAAGGAGTGTCGGTGCGGCTTGGGAACCAAGTTGACCTTTTGGATTTTTATAAGTTGATGCTGGAGACGGCGAAGCGCAATCAGTTTAAATTACATCCGCAGAATTATTATTTGCAGATGTGGGATCATTTAGCTCCAACTAATTTGCAATTACTCTTGGCTTATTATAAGAATCAATTATTATCAGGAATGCTGTTGTCATGGTTTGGCGATTCGGCGACTTATCTGCATGGTGGGTCCTCGGTCAGATTGAAAGAGGCAATGGCCCCTTATTTAGTGCATTGGGAGGCGATTAAATTAGCTAAAGAGCGGGGGTACAAAACTTATGACTTTGGCGGAGTGGCTCCGGGCAATCAAACAGGGCATAGTTGGGCGGGAATCTCGAGGTTTAAGAAGGGTTTTGGCGGCTTTGAGGTGACCTATCCCGGAGCTTATGACCTAATTTACTCGCCAATTTGGTATAATGTTTATACGCAAGCATGGAGCTTACGAAAAATCTTAAGGTAGTAAACAGAAAACAGTAAGCAGTAATCAGAATTAGTTCCTGTTTCCTGATTACTATTTACTGCTTACTAAATTTATGAATTACAAAATTGCTGTTTCTGGATCAGCCTCCAATAATTGTGCGAAGGGAGCATTTAGAAAATCTTTTGAAGTCGGGCGGCAGATTGCTTTGCATGGCTGTGTTTTAATCACCGGCGCTACTATCGGGATACCCGAATGGGCGACCAGGGGAGCGAAGTCAGTGGGTGGCGTATCAATTGGCCTCTCCCCGGCAGTTTCCAAGCAAGCCCACATCAATACTTATCATTTGCCTACTCGTTACATGGATTTGATAATTTATACCGGTTTTGATTATTCTGGTCGGAACATGCTCATGACCAGAGCTTGTGATGCCGTAATTACGATTTGCGGCCGGATTGGTACCTTAAATGAGTTTACGACTGCGTTCGAAGATCGGCGGGTTGTGGGAGTCTTGACTAACACGGGGGGAATTGAAAGCGAAATTGATGATATCCTAAAACTTGCTAAACGCGGCCGAAGACGGATAGTATTTGATGATGACCCCAAGCGTTTGGTCCAGAGGGTTATCAAGGCAATCCGGATCAATGAAAGGCAAAAACATATTAGACACAAAGAAGTTGCTTAATATGATTTTATCCATTGACTCTTCAGATAACCAGATTACCAAGTTATCGTTGGTTTCTCCCAAAAAAATATTTACTCACCAATTTGAATCAGCAGGAAGTTTGTCCGAACAGCTGACGGAAGAGATAACCAGTTTTCTTAAAAAAAATAAGATCAGCATCCGGCAAATTAAAAAGATTACTGTCCATGAAGGTCCCGGTCCGTTTTCTCGAATTCGAACCGATATTGCCACAGCTAATGCTTTAATCTTCAGCTTGAACCTTAAGCAAAAATTGATTAAACCCCGATATGAAAAGGCACCAAATATCACCTTCCCCAGACATAGTTGACAACTTTTAAAAAAAGATTAAGATAGTAATGTGATATCAAACTTAATAAGCTTATAGCCAAAAGAGCGGCTCTTTTTGCATATGTGCAGAAAGAGAGATTATTTTATGTCTCAAAAAAAGAAAATGGCTAATCTTAGCCTAAATTTTAGCCCAACAAAGAATCTTCAAAACTCCCGAAGGTTCTTCACTTCATTTACCGAGGTGATGGAGATGCCCAATTTGATTGAAGCCCAAATTCGATCTTATAAATGGTTTTGGGAAAAGGGACTCAAGGAGCTGTTTGCCGAAATTAACTCGATTAAGGATTTTACAGGGAAGAACTTAGAGCTATTTTTTGGCGATTACTATCTTGATAAGCCTAAATATGATGAAAAAACCGCGAAAGAACGCAACACCACTTATGAAGCTCCGCTTTATGTTTCGGTAAGATTGGTGAACAAGGTGACCGGCAAGACTAAGACCCAAGATGTTTATCTGGGTGATTTTCCATTGATGACCCCTCGAGGAACCTTTGTGATCAATGGAGTAGAACGCGTGGTGGTTTCACAGTTAGTCAAATCACCAGGCGTTTTCTTTAGCGCTGAAGTTGCCCGGGGCCGGAACTGGTATGGCGCCAAGATTATTCCCAATCGCGGAGCTTGGCTTGAAATCGAAACCGATATTAATGGCATAATCAGTGTCAAGATCGATCGAAAACGCAGAATTCCAATCACGGCCCTGATGCGAGTATTTAAGTTTACGACTGACGAAGAAATTCTGTCAGCCTTTGCCGACGTGGATACCAACCCCGATCTTCGATACATTCAAAACACTTTAGAGAAGGATCCGTCGAAGAGCGCTGATGAAGGATTTAAGGAAGTATATAAAAGAATTCGACCAGGAGATTTGGCGACAGTCGATAACGCGCGATCCTTGATCGAGGCCATGTTTTTCCACGCTGATCGCTATGATCTTTCAGAAGTTGGTCGCTACAAGCTAAATCAGCGTTTAAATGTCAAAGATCGACAGGACCGGATTTTAACCAAACAAGATTTAACTGAAATTATCCGCGAAGTAATCCGTTTAAATAACAGCCAAGGAATCTGGGATGACATTGATCATCTTTCTAATCGTCGAGTGAGGGCCGTGGGCGAGTTGATTCAGGGTAAGTTCCGAATTGGTCTGGCTCGCATGAGCAGAATCGCCAAGGACCGCATGAGTTTGGCAGATATCGAAACAGTAACGCCAGCCCAGTTAATTCATGTTCGTCCGATTGTCGCGGTTATTCAAGAATTTTTTTCCTCCTCTCAATTGTCTCAATTTATGGACCAGACTAATCCTTTGGCGGAACTGGAGCATAAGCGCCGATTATCAGCTATGGGGCCAGGTGGGTTATCGCGGGAACGAGCGGGATTTGAGGTTCGAGACGTCCATCGTTCTCACTATGGCCGACTTTGCCCAATCACCACCCCGGAAGGACCCAACATTGGCCTGGTGGCCCATTTGGCTAGTTATGCCAGAATCAACGATTTTGGTTTTATTGAAACCCCTTATCGAAAGGTCATTAAACAATTACCCAATAACGGCAAATCAGCCGTAGGCCAAGCCGCCCTTTATGATTTAAAAGACACTTCTGACCAAGTCCTTGTTTTGGCAGGCAAAAAAATTAGTAAAGAAGCGGCCGGCAAGCTAGCTGCGAATAAAGCGCTGGGAATGATTCGAATCAAACCTTATTTGACCGAGGAGATTGAATATCTTGATGCCTACGAAGAACAACTGACTATTATTGCCCAGGCTAATGTATTGACTGACGAGCAGGGATATTTTATCGATGAAAGAACTTCGGTTCGAGTTCATGGCGAACCGTCCATTGCCGAAACTTCTGAAATAGATTATGTTGAAGTTTCTCCCAAACAAATTATTTCAGTCACGACTTCTCTGATTCCTTTTTTGGAGCACGATGACGCGAACCGAGCCTTGATGGGATCCAACATGCAACGTCAAGCGGTTTCCTGTATTAAACCCCAAGCTCCTGTTGTTGGTACTGGCGTAGAGTCTAAGGCTGCTTATGATTCTGGCCAAGTAGTAATTACCGAAACCGCTGGAGTAGTATCAAGTGTCTCCGGTGAAAAAATTATCATCGCGGAAAAAACCGGGAAAAAACGTGAATACTCTCTGCAAAAATTTGTTCGTTCCAATACTTCGACTTCGATTAACCAACACCCAACTGTCAAAAAAGGAGAAACGGTCAAAGCCGGCCAGCCAATTGCCGATGGTGCCGCGATTGAAAACGGGGAACTGGCCTTGGGTCAAAACATGTTGGTCGCTTTTATTTCTTGGGAAGGCGGCAATTACGAAGACGCAATTTTGATTTCTTCCCGGGTCGTGGAAGAAGATCGTTATTCTTCAATTCATATCGAAGATTTTAAGGTTGACGTTCGGGATACCAAATTGGGACCTGAAATTATTACTCGAGATATTCCAAATGTCGGAGAAGAGAAGCTGAAAGATTTGGATGAACTTGGAGTGATTCGAATTGGGGCCCAAGTCAAAGCCGGTGACATTTTAGTTGGAAAAATTACTCCGAAAGGAGAAACGGATCTGACTGCTGAAGAAAAATTACTCCGAGTTATTTTCGGCGAAAAATCCCGCGACGTGAAAGACACTTCTCTGACATTGCCGCACGGTGAATACGGTAAAGTTGTGCATATTCGAGAATTTTCTCGTGAACAAGGCGACAAATTACCATCGGGCGTGATCAGATCGATTCAGGTGTCAGTCGCGGTGCTTCGAAAAATTCAAGTGGGTGATAAAATGGCTGGTCGTCACGGCAACAAGGGAGTTATTTCCCAGGTAATCCCAGTTGAAAACATGCCATTTATGGCTGACGGCACGCCAGTGGATATAATTTTAAACCCTTTGGGAGTGGCAAGCCGCATGAACATCGGCCAAATTTTGGAAACTCATTTAGGTTTGGCGGCTCAGCGACTCGGGTATACCGTCGCCTCCCCGGCGTTAAATGGGGTGTCGGAAGAGATCATAAAACAAGAACTTGATAGAGCTGGTTTCCCTCAAGATGGAAAGGTGACTTTGTTTGATGGGAAAACCGGGCAGCCATTTTTAGAAAAGGTGACGGTGGGCATAATTTATATGTTGAAACTGCACCACCTAGTTGATGATAAAATGCATGCTCGCTCCACCGGCCCTTATTCCTTAATTACCCAACAGCCCTTAGGTGGTAAAGCACAATTCGGTGGCCAAAGGTTTGGGGAAATGGAAGTCTGGGCTTTAGAAGGATACGGAGCAGCGCACACCCTACAGGAAATGCTGACTATAAAATCTGATGACGTGGTTGGTCGGGCGAAGACCTATGAATCGATCGTTAAAGGCGAGCCGATCAAAAAGCCAAATGTGCCGGAATCTTTCCGGGTCTTGGTGAAAGAATTGCAATCGTTGTGTTTGAGTGTCGAATTGGTCGGCGAAAAGTTGGCCCGTGACAATGAAGTTAGTAGCGAGATTCGCGAGCTTGCGACTACCGATGTCCAAATTCCAATAGAGGAGAAAGAAGAGATTTTAGACGATAAAGGAAAAAAGAGGAAGGGGAAAAAATAATCTTATGTTACAAGCAACCGAAGAATTTAAAGCCGTCCGACTCAGGCTCGCTTCACCCGCGGATATTTTGAATTGGTCGTATGGAGAAGTGACCAAGCCGGAGACTATTAATTATCGCACTCAACGGCCGGAGAAAGACGGTTTATTTGATGAGAAAATTTTTGGTCCGATTAAAGATTGGGAGTGTTATTGTGGTAAATACAAGCGCATTCGTTATAAAGGAATTATTTGCGATAAATGCGGCGTGGAGGTGACTCGCGCAGCAGTCCGCCGAGAGCGGATGGGCCATATCAAACTGGCCGCTCCCGTCGCTCACATTTGGTTTTTGCGCGGCGTGCCATCCAGGTTAGGTTTAGTTTTAGATCTTTCAGTCCAGGAACTTGAGAAAGTCGTTTATTTTGCAGCTTATATTATCACGAATGTTGATGAAGAAGCCAGGTCAGCTACCCAAGAACAGATTGAGCGAGAATTTAAAGCGAAACGAAAAGAAATTGACGGTCGTTATGAGCACTTACTTAATCAATCCAAAGAAGAGGCTGAGGGCTTGCGAACCAGAGACATGTGGAGTAAGGAGATTGAACATTTAGAATCAATTCGTGATTTGGCCCGCTCGGAACTTAAATCCATCAAAAAATACCAAATTATTTCGGAATTGGAATATCGCGATCTGTCCTTAAAGTACGGTCCGGTCTTTCAGGCCGGCATTGGAGCCGCAGCGATTGAACAGTTGGTTTCGGAGATTGATTTGGAAAAACTATTTACCTTGTTGCGAGAAGAAATTAATACCGCGGAAGGCGTGAATAAGCGTAAATTAATTAAACGTCTCAAGTTGGTCAAATCGATGATTAAATCCGCGATCCGACCCGAATGGATGATTATCCAAAACTTGCCGGTCATCCCGCCGGATCTGCGTCCGATGGTTCAATTAGATGGTGGTCGGTTTGCCGCTTCGGATTTGAACGATTTATACCGTCGAGTGATCAATCGTAATAATCGATTAAAAAAACTTTTGGAAATCGGCGCGCCGGAAGTGATTACTAGGAATGAAAAAAGAATGTTGCAAGAGGCAGTGGATGCTCTGATTGATAATTCTATCCGGCATGGTAAGGAAGTCACGGCTTCGACCGGTCAAAAACGTAAACTTCGATCGTTAGCGGATATGTTGAAAGGCAAACAAGGAAGATTCCGACAAAATCTTTTAGGTAAACGTGTGGACTATTCCGGCCGCAGCGTGATTGTGGTGGGACCGAAATTGAAACTGCACCAGTGTGGTCTGCCGAAAAAAATGGCCTTGGAATTATTTAAACCATTTGTCATTTCTAAATTGATTTTAAGAGAGTTTGCTCATAATGTTCGCAGTGCCAATCGGTTGATTGAGCAAGGACGACCAGAGGTTTACGATATTTTAGAAGAGGTGACCAAACATCACTATGTCTTGCTCAATCGAGCCCCGACCCTGCATCGATTAGGTTTTCAAGCTTTTTTGCCAGTCTTAATTGAAGGCAAGGCCATCCAGATTCATCCCATGGTTTGTGATGCTTATAACGCTGATTTTGACGGTGATCAAATGGCTGTCCATGTTTCCCTGACCGAAGCCGCTCAAGAAGAAGCGCGGAACATTATGTTGTCTGCCAAAAATTTGTTGAAGCCAGCCTCCGGAGAACCAGTCATGGGACCTACGAAAGATATGGTCTTAGGATGTTTTTGGTTGACCCGCATCCAGGCGGGTCAAAAGGGAGAAGGCATGGTTTTCGGCAGCGCAGAAGAAGCAATTTTGGCCTACCAATCCGGGATTTTAAGTTTGAAAGCCAAAATTAAAATTCGTTTGGGAGAAAAATGGGGCAATTTGGGTTTAACAGAAACTTGCGTTGGCCGGGTAATGTTTAATCAGATTTTACCGGAGGGGGTTAGGTTTAATAACGAAGTCATGGATAAAAAGAAACTGCAACAGGCCTTACAGGTAGTTTATCGGGATTTTGGCATTGAGCGTACGGCCGATCTTTTAGATGAGATTAAAAAATTAGGGTTTAATTACGTCACCAAATCAGGTTTGTCTTGGGGGATGGAAGATTTGAAGGTGCCGGAAATTAAGAAACAATTGGTTGAACAAGCCGATCGAGAAGTTTTGGAAACTTACGAACAACATCGAATGGGACTGTTGACTGAGCAAGAACGATATAATCGGGTGATTGAAATTTGGGCTACGGTCCGTGATAAAGTGGCGGAAGCTGTGACGAAAAGTTTGGATGAATATGGACCGGTTTATCAAATGGTGATTTCCGGAGCGCGGGGATCAGTTTCGCAGCTGGCTCAGATGGCTGGCATGAAAGGGTTGGTGACTAATCCGGCTGGGGACGTCATTGAATTGCCAGCCAAAGATTCATTTAAAGAAGGTTTAAGTATTTTAGAGTATTTTATCTCTACTCACGGTTCCCGTAAAGGGATGACCGACACGGCGTTGCGGACTGCCGATGCTGGATACCTGACTCGTCGGTTGGTTGATGTGGCGCAGGATATCGTGATCAACGCTGAAGATTGTGGGGTTGAAGAGGGTCGGATTATTACTAGGGCCTCTTCGGAAGCCTTGGGCCGACCTTTGGCTCGGCGAATTTTTGGTCGGGTCTTGGCAGCCAACGTGAAAGACGCCTCTGGTAAAGTCATTGCCAAGGCAGGGACCCTAATTGACGATAAACTCTCGGTTGAAATTGAAAAATCTACCACTGATCAAGTAGAGGTCCGAACCGTACTTCGCTGCACCCTAACTCGCGGCGTTTGTACCAAATGTTATGGTTATGACCTTGGCTTTAATCGATCCGTCGAACAAGGAGCGGCAGTCGGGATTGTCGCAGCGCAGGCGATTGGAGAACCAGGAACTCAGCTGACCATGAGAACTTTCCATACAGGAGGGGTGGCGGGCTTAGATATTACCCAAGGTTTGCCTCGGGTCGAGGAGTTATTAGAGGCCCGTGAACCGAAAGGTCAAGCGGTAATTTCCGAAATCGATGGATTCGTTTCCGAAATTAAACCTACGAACAAAGAAACCACGATTCGGGTGGAAGCCAAAGAGATTTCCCAAGACAAATACGCTCTCGATCTGCCAAGTGGGGGGCCACGATTACAATTAACTGATGGCGAAGGAGTCAAGCAAGGGGATCCACTGTTCGTCAATACCAAAGGTGAGACGATCAAGGCTAAAGCACCGGGAGTCGTAAAGATTAAAAATAATCAATTGTTCGTCGTTCATGAATCTGAGAATTTTAAAGAATATTCAGCGCCGCTTGGCTTTAACGTAATTGTGAAACAAGGTGAGCTGATTACTAAAGGGCAGGCCTTAACCGAAGGTAATTTGAACCTACATCAATTATTTATTTTGAAGGGAATTGAGGCTTGTCAGGATTATATCATCAAAGAGGTCCAGGAGATTTATTCTTCCCAAGGACAAAATGTGAACGAAAAACATATTGAGATTATCGTACGACAAATGTTTTCCAAAGTTCGAATCACTGAAGCCGGAGATGCTGATCTTTTAATCGGGGATTTGATAGATAAATCGAGATTACAAATGGCTAACGCGAAAATTGAAAAAGGCAAAGAAGCACAAGCCGAACAACTCCTTATGGGAATTACCAAATCATCTTTGAATACCGAATCGTTCTTGGCTGCCGCTTCTTTCCAAGAAACCACGAGGGTTTTAATTGAGGCAGCGGTCACGGCAAAAACAGATTATTTAAGGGGTTTGAAAGAAAATGTGATTATCGGAAAACTTATTCCAGCTGGCACCGGTTTTCGAAAAGAAGCGCTGGGTGAAAAAGAAGCGGCTGAAATTGCCGATAATATTTAAAAGCGGTATACTAACGCCATGAATCCCGTTAGAAATTTCACATTGCGAGTTTATACTAAAAACACTCTCTGACGGGCTGATTATAAAGAAATTATTTATTAACTAATCAAAATTTCTAAACGGGATGAATAAATACATCCAAGGAATTATCTTATTAATCTTGGTCGTTGCGGCAATCTTTTTGATTCCTAAGAAACAAGAACAGGCGCCACCAACCCAGGTTACTGACCAACAACCTCAAGCTATTCCAGAAGTGATTGTTGATACCCCGCAACCCAACGATGTGATCATAAGCCCAGTGACTGTGACTGGCCGCGCTCGTGGGTTTTGGTATTTCGAAGCCAATTTACCAGTGACGCTGAAAGATGGCAATGGCAATGTTTTGGCGCAAAAAGGTTTTCAGGCTATTGGAGATTGGATGACCACGGATCATGTGGATTTTTCTGACACTTTAATATTTATTACTCCGGCCACGCAATACGGCACTTTGATTATCAGTAAAGATAACCCGTCGGGCGAGCCGATCAACGACGCTGATTTCGTAGTCCCTATAAGATTTTGGTAAAAATCCGCTCGGACACTGCTAAAAAATCTGAGATGTATGCACATTTGACCGATCGGTCAGCTAAGAGTACAAAAAGAAAAGCGGTTTAGTAGGTTAGATCCTGAAACGAGTTCAGGATGACGAATATTTTTTAGTTTAATTTTATCGGCCATTTTTCGACCAGCAGTAGGTTCTTGTGATTGATTTGCCAGGCGGCTTCGGTAACGAACGGCACGAATGGATGCAGGAGTTTGAGGCAAGTTTCCAAGACAGTTTTTAACATTAGTTGGGTGGAAGCCTTGGTTTTTGGATTGGCTAGCTGAGCTTTGGATTCTTCGATAATTTTATCAGCGAAGGTATGCCAAAAGTAATGATAGAGATTTTCTGCCGCATGGGCGAGGTCTTGTTTGTCCAAAAGTTTAGTTGTGCCATTAGTTACTTTGTCTAAATTTTTCAGGATGACTTTGTGAGCAGGGGCTAATTGAGCTGTTGCGTCCATGCCCTCTGTGTTTTGCATGACAAACCGAGCCGCGTTCCAAATCTTGTTGGCAAAGTTTCGGTAGCCGCGGACTTTATCTTCTGATAGCGGCAAATCATTGCCTGGCAAGTTGCCGACAACCAAAGCCATCCGCAGAGCGTCGTTGCCATAAATATCGATCACGCCCAAAGGATCAATGACATTGCCCTTGGACTTGCTCATTTTTTGGCGATCTTTATCGCGCACCAGGCCATGAAGGTAGACGTTTTCAAACGGCACCTGCCCGGTTTTGTAAAGCCCGAACATAATCATCCGCGCCACCCAGAAGAAGAGAATATCCCAACCAGTTTCCATCATTTGGGTCGGGTAAAAAGTCTGGAAGTTTATACCCCCCCTAGCCCCCCCTATGTTAGGGGGGGAATCTCTCTGTTCTCCTCCTTTCAAGGGGGAGTTAGAGGGGGTATTATCTAATGCCATGAGTGTGGCATATGGCCACTGACCGGAAGAAAACCAGGTGTCGAAAGTGTCAGGATCCTGGACCCAACCTTCCCCTGGCGATGCTTCTGAAATTTTCAGCTCATTGTCTTTATACCACACCGGGATCGGAATGCCCCACCAGATTTGGCGAGAAATCGGCCAGTCACGGATGTTTTTCATCCAATGCATTAGCACTTTTTCAAATTTTATTGGATTTATTTTAACTTTTTTATTTTTTACAGCATTTACGACCAAATCACGCAGTGAAATTTCGAATTTTGAATTTCGAATTTTGAATTTTTTTGTCATTGCCACATACCACTGGGGGATGATCAGGGGTTCCAGGACATTCTTACACTTGTAGCATAGTGACACGTTGTGCTTGTAAGTTTCATCGATTTTTTCCAGCAGTCCCAGCTTCTGCAGATCTTCGACAACTACCTTGCGTGCTTCGGCGACCTTCAGTCCGTGATATTTCGTGTTGGGCAAGTCCATCTTACCTCGCTTATCAATAACCTGTTTGGGCCCTGGGATTTCATCTTTTCCGCCGGGGACGGATCCGCCTTTGGCGGAATGTTTCTGCCAGATTTCGAAATCTGCGGCATCATGCGCCGGTGTTACCTTGACTACCCCGGTGCCGAAATCTTTATCTACTAGTTCATCCGCAATCACTTTGATTTTAAATTTGCCCAAAAGTCCTTCAGCCTCCAGTTCTTGGCCAATGTATTTTTTATATCTGGTATCTTTCGGATTGACTGCCAAGGCCGTGTCGCCAAATTTGGTTTCCGGCCGCACTGTCGCCAAAGTCAGCGGGCCGTATTTGATGTAATAAAGCGGATCGGTTCGCTCTTCGTGCTCGGTTTCGAGGTCAGCTAGGCCGGTTTGGTGTTTGACACACCAGTTGCAGATGCGGTTGCCGCGGTAAATCAGACCGTCGCGGTACATTTGCTCAAATGTTTCGTAAACGATTTGGATAATCCGCGGATCCAGGGTAAACATATTGCGCGACCAGTCAGTCGAAGCGCCGAGGCGGCGAATGCCGTCTTCGGTTTGCTGTTTATAGTCCTGCACGAAATCCCAGACTTCTTTATAAAATTCCTCCCGCGTCATCTGAAAGCGTGACCGGCCTTCTTTTTCCAGTTTTTTCTCAAACACGACTTGGGTTTCGAACCCGGCATGATCCGTGCCGGGTAGCCAAAGGGTTTTTCGGCCGCGCATGCGTTCGAAGCGGATCATGATATCTTGCAGAGTAAAGCCTAATGCGTGGCCGACATGGACTTGGCCGTTGGCATTAGAAGGCGGCATGATGATCGTATATGGCTTGCCCGACAGATTATCGGGATTAAAAAAACCTGACTCTTCCCAGAGTTTGTAAATCTTGGACTCTTTGGATTGGTCATAGGTTGTGGGGATGTCGCGCATAGTAATAAGAAAAAAGCGGCTCGTCGGCCGCTAGTGGTTATTTTTGCATTCCGACTTTCTTTTCGAGTAATTCTACCCGTCGCTGTAATTCGACAAGCTCAAACCGATAAGCGACATTGTCGAGCTTAAGTTTAATTTCTTCTTGGCCTTCTTTAAGGTTGTTCAATCTTTTCTCAACCCCTCCAAAGCCTGTTTGGACCATTACAGCTAAGTCATCAATTGTAGTGCCTGATTTGTTACTCATAAAAATAATTATACTCCCTATTGACAAATTCGTCAAAAAGGAGTATAGTATTAAACTGATAATTTGACCATCAGATACTTTTGAATATTTTCAAGCAATATATCCCAGATCAAGATAATATTTTATGGTTGTTGGAGGAGATAATTGAGAGCTTTGGATTAGATTGCTTCGTCGCCCCGCCATGGCGGGACTTCTCGCAAATGCGTAAAGATGCTTCTGCGAGGAGCGAAGCGACGTGGCAGTCTAAAAAAGGCCTGCCCTTAGGCAACCTCACCTCCCAGCTCTTTATCAATCTCTATATGAATGAATTTGATCAATTCGTGAAGCACAAACTGAAACTTAAATACTATATCAGATACGCCGACGATTTTGTGTTCTTATCCGATACTAAGAATGACCTTACTGCAATACTGTCCCGTATTGCAGTATACTTGAACGATGGGCTAAAACTATCGCTTCACCCTAACAAAATTATCCTCAAAACCTTTTCGTCTGGCCTTGATTTCTTAGGCTGGGTGAATTTCCCGCAGCATCGAGTCTTAAGAGCCGCGACGAAGCGGCGGATGATGAAAAAAGTCAATGAGAAAAACATATCGTCATATTTGGGGCTTCTAAAACATGGAAATACTCGTAAAATTTCTACTTCAATTCCAAATTTGGTTTAGCGGAGAAGGTTTTCACAAACTTTGCTTTGTGATTTTTTATGCGATAATAAGCCGCGAGGCCGATCATGGCTGCGTTGTCAGTGCAGTACTCAAGCTTAGGAATAGAAGCTTTTAGCTTATAGCTTTTAGCTAACAGTCCGAAGCGCTTGCGAAGTAATTTATTCGCAGCAACACCGCCGCCGAGCATGATAGTTTTTGGCTTGTAACGGATGATGGCCTTTTCAAGCTTAGCAATCAGAACATCAACAATGGCTTGTTGCACGGAAGCAGCGATATCAGGTTTTAGGTTATAGGTTATAGGTGATAGTTCCTGAAGCTTATAAAGCACGGCGGTTTTCAGGCCGGAAAAACTGAATTCGAAATTTTTCGAGTTGATCATAGGCCGAGGAAAATCAAAGGCTTGCGGATTTCCTCGTTCAGCCAGTTTGCTTAAGTGTGGTCCCCCAGGATATGGCAAGCCGAGCATCTTTGCGGTTTTGTCGAATGCTTCCCCCGCGGCGTCGTCCAAAGTTTCCCCCAAGATGCGATACTGGCCATGTCCGCGCATGAGGACCAACAGCGTATGCCCACCGGAGACAATCAATATTATCGCCGGGAATTTTGGATTTTGAATTTTGGATTTTGAATTTTCGCGAACGAAGTTCGCGTAGATATGGGCCTCCAAATGATTGACTGGCAGCACGGGTTTATTCAGAGCCAGGCCCAAAGCCTTGGCCGTATCAACGCCGACCATTAGTGAGGTCGCCAACCCCGGACCTTCGGTCACTGCGATATAGTCGATTTGTTTCAGTGTCGTTTTCGCCTGTTTCAACGCTAAATCAATCGTCGGGATGATGGCCGTAATATGCTCCCGGGCCGCCACTTCGGGCACGACACCACCATACTTTTTGTGCAGACTTGCTTGAGAGGCGATAATATTGGATTTTATCTGACCATTAATAATAACCGCGGCCGCGGTTTCATCACAACTAGTTTCGATGGCGAGGATCCTCATACCAAACTTTCTGTTTCCATATGACGTCTGGATTTCCAGAAGAAATAACCCACAGTGCCGAACGTAATTAGCGGAGAAAGCCACGTAGGTATATGGAACCCAAAGCTATCCGAAAGCATAATCAGTCCCAAAAATAAAATTGAATACATCGCGCCGTTTTTCAAATATTTATATTTTTTGATCCGTTCAATATTGCTCACAGTCAGTTTTCGTAAAACCAAAGCTCCCAAACCGTTCCCCAAGAGGATTAAAGGAACTGAAAAAGTGAAAGCAAACGCGCCAATCACGCCATCTATCGAAAAGGAGGCGTCTAATACTTCCAAATATGCGACTTTTGCAATATCAGAGATTCCCCCAGCCAGAAGTTTTTTTTCTTGCTCCTCGGCATATTGTCGAAAACCATGAATGATGAAGAAAGCAGTAGAACCCAACACTGCCCCAAAGGCCATGAGGGGATTGATTTTAAGAGCAAACCAGACAATCGTAGCCAATAAGATTGAAACTACAGCAAAATACCACGCCCCTTGTCGGTGCAGAAATTTTTCGCCGAACAACCCATAATTTTTTGGTTCTAAAAACAGCCAATGGAAAAACAAAAAGATCAAAAATACGCCGCCGCCGATTAGTAAAATCGGTGATGATTGATCGACCGCCTCTGCCACTTTTGGGTCGGAACTAAAAGTAGCGGTAAAAGATCCCAGGATTCCTAAGGAAGGGTTGGCTCCCCAAACAATTAATAACGGAAGGAGGCCGCGGACTAGAAATACCGCCAAGAAAAACCCCCAAGTTAAAAACCAGCGCTGGGCGCGCCGTCCCATGCCGGAGAGCACCTCAGCATTGATAATTGCATTATCAATGCTGGTTATTATCTCGAACAAAGACAGTCCGAGAATAGTTAAAATCAAAAATTGGAGTTCCATACCCAGTATATCAAATTTAACTGTAAAATTTTTCGACCAAGAAGTCAAGCATTAAACATCAAGAAAATCACTTTTTTCCAACTTATGCACAAGTTATGAGCAATTCTGATATTGACATTAAATAGATTCGAGTTAGAGTGAAGATGAAAGGAGAACAGAATATATACAGAACGGAAGAATAGGTTCGCAGGTGTGTTGATTCATATCTTGCGTAAGCTTTAAGGCAGTTTGCCTTTTTCCAAAAAATTTAATCAAACGCAAGCTCTAATGAAAATAACACGCCTATACTAAAAGCCGGCTTATTTAAAGTGAGGGATGAGTCCGGCTTTTAGATTTGTCTATAAAAAATTCCACCAGGAATGGTGAAATTTTTTGTTGGTGACCGCGGCTGGAATCTAACCCCTCTCGGTAGCCTTGCACGGCTCACAGGATGGGTCTAGTTCGATTCCTGGTGGGGTGCGGGGTTCTTCCTCTCCCCCAAAAAATTAACTTCCGCTAACTGTGCAAACCTGTTGACAAAATGCCTAGAAACTTGTAAGGTTGTTAGTCAACCCGATGCTCTTTAACAAGCTGGCCTTTGACAAAGCTAGCATTTAAAAACGGAGGAAAACATGAAACGAAAGCCCACAGTGTGTGTAATCAAAAGCAGAAAATACCCCCTCGAAGAAAAAAATATCGTTGACGGCGGCACGCTTAACGCTCACGTTATCGTGAATGAACTCCGGCGCAACGGCTACAATATTGAGGTTTTCACGCGGAATGAAGGCCAGGAATCAACGTTAGTCGAACAGCCAGGAATTCGCGTATTTCGGGTGCCCTTTTTATGTTCGGCAAGCCATGACGTGTTGCTGCGCGACTACGAGGAAGGAAAGTCCTTCGTCGAAAACGTGATCTCTCACGACGCATTCAGGCCAGAAAAATACGCTTGCATCCATACGCATCATTGGACGTCTGGAGTCGGCATCGAGCAATGCATTCCAGCGCAAACCAAGCTCATTCACACGCCTCATTTGCTGGCATCGGAGAAGGCTCACCACAACAAACTCCCGTTCCCGGCACAAGTTAAGGGTGCCGAACAGGCGCTGCTTGATCGAGCCGATCACGTTGTCGCGCTATCGAACAGTGAAGCGCTGGCCGCGCATACAACCTATAGCTGTGCGAAAGGAAAAATAACCCTCGCACCTAATGGCGTCGACGCGGCATTCTTCGAGCTCCTTTCGTTGGACGATTCGGTGTCTCAATCGCTGCCCGTTCTTTTTATTGGACGCCGTTGTCGCCAAAAAGGCATTGATGTGCTTCTGGATGCCACAGAACGAATCATAGAATCAGGTGTCCCCATATCTCTCCGCTTAGTCGGCGGGCCATATGGTGAATCTGAATTTGATGATTTTTTTGAAGCACGAGTCGGGAAAGCACCGCTTGCAGATATCATCGAGCAGACCGGAGAAGTGTCGTATGACCGCATACCCGCTCTGCTAGGTGGCAGTTCTGTGTATGTGCAACCCTCTCGGTACGAAAGCCAAGGAGTTGCTTTGCTGGAAGCGATGGCGGCTGGACGCATTGTTGTAGCTTCGGATCTTCCAGCAATTCGCGAATACATTCGTCACGGCGAGAATGGACTTTTGGTTGACCCTGAAAACCCGCAGGCTCTTGCAGATACTTTGCGAGGAGTGCTTATTAATCTTCAGCAAGCTGTGCCGTTAGCCCATGCGGCTCGCAACACAGTGAAGATATATACATGGCATCGCATGCTGCAGGCTGTACTCCCGCTTTTTGATAGTAGTTAGGAGGAATGATGGCCGTACGTCTGATTCTAGCGTCGCAAGAAATTCACGATCCGCATCGACAGCAACTCATGAAAAAACGCGCTCGCAGAATCGCTGATGGCCTTCGGAAACAGAAAGGAATTCTTGGCGTGCTGCTATCAGGCAGTGTAGCCAGGGGGCCAGTCAGCGAGCCAAGTGATCTCGATATACACGTAATCATTTCTGACAAGTTCACTAGGGCTCTCCCCGAATGGACTTTTCATAGGAATGGAATAATCGAGAATCTGCATACGGTGCATGAAGAAGAGCTTCTACGCGGATGGCGTGCCCGCAACAACCCTGCCTCTCTGTCGCTTTGGTTCCACAAAACAATACTAGGTGACTTACTCGAGAGTTTTCTCCCGCTTTGGTGGAATCCTTACACGAAGTGGCAGGATAGGTTACCGGTGTTAGTATCGCTTCGGCAAAATCCGGATATCCAGCAAGGAGTTGCACGGCACTATGCTGAATCAGCGCACACATATTTGCAACAGGCTCGCAACGCATGTGATGATGGCGCGTCTTACGATAGCCATCACCGCTTGCGCATGACATTCCAAGCAGCTTTCAATGCCGCGTTGGTCTACCGCGGCTGGATGCTTCGAGGATCAAAAAAGTGCATTGAGATAGGACAGGCATTCCTACCTGATGCGTTAATTGAGCCCCTGTTGGCTGTTGGCTTTGATATCGTTGGGCTAAACGGCATGACCTTGAAACGGGCCTCGAAGCTCTGCAAGGCACGTCTCCGCTATCGTACCACCTTGCTACGCGAACTGCGTAGGCTCAAAGCTCTCTACGGAGGTGACGGATACGCCGCGAGTAAACTAGAGGCGGCGACGAAGGATCATGAAAAACACAACGCGATGGCGTACGACTACTATTCATCGCTATTGAGTCAAAACATAATCCTTGGCCCGATTAACCATATGAGGTGTTTCTCGGGACTCTCGCAGGTTCCGCGGCAGCTCATATCGTGTTTGTACCCTGAAGAGAGTCCTTGGCCAATGCTCGAATTCGTACAATCAGACTTAGTGTCACGAGCTGTTCGCGACGAATGGTTGGCGATAATGGCCTTAACGTCTTCGCGGCAGCGCTGCATGAAATTATCAACTGCACTCAGGAAAACACTTGATAATTTGGTGTTGCAAATCGGTTAACACAAGACGCGACGTAAGATGAATCAATCTTACCCCGCGTCTTTTTCTTTGGCTCTAACTAATTAATAATCCCAACCAGATCTCTTAATCCGCTTATGGTTTTTTGTATCTTTCTTCCCCGGTTTGGATGCCACAAATATTCAGATTTTATGAGAAGCACGTCCACTCCTACTTTCTTTGCTGATAAATAATCAAAACGGTAACTATCGCCTACCAATAATGCTTGAGATTTTGGAATATGTTTCTTGCGCAAAACCTTTAGAATCACCTCGCCTTTTCCATCTGGTTTATCCCGGGAAGTATAAAAATTATCAAATAATTCTTCTAGCTTAAGATGTTTTACCTTTGCTTTCAAAATAACATCAGCTTCTTTGGGAGGGTGCGGATGTGTTGATATTAAAACCAATATAATGCCCAATTTTTTTAACTTTTTTAAAGAAACTAATGCTGATGGAGTTAAAACTAAATGTTTAAGATAATTATTACCGATTTTTTTATCTAAATATATCCAATGCGGGGTTTTTTTCCGCTTGGTTTTTTTGGGATACCAGATAGTACCGTCGCCATCAAAAAATATTATTTTCTTATTTTTCATAAAAATAGAGTAGAGTTATGATTAAAAAATTATTTAAATTGAGGTATTTTGAATGGGAAAATCTAACCCTCTCGGTAGCCTTGCGCGGCTCACAGGATGGGTCTAGTTCGATTCCTGGAGGGGTGCGATTTTTTCTGAAAAATTATTGGGCTAAGATATGAGCCTTCTCGGTACTCAAGCACGCGTCACTACCTGGTGACCCCACCGGGAGTCGGACCCGGATTAGCGGACTGAAAACCCGCTGTCCTAACCATTAGACGATAGGGCCAGAATTAAGGCTTGGGTAGTATACAAATATTTGTTTGAAATTTCAAGACTAAATTATGATCTAAACAATATCAATAAAACAACCACGCCGAGGATTACCCGGAAATAAGCAGACAAATGCCAATGAACTGATCGAAAGTGCTGTTCCAAATATTCAATAGTGATAGAAATTATCAGACCGATGACCGCAATACTGATTAGATTATCGATGCGATTAGTTAGCTCTAAAATTCCCAGTCGATTACTAAGGTATTTTAATATTAATCCAAATAATATAGGAAACATTAAATGACGCAAATATGAGGCAAATAATCGCCGTTCATGCATGATGCCCCCGAAGATAGAAAAAACAGGGCTGACTATTCCCACGGCAAAAGTTCCTAGAAAAACAATAAATGAAGTGTGTCGAGCTTGGTTTTTTTCTATCAGCAGATTGGTTATTTCAGCGATGAGTCCAATTAGCAGCAGTTCGACGAGCAGGACAATGAGTTTAGTCAATAACGGTCCTTCAGTCAGTAAAACGTAGGCCAAGTTGGCGGGGATGGTGGCCAAAATTAAAGCAATCCCGACGATTTGGTCGAGATGATGGTTCGCTGTCTGGTGGTGAGTTTGCTTTAAGACTGATTTTAGAACACTAATCAAAATTCGTTTGAGATCTTCCCAAGAATAAACGATGGTGATGAGGACACTGACTAAAATCAGTCTGTTCATTTTTTCTTAAAGAGAACTTTTTGGGTTTGTTTCATCAGCACGATTATCGCGCTTTTGGCAATATTTAAAATTCCTTGGACAATATCACTCATAAAAAAATCACGCCAATCTTGCGTTTATACTCTATATATTATAGCAGATATTACTCCGGCGCGCAAGACCTAACTTGCGGTCGGAGCCCCGACTTCAATTAAATATTAATAGTAGACGTCGGGGTAGCAAAAAATTGGCAGTTGCGCAAGGGGCCATAAGTTGTTTAAACTAGAGTTATGGAAAACAGCGATAATATCAAAACCGTCACAAACCCCAATGAGGCGATGGAACAGCTGGTCGGGGAACAGTTTGTCGAATGGTTGAAAGAGCATATTAAACACGAATTCAGCCATTGGCCAATCATCCAGGGTTTAAGTGTGGCCAATCTTCAACCACAGAAACTTCGGAAATTGATGATTCAGTGGTTTTTTGTCCAATCTGCTTTTTGGGGTTCGAAGGAAGGAGATCCGGGTTTTTTGGGGTTTGCCATAGGCAACCTTTCGGAGTCAGATGATCCTGAAGCAGAAACAGCCTTGGAGATTTTGGTCACCCGTAAGAATCAAGAGCAAATTTTACAACCCCAACAGCATCTTTTTTGGCACCAGCTGTTACTAGTTTTAGGAGCGCCGGAAGAGGAAATTCAAAAAACTAAACCGAAAGAAATTACCCGTCACTATATCGCTGAACTTTCTGATCTTTATTCCAACGCGGCCTGGCAGACTGTCGCGGGCGGGCTGGCTGCATATGATTGGATTGGAAATTTAATTAATCAAGTAATTATCGATTTGTCGAAAAAGGCGGTACTAAATCCAGGCTCTTTGGAACCTAAATCGAACATGGATGCCGGACATCTTTTAGAAAAGACTATTTTTGATCCACAGAATAAACACCTGGTTTGGTTAGGGACAAAAAAACAACTTGATCTTCATCAAGAATTCTTAATAGGGTTAAAGAAATATCTCTAATTTTCTTCGTTATCGATTGATTTACCCTGGATTTTTGATTCTTGGTAAACTTGGTTTCGGACCTCGTGGATTTGTTTGAGTTGATCCTCGATTTCTTCGCGGACCTGGTCATTTTGTGTATGTGATTCAATTGCTTCAATTTTTTCTTCCTGCTGCTTGGCCAGATTTTCCAGACGAGTCAACACCTGGTTTAGGGCATTTATAGACTCACTATTATCGGAAGCCCTTAAGGCTTCTTTTTGAGCAGTAATAGTGGTGATAGCCGCACTGAGAGTTTCGTGGGACTCCTTGACTGTGATTAAGCGGCGATTATTGATTGCTGGTGTTTCCTGCGCTTGCTGATTTTCCTCGTTTTCCAGTTTGGTGAGGGCCCGTAGTCGTTTGTTCACGATATTGGTATGAATTTGCGCAATAGTCTGGTCATTAAGAGGTAAGCTTAAAATTACTTGTTCTCCCCATTTATTGATAGGAAAAAATTTATCTCCCGGGTTGCTGTTGGCAGCAAAACCAAATGTGGCGGTAGCCAAGATAATGATGAGCGCAACCGCGCTGCCATATTCAAGAATCCACCGAAAGGGAATGCGAACCGCTGCTTGTGGTGTTTGTCGGATGGATTGGAGTAAACGTTGTTTGATTTGAGTTTGATTAAAGTGAAAATTATTACTGTTGGCTTTTAACAGTTTTATAAGGTTCTGATCAGTTTGTTTGTCAGGAAGAATTTGCATTTAACTTACTTTTTAATGCTTTAACCGCTCGATGTTGGAGAACGCGGATGCCGATTTGAGTTTTTCTCATGATGTGAGCAGTTTCCTCCACCGACAGATCTTGTTTAAATCTTAAGTCCAATACGGTTTGGTAGGTTAGTGGGAGTTGAGCAATAGCTTTCCAGAGATATTCATATTCTTCGTATAATTTGGGATCCTCAGCGAACTGGGAAAGATTTTCCACCACTTCAAGTTCTACAGTGGTTTTTTTTGTGCGCCAGTAATCAATCAAGGTATAGTTGGCGATTTGGTAAAGCCAGGTTGAAAATTTAGCATTGGGTCTGGCTTGGTACGAACTAAGACCTTGCCATGCTTTAAGAAAGACTGTGTGCATTAAGTCTTCTGCCGTTTCTTTGTGTCGAAGCTTGCTTAATAAAAAATTATAAATTGATTGAGCCAATAAATCGTAGATTCGAGCGAAAGCGGCCCCATCTTTTTGCTGGGCTTGGCTTACTAAATTCTGAATTTCATGTTCATCAATCATAGGCTTTAACGTTTAAATCCCTCTTTTTGTTACTCTTAAATAATGTTAAAATAATAAGACATATGAGCATAATAGTTGATGGAAATAGAATTGCCAAGGGAATATTTACCCGACTTCGGCAAGCAATCGCCGCTCATCACCTGCGGCCGCATTTGGCTGTAGTTTTGGTCGGGTCAGATCCGGCCTCCCAAACGTATGTTCGGAAAAAACAAGAAGCAGCCGGATTGATTGGCATCGAATTTTCCTTGTTCAAATACGACGAAAACATCAGCACCCAAAAATTGGTTAATGAAATTAGGCGCATCCAAACCAACCCGAGTCTTTCCGGAATTATCGTGCAGTTGCCACTACCCAAAACGATTGATAAAAGATTGGTATTAAATACGCTCAAGCCAGAACTGGATGTGGACTATCTATCCTGGGAATCTCTTGGTAAGTTAGTGATTGGTGAAAATTCTCTAGTCCCACCCACCCCAGGCGCGATCTTGGAAGTATTACATTCACACAAGGTTCCACTGATTGGTAAACATGTAGTTTTAGTCGGCAGTGGTGATTTAATCGGCAAGCCTTTGACCAACCTGTTAATTCAAATGCCCTTGACCCTGACAGTGTGTAATAAAGAAACGAAAAATTTAGCAGCGTTAACCAAACAAGCAGACATTTTAATTACGGGGGCCGGGATTGCGGGATTGATTAAGGCCCGGATGCTGAAAAGAGGAGTAGTGGTTGTTGATGCGGGAGTTTCGTTTCGCAAAAAGAAGATATTCGGTGACGTAAAATTTGAAGAAGTAAGGTTGGTGGCATCTTTAATTACGCCAACTCCAGGAGGAGTCGGGCCGATCACCGTAGCCAAACTTTTGGAAAATACGATAATTAATGCCAAAGCCAAAAATCAAAGGTCAAAGTAAATATTATGTATGATGTAATTATTGTCGGAGCTGGAGTTGCCGGTTTTACCGCTGCTCTCTTTGCCGCTCGCCGTGGTTTAAAGGTTTTGGTCATAGGCAAAGATCTTGGCGGTCAGGCCAACTATACGGATTTGATAGAAAATTATCCTGGGCTTGAACAAATTGGCGGACTGGAATTAGTAAAAAAAATTCGAGCGCAGGCGCAAAATTATGGCGCCGAATTTGTCATCAGTGAGGTTTCGAAAATTTCCGCCAAAGGCGGAAACCTTCCCTTTTTTGTTGTCTCCGCCTACGGATCACAATATAAAGCCCAAGGCTTAATCTTGGCGTACGGCAAAACGCCAAGAGATTTAGGAGTGCCGGGAGAGAATGAATTGAAGGGCCGAGGAGTTTCTTATTGCGCGAACTGTGATGCCCCGCTTTATAAAAACAAAACTGTGGCTGTGGTCGGTGTTGGAGACATCGCCGCCGATGCTGCCCTGATGCTGTCCAAATATGCGAAAAAACTCTATATTTTGTCCAAAACTGATAAATTTAACGCCCACCCGGCCCTAAGTAAAGCCTTGTTTGGGAAAGCTAACGTGGAGTTAGTGATTTGGTCTCAAGTCCAGCAGATCTTAGGGGAAAATCAAGTATCTGGCATGAAAATTCAAGATTTAAAAACCGGCAAAATTCGGGAGTTGGCCGTGGAAGGGATTTTCGTGGAGCTTGGCTATGTGATTAATTCCAAAATTGTTCAAAATGTAGTAGAGTTAGATGAGCAGGAGCAAATCGTTGTTAATGCTGACCAGTCTACTTCGGTTCCTGGAATGTTTGCCGCCGGGGATGCGACCAGCAGTTTATACAAACAAGCGGTGATCTCGGCTGGCGAGGCCGCCACTGCCGCCCTCGCGGCTTATGATTATTTGATGAGGCAAAAGGGTGGAGTGGGGTTGACCTCTGACTGGACACAGATTAAGAAATTAAAGTGAGGTTATAGGGGATAGGTTATAGTTTATAGACTATAACCTAAAACCTACAACCTATAACCTAATTATGGAACTACACAAAGTTATCATCATCGGTTCCGGCCCGGCCGGCTTGACCGCGGGAATTTATGCGGCGCGGGCGGACTTGAAGCCTCTAGTTTTGGCCGGCTTAAATTTTGGCGGCCAGCTGATGCTGACCACGGAAGTGGAAAATTTTCCCGGTTTTCACAAAGGCATCCAGGGGCCGGAGCTGATGCAGAATTTTATCGCGCAAACCGAACGCTTCGGCGGTATCATCAAATACGAAGACGTAACCAAAGTCGATTTTTCTAAAAAACCTTTCAAGGTTTGGACTGCTGAAGCAGAATATTCGACGGAATCAGTGATTATCGCTACCGGTGCTTCATCGATGTGGCTCGGACTGCCTTCAGAAGATAAATTCCGAGGGCATGGGATTTCCGCCTGCGCCACCTGTGACGGGTTTTTCTTCAAAAATAAAGAGATTGTCGTGGTTGGCGGCGGGGATGCGGCCATGGAAGAAGCGTCATACCTGACTAAATTTGCCAAGCATGTAACTGTTATACATCGCAGTGACAAACTGCGGGCTAGTAAAATTATGCAAGACCGCGCGCTAGCCAATCCGAAAATTAGGATTGAATATAATAAAGTGGTGGAGGAATTTTTAGGTAATGATCATCTCACTGGGGTGAAAGTCAAAGATCTGGCTAGCAACAAATCCGAAGAGCGAGCGATTGACGGCGTGTTTATTGCCATCGGCCACAAGCCTAATACCGAAATCTTCCAAGGCCAGATTGAACTGGATGTGAAAGGCTATATCGTGCCCAAAGACGGGACAAAAACTAGTATTGATGGGGTATTTGTCGGCGGCGATGTCCGCGACTATCGGTATCGCCAAGCCGTGACCGCCGCTGGCATGGGCTGTATGGCTGCCATGGATGCGGAAAAATACCTCCACCTGGACCAAGGCTAGATCTGTGCTATAATTCTTGAGCTTATGAATCCCGTTAGAAACAGTATTTAACGGGCTAATGATGAAATTATATTGATTATTAACTAATCACTATTTCTAAACGGGATGAAAGTCATTTTAATTTATATAATTGTTATTTTAGCGGTTTTGGGACTAGGATTTTGGTTATTCTCGACATCGAACAGCCAGCAGCAGCCCGAAAATTTACCAGGTCAAACTTTAGAAGATCAAGGGCAGTTACACATTGACCAAGGTTCTTTTGATCATCCGGCCTATAATTCCAATCCGCCGACCTCGGGTTGGCATTGGCCACAAGCTGCTGAATGGGGAATTTATAAAGCCACCCAGCCAGATGAGCAATTGATCCATAATCTAGAACACGGCGGAGTTTGGATTGCCTACAAACCAGGATCGGTTGACGAACAGACCGTTAATTTGTTGCAAGATTTTGCTAAACGATACCGCAAGGTTATTGTTGAACCAAGAGAGGCGAACGACGCGGCGATTGCTTTAGCGGCTTGGACGCATTTGGACAAACTTGATCAATATGATGAAAGTCAAATTTTACGATTTATCGCAAGCTATTATGATCGAGGGCCGGAGAAAGTAAATTAATTTATGGAAAAAATCAATTCATTCAAGTCCGCGATGCAGCAACTCGATAATGCGGCCAAGGTTCTGAAACTTGATAAAGAAATTTTGGCTATCTTGCGCCAACCGAAGCGGATTTTATCCGTTTCAATCCCGGTTAGGATGGATAACGGTGAAATTAAAGTTTTTCAAGGATTCCGCGTGCAATACAATGATGCCAGAGGCCCATTCAAAGGTGGCTTACGTTTTCATCCGCAAGTGGATATGGACGAAGTCAAAGCCTTGGCATTTTGGATGAGCATTAAAAACGCGGTAGTGGACGTGCCATATGGCGGCGGCAAGGGTGGGATTATCGTGGATCCCAAAAAATTATCCAAGGGCGAGCTCGAGCGACTCTCGCGTAAATTTATTGATTTAATCTATAAAGACATTGGCCCGCACGTGGACGTGCCGGCGCCGGATGTGAATACGACCCCAGAAATCATGGCCTGGATGGTGGATGAATATGCCAAATTAACCGGCAGATTTGAACCAGCGGTGATTACGGGAAAACCTCTGAGTATGGGAGGATCACAGGGACGCGAAGAAGCGACTGGTTTTGGGGGTGTGGAAATTTTGAAAGCGGCAGCCAGCGCGCGCAAACTTAAACGAGGGGCGTCTGTAGCGGTTTCTGGATTTGGCAACGTCGGGTCATTTTTTGCTCGTCTTGCCGCCAAGGCCGGATTTAAGGTAGTGGCGCTTTCTGATTCGAAAGGCGGCATTTATGCGCCCAAGGGATTGAATATAGAAAAAGTTGAAGAATACAAAAAACAAACCGGGGCACTAAAAGGGTATCCGGGAACAATTGATGTGACCAACGAGAAACTTTTGGAACTGCCAGTCGATGTATTAGTACCAGCGGCACTTGAAAACCAGATTCAGAAAAACAACGCTAAACGGATCAAGGCCAAGCTGATTATCGAAATGGCCAACGGGCCAACTACTCCAAAGGCCGATGTGGTATTGCACCGCCGTGGAATTTGGGTTATTCCGGACGTGCTGTCTAATTCCGGCGGGGTGGCTACTTCTTATTTGGAATGGACGCAAAATCTTTCTGGGTATTATTGGAGCCGGGAGGAAGTTTTAAAAAAATTGACTGCTTATATGGCGAATGCTTGGAAAAATGTTCTGGCTGTGCAAAGGCAACATAAAACTGATTTTCGCAATGCCGCTTTTATTTTAGCTATTAATCGCATCGCCGAGGCCATAAGAGCCCGCGGCGTATAATTTAATTAAAAAAGAAAGGACTTAATGAAGTTAAAAATTTTCGTGATTGTTTTAGCATTAGTTTTCGTTGCCGCCGCCTGTAACAAAAACCAGCCGACTAATGAAAACACGCAAGATAATAATGACCAAACCCAGGTCGAGATGCCTCCTGCGACATCCAGCACCATGCCGACTCCAGACGAACCCAATACTCCAGAAACTATTGTAAATTTTGATACTTCGGCCACGATCTCAATGAACGCAAATGGTTTTGAACCATCAACCATTACGATCAAAAAAGGTTCTACTGTAACTTTCGTCAACAATGATAAGAAGAATCATTGGCCGGCTTCAGCCCCTCACCCAATCCATACCGATTATCCAGCGTTTGACCCAAGACAGGCCATTGCTGCTTCCGCCTCCTGGTCATTTACTTTTGACCAGGCCGGCACCTGGAAGTTTCATGACCACCTCAATCCGTCCTTTTTCGGGTCAGTAACAGTGGAATACTAATTACTTGCTCTCTCGACATAATCGCCAGATTGAGTGTTGACGCGGACGACATCGCCTTCTTTGATAAACAAGGGAACATTCACGACGTATCCGGTTTCCAGAGTCGCCGGCTTACTGCCGCCCGTGGCCGTATCGCCCTTCACCCCTGGGGTCGTTTCCATCACCTTCAGATCAATTTTGATCGGCAGGTCTAGAGCGATTGGTCGGTCTTCGAAAAACATGATCGTGGTATCTGATCCTTCTTTCAAAAATTTGATTTGATCTTCCACGATAATTTTCGGCACGACAATGGTTTCAAATGATTCGGGATCCATAAAATGCGCCCCTTCATCATCAGAGTAAAGATACTGGCATTTGCGTTTGGTCACATCCGCGCCTTCGATTTTTTCGCCATACTTGAATGAGTACTCCATGACTTTGCCGGTCATGAGGTTCCTAAGCTTCGCTTGGATCACCGGTTTTCTTTGCGCGGTGCGCATAAAATTTGACCAGATGATCTGGTATGGTTCGTTGTTGTATTTAATAATGTGACCTGTGGATTTAAGGTCGCTAAAATCTAGGACAGACATTTTAAGTGCTGGTGAAGGGCAGCAAGGCCATATGGCGGGCTCGTTTCAGGGCCTGGGCAATCATCCGCTGGTGTTTGGAACAGGACCCGGTTTTATTGGACGAGAGGATTTTAGCATGCGGCGACATGAAGCGACGCAAAAACTGCGTGTCTTTATAATCCACGTAAGAGATTTTTTCTGAACAGAACAAGCAAGTTTTTCTTATTGGTTGAAGGGCCATAGTTAAAAGTTAGAATGGTAGATCGCTGTCGTCAATTTGAATTTCCGGCGTATCTGATTTCGGCTCGGGTTGAACTATTTCTTCTGATCTCTGATCTCTGATCTCTGATTTCTGATTTCCACCGGGGCGACCCAGCATGATCATGTTGTCGGCGATAATCTCAGTGCGGTAGCGCTTCTGGCCGCTGGTTTTATCATCCCACGATCTAGTTTGTAGTCTGCCCTCGATGTAGACTTGCGAGCCTTTTTTTAGATATTGTCCGATGATGTCAGCCAGCTTCCTCCAGGCTACGACATTATGAAATTCGGTTTGTTCTTTTTTTTGGCCCGTTGCATCAGTCCAGGTAAATCCGGTTGCCACGGAAAAAGAGGCGACGTTGGCGCCGTTTGGCGTGGTGCGGATTTCCGGATCACGAGTGAGTCGCCCGATGATTTGTACTTTGTTTAAATCCATAATATTCTCCCATCCCCGCGAAGGCGGGGATCTAATTATTTTGTTAAATCTTCCGAGCCAATGGCTTGAGCAATTTTAGCTTCTAGTTCACTTTCCGTCAGTTTAATTTCCGGCAAGGAACTTTCAGTTCTGATTGGTTTGCGGCTGGCCCGCATTTTTTCCTGAATTTTCCGATCCTTAGCCGCTCTGATTTCCTGGTCTTCAACATTCACAACCAAATAGCGAATAATCGGCTCAATGGAGCGAAGTTTATTATCCAGGGATTGTAATTTTTTTCCTTCTAAATTAAAAGTTTCTACAACATAAAAACCGTTCCGGGTTTTGGAAATTGGATAAGCCAATTTTTTCTTTCCCAACATTTGTTGGTTCAGAACATTGCCGCCATTATCAGTGACGAATTTATCAACCTCGGTACTGATTTGGGGCACATCGTTGTCGGAAACGGCTGAAGATACAATATACATCAGCTCATATTTTGGCATAACAGGTCTCCTGTTATCACCCTGCCTTTTTGGCGGGACGAAAATGAGTTAAATTGATAAAGCTTAGCCATTTTAGCAAAAAGTAGCGGACTTGGCAAGACCCTAAATGTTGAACCGAAAATGGCAGACGTCGCCGTCCTGCACTACGTATTCCTTGCCTTCCAGACGAAGCCAGCCCTTCTCGCGAGCAGGGCCATAACCGCCGGCTGCCAATAGTTTGTCCCAAGCAATGACCTCGGCTTTGATAAAGCCTTTTTCAAAGTCAGTATGGATGACCCCGGCCGCTTGCGGCGCTTTGGTCCCTTTTACAATCGTCCAAGCCTTGGTTTCTATCGGTCCGGCAGTAATAAAGGTAATCAGATTTAGCAGTTGGTAGGCAGCCCGAGCCAAGCGGTTTAGACCGGACTCAGCGATCCCTAACTCTTTCATGTATTCAGCTCGTTCGTTGTCAGAGAGCTCAGTTAGTTCTGCTTCCAGCTTGACGTCTATTTGTATAATTTGATCTGGAGAGATATCCTTATTTTGTGCGATCGTCAAATTTAGGGATGCTGGTGAATTAGCCACATAAAGCATAGGTTTCATAGTCAACAGTTGCAGTTGCTTGACCAACCGGGCCTCTTCGTCTGAAAGCCCGACAGTTTTGGCCAACTGTCCAGCTTCCAACACTGCTTTGATTTTTTCCAGGGCCGTTTTTAAAATGATTGCTTGTTTATCTCCGGATTTAACTTCGCTGTGGAGACTATTTAGCCGTTTATTGACAGTGGCCAAATCCGCCAGCATCAATTCCAAATTAACCACCTCGATATCTCGCAGCGGATTGACTGACCCATCGACGTGGATGATGTCTTTATTTTCAAAAAATCGTACCACTTGGACAATCGCATCCACTTCGCGGATATGAGAGAGAAATTTATTGCCTAAGCCTGCACCCTCAGAGGCGCCCCGAATGAGCCCGGCGATATCGACAAATTCAATCGCGGTCGGGACAACCTTGGCGGATTTTTCTAAGACCGCCAGTTTTTCCAATCGTTCGTCAGGAACCGAAATCACGCCGACATTCGGATCGATCGTCGTGAATGGAAAATTCAAAGCCGCCGCTTGCTGGCGGGTGAGCGCGTTAAACAAAGTTGATTTGCCGACGTTAGGCAGGCCGACAATTCCGATGGAAAATGACATTATATTCGTTTATTAATTCGATCATACACAACCGAACGGTGCTGGATAACGAGGATTTTGATTGTATTTTTTTCCAATAAAAAAATTACGCGATAGTCTCCGACCCGCAATTTACGATATCCTTTCAGCGATCTACGCAAGGGCTTGCCATAAGTTTCCGGGTGAGTAGTTAAACGTTCTTCAATTGCTTTCTGAATTTTGCTTTTCCATTCAGCCGAAAGCTTAGGAATATCATCACGCACAACCAGCGGGTGATAAATAATCTGGAAAGTCATTTCCAGGTCTGATTATGAGATAGGTAATGAACATTTTTCGTTTTTTCGCGCTGGCTGGCAATCTTATTCCAGACTTCGTCTTCCTCGATTTCTAAAGCAATCTCCAAAAGCCGTTCGGCTTTGGTGGCGGTCGGGATTTGGTCCCTGGAAGCCAATTTTTTCAAAGCGGAATTTAATTCATCGGATAAACTGACGTTGATTCGAGTTTTGGTAGTGGGCATAAATTAGTTAAATTTTAAGTGTATCAAAAGTGTATCATCTGGATTTGAGATTGTCAATAGAGAATGGAAGTAGTCAATATAATTTAGTATAATATCCTTGGAGTAGCCAGAGTTGGTATTTGTCGGCCGTTTGGCTGGCAACAGTGTTGTGCAACTTGCCTGCCGGTAGCATTTTTTGTTAGACTACCTGTGAAAGGAGAACATATAATATGGCTCGAGAAAAAGGTGAAGATTATCAAACCAGAACCATTGATCCTGATACCGGAACAGTGGAGATCAAAGAGATTAAACCTGCGGATCTCTCCAAGAATCCGGAAGAGTGGCGAGAGCAAAAATAATATCACAAAAAGAGGCTCGCGCCTCTTTTTGTGCGCCAAGGTATGAACAAACTTAACCAATACATGTTCCGCGAGTACGATATTCGCGGTGAAGAAAAATCTGATCAGCTGAATGTCGAATCCATAACCTTGATAGTTAAAGGTTTTGGAACTTTGTTGCGCAAGCTTAACATTACTGATGCAGTGGTGGGGCACGATAATCGCCGAACCTCCGAAGATTTTTATAAAGCCGCTATTAAATCTCTTCAAAGTTGTGGCATTAATGTCATTGGCATAGGTACATGTCTTACTCCAATGATATATTGGGCGCCTTATCATTTTAAGATAAAGGGTGGACTTATGGTCACGGCCAGTCATAACCCCGCAGGATGGAACGGACTGAAACTAGGAATCGATTACTCTAAAACTTTAAACGGCGCCCAGATAAAAGAAGTATTAAGGATTGCGGAATCAGGAAAATTTACCAAGGGTCAAGGTAATTTCCGGGACGAAGATATTACTGAAGCATATTTTCAGGATATGTTATCTAGAGTTAAACTTGGCCGAAAACTTAAAGTTGTAGTTAATACTGCCAACGCCACCAGCAGTATATTCTCGCCTGAACTTTTTCGAAAATTTGGGTGTGAAGTAATAGAACAAAATACAGATTTAGACCCGACTTATCCAAACTATGTGCCGAATCCTGCTAATGTGGAAATGATGGAAGACACGGGCAGGCAGGTATTAAAAAATCAAGCGGATATCGGAATAGGAATTGATGCTGATGGTGATCGCTTAGGTGTAACTGATGAGAAGGGACAAATAATCTGGCCCGATCGATGGTTAATTTTACTTTCAAGGGCTGTTTTGGAAAAAAAACCAGGAGCCAAGATTGCTTTTGATGTGAAAGTTTCAGAAGCTTTACCAGAAGATATTACCGCGCACGGCGGTATTCCGATGATGACTCCCACGGGTTATATGTATGTAAAAAAGAAATTACGCGATGAAAAAGGGAGCTTTGGTGGAGAACAATCTGGCCACACATTTTTTATGGACGACTATTATGGTTTTGATGATGCCAATTTTGCAGGATTAAAATTATTGGAATATATCTCAGCACAAGATAAGCCCCTCTCAGTAATTATTGCCAATACTCCATATTATATTTCCACACCGGCTCTTCATGCTCATGTCCCAGATGAATCAAAATATGAAATTGTAAAAAAAATAACGGAGGAATTTAAATCAGAGGGTTACAGAGTGATTGATATCAATGGAGCGCGTGTTTATTTTGAGGAAGGTTGGGGTTTGGTTCGAGCTTCTTCAAATTTACCCGCTCTAGTTCTTCGATTTGAATCTAAAACTCAAAAAGGTTTAAATAAAATCCAAGAGATTTTTCGAAATAAACTTAGTAAATTCCCAGAAGTAGCTACGGAGTGGGAATCCGCATAACCTCCCAAGAGTTTTTAGAGTTGCTCAGAAAGTAAATAAAATATTTTTGTACTCTGACTTGTCCGATCGGTCAAGGCGAAGTACAATGTAGTGTCAGAAATAATAAACCTTGCTCGATAAAACTGTGATGTACGGGCGAACTTTAAGCTCTTCCATTAGCTCAACGATGTCTTTTGAAAATTTTTTTGGACTGATCATTACGCTTTTTTGTAATAAGGCATAATCGTTGTGTTGAAGAAAACGACGGAATACAGTACGCTGTCTGCTCATCGTTTCAGGGATATCAAAAATAATTACCGTCGAAAGCCCATCAGTTCTTCTTTCGTGCTCTATTTTTTTCGGAAATCTATATTTTCTACCCTGCTCTGTCACGGCATAATATAGCCGTTTTTGTTTTTTTCGCTTCTCAATCAACCCCTGCTTTTCCAATCGGTTGATACTGCCATAATAACTAGATCGAAGAATCTTTCTTTCTTCTTGATAGGTAATTGTAATTTCTGACGCTACTTCGCCTGCTTTTTTAATAAAGTTAAATATCCTTTCAGTAATATTCATAATCCTAATGTACACTACCCTGACCGATCGGTCAAGAGAAGATACATAGTTCGAGGTTTTAGCATTCTTGTTAGAGAAAAATTTTTGATAAAAAAAGAAGGCGGGGGTCGGGTAAAGACTTGACCGCCTAGGCTACGGCCTCAACTTCGGTGGTGCCGAAAGTGCCGACTTTGACCGCGCCAAAGGTTCCGAGCTTGTTGAGGTGGCGTTCAAGAGCCTCAGTGTCGATCGGTTGACCCCCATTGCTCATGGTCAGATTCACCGACCCTTGGGCCACTTCCACGTCGCATCGGTGAACTTGGTACTCTTTGGGGATGGGGTTGCCTAGAAGCAGGCCATGAACATGCCATTCGAACAGATACATGCCGCGTCCTTCGAAATGGACATAAATGAGCTCGGCAAGCATGAGTCCTCCTTAAAAGAAAGATCACCTGTTAGGGTGATCTTAGAAGACCGATTTTCTGTTTCACTTCAGAAAGGGTTTGGGAGGCAATTTTTTGAGCTTTCGCAGCTCCTGTTACTAGGGTATTTTTAATTTGTGTTGGGTTATTTAAAAGTTGTGTTTTCTTGGTTCGAAATTTTCCAAAGTGGTCAGCGATTTGATGAGCGAGGGTTTCTTTCAGTTCTGAATATTTAATCGTATTCTTTTTTTGTTGCTCGGAAAATTGTTTGATTTGATCTTTTGTCCCGAAATGATCAAGGAGTAAAAATAGATTCGCGACACCTGGAGATTTTTCTTTGGCATCAGTGGCGGTGAGCGCTTTCTTTAGTTTGCGCAAAATTTCTTCCGGCGGATCATCTAGCATCAGCGCGCCTGCCCCGAGCGGAGCCGAGGGGTCATCACCGGTTTTACTCATTTTTTTCATTGGGTCTGACAGGCTCATGATGCGCAGGGGTTTTCGAAGAAAAGTTTTTGGTTCCGGAAAGGTTTGACCGAAGCGGTTGTTAAATTTGCGTGCCAGGTCGCGGGTTAGTTCCACATGTTGGGTTTGATCATCACCCACCGGCACCGCAGTTGGTTTGTAAAGTAAAATATCAGCCGCCATCAGGGTTGGGTAGGTCAGTAATCCACCGTTTATGGTTTCTCTGTGCTGCTTGGACTTATCTTTGAATTGAGTCATGCGTTGCAGCTCTCCCAAAGAGGTTAGGCAATTAAAAATCCAACCCAGTTCCACATGCTCCATCACTTGGCTTTGTAAGAAAAAAGTGGCCTTGTCAGGATCGATACCAGCGGCCAGATAATCAGCAGCGACTTCTAGAGTGTTTTGGGATAATTCTTTGGGCTCAAACGGGGTGGTGAGGGCATGTAAATCCGCAATAAAAAAATAGCAATTATGGTCACCTGCATTTTGCAAGTCCACAAATTGCTTTAAAGCCCCCAAATAATTGCCAATATGTAACCGTCCCGAAGCCCGGATCCCTGAAACAATAGTTTCTTTCATCCCGTTTAGAAATAATGATTAGTTAATAAATTTATATATTTATAATCAGCCCGTTAAGTACTCTTCTGCTAGACATTAACGATGTGCAATTTCTAACGGGATTCATCCCGTTTAGAAATAATGATTAGTTAATAAATAGTGGTATTTAATTTTTTATCCCGTTAAGTATTAGGTTATTGTATACCAGCAATGTTATATTTCTAACGGGATTCATGAAGGTATTATAACTTATGAAAAGTAAAAGGTAAAAAGTAAAAAATAGAAAGGCAAAAAGGGAATATTTACCTTTTACTTCTAACTTTCTACTTTAAACTTCAATCACCACTGGCAGGATCATTGGGCGGCGTTCGGTTTTGGTAAACAAGAATTCGCCGATCTGGTCTCGGACCTCTGATCTCAGATAAGCCCAGTTGGGCTCTTTGAAGCTTTTTCCGTTGCCATTCTTGCTTTCCACGGCTTTGCGGACCTCGTGTTTGACTTCTTTGAGCAGATCTTCCGATCCTTTCATATAGATAAAGCCGCGAGAAATAATATCCGGTTGTTGGGTCAGTTTCCCGGATTTGCGGTCTATCGTCATGATGACGACAAACATGCCATCTTTGCTCATCACCTGTCGATCGCGTAAAACGACCTCGCCGACATCACCAACGCCTAATCCGTCGACGAAGACATACCCCGTTGGGATTTGTGCTTCGACGGTTTTGGCACCAATGGTTGACAACTCTAACATTTGGCCATTATCCAGAATAAAAATATTATTTTCTGGAACCCCGACATCCTTCGCCAGTCGGGCGTGCGCGACTAACATGTGATGTTCGCCGTGAATTGGCATGAAGTATTTAGGCTTGGTTAAAGAAATCATAAGTTTCAAATCTTCTTGATAGGCGTGTCCCGAGGTGTGAATATCAAGAATTTTTTGGTAGAGGACTTTTGCGCCCAATCGAGCCAAACTCGAGAGTGTGGAAGAGATTGACCGTTCGTTCCCAGGAATTGGAGAAGCCGAAACAACCACTGTGTCGCCTTTTTTGATGGAAATGGTCTTATGTTCACTTCTAGAGATTCGCGCCAGGGCTGAAAATTCTTCACCCTGAGAGCCAGTGGTCAGAATAATCACCTGGTTGTCTGGCAATTTTTTGGCTTGTTCCATTTTGATGATCATGTTTTTTGCCGGCAATCGGAGGTAATCCGTGGCCAGACAAATTTCCACGCTATTTACTAAACTCCGACCAGTGACGACTACTTTTCGATTAGTCTTATGGGCGGCATCCAAAACTTGCTGAACCCGCGAGATCAGAGAAGAGAAAGTGGTAAAAATCACCCGACCATCAGCTTCCTGCATGATTCGATCTATGGTATCGCCCAAGGTTCTTTCAGACAGAGAATAGCCGGGTTTTTCGGCATTAGTAGAATCAGACATGAGCAATGCCACGCCTTCCCCGCCAAATTTGGCTAATTTATCAAATTCGGTTGGTCGATTATCAACCGGGGTGTGGTCAAATTTCCAGTCAGTCGCGTAGATTAATAATCCGGCCGGACTGTTGATCGCTAGCCCCACGCTATCGGGAATGTTGTGGTTAAGCCGGAAAAATCGAATCCGGAAATTACCCAAAGTTAAGATATCGTCTTTGTTGACGACATTAATTTGGGATCGGCCCAGCAGGTGAAATTCATCCAGCCGTTTTTTGATAAACTCGGCAGTGAGTTTCATGGTGAAAATTGGCGGGTCGCCGATTTTCGGCATGATGTAGGGAATGGCGCCGATGTGGTCTAAGTGACCATGGGTAATAACTACCCCCCTGATTCTTTTTTTGTTTTCTTCCAGATATTTGGTGTTGGGAATAATGTAATCAATCCCGGGCATGGTTTCATCTGGAAACCCCAAGCCCATATCAATGACAACAATATCATCGCCGTACTCCAATACGGTCATGTTTTCGCCGACTTCCTCGATTCCGCCCAAAGGAATAACTTTGAGGGTGGCTTTCGGATCCGGTCGATGGACCGCGGGCGCTGGCCGGTTGATGGGCCGGACGGCAGTTGCGGTCTGTGGTTTGCGTAAAATCAT
>MFER01000014.1 GCA_001777655.1 Candidatus Doudnabacteria bacterium RIFCSPHIGHO2_02_FULL_43_13b
CCGGACTGGCAGTTCCAAATCAGATATTGGGGACCAGAGAATGTAGCCAATGATGATGACCCGAATACGCTTGATCCGGGCGGGTCATTTATCGGTGAGGCTGGAAGCCCATGGGAAACTATCATTGGCGCGACGGATTCAAATGGCGTTCTTACCACAACGTTTGATACTGATGATGTTTGGCATTTCTTCGTTCGGGAAGTTCTGAAGGAAGGATTTATTCCATTTGCCGCTCCAGAGGATACGGAGTCTGATGTATCAGCTGAAATGTACTGCCATAGCGATGTCACAAATTATGACAACTGGGAAAGGGTTGATGAACCAGAGGCCAACCAAACTTATTACTGTGTTGCCTTTAATGTTCCAGAAGAGGAACCAGAGACCGGCACGATCGAACTAGAGAAAGAATGGGTCGGAGCGGCGGGGGTCACGATCGTCATGATCGGCACGACTGCCGGAGATGATGATGTTGATTCGGAATTGGCTGATGAAGCTGACGTTTCAACCGGTCCTAACGAAGTTGAAGTTGGTACTTACTATGTTTCTGAAACCGACCCCGGCCTAAATTATCAATCTTCGCTGACTTGTATCAATACTGCCAACGATAACGCTGAAGTCACAGTTGGCCAGGACAATGCCGTAGAAGTCGGCGCAGATCAAGAGATTGTCTGTACTTTCACCAATACGTTCCAAGAAACGGAAGAGCCAACTGGTTCGATCACAGTCTGTAAAATTATTACTGATGAGCAAGGCAACATTGTGGACGGCACAGAAGTTGACGGCGTGAGTTTCACCATTCCTTGGTTGAATACCGTGACTTCACAAGGAGTCTCTGCCCAGCCAGTGCCCTCGGATACCGTGTTTGATGCCGCGCTGACCTTTAATGCTAATTTGATCGGTGAGGATGAGGATCAGGACGCGGAATGTGTGACAATCTCGAATTTGGCATTGGGTCATTATTACTACGGAGAAGAAGAGATTACTCTGGCCGATGATGAGACCTGGAGCGAAGTCGGTTATAATGATCAATTTAGTTCCACTGTTAACGATCTGGGAGACTTCTTCCCTTATTCGGGAGAATTGTTTGATCTTAATTTATTAAATGATGGCGATCGGAATCTGGATACGGATGGTGATATTTTCCTAACGGAAGGCAATCCAAATCGCGTCTTAATTGTACTAAACCAATACGAATTTCCGCCCCCGCCCGAAACCGGGACGATTGAGTTGATTAAAGTTTGGGTAGGTACTGCCGGCAGTACTACTTTAGCGATCGGCACGACTGCCGGAGATGACGATGTTGATTCTGAGCCAGTGGATGAAGTGGATGCCACGACGGGACCAAATGAAGTCGAAGTCGGGACTTACTATGTTTCTGAAGCCGATCCTGGATCGAATTACAGCTCATCGCTGACTTGTGTGAATGCGGCCAATGACAATATGGCAGTTACAGTTGGCGAGGACAATGCCGTCGAAGTCGGCGCAGATCAAGCGATTATCTGTACCTTTACGAACATTTTCGAAGATGGTCAGGGCGGCGGGGAGCCAAGCGCGGATCTGGAATTGACCAAAGAAGTGGATGACCAATCAGTCAGCCAAGGCCAGCAAGTTACATACACGGTCAATGTGACGAATCATGGACCGGATACCGCAACTTCGGTCGAAGTTACAGATGCCTTGCCTTCAGATTTAAGTTTTGATTCAGCTAATGCTACGCAAGGCACGTATGATGAGAATACCAACATCTGGACCATCGGCGCCCTAACTAACGGACAAACCGTAACCTTGACTATTGTCGCTACAGTAGAAGCATCCAGCGGCACCATCCTCAACGAAGCGGATGTTGATTTGGACCCAGATATTGATTTGAATTCTAATAATGATCATGACGAGATCGGCATTACTGTTGAATCCGGCGGTGGTGGTGGAGGGGGCGGCGGTGGCGGCGGAGGCGGTGGAATTAGCTGTCTTGATTGCAGCACCTTCGTGCCAATACCCACACCTACACCAACCCCAGCACCCCAAGTTTTGGGTGCAGCCACAGAACTTCCTCGAACCGGAAATTCCGTCGGCTATCTCTTGTTCTTGCTGATGCTCGGAATTTATCCGCTCGCTTATAAGTATCAATCACGTAACACGTAACAAGGATCACGTAACAAGAAAGCCACTGGCACTCAAAGCCGGTGGCTTTTTAAGGGTCTGACTGCTTTAACTTCTAGTCCATCCCCGAGGGAGAGAACGACGAAAGTAATCGGGGATCTATGTAAGCTCGGTAAGATCCCCGCTTTCGCGGGGATGGTCCCTAGAGGGATAATTCTTATATGCTAGAATTAATCTTATGGTAAAGAATCTAAGACTTTTGGGCCTGGGATTGTTATTAGTTATTATAGCTTTCGTCGTCAGCAACTGGCAGTATTTTTGGCAGAATGCGAAATACGAGGTAATAGCAGATCCTAAAACCGAATTAAATCAACCTGACCAAGTGATCCCGCCATCTTTGCCGATCGGTAGTCCATCGACTGTTCAAGCGCCAAAGTTTGATCAGATCGGCAATTTAAGCATTTCTAGTCTGGGAGTTAGTGTCCCGATTATGCAGGTGTATGAGGTTTCGGAGAGAGCTTTTCAGGCCGCCTTGATTTATGGAGTCGTGCATTATCCCACGACGGCCCAAATCGGGAGTTTGGGCAATCCTTATATTTTCGGCCACTCGTCAGATTATGTCTGGAGCAAGGGTAAATTTAAGACGGTTTTCGCGCGGTTGCCAAAAATTGAGCTGGGAGCGGAGATTGTCGTGACCAACCAGGACGGGCAGAAGTTTAAATACAAGGTGATTGAAAAAAAGATCGTGGAAAAGGACGATCTGTCAGTGCTGGATCAACACAATTACGAAAAGAAGCTTTTGACTCTACAGACGTCTTATCCGGTGGGCACGGCTCTGAAACGGTTTGTGGCGGTTTGTGAGTTGGTTGAGTAATTTTTTTCGTAACCCATCCTCATTAAGATCCCCGCTTACTCGGCGGAAATCAATGTGCGGGGATGGGGAGAGGGAGCTATTCTTGCTTATTTTTTTCTCGTTTGCGTTTGTTCGGATCGAGGGTTTTTTTGCGCAGACGCAGAGATTGAGGAGTCACCTCGAGAAGTTCATCCGGACCTAAAAATTCCAACGATTCTTCCAAGCTCATGACTTTCGGCGGGGTCAGAATGATCGCATCATCAGATCCTGACGCTCGCATGTTCGTCAGTTTTTTCGTTTTGTTGATATTAACTTCAATATTTTCAACTTTCGCGTTTTCGCCCACGATCATGCCCTGATAAACTTCGGTCGCTGGCCCGATGAACAGGGTGCCGCGCTCCTGCGCGTTGTTCAGTCCATACGCGTTTGAGAGACCGGTTTCCGAGGCAATTAGGCTCCCATGAGGCAATTCTACGAGATTAGACGTCTCGACTGGCTTATAAGCCTCGAAAATGTGGTTTAAGATCACCGTGCCTTTGGTTTGGGTTAAGAGTTTAGATTTCAGGCCAATCAGGTTGCGCGTGGAAATCACGTAGTCCAAATGCACGTCGCCGTGTTCGGTATGGTTCATGTGGATGAGGGCACCCTTACGTTGCCCGACTTCTTCGATGACCGCGCCTTGGTGAGCAGTTGGGATAATAATTGATAAACGTTCGAATGGTTCAGATCTCACGTTGTCTTTTTCGTGGAAGATGACTTCGGGTTGCGACACTTGGAGTTCAAAGCCTTCCCGGCGCATGGTTTCGATGAGAATGGCTAAATGCAGTTCCCCGCGTCCCGCGACTTGATAAGAGTCAGGACTGCCGGTTTCCGAAACTTTCAACGCGACATTAGTTTCCAATTCTTTAAATAATCGGTCGTGGAGGTTGCGGGACGTGACAAATTTACCTTCCTGGCCGGCAAACGGCGAATTGTTGACCGAGAAGGTCATTTGAACAGTTGGCTCATCGACATGCACGGGATCCATTTTTTTCGGATCCGCTGGGTCAGTGATCGTCGAGCCTATGGAAACTTCTTCTAATCCCGCGACGGAGACGATTTCACCCGCGGTCGCTTCGTCGACTGATTCTTTCTCCAGGCCTTTAAATACCGAGAGGTCGATAGCGCGGCCGGGAAACATTTCGTCATCCGGCGCAATCTGCAGAATCGGCATGTTTTTTTTGATCGTGCCGGAGTAGATCTTGCCGATTCCTTGTTTGCCTTTGTAGGAATCGTAGCCTAAAGCTAGAACCAGAATCTGTAAGGATTCGTTTTCAATTATCGTGGGTCCGGGAATTTTTTCTAATATCGTGTTGAATAGCGGGATCAAATCCACGCCGGGCTTGTGATAATCGGTCGTCGCAGTTCCCGCAATTGCAGAAGCGTAAATGATCGGGAAGTCTAATTGTTCGTCGTTAGCACCCAAGGAAACAAACAAATCAAAGGTCCGATTGACCACTTCATCAATCTGGGCATCAGAGCGGTCGATTTTGTTGATGACGACAATGGCTTTATGGCCTAGCTCTAAGGCTTTCTTGAGCACAAATTTAGTCTGCGGCATGGGGCCTTCTTTGGCATCGACAAGCAAAAGGACGCCATCTACCATGCGCAAAGTTCGTTCGACCTCGCCGCCAAAGTCGGCGTGGCCAGGCGTGTCTACGATATTAATTTTGACATTATTTCCGCCGGAGGCGGATCCTCCCCCGGAGGAATAAACAACTGAGGCGTTTTTGGCCTTGATAGTAATGCCGCGCTCACGCTCCAAGTCCATGGAGTCCATAATTAATTCGCCCATGTCCTCGATGTTTCTTTGGACATGGCTTTGTTTGAGCATGGCGTCAACGAGCGTGGTCTTCCCATGATCCACATGCGCGATGATGGCGATGTTTCGAATGTCTGGTCTTGTCATGACACCAAATCTTAACATAAATTTGTGCTATAATCAAGTCATGAGAGTGCCATTACATAAACATACATTGAGTCATAAGAAGATTTGTGAGATTTGCAAACGTCACGATCCGATGATTCGCAACTATTCGGAGGACTTTGATTTGCAAACTGCGATTCGTAACTATGTGGAAAAAACTACCGGGGATCGAGTCAATGTCGGAGACATTGCGCATTTGTGTGACAATTGTTATGGTTTGGTCAATCAAAACGAAGAAGAAGAACGCGAATAACTATTGACAATTTCGCAAAAAAGGTATATAATATATTTTGCTTTCTAAGTAAGTGAGTAATCGCCCCCGCCTTTGGCGGGGGAGGAAAGTCCGAACACGTAGGTTGAATGGAATTCTCATGAGTTCATGCAACCTTAAGTAGCGGGTAACACCCGTCATGAGCGATCAAGGGATGCGAACAGTGACGTCTCGATCCGAGAGGATCGTGGGCGCCCAGTCGAATGACTGGGCGGAATTCTGCAGTAATGCAGAAAGTGAAACGGCTAAATTCCTACTTAACAGTGCAACGTCAAATAGGTCCCGACAAGTCGGGACGGGTTGATGGCTTGAGCCCAATAGTAATGTTGGGCCTAGAGAGATGATTACTTCCCTCGAGTAATATCGGGGTCAGACAAAATTCGGCTTACAACTTGCTTAGAAAGCATTGATAAAAACCCCAGACTCAGGGGTTTTTATCTTGGGCCTATTGACCTAAAAGTCAATGTTTGCTATACTTATCACGTTTCCTCTCCCAGCCCCAGTTTTGTCGAGTTAATTTTTTTAGAGATAATTTTAATTAACGCGATTAAAATAATTATCTTTGAAAGTTAGTTTGTCAAAACTGGAGCTGGGTTCAGTCGAAGGGAAGCGCATTAAAAAAGGGTTAAGTAATTAGAAATTAGTAATTAGAAATTAGTAATTTTTAACCTGTTTCCCTTTGTTTGAAGGTTTATAAATGAGTAATATGAAATTGTTTGTCGGTGGATTACCCTACTCGACGACTTCCGATGAGCTGAAGCAGCATTTTTCAGCAGCCGGAAACGTCCTGTCAGCCCAAGTGATCACTGACAAATTCTCTGGCCGATCCAAAGGATTCGGCTTCGTCGAGATGGGGACAGCTGAGGAAGCTGCCAAAGCCATCGAGATGTTCAACAATGCCGACTTCGGCGGCCGCAAATTGGCGGTTAACGAAGCCCGGCCAAAAGTTGAAGGTGATCGCGGTGGACGCGGCGGGTCCCGTGGTGGATTCGGCGGCGGACGCGGTGGACGCAGAGACGAATACTAATTTTAGTATATAAAGACCTCGCATTCGTGCGGGGTTTTTATTTTGTTCGAGCTGGAAAAATCGTCGAGAAAATGGTATAATTAGTATCGATACTAATTTACTAATACATACTAATTATACGAATCGTTAAAGCTTGAGAGATTAGTATCATTATTAAATTCGTATATTCGAATCGATACCTATGATATGAAACGTTCAGAGTTGTTGTTTAATTTAATCTCGATTTTCATGGATTGGGTGATGATTATATTGGCCGGGGTCATCGCCTTTTATTTGCGCTTTCAAGTTTCGGAGCTGCGACCGATTTTGTATAGCATGACGATTGCCGATTATCTGCAAGTATTAGTTGGGATTAGCCCCATCATCATCGTGCTATTAGCTTTGGCCGGGTTATATAATTTGAAAGGCACCAGACGAATTTCCTCCGAGCTGTTCAAAATAATTTTGGCGATCTCCTCCGGACTGTTGTTGGTCGTGATTCTCTTCTTCTTCAACCAGCAAGTTTTCCCATCCCGCTTGATAATTTTATTTACTTGGGGACTAACGATTGTCCTAATCAGTTTCGGTCGTCTGGCCTTAAGACAAATTCAAGTGCAGATGCTTCGCCACGGAATTGGACTGCACAGATTATTGGTGATCAGTAGTCGTAGTAATACTCACGAATTAATCAGTGAGATCCAGGTCCGTCCGGAATTGGGTTTTAAAATTATTGGTAATATTGGGTCTGAGTTGTCATTGGGTGAATTGATCGAGAAGTTGGAACAACACCGGGTAAATTTTGGCCTGGATGAATTATTGCAAGCCGATCCTAATCTGGATCCACAGATTAGTACGAAAATTTTACAATTTTGCCGCGATTATGGGGTAAAATTCAATTTTGTTCCCAATTTGTTTGAAACATCCAGGAGCAATATTGCGGTGGAGACGATTTCTGGGATTCCACTGATTGTGTTGAAGGGGACACCGTTGGATGGTTGGGGCCGAGTCGTGAAACGCTTAATGGATATTATTTTTTCTTTTTTGGCAATGATTTTATTAAGTCCGTTTTTTTTGTTGACGGCTGTTATGATTAAAGCATCGTCTAGGGGTCCGGTTTTTTTCCACCAGCCCCGTGCCGCCGGATTGAGCCAGTTTGAGTGTTTCAAGTTCCGCACGATGTATTATGATATGAGCGAAGGGACAACTTCTGGAGATAAGCTGAGAGAAGAACTCGAAAAACAGAATGTCAGATCTGGTCCTTTCGTTAAAATAAAAAATGACCCAAGAGTAACACCGGTTGGAAAATTTCTTCGGCGGACAAAAATCGATGAACTGCCGCAACTCTGGCATATTCTCCGCGGTCAGATGAGCTTGGTGGGTCCGCGGGTGCACATGGTTTCGGAAGTTGATCATTTCCGCAGCGAATACAAACGGATATTTGTCCTAAAACCCGGCGCTACGGGGCTGACCCAAATTAAACAGGCGAGTGAGAAGCCAGAGATTTCGTTTGAGGAAGAAATTCAACTGGATTCTTTTTATATTGAAAACTGGTCGATTTGGCTGGATATCTATATTATTTTCAAGACAGTCTTGATTTTGCTCGGTAGAAAGCCGAAAGTCGACTATTGATAAGCTTTAAGTAATTAAGTACTATAATACTATCTCGTATTAAAGTATTAAATTAGGTGGATATTATGACAAAATTATCTAAAAGGGCTTTAGACCCCAAGGATCTAGGTTATTATATTAATAATCTTTGGTCGGCATTTACATTATTAGATTCTAAAGATGAAGTCCGTTCATTTTTTAGAGATATTTTTACTCACACAGAATATAAAATGCTGGCTAAGCGGTTAGAGATAGGCAGAAGATTATTAGAAGGGCAAACTTATGAATCCATATCCGAGGATTTAAAAGTTACTCCGCCAACAATCACATCTATAAGTAATGCGCTAGAAAGAGGCGGTTCTGGATTGAGAACCGTTCATGAAAAGTTGCAGTATTTAGAAAAAAGTCTTCAGCGTAAAAAAAGTGAACGCCAAGATCGATTGGAACATAGAAGATTGCCGAAATTCCGTGAAAGTACTTTTGCCGCAAATGTGTTGAGGGAAGGTTTTGGTACAATTAATAAAGTTTTAAAGCGAAGAACAAGAGAAACCTCTGCCCGAAAACAACTACCGGTGTAAATACTATAATACTATCTTGTATCATAGTATTACAATTGTTGAAAGAAGAAATTGATAAAGCCGTTGTTGATAATGATATAGGAGACGTCAGTTATAAAAGGATCTTGGATTCAAAAACCGGTTTTAAAGAATTATTCACTCAATAATTATGCGTATTGCATTAGTTCATGAATTTTTGACCCAACTAGGAGGGGCGGAGCGGGTCTTGGAGAATTTTCTAGAAATCTGGCCGAATGCTATGGTTCATGTTTTGATTTATGATGAGAAAAAAACACATGGAAAATTTGAACAGTACCAAAAACGTTTAAGTTTTCTGAATAATTGGCCACTGGCCCGGACTCATTATAAATTACTTTTGCCTTTTATGACGCAGGCAATTGAGTCGTTTAAATTTGATGATTTTGATTTGGTAATCTCGGACTCTTCGGCGTTTGCGAAAGGAATTAAGACTGACAAGTTGCATATTTGTTATTGTCACACGCCCACCCGCTATTTGTGGACAGAAGCCAAAAGTTACTTAAAAGCCATGCCTTATCCATTTTTTCTTAAATGGGCGGGCAGTTCGGTGCTGCCATACTTGAGGCGCTGGGATTATAAGGCAGCACAGCGGGTCAACTTTTTTGTCGCCAATTCAGAAAATGTCCGCAAAAGAATCGGAAAATATTATCAACGGGACTCCGTCGTAATTCCGCCGCCCGTGGATAACGAATTTTTTCGACCGGTTTCGGAAAAAAAGGACTATTTTTTTACTGCCTCCCGATTGGAGCCCTACAAAAAAATGGAGATTGTTGTTGGAGCGTTCAACGTATCTGGTTTGAAATTGAAAATCGCAGGAACGGGTTCGAAGCTGGCAGCACTTAAAAAATTGGCTAAATCAAATATCGAATTTTTGGGGAGAATTTCAGATGATGAGTTGCGTCGTAGATATAGCGAGGCGCAAGCTTTTATTTTTCCAGCCGAAGAAGACGCAGGAATTATGATTTTAGAGGCCAACGCTTGTGGTACTCCGGTGATAGCGTATCGGGCGGGAGGTGCTTTGGAAAGCGTGATTGAGGGCAAAACCGGGGAATTTTTTAAAGAACAATCGGTTGAAGCCATAAAAACCGTGGTGAGAAATTTTGATGCCAAAAAATATAACGCTGAAACGATTCGCCAACAGGCCCAGCAATACGATAAGAAAATCTTTCAGAAAAAGATTAAAGAGTTTGTCGAGGAAAAATATGCGCATCGGACTTGATTTAAGGATGCTTGGCGGGGGATCGGGAATTGATCGCTATATTACTGAGTTAACTCAGCAAGTTTTGAAATTAGATCGAAATAATCAATACGTTTTATTTTTTCGTAATGCCGAGTCGGCAGAAGGTCATAAATCATTCGGCCAGAAAATTGTTATTGTCGATATCCCGCATTATTCTTTGGCCGAGCAATTTCGCCTGCCCGCGATTTTAAATAAAGAAAAGCTGGATTTGGTTCATTTCCCGCATTTCAATGTGCCGATTTTCTATCGCAAACCGTTTGTCGTAACAATCCATGATTTAACTCATACTCTATTTCCGGGTCGCAAAAAATCACATTTTTTCCACCGTTTAGCTTACCGTTTAGTTTTCGCCCACGCTTTAAGCTCTGCTAAAAAAATCATTGCAGTATCCGCTGCCACCAAACAACAAATTTTAGATTATTATTCCGTTTCCGCTCAAAAGATCGAAGTCGTGTATGAAGGTTTTAAATCTAACTTTGGCATGATTGACAAACAAACTGCCTTTGAGCAAGTTTCTAAGAAATTTGGGATAACCAAACCGTATATTTTATATGTCGGCGTCTGGCGCCGTTATAAAAATTTACCTATCCTATCCAAAGCCTTTGAGCAACTGCGTTCGATGGGATTTGAACTGCAACTGGTATTGGCCGGCGAGATAGATCAGAACTATCCGGAGATCAGAAATCAGATAACAGATAACAGATATCACGATTCAATAATTATGCCTGGGCGCGTTAGTGATGAAGACTTGAATCTGCTATATAATGCCGCCACGCTATTCGTTTTGCCATCGTTGATGGAAGGGTTTGGCTTGACTGCACTCGAAGCCGCGGCATGCGGAGTGCCGATTGCTTGCAGCGATATCCCAACGCTACGCGAGATTTTAGGATCAGGGGCGGAGTATTTTGACCCGAATAATTTGAGAAATATCGTGGACGTGTTATCAGGACTGCTTGGCAATTCCAAAAGATTGGAAGAGTTGGCTAACTTAGCACTTAGCCGCTCAAAACATTTTAGCTGGAAAGAAGCTGCGGCCCAGACCATTAAAGCATACCAAAGCGTATGAAAATACTTTTAACCGGTGGTGGTTCCGGCGGACCAGTCAGCCCAGTGCTGGCCGTGGCGGAGGCCATCAAAAAAGTCCATCCCAAAACTCAATTTTTATTTGTTGGCACCAAAAAAGGACCGGAACGAGAAATGGTGGAGCAGGTCGGGATAAGGTTCGTTTCAATTCCAGCCAGCAAGTGGCGACGCTATTTTACTTGGAGAAATATTCTAGCGCCGATAGTTTTATTGTTTGGATTTTTCAGCGCCTATTTTGTAGTTTCGAAATTTCGACCGAATGTCGTGTTTTCGGCCGGCGGTTTCGTCGGGGTCCCGGTTTGTTGGGCTGCGAAAATTTTCAAAATCAAAATTGTCATACATCAACAAGACGCCAGAGTCGGGTTGGCGAATAAATTGGTCGCGCCGTTTGCTGACCAAATTACCACCACGTTTGAAGGCACAGCGAAACAATTTTATTCCGGTTCCGGGCTATTCGATAATAAATTAAAGCCTCGCGCCGAATGGGTGGGGAATCCGGTCAGACCAACATTGCAGACTTCTAAGGCTGATGTCAACAAATATTTTCAATTACACGATCGTTTGCCGATATTATTGGTTTTAGGAGGCGCGACCGGTTCGGATCAGATTAACCAACTAATTGAAAAAATATTGCCGCAATTGATAAAGTCCCACCAAGTCGTGCATCAAACCGGGAAGAATAAAAATTATATTAAATTTAAGGACCCAAATTATCACGCCTTTGAATTAATTCCTTTTTTAGAATACGCTGCGATATTAAAAGCAGCGCATTTGGTGATTGCCAGGGCCGGTCTTTCCACAATCGCTGAATTATCCGCTTTGGGCAAAACGGCGATTATTATCCCGATGCCGCAGACGCATCAGGAAGATAATGCTAAAATACTCATATACACTAATTCTGCTGTTGTGCTGTTTGGTCAATCAGCAAACAGCGATAATTTGATCAGAGCAATCAATCATCTTAAATTCAATCCAACCTCCGCCAAAACTTTAGCCGCTAATATTAGCCAGCTTATGCCAAAAGACGCCGCCGATCGCATAGCTAAAATTGTTTTACAAAATGGACGAGAATAGGCCTAAAATTGGAATAGCGCTCTCCGGGGCGTCGGGAAAGGCGATTGCCCATATCGCGGTTTTGGAAGTGCTGATGGAAAATAATATTCCAGTTGATGTAATCGTTGGTTGCTCTTCCGGGGCTTTAATTGCCGCTAGCTTCGCGGCCGGGACTTTGGATAAATTGAAGCAGTGGTTTTATAATGCCTCTTTAACAAAAGTTTTGAAATTATGGTCCATGAAAAACGCCAAAGGAGCTCTGTTTCATATCAATAATAAGGAAATGGACAGACAGCTGACTGAAATTACAGGAGGGTTGAGATTTGAAGACATTACGCATTGTCGCTTAGGGTTTGTGGCTGCGGATTTAAACACTGCGGAATTAGTGGTATTGAATATGGGCAACATTAATAAGGCGTTTAAAGCCTCTGTGGCGGTTCCCGGCTTGTTTGAACCCGTGGTTTGGGGGCGAAAAATTTTGGTTGACGGCGGGTTAGTCAATGTCGTGCCAACGCTGGCAGTCAAACAAATGGGGGCGGATATCGTCATTGGCGTCAACATTGCGGCGACTAGATTTATTTACAAACAACGGTTGCCGATTTGGCGCGGCTACAGATTTTTAAGCCGGATTATGGGCTTACCCAAATTATTGTTTCGGATAGACAGCCAGTCGGATGTTTTGGAAGAAGAGGATATCAAGGTGCCGGGTTTTTTGACAGTGTTGTCAAAAGCCATCGAACACTCCTTTCATATTCAAGAACGGTGGAAAGAATCAGACGAGGCGTGTGATTTGATGCTCAAGCCCTCGGTTAAGAATTATGGCCGGACGGAATTTAAAAGCATGAAGAAAATTTATCTGGAGGGTAGGCGAACGGCACAAGCCGCGATTCCCCAAATCCGCAAGTTAATAGAAAATTATAAACTTTCCCAACAGGGCAACGAAAAAAACACGCTTGCTCCTAAAGTCTATGAACATTAAACAAGCCAAGAACGTATATTTTTTAGGGATCGGAGGGATCGGAGTCTCGGCTTTGGCGCGGATGCTTTCGTCCTTAGGAAAAAAAGTTTGGGGATCGGATAACAAACAGTCTCAAATTACGAACCGGTTAATCTCGGATGGGATTAAAGTAATTATCGGTCATTCTTTGGATAATTTAGAACCAAAACCGGATTTGGTCATTTATTCGGAGGACGTGACCCGTGATTCCCCGGGGTTTGTAGAACTTGCGCGATTGGATCAATTGGGGATTACTAAACTGACGCAAGCTGAGGCAGTCGGCCAATTGATGGATGATAAATTTGGAATTGGAGTGACTGGCACCAACGGCAAATCAACGACGACGGCCATGCTGGGCTTAATTTTAGAAGCCGCCGGCACTGATCCGTCGGTTTTGGTTGGTTCATTGCTATCAGCAAAAAACGAATCTGAAAAATTTAAAGCCAACGCCCGATTGGGCACGGGACAATTTTTCGTCGCGGAATCGGATGAATATGCTCGCAAGATGTTGAAGAATCATCCGAAGATGATTGTGGTTACCAACATTGCCGAAGATCATCTGGATTATTATAAAGATTTGAATGATATTAAAGAAGCCTTCCGACAGTACATTCATAGTTTGCCAAAAGACGGAATTTTGATTTATAATGCCGATGATCATAATACTATAGAGGTGTGTCGAAATGCCAGTTGCCATAAATTTACTTTCGGGATTCATCATTATGCTGATCTGCAAGCCATCAACGTTGAATTGCGCGAGGGGGGCCAAAGATTTGATCTGCATTTAAACAATGTCATGATCGGGGAGATTGAACTTTGTATTCCTGGTGTTTTTAACGTTGCTAACGCTCTGGGTGCGATACTATCTAGTATTAAACTTGGCATCAAACTTGACGTAATTCAGCGAACGCTTGCGGCTTACGCGGCGATCTGGCGGCGGTTTGAACAAGTCGGGAAGTTGGCGGGAAAAGTGATAATTTCAGATTACGCTCACCATCCCGCCGCAATTACTGCCACAATTGAGGCGGCCAAGCAATTTTATCCGCAAAAAAAGATTTTGGTCGTGTTTCAGCCGCATCATCATAACCGGACCAAAGCGCTGTTTGGCGAATTTGTCGAAAGTTTGCTTAGCGCTCCTGATGAATTGATAATTCCCGAAATTTTTGACGTTATCGGCCGCGAACACGGGGAACAAATCAGTTCCCAACAGTTAGTCGAGGAACTTAATAAAAAGGGAGAGAGAGCGATCTACGCTTCTGATTTGGATCAATGCGGACAGTTCATTCACGATAAAATTTCCAAATATGACGTGGTTTTATTGATGGGCGCGGGCGATATCGATACGCTGGCGCGAAATTTATGACTTATTGGCAATTGACCAAGATTAATTTGTTGATGATTTTCCGGAACCGAAACGCCTTGTTTTGGAATTTAGTGATTCCAGCCTTGTTGTATATTGGTCTTTCATTGTTACCGATTGGACTGATTTTAGGCAATACTTCATATTCATCGTTTCTTCTGCCTGGGCTAATTGCTTTGATGATTATGCAAGGCGGAATCTATACTTTGGCATATTGGATGACGGATATAAAAAATCGAGGGATTATCAGGCAATTGGCAGTCACCCCGGTTCGGAAAACGGCCTTGATTTTAAGTTTAATGACTGCTAGAAGTATCACCATGATTCTTCAGGCTTTACTTCTAACACTGATTGGCACGATATTTTTCCGTGTGCAAATCAACGGGGCCCTAATTTGGATTCCAATTCTAGTTATTTTAGGGGGGTTTGTGTTTTTGCCGATCGGGTTGTTGATTTCAACTTTTGCGAAGTCCTATGATGCGGCCTCGCCTCTGACTGCCGCGATTGGACTGCCGCTGACTTTTTTGGGTAATGTTTTTTACCCGATTCATTTTTTGCCTCAGTCTCTTCAAATCATCGCCAAGTATTTGCCCATTACTTTTTTAGCTGACTCCTTAAGGCAAGTTTATTTATCAAACCCGACTTTTCAGGATCTTGCTTATAACTTATACTGGTTATTGATTTGGATTATAGCCATCGCCGGCTTGACTATTTGGAGATTTAAACTAGAGGAGTGATTGCCAAGTTAAAATTTTACTGATAAAATTATTAACTAATCATTATTTCTAAACGGGATGAATCCCGTTAGAAATTGCACATCGTTGATGTCTAGCAGAAGAGTACTTAATGGGTTGATT
>MFER01000015.1:0-8162 GCA_001777655.1 Candidatus Doudnabacteria bacterium RIFCSPHIGHO2_02_FULL_43_13b
CAAAAAAGCGCTGAAAAACAGCGCTCCGAACAATACTGCTTTGACGTCTCGATTCTGCATAAAGATGACCCCAATATATCAATGCTTAGGGTTGGGTGTCAAATCGAAATTGGTTGCCAAATCTAAAAAATGTATAACATTCTTAGAGAATTTAACTGTCCAATCCCACGTCCGTACGGGCATATGGTTGGACAAATGCATTAGATTAAATCAACGCGCACCAAAAAGGTGCAGGGCTTTTAAATTACAATTTTAGTATTTCACTGGCTTGTATAGCTGGGGGTCGATGGAGCGCTCAAAGCACACTCTTCCGACTCCGTGGCTCCAGTTATCCGGCCCGGGATACATCATAGGTACGGCTCTCGTTTGATCAGATTCGCTCGGCAAATTGAAAGTTGCACACAGTTGGAAATTCAGACTTGATGTAACACTGTATTCATATGCTTGGGTGGTTTCCGGATCTGTGGGCGCTTTAAATCCAGAGATGCTATCACTCAAATCAGAAAGCGAAGCCGGCAAACTATTCTTCTGCTGCCAATAGGTAATAATCTGGCCTTGGATGGCTTGCAAATCAGATACGCGCCGTTCATCGAACCGCAACGATCGTTGTCTGGACGGGCCGCCGATCGTGATAAAAGCCGCCACGACCGCAGCTAGTACCAAAATCGAAACGATCCAGGCTAGGGTTTTGTTATTGATATTCATGCTGTCACCCTTCCTGACTTATGGCCCCGCAGCTCTCTTAAATAATAAAAAAACACGGCGGCGGAAACAATTAGGACCACGATCACTTTTAGGAAGAAACGGATACTTAACTCCCCGCCCAATAAATTATAAACCAGGGTGGCCACGTCCACGATCGCGGTGATGGCTGCGATAAACAAAGTCAGATAGCCCAGCCATTTACGAACCCGCAATTCCCGGCGCGCCGGATCCATCGCAATGTCTTTGTTAATCAACCACATTAACAAGAGGTAAACCGGAAAAGAAACGATGAGAATGGCCGCGGACCAGCGAATTGACTCGTTCACCCCATAGGCATAACTTAAAGGATCTGGAAACCATTGGTTAATTAACGAAAAAAGCAGGGTAATAAAACTAATCGCGCTCATATACAAAGTCACGATCGAAAGAAGGTGATAAAACACATCTTTCGGGCTGCTTTTGGGAACCGGCATTGTCATTGTTTCGTCCATAAATATAGGATTAATAGTGCCCATCTATTATACTTAAAAATAGGCCAAAACAAAAGCCCCCGATTGGGGGCTTTCTTTTTATTTAAAATTTAGCGAGTAACGGAAATGTTGTCAGTTCCCGCTGGCTCTTCACCATTAGCCGAAACGATAATTCGACCACCGGCGACTTGTTCGACATGGTAACCAGTATTATAATCGTCATCGCATTCAGTGCTGGCAACCTGTTCATCTCCGTCTACATCAGCATCTCCTTCAACTCCAACTGATGGATCAATCGGAAAAGCTGGCATGTATGTTGGAACTAAAGCTACGCAAAGATTTGATTCATCCATACTAATATCTTCTTGAGTTCCAACTGCTGGGATTTCAGCAGGAGGAATACCTTTATTGTCAGCAATGTATTGCCCAATTGCGTTTAAAAGAGCATTAACATTACTAGTACGTTGAGTATCTCTTGCTTGGCGAAACTGTCTGGCTGGGTTGATGGCGATCAACACAATCGTTGCCAACACAGCAATGATCCCAATGACCACCAAGATTTCAATCAAAGTGAATCCTGATCCCTGATTTTTCAATAATTTTCTCATAATATCCTTTAACTTAATGATTATTTCGACCTTTGAACAGTAACATACATATATATCATATCTCGAGCAGTTTAGCAAGAAGTATCAGAGGAAGTGAGATTCGGACATTCTTCCCAAGAAGTAATATTAAAACCTGGAGCAATCACAACATTCAAATTAGTATAAGTTTCGTTGTGAACCCCTTGAGTTTTAATGCGAATGGATCCGGTGCGTGGAGGTGAAGGATGCAGTGAAACTATATCACAAGTTTCACTGCCGACTGGAATATCTTGATCAGCAGCAGTCAAAGTATAATTTTTATCACTAACTAACTTTAAAATAGCATTGTCGATACACGCTTCAGCCAAACCTTGACTGACTTTCTTATACTCCGCATCTAAGACATTGAACCTGGAAAAAAATCCCGTAAAACTTAAAGTGAAAGTGATGGTCAGGAGCAAAATAGAAATGACAATGGCGGAGATCAAAGCAACATAGCCTTGTTGTTTTGCGTCATTCCGGACTCGATCCGGAATCCAGACTTCTGGATCCTGAATCAAGTTCAGGATGACAGCTCTAACCCTGTTAACTTGTCTCATGGCTTTAAATATTTAATTTGATCAACCTGGCGGCCGTTGATGGTAAAAACCGTAGTCACTTTTCTTTCACCAGAATCATAAGTAAATACAATGCCTGCTACTGGTTCAACTTTAACAAAGCTACTATTAAGAGGTTTGGTGTCCAAAGTCAAATCATCACCTGTTAATTCAAACACCAAGTTTGATCCACCCTTGGTAACTGTTAAAGTTGTTGCCGTGGCACTAACTGCCGAAGCTCCAGTTAAGGCCCAGTCAAGCTTGCGGAGTAAAAAATTTACGTCTTCCTGAATGACCACCCTTTCATTGGTACGGTTGGTTGATTCAATAATCTGATACACAGCAACCATGGCACCACCTATGATAATCGTAAACAGAGCGATATAAATAAGGGTTTCAATTAAAGTAAAACCGTTTTCGCGAATCATAGACCGTTGTATAAAATTCTAAGTGCATCCTGACCCTGACTTGCTACATAGACCCAATTACTGTCATATTTAACTCCGTTTTCAATAACATTAGGAAAATTGAAAGGAATAGTATTGACTTTAGTAATAGCTTGGCTTGGATTAGAAGTCCATACTTGAAATTCAGCATTGGCTTTGGTTGTGGCAAGATAAGCATAAATGCCGCTGACTGCAATCCCAATAACACTAGTATCAATATTTGCTTGATTAAGAATCGGCAATCCTCCAATTACGTTGACAGGATCAGATGCATCAAAAATATAAAAGTCCGAACCTTCGGCAGATAAACGTCCAAAATATAAATAATTCCCTATTAAACTTATCGAAGCCCCATCTTGGTTCCCTGGCAAATTTCGGCGCGCGTTCGTTAGTTCAAACACATTATTTGAATCAGTTACGTCATATACTAGCAATTCTTTCGAATTACTATCTGCTGCCATATATGCAATGTAGCTACTGCCTTTTTTATTCACAGCAAAACTCTCAACCGTGGTATTCAGTTGAGTCGCGTTACCCATCTCATAAATATTGGTTGGATCAGACGCATTAAAAATATGAAATTCATTACCAGTTGCTTCTCTGGTGGTCACATAAATTCGATCATCATAGTAATAAATACGGAATGCCTCAGATAATGCGCCGGAAACATTCAATAACTGTAAAATCGTGACAGAGACAGGATTTTTAATATCAGTTACATCGATTACTTGAAGTTCGCCCGGGGTTGTGTCGCGCGCAACAAAAGCATAGATTCTCCCATCTGAAAGACGAACTACTTTAATATCATTCAATGCTTTCCCCGCATCAAAACCGTTATCAAACTCAACAAACAAATCTCCGCTGTGAGCCTGGCAATTAAGGTCTTTCGGTATGCCATTCGTGTCGGCGATATATAAGAATGGAGTTTTATTTCCGGTCATATAGATAACTTGATTCAAAGAATCTAGCCCGGTTGGTTTGCCGGGGTTAAAATTATCACAATTCCAGGTTTCTGGCGGATTCCAACCAGCTGGTGGGGGTGGAGAATTATCACAGTTCCCCCCCATAGCTAGGGCAGTTACTACATCAGTTATGCGAGTGGTGAGATCAACATACAATGATCGTTGTTCGAAAGGCCATGTGACGCTGCTGATCACGTTCTTTCCGCATTGCGTGACAGAAGCCGGATCGATAATTATATCTCTCGAGTATATATCTACGTCAGCCAAAGAAGCAGTCTGAACAGAATCATAGTCAGCATCGCCATCTAATTGAGCTTTTTCCAATTCGGCCTGAGCCAAAAGCAATGCCTCATTATTCGTTTGGGCGTCTGCGGAAATAGTTTGGTTGCCAAACACCACCAAAATCACTGCAGAAATGCACAACACAATCATGGCAAAGGCCACCAAGATTTCAATAGTGCTGATTCCTTCTTGTGAATTGTTATTCTTATGGAACATCGATTTGTCCTTCACTATTAACTGTGATCGTAGCAGTTTTTCCATTGCCATTTATATCTAGACTAAAGTTCGATGCACTGCCACTTAGCTGGGTAAAAACAATTTCACCGCCGCTATTATTAACAACTGGACTAGCTTCAATTATTTGATCTTCGCCCACATCGCGACTAGTATAGTCTGCTCCTTGAAAAATTACATAATTTTCCGCTAAGAATTTTACCCCATGCGATTTTTGGTTGATGTTGCTCATGGCTTGATTTCTGGCTTTCTGCAAAACACTGACTATGATGCTTTGTTCTGAGCCAAACGCATAACCGCGGTAAAAATCAAAACTTAAGAACATGCTCATCCCAGCCAACAGCGCCACCAGCCCCATGACCACAATGACTTCGACTATTGTAAATGCTTTTTGTTCCTTATGGCTTAAGGTACTGGGTAAACTCATAAATCGGAGTAATGATAGAAATCGCAATAAACCCAACGATGATACCCATAAACACCATGAGTGCTGGTTCCAAGACCGTGGTGAGGTTTTTGGTTAAATCATCCACTTCGGCTTCGTACATTTCGGCTAAGAAAGACAAGGTTTCACTTAAGGTTCCGGCCGATTCGCCCACGCCGATCATTTGCTGCATTATGGATGGGAAAATTTTAGGATTTTTACTTAAATGTGTGGAAATTTTTTCACCCTTAGTAATATGTTCTGATAATAACCGGAGTTCTTTTTGGTAAGCGCTGTTCGTGGTCGTATCAGCCGTGATTGCCGACGCCCGTACGATCGGGACCGCGCTTTTCATAAGTAACCCCATGGTCCGGCAGATATTGGCCAGATGATAGCCTTGCAACAAACTGCCAAAAACTGGAATCCGCAGTAATGTGCGGTCAAAAAACAGTCGAAACTTTTTATTTCTTAATAACAGCCAGACCGCAACCACCAATAAAAGCAACCCTAACAAAATGTACAAACCATAATTTCCCAGCAGGTTGCTAATAAAAATTAAAGCTCTAGTTGACCAAGGCAGTGGAAATTTGACGCTAGAAAAAATTGGCAGGATTTTTGGGAACAGATAAACCGTCAACAACACCGTGATCCCAAGCGTCGCAATCACGATAAAAATCGGGTAGAGCATGGAACTGATCAATTTTCGCCGCAGGGCCTGCTTTTTTTTCAACTCCTCTGCTAAATATGCCAAATTTTCATGCAAGGTTCCGGAAACTTCGCCAACCTGCACAATGTTGATGGCGAACTCGCCGAAAATTTTACGAAACTTCGACATGGAGGAGGAAATAAACTGACCATTCTCCACATCCTCCACTAAAACCTCAAATACGGTCTTGGTGGATTTGGATTTCGCCTGTTTGCGCAACATGTGCAACGCAGCCAAGAGTGGAATGCCGGCCCGAATCAACATAGCCAGTCTTTTCGCAAACATGATCTGGTCTTGGATTGAAAAACGCAGCAACCAATATCTCGGTTTTTTTCGAACAGGTTTGGCTACAGCTAATTTGGCAGCGGGTTTATCCCGCACCACTTTTGAAGACTGGGGTATGGTTGGTATATAACTTTTTCGACCAAATTTAATTTCTTGCATAGAATAGAGATGATTATTAAAAAGTGGTGCGGGATTTACTCATGTAAAGTTCTTAAAATTTCCTCAATCGTGGTGATCCCTTCGCGGGCTTTGATAAAACCATCTTCGATCATAGTAATCATGCCTTGCTGTTTGGCCAGTTGCTTAATTTCCATGGCCGTGGCTTTTCGTAAAATCGCCTCTCGAACTGTCGAATCAATAACTATCACTTCATGAATCCCGACCCGCCCGCGATAACCGGTATTTAAACATTCCTCACAGCCCACCCCTTTGTAAAAAACTGTATTTTTACCAAGCACATGGGAAGGAATCACTTCGCTGAGACTTTTGAGGTCCAAGGGGGTAATTTTCAATTCTTGTTTGCAAAAATTACAAATCCGGCGCACCAACCGTTGTCCGACCGCAATATTCACAGTCGAGGCGATCAGATATGGTTCGACTTTCAAATCCAGGAGTCTCGGCAGAGTGGTGGCCGCGTCATTGGTATGCAGGGTGGACAAGACCAAATGGCCGGTTAGGGCCGAATTAACAGCCAATCCAGCTGTTTCGGCGTCCCGGATTTCTCCAACCATTATAATGTTTGGATCCTGTCGTAGGATGGAACGAAGCCCGTTAGCAAAAGTTAAGCCAGTGCGCGCATTAACTCCGATTTGGTTAATGCCGTTGATGGAATATTCGATCGGGTCTTCGATGGTGATGATCGAAACATCTTTGGTGTTTAGCATTTTGACCAAAGTATAAAGGGTCGTAGTTTTGCCGCTGCCGGTTGGCCCGGTCACTAACACCATGCCATAAGAATGCCTGATTGCGGCAATGATTTTTTCCTGATTATTTTTAGAAAAACCCAAAGTATCCAAACTAAACTCTTCGGCCTGATCGGCAAGCAACCGCAATGAGGCATTTTCGCCATGATAGGTCGGGACAATCGAGACTCTAATATCAACTTGTCGGCCTTCCACATTAACCCGAAATCGGCCATCCTGCGCGGATTGGTGTTCATCAGTCCGCAAGCCGGCCAAAATTTTGATGCGGGAAATTACTTCGTTGTGAATATTTTTCGGAAACGGCATTTCGTCTTGTAACACCCCATCAATCCGCAGCCGAATGCGGACTTCATCAGATAAAGGATCAATATGAATATCAGACGCTCGAAGGTTATAAGCTAGTTCAATTAAATGATCGACCACGGTCACGATTGAGATGTGCGCCCCGGCTTTGAGTTCGGTTTCGAGTTTTTCGCGGCCGATTCGAGATGGCACAAAACCCAAATCTTTTTGGGTTTCGACGAGTTTAGCCGGTGGCTTGGTAATGTCTTTTTTTACTTTTATCTGCATGTGTTAGATACGTATTATATAAAATAATTAACTCATAACTCTACTACGAACAAATTGCTTTGTCAAGGTTTTGCTTAGGTATTGGCCCGTGTAACTTTTTTTCACTTTCGCCACTTCTTCCGGCGTGCCAACGGCCACAACTTCTCCGCCCTTATCGCCCCCTTCCGGTCCTAAATCAATTACCCAATCAGCAGATTTAATCACATCCAAATTATGCTCAATCACCAAGACCGTGTTACCTTTATCCACCAAACGATTCAAAACCGCCAATAAGCGCTTGACGTCATCGAAATGCAAACCCGTGGTTGGCTCGTCCAAAATGTATAATGTCCGGCCAGTGGAAGCGCGAGAAAGTTCAGAAGCTAATTTAATGCGTTGGGCTTCGCCCCCAGAAAGGGTGGTAGCTTGCTGGCCCAAATGCATATATCCTAATCCTACCAAGGAGAGAGTTTCAAGTTTGCGGGCAACCAGGGGCACATTGCGGAAAAAAACGTGCGCTTCATCCACGGTCATTTCCAAAACTTCGGAGATAGTTTTGGTTTTATAGTGAATATCCAAAGCTTCTTTGTTGTAGCGCTTGCCTTTGCACTCTTCGCAGGTCACATAAACATCGGGTAAAAAATGCATTTCAATTTTGATCACTCCGTCCCCGCCGCAAACTTCACACCGACCACCTTTGACATTGAAGCTAAATCGGCCGGCTTTATAACCGCGCATTTTGGCCTCGGGAGTTGCCGCAAACAAATCGCGAATATAGGTAAATACCCCGGTATAGGTCGCCGGATTAGACCGGGGAGTTCGCCCAATCGGTGATTGGTCAATATTGATCACCTTATCAATATTTTCAATTCCCAAAATTTTCTTGTGCGCGCCTGGTGACTCTTTGGCATTGTAAAAATAAGCAGATAAAGCCTTGGCTAAAATTTCATTCAAGAGCGTAGACTTCCCGCTGCCGGAAAGACCGGTTAAACA
>MFER01000015.1:8184-14919 GCA_001777655.1 Candidatus Doudnabacteria bacterium RIFCSPHIGHO2_02_FULL_43_13b
TCGACGTCAATGTTTTTGAGGTTAAACTCGGAAGCGCCAACAATCTTAATGGCTTTGCCGCTGCCGCGTCGGCGCGATTTTGGCGCCTGGACAGATTCTGAACCCGAAAGGTATCTGCCGGTGATGGAGTTTTTATTTTTGGCGATTTGCGCAGGTGTGCCAACTGCCACAACTTCGCCACCATGCTTGCCCGCGCCCGGACCGATATCCACTACCCAATCTGATTCCCAAATAGTTTCCTCATCATGTTCGACCACAATCACCGTGTTGCCCAAATCGCGCAAATTCTTCAATGTTTTAAGCAACCTGGCATTATCCCGCTGATGTAAACCAATAGATGGTTCGTCTAAAATATACAAAACCCCGGTTAAACCCGATCCAATTTGCGTGGCCAACCGAATTCTTTGGGCTTCTCCTCCAGCGAGGGTGTCAGCGGAACGATCAAGGGTTAAGTAATTTAAACCCACGTCTTGCAAAAATTTTAAACGCGCAATAATTTCTTTTAGGATCTGGTGGGCGATTTTCAAATCTTTTTCCGAAAACTTTTTCGGCAAAGTTTCGGTAAACTCCACGGCTTGGTCAATGCTAAAATTCGACACATCCACGATGGACTTTTCCATAATCGTGACGGCCAAAAATTCGGGTTTGAGCCTTTTGCCTTTGCAAGTCGGACATTTTTTGATGCGCATATATTGCTCAATCTCCCCGCGCATATAATCTGAATCGGTCTCTCTGTATTTTCTTTCCAAATTAGGAATCACCCCCTCAAATGTCGTTACCCGTTGATACCCGGATTCATCTTCAATATTTACTTTCTTATCAGCAGTCCCATAAAGCACGGCATCGATTGTTTTTTTCGAAAGCTCCTTGACCGGCGTATGCACCGAAAAACCAAATTCTTTGGCCACGGCCTCTAAAACCCTGGAGTACCAAGAAAGGCGCGAAGTAGTTTTGCTCCACGGTCGGATCGCTCCTTCAGCTAAAGTCAATTTAGGATTAGGGATGACCAAACTTGGGTCAATCTCGAGCCTAGTGCCCAACCCCGTACAGTCAGGACAGGCCCCATGAGGAGAATTAAAAGAAAAATTCCGAGGGTTAAGTTCTGGTAAATTAGTGTGGCCGTCCGGACAAGCAAAATTCGAAGAAAATAAGATTTCTTCTTTCTCACCCGCCCGCCCCGGCTTCGCCGAAGGCGTGTCGGGCAAGTCCTTCTGGACAATCACTGAATCGTTCCCCAGATCCAAGGCGGTTTCTAGCGAATCAGCCACCCGCGCCCGTTCGTTGTTATCCAAAACTATCCGGTCAACCACAACATCAATCGTATGCTTCTTTTTCTTATCAACATTCAAAGCCATGGCCTCACTCAAATCCATGATCGTCCCATCAAACCGAATCCGTTGATAGCCGCTCTTTTTGGCTTCTTCTAAAAGATGTTTATGTTCACCCTTCTGGTCCTTCACCAAGAGCGCCATGAGGACAATTTTAGTCCCAACCGGCCAACTCATGATCTGATCCACCATCCCTGTGACGGTTTGACCCGAGATTTTTTTACCGCAAACCGGACAGTGTGGCACGCCGACTCGGGCGAATAGCAACCGTAAATAATCGTAAATCTCCGTCACCGTGCCGACGGTAGAGCGGGGGTTGTGCGAAGCGGATTTTTGATCAATGGAAATGGCCGGGGATAATCCTTCGATCTTATCAACATCTGGTTTATCCATCAGGCCCAAAAATTGCCGGGCATAAGCAGACAAGGATTCGACATACCGCCTCTGTCCTTCGGCATAGATAGTATCAAACGCCAAGGATGATTTGCCGCTGCCGGAAAGACCGGTCATGACCACCAGTTTATTTCTGGGAATATCTAAGTTGATGTTCTTTAAATTATGAACCCGCGCCCCACGAATTGAAATTTTTTCTTGCATATAGGAGGTTACTCTCGGATGCTAAAAATGAGGATATTGAGCTAGCCCTCGTTTTCGAGGGAAATTTAAGGCCAAGATAGTATAGGTAAAAAAAACCGCTTGGTCAAGGGTTTATGGTAGAATAGCTTTATGCCAGGTAGTGAAAATTTTATATGCCGCTGTAGGCGGCATTAATCACCCTGGTTTTAGCCAAGACTTTAATAAAATTTCTACTACCTGGTATGACTGAAGGTATTATCAAAAAACTGCAAAGTCTCCCACAAAAACCCGGGGTCTATATGTTCAAAAACGCCAAGGGCTTGCTGTTATATGTGGGCAAAGCAGTCAAGCTCAAAAACCGAGTTGCTTCTTATTTCCGACGCGATGCTGGAGTCAACTCCCCTCGCATCAGGAGCATGATTAGCCAAATCGCGGATTTAGACTATACCGTGACCACCAACGAACTCGAAAGTTTAATTTTGGAAAATAATTTCATCAAACAATACAAACCCCGTTATAATGTCACGCTGCGGGATGATAAAAATTATTTATTCTTAAAAATCAACGTCCAGGATGAAATCCCCACGATCGAATACGCTCGCAAACTTGATAATCAGAAGGCTAAATTTTTTGGGCCTTACACTTCTTCGATCGCAATAAAAGGGACTTTAAGATTGATTCGGAACATTTTTCCCTACTGCGCGAATTCAAAAATTTCGAATAAACCCTGTTTTTATTACCACATTGGCAAATGCCCAGGAGTGTGTTTTGGTAAAATTTTCTTGCCAGAATATCGCGACCATTACATCAAAAAAATTATGCAGTTTTTGGATGGTCGTAACCATGAGATTCTAAAAAGTTTGCAGGCTGAGATGAAATATTTTGCCGCTCAGCGCAACTTTGAAAAAGCGGCCGGGGTCAGGGATCAGATTTTTGCTATCAATCGAATTTTGGAGCGGCAAAAATTAGTGTATCCAAAAAAAATCGACCAAGATGTTTTTTCCATCTATCAAGACAGTGTTGCCGTGATTAATCTGTTTAAAATTCGGGATGGAAAACTAATTGCTAAGGAAAATTTTATTTTGGAAAATACCAAGGAAGCTTCTGCAGCGGAAATCCTAGGACAATTTTTGCCCCGCTTTTATTTAGAGTCAGGCAGTTGGCCCAAAGAAATCTTACTGCCGGTTAAGGTAATTGCCACCGCGGTTTTTTCGTCATTGCGAGCGATAGCGAAGCAATCTCAACCCGAGGATCAGATTGCTTCGCCCGCCCGATCCGACGATCAGTCGGGCGGGTCGTCCCGCTTACGCGGGACTCCTCGCAAAGACAAAACTAAAATCATTGTTCCTACCCGGGGGAAAAAACTCAATCTCATCAAGCTGGGTACCCAAAACGCCAAGCAATATTTAGAATCTTTGTCTGACCTGCCTGGCCGGCAGGCTGGCAAACAACTGCTCGAAGAAGCCCGCCTGCTTGCATCTTTGAAAGAATTGCAACGGGTTCTGAAACTAGCTAAGCTGCCTGGTCGGATTGAGGCCTATGATATCTCTAACATCCAAGGGACCAGCCCGGTCGGTTCAATGGTTGTGTTTGATTATGCACGACCAAAAAAACAGGATTACCGCAAGTTTAAAATCAAGGCCAAGCAAACCCCTGATGATTTTGCCATGATGCGGGAGGTATTGGAACGGCGATTCAAAAATTCATGGCCGTTGCCTGAGTTGATTCTAATCGATGGTGGCAAAGGACAACTTAATGCCGCTGTCGCGGCAATTTCCAATTTTCAATTTCCAATTTTCAAAAAAATTCCAATCATTGGCTTAGCGAAACGCCAAGAGGAAATATTTATTCCAAAACAACCTAAAGCTTTAATCCTACAACCTAATTCCATCGCCCTGTTTCTTTTGCAAAGGATTCGGGATGAATCCCATCGATTTGCCATAAATTATCATCGCCTGCTTCGGTCAAAAAAATCCTTAGTCTCAAGGTTGGATGAAATCAGCGGTCTGGGGCCTGGTAAAAAGAGACGGCTGTTGCAAAAATTTGGCTCAGCTGCGAAAATTCGCCAGGCGCAACTTTCGGATCTAGCAGCAGAAGTTGGTCGCAAGCTGGCTGAAACAATTAAAGCTCGCCTTTGACAGAAAGACAATTTTTTGGCAAAATATCATGGCAATGCCAGGTAGTGAAAATTTTATATGCCGCCGCAGGCGGCATTAATACACAACAAACAACCTGGTTTAACCTAAACATTAATAAAATTTCTACTACCTGGCAATGAAAATTTCCCAGAATCTATTAATTTTTGCCCTAATCATCATTGACGTTCTGATAATCGTCAGTATTTTGCTGCAACAACGCGAAGGTGGACTCTCCACGGTGTTCGGAGGGGAGGGTTCGGTTTACCGCTCCAAACGAGGAATCGCCCGAGGGCTCCATTACTTTACTATCGTGTTAGCTGTTCTGTTTGCCGCCTTAAGCGTTACGATTATTTTCTTCAGTTAATCCCAAAAATGATGCGCAACCTTTGGCTGCAAATCAAACCTTGGTTTAAGCAAATTTGGGCTGGTCTAACCAGCCTTCGTAATTTCAAACGTCAACAAATTCCTCGGCTGATTGAAAGCTTTAACAAAAAAGAACTCTATACCTTTCTTATCTCCCTCCTAGTTTTTCTCTTAAGTGGTGGATTTTTTCTTAGCCAGGCCTTTTCTGATTCAACCAAGATCCCCTATGGCGGAGAAATTGTCGAGGGCCTGGTCGGGCAGCCTCAATTTATCAACCCAATCCTTTCACTGACCAATAATATTGATACAGACCTAAGCCGCATCGTGTTCAGCCAGCTTCTCCGCTTTGATGAAAATCAAACCTTGGTTCCAGATCTGGCTGAAAGTCTGCCGCAAGTCTCCGAAGATCAAAAAACCTTTACGCTCAAGCTTAAACCCAACCTCAAATGGCAGGACGGTAAACCCCTAACCGCCGAAGATATAATTTTTACCATCCAAACTATCCAAAATGCGGATTTTGAATCACCGTTGCGTCCCAATTGGTCTCGCGTGAGAGTTGAAAAGCAGGACGACCTAACTTTAATTTTTATTTTACGCGAAGTTTCCGTATCTTTTATTAATAATTTCACTTTCGGAATTATTCCCAAACATGTTTGGGAAAATCTTAATCCTCGAAACTTTCGACTTTCTGATACCAACTTAAAGCCAATCGGATCCGGGCCCTTTCTGGTTCGCCAATTGCGCAAAACAGCGGATGGAGATATTACCTCTCTGACTTTATCTCCAAATAAATATTATTATCAAGGACGGCCTTTCTTGGATAAAATCACTTTCAAATTTTTTGACGATTACGATCAACTAATCAGCGCCTACCAAGGACGGGAGATCACTTCCTTAGGGTTTCTGGCCTTTAGCAACCGAGCGGTACTGACACCCTCAGAAAAATACAGCCAATACCAACTCAATTTACCCCAATACCAAGCGGTATTTTTCAACCTCAATAAAACGTCCCCACTATTAGAAAAAGCCGTCCGGCAGGCTCTCTGGCTAACTACCGATCGAAAACAGATCATCCAAGAAGTTTATTCAAACCAAGCCGTGGAGGCTTATGGTCCAATTTTACCAAACACGCTTGGTTATAATGAACAAATTGAAAAAAGCGTCCACTTAAGTATGACCGAAGCCAATGACATCTTAACCCGCGCTGGGTGGATTTTGGATGAAACGACCCGTCTGCGAATGAAAAACCAAAAACCACTAGAATTCAACCTGGTCACCAATGGTAATTTGGTTTTAAATGCCAAAGCCGCCCAGATGCTGCAAGATCAATGGGCGCAAATCGGCGTCAAGGTCAATTTAGTAGTGGTCAGCGCTGCTGACTTGGAACAAAACTATATCCGACCAAGAGAATTTGACGCTTTGTTGTTTTCCGAAAACGTCGGAGCAGATCCGGACCCATTTCCATTCTGGCATTCTAGCCAAGTTCGCGATCCTGGATTGAACCTGTCGGGGTTTACAAGCAATGAAGCGGATAAGCTTTTGACCGACGGTCGGCAAAGCTCAGATCCGGCAGTTCGAACTAAAAATTATTTACGCTTCCAAGAAATTATCAATGATCAATTGCCGGCGATTTTTCTTGTCCGTTCACTTTATATCTATAATGTCCCAAAAAAAATTCAAGGAATTAAACTATCCAACGTCATTCAACCATCCGAGCGGTTCATGGACATCAATCACTGGTACGAAGATTAATTTCATCCCAGATGAAGGTGGTTTAATTCTTCAAAAAGGCGTAAAATAAATACCTCGGGTACGTGGCGGAACTGGCATACGCGCACGCTTCAGGAGCGTGTGGGAGCAATCCCGTGAGAGTTCAAATCTCTCCGTACCCACCAAAATTCGTAATAAAAGTATTCTTATGGTAATATTTTTACATGAAGCCTAAAGAAAAATTTGAAATTTCTGAAATGGAAAAATTTTTGGAAAAGCATGAGCTCCACCATCTGCACACGGATGTTTTGGAAAAATCGATCACCTTAGTGATCGCGGGCTTAGGCTTAATCGCGGCTCTGGCTTGGGATGAAGCGCTTAAACATCTTTTTGAAACAATATTTGGCGGTAAAGGAACACTGTTGGAAGAAATTTCCTATGCTATAGTCATCACTCTGATTGCGGCATTTATATCCGTGCAACTAGGAAAGATTTTTTCAAAACGAAAACAAAAATAAAGGTCAGTGATATAACTATGTCTAGGTTCAGATAGATAGTGACCACCCTGTTAAGTTTGTAAAGTAATTACGTCGCGTGTTGGCAGTCGGCCTTGCAGCCAT
>MFER01000016.1 GCA_001777655.1 Candidatus Doudnabacteria bacterium RIFCSPHIGHO2_02_FULL_43_13b
GTCCACCTGAGGAAGGGACGCAAGTGATACTCGAAGACGTTCACAAGAAGAGCGCCGGATGGCGCGCAGAGCAAGCTAGGTACTACAGACCCTCAGATGAGGGAGGAGCAGAAGAGCAATGAGTAACGCAGCACTGGTTCCACTCAAGGCGACCATGAGTATTCCAGACATGGTGGCCGCAATCCGCAAGCACATCACCGACGGCGGCGCGACTGTCCGTCGCTCACTCGAAAGCGTGAACCTGACGTTCTTTGTCAGGATGCGTCTGGATGAGAACCGGGTATTCGTGCTGGCCGACGAGATCGAAGGCGGCCAGCGCCTGGATCCGATGGTCGTCACCATCAACAGCAACGAGCTGATCGACGGCCGGCATCGCAAGGAAGCACGAGCTCGCCAAGCGCAAGGAAGGGGAGTTCATCCTGATCCCTGATCTTGATCGGCCGACGCTCATCGCACTGGCGATGACGCTGAACACTGGCGGTGCGCTGCCGCCGACCAAGCGGGACATCGAGCACACAGTCGAGATGCTGCTGGGTCAGGAACTCCCGACCAAGCGTATCCTCGAGCTCATGCCGTTTCCACCGAGCATGGTGCGTAAGTACGTTCAGTCGGTGCAGTCACGACTGGCACACACCCGGCTCATGAGCGCTGCCGATGCCGTCGCCGAGTCGAAGATGACGGTGGCACAGGCCGCGAAAGAGTTCGGCGTTGACGAGACGAGGCTGAAGGAGCACACCTCGGGCACGAAGCGCGGGCGGAGGAAGGGCATCGCCGAGATGAAGTCGATGCTGTCGCTCAAGTACCGCGGGTACTCGGGCTCGACCGCTCACGTCTTCAAGCAGCTGTTCGAGCAGCTCGAGGACGGCGAGGTGAGCGCGAAGACAGTGAGTGATGTGGTTGCCCACGTCCAGCACCTCAACAAGCGGGCGGCGCGCACGCTCAAGGGCTGGGAGGATCGCCTCAACGCGAAGATCGCCAACGGGTCCTAACGGACTCTGCGGCGTCACGTAACACACGGCAGGTGCCTGAACAGCGCCTGCCGTTTTCTTTTTATGCTATAATTCTTTTATGCTCAATAAAATTGTTTTTGATTTGGAAACGCAGAAATCTTTTGATGACGTGGGCGGGCGCGATCGCAATCATTTGCTGAAAGTCTCGGTGCTGGGGCTTTATTCATATCCGGAAAATAAATATTATACTTTTACTGAAGATCAGATTTATAAAGCCGCGGAAATATTCACAAACGCCGACCAGATCATCGGGTTTAATATTATCAATTTTGACTATCCAGTCCTGCAGCCATATGTGCATTTCAAACTCGCCGATTTGCCAACTTTGGATATTCTCTCAGAAGTGGAAAAATTGATTGGCCATAGAGTCAAACTGGATAATTTGGCTCAAACGACACTTAAAACGGCTAAAACAGGGGATGGCCTGTTGGCTTTGAAATATTGGAAACTAGGACAGCTTGATGAGCTGAAGAAATATTGTTTGGACGACGTAAAAATTACCAAGGATTTGTATGATTACGTGCTCAAATACGGCAAGTTGTTGTATAAAGATTATTTTGAGACGAGAGAAATAAATATTGCTTTTCCTGAGCCAGTTGCCAGGAAATCCGTGAGTAGGCAGGCGAGCCTGTTTTGACTACGAAATACGAAATCACGAAAATACGAACTATGTTTAAACCTAACGTTTTAAAAAAAGACTTAGTTTACCCCGAACTAAGCTACACAATAGTCGGTATTTTATTTAGGGTTTATAAAGCAATAGGCGCTGGATTTGATGAAAAACATTATCAGAGAGCTGTGGCAAGAGAATTAGAAAAATCTGGCTTAAATTTTTTAGAACAAGTTAGATTACCCCTAAGTTACTCAGGTCAGAGTATAGGTTCATTTGCCTTGGATTTTCTAATAGAAGAAAAAATAATTTTAGAGATTAAAAAGGATAAAAATTTTGGCAGTAAAAATTTGGACCAAGTTTACTCCTATCTAAAAGCGACAGGATTACAGCTTGGGATTCTTGCAAATTTCACAAAAGACGGTTTGAAGTTTAAAAGAATTGTGAATTTAAAGTCCAGTTCGTAGTTCGATTTTTCGTATTTTCGTAGAAAGGCAGCTTATGAGAAAGGTTTTAGTGATTCTTGGAGGAATTATAATTATCGCTGCCTTAGTTTTTTTTATTTTCGTTCCGGCATTTCAGGGAAAGCTGGTGATTGACCCGATTATCCATTTGGGACCGCTTAGTATCCGCTGGTATGGGTTGATTTTAGCTGCCAGTATATTGACGGGTTATTTTATTATCCGGAAGAATTCCTGGAAATTTGGAATTTCCGCCAAAGACATTGATGATTTTGCGTTTTGGTTAGTGATTGTCGCTGTGGTGGGAGCCCGGATATATTTTGTGCTATTTAATTGGGCGTATTTTTCCCAAAACCTCGCTGAGATCTATAAAATTTGGTACGGTGGCATATCGATTTATGGTTCCCTGATCGCCGGCGTTATTTTTTCCTATTTTTATACGAGGAAAGCTGCCTATAGTTTTTGGCAGTTAACTGACTTGCTTGCTTTGGGACTGCCCCTTTCGCAGGCGATTGGCAGATTGGGCAATTTCGTCAATCAAGAAGCCTATGGAACACACACAAATTTACCTTGGAAGATGTATGTGGCTGCAAAACAAGATTACGTGCATCCCACCTTTTTGTACGAAGCAGTCGCGAATGTTTTGGTCTTTGTGGTATTGAAAAAAATGATCGGTAAATTCAAACCCGGGGTTTTAGTGTTGACATATTTTATGGCGTATTCTGTCATCAGATTTGTTGTGGAAGGGTTGCGCACCGACAGTTTATATATTTCAATTTTTCGGGTGGATCAAATCGTCGCGGTTATAATTTTGCTCATCTCCGGCCTACTGCTTTGGATGAGGTCCAAGCATTGATTTTTGGGCCAAAAATTGATATCCTAGTTGGGTCATGCCCAGTAATACAACTTCGATCGTTTTTGCATTTAAATGATTTTTTATCTAAATTCTGATCGGTAGATTGTGCTGGTCAATGCATCAAATTTTGACGTCGCAAAAACGTTAAAAAAATCATTAATCGAAGTTGATATACTGGGATGTTTAATAAGATTTCATCTCTGGCCCTGGCCATTTTGTTGTTTTTGGTTCTTTGGGGGACCCAGAGTCATTTTTATATTTTTTTGGCCGCAGTTGGCGGGCTGATTTTAGCCACAATTGCAATTAATTATCGGCGATTAAATTTTACTTGGCCGCATCTGATGTTGCCTATCATCTATTTGATTGGAGTCGCAGTTGTGTTCGCGGTTGTCGGCAGCGGGACTGTAAGATTAATTTTTTTGATTTTCGCGGCATTGGCATTTTATGTTCTGGAATTTAAATTAGGAAAAGAAAGTCATTTTTTACAAAATATTTTTTTGTTGTCAACGTTTGGCTGGTTTCTCGGCATATTCGCTCTAGAATTTTATCTTCGATTACCGACGATCTTTTTGGCTATCTTAGTTTTTGTTATCACGTATTTGTTCGCGGTGCAAGGATTTGCGGGTTTCACGCTGCCGAGTAAAAAATACTTTTATTTGTTGTTAGCCTTGGTTTGTGCCGAGGCGGCCTGGGGGATAATGTTGTGGCCGACTTTTTATTTCGTTAATGCGGTTGTATTATTTTGTATTTTCTATCTGATTTGGCTGTTTGCTTTTTCCGCTTTTTTCGGCAAACTGACAAAGGCAAAAATGTATTGGCAGGTAATTTTGGTGGTCATAGTATTAACCGCGGTGTTATCAACCGCCGCCTGGAAACCCTTAAGATAATGATCAATATATACCTTGTCATCGGGTAGTAGGGTATAATGGAACAGGTGGCTACAGCGCGCAAGGCGGGATTAGGAAAAAGTTAAAATTACTAAAGAAAGAAGGTTATGAATCGTAAGCAGGTGATAATCATTATTTTAATCGCTTTTGTTTTTGGTGCTGTGGGCAGCATAGTTTTTGGCCGTTACATCTTGCCGCCCTTGGCTCAAGTAAAAGGTTTTGGCTGGGTTAGTCAGTTAATCAGCGATGCCCCGATTGTCATCAACCGTCGGGAAGAAGTTCAATATACCGAAGGGGTTAATCTCATCGATTTGATTAAGCAAACCAACGGAATTACTGCTTCCGTTTTTTCTTTGGATAATAAATTTTTAGGCAATGGCATTATCATCACTTCCGATGGATTAATTTTTTCTACGGATGTCATTTTGAGCGGCCAAACACAAGTCAGAATTGTTTTAAACGACGGTCGGAGCTTCGAAGGGTTGGTCAGGGGCAGGGATTTGAAAAGTGAATTAGTGGCGATAACTATTCAAGCAAGCGGTTTGCCAGTGGCGCAGTTTTTTGAAGGAACGACGTTGGGCGCAGGACAGCGAGTCGTCGCCTTGGGAAAATCCGTTACAGTTTTTGATCACATGTTTCGAACCGGTTTTGTCACACAAACGCCACAAAATTCTGCCAGCGCTTCTGTTTTGAAAGACTCAGAGCGCATCAGTGAAAGTCTTATGACTGATTTATCAATTAATTCTGATATGCTGGGAGCCCCCGTGGTTGATCTGGCCGGCCGGGTAGTCGGCATCATCGCGACAGAGCAGCAGATAATTTTTTCCGAACATCTGCAGACCGCCATGAATTTGTATTTAAGCAGCGGCGGTATTTTTCGACCAGCGTTTGGCGTAAAGTATTTTTTTCTTAGCTCGAGCCTGGCCGGATTGGAAGGATACCCCCAGGCAGGAGCATTGGTCTCTTCGCTTTCTACTGGCAGCAGTGCCCAAAAAGCTGGATTATTAAAGAATGATTATATCCTCGCAATCAACGGGCAGGAATTTGGCAACGATACGTTCGAAGAGGTCTTGAACCGGCACACGAGTGGGGAAATTAAATTAACGGTTTTACGAGCAGGGGTTGAGCGGGAATTAATTGTGAACTTAATCAAATAATTATGAACTCTGACTGCATTTTTTGTAAAATCATCAGCGGTGGGATTCCATCAGATAAAATTTACGAAGACGACGCAGTTTTGGCGTTTATGGATATCCGACCGGTCAGTCGCGGCCATACTTTGGTCGTGCCCAAAACGCATACCGATGATTTTTTATCAACTGATGACCAGACACTTTCTGATTTGATCCCAAAAATAAAAAAAATCGCCCACGTTGTGATGCAAGCTGTTGGGGCCCAGGGGATGAATATTAGCACCAACCATGGTGAAGCGGCCGGTCAAGTGGTCATGCATCTGCATTTCCATTTAATCCCGCGTTTTTCTAATGATGAGCTTAAACCCTGGCCACATCAAGAGCTTGATCCAAAAATCCGCGCGGAGATCGCAGAAAGAATAAAAAGCAGGTTAAATGAATAAGACAATTGTTATTGGTAAGAAAAATTTTAGTTTACAAAACCGGCGGGCATATAAGCCTGTTTATGTTTATAAGGGAAGGGATTTATTTTTAAGATTAGGTCCTGCGGCGATAGTTCAAAAAGAATTAAAGCTCCATCAACGCCTGATTAAGCTTGGTTTTCCCTTCGCTCCAATCGTCTCATCGGGAAAACAGGGGAACCGATTTTATTATATAGAGGAATCTTTAGGTAATATTCATTTTGGTCAAATTTTTTCCAAAGACATCCAGAATCAAAAGTGGATTTCAAAGCAAAACTTCGACGCATTTTTGACTATCACCAAGAAATTTGCTGAAGCACAGTTAAGAACTGTCTTGAGGATAGGATTCCGAAAAAATTTCGCTGTCGGGACTAATTTTGTAAACATTATAAAGGAACTCCCGACAATGAAGTTACAATTTACAAAAGCTTATAAAATTCTCTCAAAGCGTCTAGAAGGACTCCCTTTTGTTTTAACCCACGGTGATTTTAGCCCGTTTAATATCTATCGCAGGGGCATAATTGACTTAGAATCGTTTTTTTGGGCACCAGCCGGTTATGATTTAGTATCCAATTTGTGTCATAATGAGTTTTTCCCGAAAAATAAGGGCTACGAAATGCAGCGGGTCTATGAGTTTACCAAGGATCAAAAAAATCTCTATCTAGACTTGGTAGATCGCATATATTTGAAACACAAATTACCAAAACCCTCGAATTATTATTTGGATTTTTATGTGTGCCGATGTATTTGGAGCGCCGCCCGGATGGGAAAGTGGCCCAAAATTCAGCAGTGGCGCTATGAACAGTCGAAGAAGGTTATACGAAATTATTTAAGACTAAATAGTAAAATCAGGTTATAATAGGCATATGCGCTATTTAATTACAGGTGGAGCGGGGTTCACCCAGCACCACCTGATGTTATGTCAGTTTATTTTTTAAACCTATCTTAGATGCGCTATTTAATTACAGGGGGAGCGGGGTTCACCCAGCACCACCTGATGTTATGTCAGTTTATTTTTTAAACCTATCTTAGATGCGCTATTTAATTACAGGTGGTGCTGGGTTCATCGGTTCCAATTTTATCCATTTTTTGTTTGCCAAAAATCCAGATTGTGAAATTGTCAATCTGGATAAACTGACTTATGCGGGCAATCTGGATAATTTGAAAGATATAGAAAACAATCCGCGCTACAAGTTTGTGAAAGGGGATATTGCAGATCCCAACGCCGCAAACCTTTTAGTGGCGGATTGCGACGTGGTCGTCAACTTTGCGGCCGAAACCCACGTGGATCGATCAATCATGGGGCCTGCTGAGTTTATCCAAACCAACGTAGTCGGCACTCAAGTATTATTAGACGCCTGCGTCAAAAACCAAAAACGGTTTCATCATATTTCTACTGATGAAGTCTTTGGGGATTTAAAGGTTGGCGGGAAAGAAAAATTTACTGAAAATACCCCGTATAACCCCTCTAGCCCTTATTCTGCCAGTAAAGCCGCTTCTGACCATCTGGTTCGCGCCTATGTTCGGACTTATGGTTTGCCGGCAACGATTTCTAACTGTTCGAATAACTATGGGTCGTATCAATATACTGAGAAATTTATTCCGTTAATGATTACGAATGCGCTCGCGAATAAAAAACTTCCAGTTTACGGTGATGGACTAAATGTCCGCGATTGGATCCACGTCGATGATCATAATGCTGCGGTTGATTTGGTGATCCAAAAAGGGAAAATTGGTGAGACATATTTGATTGGCGGTAATAATGAAATGGCCAACATTGATGTGGTCAAGATGATTTTGAAAATACTAGGTAAGCCGGAGAGTTTGATTGAGTTTGTAACCGACCGTAAAGGCCATGATCGGCGCTATGCGATCGATTCCAGTAAAATTGAAAGAGAATTGGGCTGGAAGCGAGAAATCGAGTTCGAAGCCGGCCTACAAAAAACTATCATTTGGTACAAAGATTTTTATAGGTTATAATACTTTAACGTATTATAAGTTAAATAAATGACTAAAATATCCACAAAACCTGTTCCAGAAAATCGAATGGGGCAGATGATTGATCAACTTTGGAGAGCGGTGGCAAGTCTGGAAACCAAAGACGAAGTTCATGATTTCCTGCATGATATTTTGACGCATACAGAGCTCCAAATGCTGGCCAAACGATTGCAAGTAGTCGTGATGCTTGATGAAGGATTTAAATATGAAGAGATTAAAAAAGCGCTAAGCATTAGTGAGGCAACAATTTCGAAAATTCAAAACTGGCGACAGGCTTTTGGGAAAGGGTATAGTGTTGTGATCGAAAGACTAAAAAACAAAAAGAAAAATTATCGAAACGTAAAGTCAGGTAGGATTTACAGTAGCCGTACGGCAGCTCTAAGAATGTGGAAAAGTTAAAATACTTTAACGTATTATAAGTTCAGATTTATGAGTCAGATCACTGAATTTAAAATTAAACAAACTGAAATCCCGGGCCTGTTAGAGATTGATATTAGTTTGATGGAAGACGAGCGCGGGTATTTTCAGGAAAAGTTTCAGAAAGAAAAGTTGGTCGCAGCCGGGTTTCCTGAAAGTTTCACGCCGGTTCAGCAAAGTGTTTCATACAATAAGGAAGTGGGCGTGACGCGGGGTTTTCACGCCGAGCCTTGGGAAAAATATATCGCGGTAATTACCGGTAAAGCTTTCGGCGCTTATCTCGACCTGCGACCTGGCCAAAATTTCGGGAAAATTGTGACAATAGAGCTTAATCCGACTAAGGCCGTTTTTCTGCCCCGTGGAGTAGCCAATGCCTTTCAAACATTGACTCCAGACGTATATTATTCCTATTTGATCAATGCTCACTGGTCTTCTCAAGCCAAATATCAATCCGTGAATTTGAAAGATCCGGAGATTCATATTGATTGGCCGATAAATTTGGCAGAAGCAATTATTTCTGAAAAGGATTTAAACAATCCCTTCTTGAAAGATTTCCGATGAAAATTTTAATTTTAGGAGCCAAAGGCAGTCTAGGGCAGACGTTTGTGGATCTTTATTCCGACCATGAAGTTTCGGCATGGGATCGGCAGGAGTTGGATATTACGGATGAAAATCTTGCTCATGACCATATTACTGAGCTGGCTCCGAAGCTGATTATAAACTGCGCGGGTTATAATAATGTCGATCAAGCCGAAGATGAACGCGAGGCGGCGGATTCGATTAACGGTTACGCTGTCGGGTTTATCGCCAGAGCGGCGGATGAAATTGGCGCAATTTTAGTTTCTTATTCCACCGGCCAGGTATTCGACGGCGGTAATGCTTCCGGCTATAATGAGGATGATGAGACCCGGCCAGTTAATGCTTATGGCAAATCCAAGCTTCTAGGAGAAATGGAGCTTCAGGAAAAAGCAGAGAAATATTATCTCATTCGGACTTGTTGGTTATATGGCCAGCCAGCTGCCGGAAAGAAAAGCTTCACGGATATCATGCTCGATTTGGCGGCTGGGCATCAGCCAATCAATGCCGTCACAGACGAGTTTGGCAAACCGACCTTTGTCGTCGATTTAGCTCAAGCCACTCGCGCATTGATTGAGGAGCGGAAACCATTCGGCATATATCATTTGACGAATTCCGGGGTCGCGAGCCGCTATGATTGGGCGAAAGAAATTTTTGCGATCAAAAAAATGAAAGTGAATTTACAAGCCATGGACGCCAGTTTTTTTGAACGAAAAGCCAAGCGGCCGAAATACGAAGTATTAAATAACACGAAATTTATCGAGCTGAGGCCTTGGACCGAAGCTTTGAAAGAATATTTAAATACATGATGCTAATCTGCGAATGATATGCCAATCTACGAATTGCTAATATGGAACCCTCGAATTTAGTTTATCCCAAAGAATCATATAGAGTTACCGGGGTATTATATGCAACTCATAACGAACTAGGTCGATTTTGTAACGAAAAGCAATACTGTGATCGAGTTGAGCAGATTTTTAAAGAGCTAGGTATTAAATACGAACGAGAAAAGATTTTACCACCAAGTTTTGAAGCAGAATTACCAGGACGGAATAAAATTGATTTTATTGTGGAAGGTAAAATTATATTAGAATGCAAGGCGAAAAGAGTATTAACCCGAGAAGATTACTATCAGGCTAAACGTTATTTAAGATCGTACAATAAGAAACTTGCATTATTAGTTAACTTCCGAGATAAATATATTAGACCGAAAAGAATTTTGAATTCATTAGTGAAAGAAGATTAGCAATTCGCACAATTGGCATTAATTAGCAAATTCGCATCATACTTATGAAAGGCATAATTTTAGCCGGCGGGCTAGGAACCAGACTATATCCACTCACTCATGCGACGAATAAACATTTGTTGCCGGTGTTCGACAAGCCTATGATTTATTATCCGATCAGAACCTTGGTTCGGGCTGGGATTCGGGACATTATGGTTGTTGTTTCTGGGCCTCATTCCGGCGACTTTATCCGGGTCCTGAAAAACGGCAAGGAATTTGGGATCAAACATTTGGAATACGCTTATCAGGACGCGCCAGACGGCGGGATTGCTGACGCGCTGGTAAAAGCCGAAAGCTTTGCTGATAATCAACCCGTCACCGTGATCTTGGGCGATAATTGCACGGATGCGAATATCGGCAAGGAAGTCCGAAGTTTTAAGGGTGGTGCCTTGGTTTTTTTGAAGAAAGTTGATGATCCTAATCGATTCGGGATTGCAGAGTTTGACAAAAAAGACTCGAGCAAGGTTATCGGCATCGTGGAAAAACCCAAAAAACCGAAAAGTAATTTTGCTCAGACCGGGGTTTATATTTATGATAATAAAGTATTTAATTATATAAAAAAAATTAAACCCTCGGCTCGAGGCCAGTTAGAAATCACTGATTTAAATAATATCTATATCAATGCGAAGAAATTTAATTGGGCCGAACTGAAAGGATTTTGGTCTGATGCGGGAACTTTCGAGAGCCTTTATAAAACCAGTGTTTATTGGGCGAGAAAAATTTTGGGTAAACGAAACGAACGGAATTTAACCAGATTTGACTAGCATGCGCAATTTATTTAACGAGCGGACCCATAAATATATCTCAATCTTAATCGTGACCTTCGGAGCTTTTTTCGGCTTTGAGGCGGTCAGTTATGCTATCGGGATTTATCAGCTGAATTCCAGTCTTTATCTTTCTTTGTATATCTACGCCTTTCATATTTTTTGGTTGACTTTTCTGTTTGATTTGCATTTTAAGAAGCGCGGAGTGCTAGCTATCGCCCGTTTAAACCACCAGGGTCTGAAAATGTTTTGGGAAGCGTTTAAAGACCGGATCGCCCACGTCCGGAAATGGGAATACTTCCGGCATTATCAAAACTACCTTGTCCTCCCCGGCGTACTTTATTGGGGAGTCGTGGTTTTGTTGTTTTTAAATCCATTTAAATACGGATTGAAACAGATGATAATTCTTTCTGGTACATTTGCTATGAGTGTGGCTTATTGGTATATGAAAGAGCATATCAGCCGGCAATTAGAACACCAGGCCTCTTGGATTAAAGTTTTGGCCATGGTTAAGTTGTTCGCCGCATTTTTGATTTACTCCGCCCTTTTAGGCGTGACTCTGCGATATGGATTTGAAGCCTGGTTTTTGGTCGCCGCCACATTGACTATTACTTTTCTGTTGGTTTATCAAGCGTTATTCCAACATCGCCTGTTAACCTTTGATACTTTTTTATGGGTTGTTATAATCGCCTTTGTGGTCGGGCTGGTGTCGATTTGGGTTTACTCGCACTGGAATACCCAGTACTTTACGGGAGGATTAGTCATGCTGGCGGTTTACAATACTCTCTGGGGATTGCTTCATCATTATCTTGAACATACTTTAAGTAGGAAAATTGTTTTCGAATATTTACTAATGATGATTTTTATCATTTCTTTTCTTCTTGCTTCACACAACTTCAATCAAAAAGTAATTTAAAAAGCCCCAGGCCCGGGGCTTTTTTTAAATGCGCAGAATTTACCAATTAGTAAACAGCGCCACTGCGGCGATTAGGAGAAAAAGTAAAATATGCGTGTGGGAATGAATGCCTGGTCGTTGAATTTTAGCGCGATGAATGATCAGGGCGTCGATAATTAGAAAACCCATGTAGATTGCCGCGAATATACCAAACAATAATCGCAGGATTTTAATCACACCTGCTTCGTTGCTCGCAACCTCAGTCGGAATCGTTTTTGAGGTTTCGTCTTCTAGACCTGAAACGCCCGGGGAAGATATGTTAACAGGGAATTCCGAAAAAGTTTTTGCGCCGTCTTGGTCTCGGGCCTCGACAACCAGGGCCTGATTTTCCAAGTTTTCGCCCGGATTAAAAGTAAATGTTCCCAAATATTGCCCATCAGTTTGGCTAGGCAGCAAAGTGATAGATTGAGCTTTAAGAGTTGCGGTAACTAGGGTTGGCTTGCCTTGAATTACGATATCGACCCCGATTTTAGTTTGATTCGAGGTAAAATCAGGTTGAATTTTTAAATCCTTAAATATTTTAATCTCAACTTTTGGTTGGGGTGGGGGAGGAGTTGGAGTTGGGATGGGCGTTGGTGTTGGCGTAGGTGTCGGCAGCGGTGGAGGCACTGGTTTAGGAGTAGGGGGAGGCGCTGGCGTTGTTTTTTTGTAAAGTGTTCCGAACAAACTGGTGATCAAAATTGCCTCCTGGTTGGGTTCATAGAGTCCGAAGAGGGAAGCCAACCCTTGATCCTCGAATTTTGTGTTGAGGATGTTGGTTCGGTGGGTGGGACTGTTCATCCACGCATTAGTTACCGAATCGGCGTCAGTATAACCCATCGCCAAATTTTCGCCCAAAGTTAAGTAAGGCGTAAATCCGGCCGCTTCAATCCGAACCCAGACATAATTGCCATCTGGATCAATGTGGGCAAAATAGCTTCGGTCGAGCATATCTTGGGATTTACCGTTGGCCGCGCTAACCAGTTTCGAGTTGGTGGCTAGGCCGGCAATAAATCGTTGAGTCCGTTCAAAGTTGATTTTATTCATCAGATCAGTTGGATCGATGCTGGGGGCGGCGATGGTGAAGGTATTGGGTAGCAAAAAGCGAATTCCCCAGATCACGACACAAAAAACCGCCAAAGCTTGCGGAGTCAGCAGCCAGGGCTTATAGTCATTATATTCAGTGGGAATTAGGTAATGTTTGAGTTTCAAGGCAATTAAATTATAGCCTATCGCAAGAAGTATTGACAAATTTTCGAATTTGTGTTAATATTATCTGTTTTGATTAAACAGTCATAAATTTTATGCCCAGTAGTGAATACGCTTCTGAAATTCATCGGTTACTGAAAATTCCTGATCCCGGCTCTCAAAACGCAGGATTGCCGGAAGATTTGCCTGTAGCCGAAACACATTCAAAAGAAGAACTCCCGAAAATTGAGCAACCGGCCCATCATTTGGAATTTGTGCCGGAGAAAGTCCGAACGCTGAAGTTTCGGGGCTTGATTATTTACCCTACGATTTTTATCGTCGCGTTTATCATTTTCTACGCGGCATTAAATTTTTCGTCTCTAGTATCGCAGGTCGAAGGTTTTTTTATGAAACCGCAAGAAGAGGTGGTACTGGGTGATCAATTAGTTCCTTACTATCAATGGATTAGCGGTTATTATTTTTCCGTCGGCGACAGTAAATTATTGGAACCAAATAACGATATAGACAAGGACGGTCTTTCCAACATGGATGAATTTATCATGCGGACTAATCCAATCGTTGCTGACTCAGACAGCGACGGCTATTCTGACGGAACGGAAATTATCAATTATAAAAATCCATGGGGCAGCGGAAATATGAGTGAGACGCAAAAAAAATTGGCAGAAAATATTGATCTGAGTTTGATTAATAACCGCGTCAGCTTCAACACCTATGAGCAATCGCTGGCCGGTCAAGTTTTGGGCGCCAATACGTTTAATTATGATTTAGAAAAACCAGGCAAATTATCCATACCGCGATTATCCACGCAAGTTCCTTTGGTCTGGTCCAAAGAGCCTGCTAATTTCGAAAACGATTTAACACAGGGAGTGGTGCATTATCCAGGCACCGCTCTGCCAGGAGAATTGGGGACGATTTACGTTTCCGGGCATTCGTCTGATTATATCTGGAAAAAGAATCCTTATCGGCAGGTATTCGCCAAACTAAATTATTTAAAACCCGGGGATGATATCTTCATTGAGCTCTTCGGAGTAGATGGTAAAACTTATAACTATCGCTACCAGGTTATGGCTACCAAAATATATGCACCAGATGATCAAACCCAGTTTATCGACGGCTCGGGTAAAATTTTGAATCTTTCGACGTGCTGGCCGATCGGCACCCAGAAGGATCGGTTAGTGGTAACAGCAGTTCAAGTTGGGTTGTAAATAGTCGCTTGGCACAGTCAAAAAATTACCGGTTGTCCAAATGCTTACGCATTTGGCAACCTGCGTGCTCGTCCCGACATTAAGTCGGGACTGCGCAGGCTAATTTTTTGCCAGTGCCTCGCTTCAAAAAAGATTTTTGAAAAGCGGTTTTTTTGAGTTAAGTAGGGTAAAAAAGAGGGCGGGAATTCTTGCGAATTCCCGCCCTTTAGTTTGGGGCGCCGCTTAAAAGCTTAGCGGCGACCGAAACGGTAGTTGAAGCCCATCGTGACAGCGGACAGATTCGTTCGCTCGTGCGCGGTGAACGTGTTGGGACGGGTCGAACTGATTCCCATCCAATCCAACGCCATCGTGCCATGCAGCCCTCCGACGAGCCGCACGTTGGCTTCCGCGCGGAAACCGTAGGAGCGCGCGTCTTCCTCAGGTCGGGTGACCTTTGGAAAGTCGATGCCTTGGTAGGTCTGGTGCGTCCACGCCTTACGGCGCAGAAACCCGAATTCACCAATGGCACTGACCTCGACGCGGCCGTTGCCAGTCTGACCTCTCGCCTCCACACCGACGATTGGCCCTGCGTAGGACCGCTCAGCGTCAGTGTTGGCTCCCTGGGCGACATATTCTTCGCACAGACACAGTCGAGACCAGCCGCCGTAGCCGCCGATGGTGAGGTCTCCCAGTGAGCGTTGATAGCCGAGCTTCACTTTCAGCAGTTCATCGCGGCTATCGTCACTGTCACGATCCTTGTCGACCCAGTTGCCAGTGATGTCCTGGAACTCCATGCCTAAGGTTGAGCCCAGGGCATTGGACGAGACGGATCCGAACACGCCGCTGCCTGCTCGCTCGACTCGAAGGATCGGCACCACAGCTCGGAAACTGTGCTTTTGGGGCACATCTCCGGAGTTGGGTACCGGTTCCGTATAGTCGGAGCGAACGTTTCCCATCGTGACGCCAACGCCGAACGAAATCGCGAACCCACGGCCGACTTTCTTTGTCGTCCGTGTGACGGGTGCGGGAGGCGGAGGCGGGAGAGCGACGATTGCATCAGTACCCTTTGGTCCCTGCGGACCCACGGGGCCTCGTGGACCTTGAGGTCCTTGCGGACCAGTCGGCCCTTGCGGTCCTGGCGGACCAGGGAGGGGTTTCAGTGTTGGGAATGCAACGATCTGAAACGAATCGTTGTTGCATGCCGTCATTCGTAGCGGCAATCCGGTGCCACGGTCGTAGACGAACTCTCGCCCCTTTTCGACCTTCACGAAGCCGCGCTTGCCTTCACGGTCCGGGAGGACCATATCGACGCAGCTGTCCGAGGGGAGACCACGGACGACTTCGTTGGCGGCGAGAACGCGAGTTTTGATGACACTGGGGTAGTAGAACGGCGCGTCGACGGACGCCAGACATTCCGTGCTGGTCTTCCAATGGTCGACCAGTGTCGGTGTCTGTGCCGTCGGGCTGCTGGCGCCAAGTCCAACGAGGAGTACGAACACTCCTACGAACACTCCGATGATATTGCGCATTGTATTTACCCCTCCTTTGGGGCGCCAGTCTAGCTGGCTGATCGATCGAAAGAACGAAAGTGGTTGTGTCCTGCCCCTGATTGCCCCGAAAGGGACAGGGTAGAACTGTATATTATTCTCCTTTTCAACGATTTTGTCAATAGCTCGTTAACAGTGGCGCTACCACTATTGACAAAACCACTCATCTTTGCTAAACTACGGTGTTCATGTAATTTTTGTATTAATGGCTCGTTTTATATTCAAACGAAAGCGGCAGCATAATTTGGGTAAATTAATAATTAAGATTTAGGAAGTAGAATAGGTTTATGATAAATATGCTACAAAATATTAATAAATCAACGGTGACAAAAACCGCGGCTTTGGCTTTGATTGCAGCCGTATCTGTTTCGTTTGTCGCGTTAAGTAATGCTAACACCACTTATCAACTTACAGTTAACGTCTCTGATGAGTGCGGTCCAGTTATAGGGGCTCAAGCCACGATTGTTAATGGGCCGGATGACGGCGCGTTTGGCATCACCAACCAAGCCGGGACTTTTACTTTTAATAATCTTAGCGCCGGCGTGTTTTATATTCACGCCGCTGCCGCCGATCATGTCAGCCAAGATTCTAATTCTATTGTTTTGGACAGAAACCAAACTGTGAACTTTACTTTGACGCGCACCAACGGTGGATGTGAGCCCCTGCCGCCGCCAACCTGCACGATTACTGCTAATCCCGCTGCGATTGTTGCCGGTACTTCCTCAACTCTGTCTTGGACCTCTACCAATGCCACCAGCGCCTCGTTAAATCAAGGCATTGGCAATGTTAGTCTCAGTGGTACGCGCATAGTTTCCCCAGCCGTAACTACTACTTATACTTTATCAGTTGCTGGTGCTGGTGGGTCTGCTACTTGCAGCGCGCCAGTTGTCGTTAACCAACCAGTGGAAAATTTTTACAATCTCACAGTCAATGTCCGCGATGTCTGCGGCCCGATCGTGGCGCAAGTGACTATCGTTAATGGGCCGGATGACGGCGCCTTTGGCATAACGAACAACAGCGGTCAATTTATTTTCAACAACCTCAATGCTGGAGTATTCTATCTCCGTGTTGTTTCAGCCAACCATATTCCAAAAGACACCGGAACAATTGTTCTTAATTCGAATCAAACCGTGAATGTGGTCTTGGATCGCACGAATGGACCGTGTAATCTGCCTGTCATTGGAACAATTACAGTCAGCAAACAGGTGCGCAATCAAACGCAGAACCAATCAACTTTTGTCGAAACCACTGCGGCCAACCCATCAGATATCGTGGAATTTAAAATTGCAGTGCCTGCCAACAATGGGGCGGTATCGAGCGTGGTTGTTTCAGACATTCTGCCGGCCAAGTTAAGTTATGTTGGCGGCTCGCTTAGAATTGACAATGTGATTAACGGCAACAGTTTGACCAACATTAGTTTGGGGGATTTGTCTGCCGGTCAGACGAAAACGATCTTGTTTAGAGCCTTAGTGGCCCAAACCTCTGAATTCGGTTTTGGGACAACTACTTTGACGAATACCGCCAATGTTAATTCCCAAAGCAATTCCGCATCCGACACTGCTTCCGTTACGGTAACCAAAGACCAGCTCCCACAAGGTTTTTTGGACGTTGCTGACTGTAATATTATCGCGGGTTGGGCCAAAGATCCTGATAATGAATTAGCGCAGACTGTAAAAATTTATCGCGATGGTGATTTTAATACGGGCACTCTGATTTCTACCCTGATTGCTGACCAGAATCGCGCTGACGTGGGTGCACACGCCTTCCAAATTGCCACTCCGAGTGTGCTGAGAGATGGTAATTCTCATCAAGTCTACGCCTATGTCATGAGTGGGTCGTCACATATCTTGCTTAATAATTCTCCAAAAAATGTGGTTTGCCCGATTAGTGGCCAAGTTAATGTTTCTAAAACTGTAAGAAACTTAACTCAAGGACAAATGATCTTTACAGACAGTATCGCTGCTGGCGGAGCAGACCAAGTTGAATTTAAGATCGTTGTTGGCGCCAACGCTGGATTTGTGAACAATATAATTCTTAGCGACATTCTGCCAAATAAATTGACTTATGTTTCAAATTCTCTAAGGATCAACGCAGTTAGTGTCGGGAACAGTCTTAACCAAATCAATCTGAATAATTTAACCAACGGTCAATCAAAGTTAGTTACCTTCCAAGCATCTGTAGCCGCAAGTTCTGCTTTTGCGGTTGGCACCACAGTCCTTACCAACACTGCTAACGTGGTTTCAGATCAAAACTCTGATTCGGATACTGCCAGTGTTAGCGTGACTATTTCTCAAGAACCTCACGCCCAGTTATTTATTGATAAAATGGCGAAAAATATTACTCAAGGACAAAATGTTTACGACAGCACTATTGTTGCCAATCCGGGAGATCAGATAAGTTTCAAAATTTCCGTTACCGCTTCTGGCAACACCAGCGCACAAAACGTCGTGGTAACTGATGTTTTACCTGCCAACTTTAGCTTGGTTTCTGGGAACATTACATTCAACTTAGGGTCAGTACCAGTTGGCACTACGGAAACCGTAACTTTGGTTGCGCAGGTTGCCCAAGCTTCCAATTTCGCCTGTGGTGAAAACCCTCGGACCAACACTGCGACTGCTACTGCCAGCAATACTTCTACGGTTTTGGATTCAGTAGGTATAATTATTAATAAAACTGAAGGTTGTGGCGGGATCAGTCCGTTATTGTCAGTGGTGAAGTTGTCTCGGAACTTAACTGCCGGCCAAACGGTCTTTACTGATAACATCTCGGCCAATCCTGGTGATCAAGTTCAATTCCAAATTCAAGTCTCTACGTCAGGCAATACTACCGCTCAGAACGTTGTGGTAACAGACACTCTTCCTGCTAATTTCAGTTTGTCTTCGGGTTCGTTGGTAAATAACCTTGGCAATATGACTGCGGGATCGGTTCAAACAGTAACCCTTACCGCTAATATTGCTTCTGATTCAAACTTTGATTGCGGGTCAACGACAAGGACGAATACTGTCCAAGCTACGGCTACCAATTCAAATTCGGCGACAGATACGACTAATGTTGTGGTTTTGCGCAGTAATGGATGCGGGGGAGGCGGATCTAATTTCGTCACGCTTTCATTTACTAAAGAAGTAAGGAATATTAGCACCAATACTTCTTTCGCCAATACAGTTAACGCTTCCAACAACGACCGCGTACAATTTAAGTTGGTTGTTCGAAATAACAATGTTTCGACGGCTGCCAACAATGTCAGAATTACTGATACGCTGCCTTCTGGTCTAACTTATATTCCAGGTTCCTTCTTTGTTGATTTTGGAAGCGCATCGGGAAATCTTTTCAGTGGTGGAGAAAACTTAGGTAATTTGTCCGCAGGTCAATCAAGAACCATTACTTTTGATGCTCAAGTTATCGCTTCGACCACCCAAACCTTAGTTAACCAGGCTTTGGTTACTGCTGATAACGCCTTCTCAACTTCTGCCTCCGCTTCGGTTTTCGTGCAAGGGGTAGTCGCCGGTACCAATATTGATTTGGTGCTCTTCAAGAAAGCGTTTAATAGAACACAAAACGTAGACGCAACCACAGTCGTCGCAAAGCCTAATGACGTAATAGCTTATACTCTGACTGTCGAAAATCGGGGCAATGGGGCTACTAGTAATTATGTATTCCAAGATAATATCGAAGATATTCTCCAACTGGCGCAACTAGAGGATTTTGGCGGCGCAGAATTTTTACTGGGGCAGTACTTATTGAAATGGCAGCCAGTAACGATTGGAGCCTTTTCTAAAGTTGAGAAAACCTTCACCGTGACAGTTAGATCGTCTTTTCCCCAAGGATCAGACAATATTATGACTAACTTTTTCGGCAATACCGTGAATGTCACAGTAAATAAACCGGCAGTAGCTGGGGTGTTTATTGCGCCTAAAACCGGTTCTACCGCTACCTTAAGTTTCGGCCTAGCGGTGCTATCCGTGCTAGGTTTTGCGGTTTATAGAAAAAGAGAGCAATTGAAATTATTCTGGCAAAAAATTGTATGAATAAAATTCTGTTAGGCGTAATTGTCCTGCTGGTTATCTTAGCAGGTATCATCTGGTTTTACCAAAGTCCCAAAGAAACACAAGAAAATTCTTTACCCGTATTGTCTGTGTCTGCGTTTAATCAAACGCAAAGTAATGACGCCACAAAAGTTTCAGCCAGACCACAGGATTCAATCGAATTTATTTTAACCGGTCAGAATCAAACCGATCAAATTATCTTGGGTTATGTCATGACGATTGATATTTTCAAGCTTTCTGATTCAGCCACCCTGATTGATGCCGGTGGAGCAAGTTACAATTCGGCCAGTAATTCCTTGGTTTGGACGCCACTAGACATTCCGGTGGGTGGATCAATCGAAAAAAAGTTCACCGTACGGGTCAACGAGTTACCTCCCAACACGCCATCGCAAATAATGGAGGTAGAATTTAGCAATAAAATACAAATCACGGTTAGCCCAAAATTACAGGTTTTGGGCAACACTGTGCCAGCAAGTTCACAAGACCCATATACGGCCCCCATAACTGGATCAACCACAGGGTTGGTTTTGATCTTGTCGGTTTTAACCACTTTTGCCGGATTGATTATACGAAAGATCTGGTTTAGAGCCTGGGGATAAGCTTTCATAAAAACGAAGAAAATAAACAGACCGCATGATCTTGCGGTCTTTTATTATTTTAGATATGATTGATTTATAGCAAGAAAACCAAAGACAAAAACCGAAAAATAGATTCGGTTTTTAATTTTATCCAGCACCAGTTTTGACAGTCTAAATTATTGAAAGTAGCTGCGTTTACCCAATTTATGGCAAACTCTAAAAAAATTTTAGTCACCGGCGGGGCGGGATTTATCGGTTCTCATACCACAAAGTTGCTCCAAGAGCAGGGGAGAGACGTTGTTGTTCTGGATAATCTTTCAACAGGACACGTCAGTAGTGTTTCGTGCCCGTTGATTATAGGTGATTTATCCGATCGAGGACTGCTCAATAAGATTTTTTCAGATTTTGATATAGATACTGTAATTCATTTTGCCGCCTCGGTGATTGTTGAAGAATCAATGATTCTGCCGGGTAAGTATTTTGAAAACAACGTGGTCAACAGTCTAAATTTATTAAACGCAATGGCGGCGCATGGTATTTCGAAAATTATTTTTTCTTCCAGCGCAGCGGTTTATGGCGAACCCCATTATTTGCCCATTGACGAGGATCACCCCAAGATGCCAACCAACCCTTATGGTGAAACCAAACTCATGGTGGAGAAAATTTTAAAATGGTATCTTACTTCACACAATCTTTCTTCGGTGAGTTTACGATACTTCAATGCTTCTGGGGCCCACTCTGATGGGAGTTTAGGAGAGAATAAAGCGATTGTGACCCATTTGATCCCGCGAGTTTTGCGGGTTGCCGCCCATCAGACCGAAGTTTTGCAAATTTACGGCAACGATTATTCCACTCCTGATGGGACTTGTATTCGCGATTATGTTCATGTCCTCGATTTGGCGCAAGCTCATTTTTTGGCGCTTGAGAAATTAGATAAAGAACAAGGATGTTTTGCCTACAACGTCGCCACAGGAAAGGGCCATTCGGTGACAGAGGTAGTTAACGCAGCCGTTGAGATTACCAAAAAAATGATTCCGATCGAATATGCCATAAGACGAAGCGGCGACCCCACCAGTTTAGTCGCGGATGCATCGAAAATTACCAACGAATTAGGGTTTAGTCCAAAATATTCAGATCTCGAAACGATTATAGGAACCGCTTGGGTTTGGCACCAGAGATTGTTACAAGAAAATCTTGCGAAAATAGTTGCGTAAAATCCATTTTTTTGGTACAATTTGTCTTGCAAATTCACCATTTTAGAAACAAACAATGAGTGTTAAATTATCAGTTATAATCCCCGCCCATAATGAGGAAAAGAGGATCGAACGAACCCTAAGGGATGTTGATGATTATTTGGAAAAACAGCATTACCCTTATGAAATAATAGTGGTTGATAACGCGAGTAACGACCGCACCTCCCAAGTCGTTGAAAAACTGGCTGCAACCAGCGTGCAAAACTCAAAAATATTACTCCAGCCAATCGTCGGCAAAGGGATGGCTGTTAAAATGGGGGTTGAGGCTGCCGTTGGAGATTACATTATGTTCATGGATGCCGATAACGCTACTCCGATTTCGGAAATTGAACAATTTTGGCCATCTCTCGAACAGGGAATAGAAGTGGTAATTGGTGATCGTTATTTGGATATTAAACATCGCGCCAAACAGCCGTTTATCCGGACAGTTTTATCCCGCGCGAGCAACTATCTGATCCAACTAGTTTTAATTCCTCACATTCATGACACCCAGGCGGGGTTTAAAGCATTTCAAGGTTTTGCAGCAAAACAAATTTTTAAACATATTACAATCCGTGGTTGGGCCTTCGATATGGAACTATTGGCTATTGCCTTAAAATTAAGCTACCGAATTAAAGCGGTTCCAATTACCAGAGAAGAAGAAGGAGGCTCGACTGTCCCCCCAACCGCTTTTTTACAATCCCTACGCGATCTATTTGTAATTAAATGGAATGCACTGACTGGAAAATATTCGACTAAATGACAAAATTTAAAGTAATAATTTGCAAAAAAATCACCGTAGGCATCTTAATGCCAGTTTTTTTATTTATGCTGTTTCCAACTCCAGGTTTGGCCACTTTAAGGGACTCAACACTTACAGCTGCTGCCATTACCACCTCTGATCCTTTTTTTACGACTGATGCCAGCAAGGAAGATCGACAGTGGTATCTGGCCAAAACTCGGGTGATTGACGCGTGGGATTTCATCCAAGGCAGCTCTTCGGTCGTGGTGGCAGTGATAGATACGGGCATTCACGCCAGTCACATTGAGCTAAACGACGGACGAGTTATAGAAGGATACAATGTCATAACCAAGCAAATTATCGCCGCAGGCGCTAACTCCGATGATAATGGACATGGGACAGCTGTGGCTGGGGTAATTGGGGCAATTTCTAACAATCAAAAAGGAATAGCCGGGATCAATTGGGACGTTAAACTAATGCCGGTAAAAGCTCTGGCAGCTGATGGGACAGGCAGCGTTTCGGCAGTCGCGGAGGGAATTGTTTGGGCTGCCGATCACGGAGCGAATATTATTAATTTAAGCATTGGTGGTGGGGGATTTGCTGCCAGTCAAACTTTATCAACTGCGATTGCCTATGCTTACAACAGGGGAAGTTTAGTCATCGCCGCGGCCGGTAATGATTTGGTCGAAGATGGCATTAACTTAGATTTTTCTCCAACTTACCCAGTTTGTGGTGATAATGGTTTAGATATGGTTTTGGGCATCGCCGCCAGCGACGTGTTTGATCAGAAAGCCAGTTTTTCTAACTTTGGCTCCAAATGTATTGATTTGATCGCTCCCGGCAAACGAATTCTTACTACAGCATATTTCCCCCAAGATCCCGCTGACAACGTTTTAATTTATGGCTCAGGAACTTCTTTAGCCGTCCCAATAGTTTCGGGAATCGCCGCTTTGTTGAAATCCGCCAATTCCAATCTAAGCAATGTTGAGATTCGAAATATTTTATTACGAACAGCAGATAACGTGGATTCTTTAAATACTACCAATTGCGACGGGGTTTCTTGCAACGGCTTGATCGGCAAGGGCAGAGTGAATGCTTTTAATTTTTTCGCGCCGAAATCGATCGTTGAGGGTTCCTTAGTTCGCGAAAGTGTTTCCAATAATCTTTATTATATTACTGGCAAGTCGAAACGAATTGTATCCTCTTTCGTCTTTACACAAAGAGGGATGGATATAAATAACGTGATTGTTGATAACAGTAATCAACTGCGTTTTTATGATTTAGGATCGCCATTGCCACCATTGGAAGGGACCCTGATTAAATCCGTCACAGACCCGACAGTTTATGTCATACACCAGGGGCTCAAAAGACCTTTAATGTATTTGGTTTTTACTTCGCGAGGTTACAAGTTTGACAACGTTTTAACACTACCAGATTTAGAAGTTGGAAATTATCCTTTGGGTGATTGGTATTGGCCCGCCGATTCCACTATGGTTTTGGTGGCTGGTAATCCGCTAGTTTATGTGATGGATAAAGAACTGCGCCGCCCAGTTACTTATTTTGTGTTTACGCAGCGAAAATTGTCTTTCGCTAAAGTAGTAAGGATCACGCCTGATGAATTTTCACACATCCCTTCACCCAACGATATATACTGGCTGCCGCCGTTGGATGGGACTTTGATTAAATCAAACACTGACCCGGCGGTTTATGTGATAGAGAGTGGTAGAAGACGACTTTTATCCTATTCGGCTTTTATTTCTCGTAAGTACAAATTTTCTAACGTAAAGACCCTGCCTCAAGTCGAAGTTGATGTTATAGCGACGGGCGAACCTCTAATTTAAAAAAAACAATGAGTCAAGTTATAAAAAAAATTATCGGGATCGGTCTATTATTTTTGTTGGTTAGTCCTGCGAATTTTGTTTTGGCTCAAACTTCGATTGACCCCTTATTTAATCCGAATCTGCTGATTCCCGACGAAGCCTTTGGCGATGTTGGGACGTTCGGTTCGTCTGCCGGTATTCAGAAATTTTTAGAATTAAAGGGATCGGTTTTATCTAACACCACTCCGGAGTTTTTGTTTAAACTCAAAGAGCCGGATACCCTGACGAAAGTTGGACTGGAAGATTTGCAACCTAACTTAACCAGACTTCGATCCGCAGCTGAATTGATTTATGATGCTGGTAGAAAGTGGGGATTGAACCCACAGGTCATTCTGGTATTGCTTCAGAAAGAACAAAGCTTGATTACCGGCACATTTTTCTCTGATTCGGATTTGCAACGGGCCTTAGACCGGGCCGTAGGGTTTGGCTGTCCTGATTATGAAGGCTGTGGTGATATTTTCGTCGGTTTTTATAGGCAACTATTTGGTAGTTTCGATCCAGCGGGCAATCGTTGGCTGGGAGCGGCGGCGTCTTTGATGAAATCGTTCCGAACGGAAGTTGGCGGAGTTAGGGTTGGCCGCGGTCCGATGGTTGATTCAGCCAGTAGATCGTTCGGCCGACCGGTTGTGCGAACATCGAGAGTGGGGGACACGATTATTTTGGATAATACTAATGGTGGTTTTTTTGGTGTAGCAGGCCAGCAATCGGTAACATTGGGCAACTTTGCGACAGCTGCGCTTTATCGTTATACGCCCCATGTTTTTAATGGTAATTATAATTTTTGGCGATTTTATTCCAGCTGGTTTAAATACCCCAACGGCACAGTGATTCAGCACCCAGGAATTCTTACTCAATATGTGGTTGACAACGGCACCAAGCGGCCATTTTCGGCTTTTGTTGCGCAGCAGCGAAAATTTAAAGTTGATAATGTTATCCTCGTTTCGCAAACTGAGCTTGATTCATATTTGACCGAAAAACCGATGCCGCCGCTGGATGGGACTTTGATTATGGGAGACAGCGAAGGAACGGTCTATCTGGTCCAAGATTCGGTTAAGCTTCCAATTTCTTATCCCGTGTTTGTGCAGCGCAAATTTTCATTTGCCAACGTCATAACTTTACCGCAAGCTGAAATTGCTAGCTACGGTCAGGGCACCTATGTTCCTCCTTTTGATGGAACCCTGATTAAGGGCCAGATTGATCCCACTGTCTATATGATCGATGGCGGGCTGAAACGGCCAATCTCGTTTGAGATTTTCAAAATCCGAAAATTATCGTTTGCGAAATTAATGATCCTTTCTGATGCGGAAGTTTTAACCATTCCTTTGGGCCCGTTTCTTACGCCACCCAACCTAGTTGCGATTAAGACGGCGAATGACCCAACGATTTATTGGTTTCGTGACAATATAAAACGCCAAGTGTCAGCCTTTGTTTATAAACAGCGGGGAGTCGCTTACTTTCCCCAAATCGTGATTTCAGACCAGGAGCTGGCATCGATCCCAACCGGCACACCGTTTCCTCCGCGCGACGGCTCAATCATCAAAGGCGACGCTTCAACCGCGATCTATAAAATGGAAAACGGACTAAAGAGGCTTTTAACCGCCGAAGAGTACCGACGACTTGGGTATCCAAAGCCTTCAGTTTTAGCACAGACAGAGGTTGATTCGTACCAATAGAAGAGTTATACTGATTTGATGGATTCTATTATTGAAGTCAGGAATTTAACCAAGCAATATAAAACCGTCACCGCGGTTGACGGGATTAGTTTTATCGTAAACCAAGGCGAGATTTTTGGAATTTTGGGTCCTAATGGCGCTGGCAAAACTACGACCTTAGAAATGATTGAGGGCCTAAAACCCATAAGTTCAGGGCTTGCCTTACTGGATGGAAATGATGTAGCCAAACATACCCACAAGGTTAAATCTTTAATCGGAGTGCAACTGCAATCGTCTTCGTTTTTTGAAGGTCTAACTTTGCTGGAACTTTTGGATACTTTCGCCGCGCTTTATGGACGGCGAGTAGATGCGGTTGAATTGTTGGCTGAAGTCCAACTGCAAGAAAAAGCCAAGTCGCAAGTCAAAGAATTATCAGGCGGCCAAAAACAGCGTTTCTCCATCGCCGCCGCTTTGGTTAATGATCCGAAGGTTTTGTTTTTGGATGAGCCGACGACTGGCCTGGATCCTCAGGCCCGGCGCCATCTGTGGGATTTGATCTCCAGTATCAACAAGAAAGGCAAAACCATCGTTCTAACCACCCACTACATGGACGAAGCGGAGATTTTATGCGATCGGATCGCAATTATGGATCATGCAAAAATTGTCGCCTTGGATAAAACCGAAAACTTGCTCAAACTGCCCAGCCTTTCATCCTCGATTCATTTTCGGGTTAATAAGCCTTGCAGTATCGAGCATCTGAAAAACTTGCCAGCAGTGATTGAAGTTGATGCCGAGGACCACAGTTATAAACTAAACACGAATAATGCTGAGGAAACTCTCCCAGCTTTGTTTAAACACGCGAAAGAATGCGGGTTTAATCTAGTTGATTTGCAACTTCATCAGCCAACATTGGAAGATGTTTTTTTGAAATTAACAGGTCACGCCTTAAGAGAATAATTATTCCGTGACCTGTTATCCCGGACCCCGATCCGGGATCTAGTAATTAGATTCCCGCTTTCGCGGGAATGGAAAAATCGCCTTAAGAGAATAGAATGAGAACTCTGTTAATTCTAACCTTATCAACTTTCAAAATGTTCGCACGGAACCGTCAAGCGGTTTTTTTTACGTTTTTTGCCCCCTTGATGATCATGACGATTTTTGGGCTTATCGGGTTTGACAACGTGGCCAAAATTGAAATTGGGACTGTGTTAAATGCTCCTCCGACATCGGGCACGAAAATGTTTTTAGAGCAACTAAAACAAATCCCGGCTTTTAACATTCATGAAGGAACGGTAGAAGATGAACGCGCAGCAATTATTGACGGTGATCGGTCAGTGGTTTTGATTATCCCTTTTGATTTAATCCCGCAAGTGCCCCAGATTAATTCGCCCAAGACCGTTATTGCGTTAACCAATGAAGGCCAGGCCCAACAGGCCAACACCGCCATCAGTATCGTCAATCAAATTTTGGACAAAACCACCATCGCCCTGGCTCGTACCCCCACGATGTTTAATTTGGTTTCGGAAACTATCAATGCCAGAAATTTAAAATATATTGATTTTTTGATTCCGGGCGTGGTGGCTTTGGCCGTCATGCAGATGTCGGTGTTTTCCGTCGGCTTTGTCTTTACCAGTTATAAAGAAAAGGGGATTTTGAAAAGATTAATCGCGACCCCGATGCGACCCTATCAATTCGTGACGGCAAACGTCATTACGAGATTACTTGTCACGGTTGTTCAAACTCTCGTTTTGATAGCGATCGGAGTTTTTCTATTTAAAGCCCACATGTTAGGTTCGTATTGGCTTGTATTGTTAATCTCCAGTCTTGGCGCCATTATGTTTTTGGGGTTAGGGTTTACGATTTCTGGGATCGCTTCAACCGTGGAAGCGGTGCCTGCGATTGCCAATTTAGTGGTTTTTCCCATGCTGTTTTTGGGGAATACTTTCTTTCCGATTTCTACCATGCCGGATTGGTTGCAGAAAGTGGCCAATGTTTTACCCCTAACTTATTTTTCTTCTTCTTTGCGGGAAGTCATGATTAAGGATGCTTCGATCAGCGCGATTGCTCCGGATTTACTTTGGATGTTGTTATGGTCCGTAGTTTTGGTCATTACCGCGATCATCACTTTTGGGTTTGAGGAAAAACGACAATAAAATCGCTCGGCACAGATTGAAATCCACCGCAAAAAGAAATTGGAATATTAGAGGAAATATTTTTGTACTCACAATTGATCGATCGGTCAAATGAGAGTACATTTTCCCAAAAAGAAAAGTCCTGAACCCTATCTCGGCCAGGACTTGAGCACTTTGATGGTTGCACAGATTTCCTCGCGGAGCTCACCCGGCTCCAGGTCTGGCAGCAGAGCCTCGTAAAACGCAAGACGCATTTGGATGTAGTCCGAGAGAAGATTCTGCGGGACGAGCCGTAATTCCTCTCTCGTTGTTTGTGCACAACGGCCCGGCTGTTGGTTCCGATCATTTGTTGCATTTTGCTTCGTGCACAAAGCGACTTTTTTGGGTATAATATTGGAGAATATGCTTCACATTGGACGCAATATTATAAGTCTGGTGATTTCGAGGGTGCTGGCCGCAGTCATCCTGTTTTTAATTTACACCAGACTGGCTCAATATTTGGGGCCAGAGGCCGCCGGCCAATACGGACTGCTGGCCAGCTACATCACGATTTTTAGCATTTTTGTTGATTTGGGCATGTCACAGTTGGTGATTAAGAAGGTCAGCGAAGACCAAACCCACGCGTCGAAATATTTAAGTAATTATTTTTTTATCCAAACTAGTTTGGCTGCCCTGTTCATGTTGATTATGGCCGCCATAGTTTATTTTGCCGATTATCCAGTAATTGTAAAAAATTCTCTTTATGTCACGTCTTTGGTACTATTTCTTTCTTCATTGAGTTTACCTTTTCGTTCGGTCATCAACGCTTTTCAAAAATTAACAGTTATCGCCAAAGTTAATTTTTTTAATTCCATGATTAATGCCCTCTTCATGGTTTTGGCGATTGTGCTGCGAAAGAATATATTCTTTTTGGCGTTTATCGGAGTGACCGTCAGCCTGTTCGATTTGATTGTCTATAGTTACATCACTCACAAAAAATTTGCCCGATTTAAATGGGAAATCGACTGGACCTTTGTCAAGCAACTGTTTATCTGGACCTGGCCGTTTACCTTGGTGACTTTTTTTAGCGTTTACAACCGAATTGACACTGTGTTGCTCGCGCATTTTCGGGATTTTCACGAAGTTGGCTACTATGCGGTCGCGTATAAATTTTGGGACGTACTGGCTTTTTTACCCACGGTGATCGGAATATCTCTCTATCCGTTTTATGCCCAGCGCCTGAGTGTCGGAGCGAAAGAAGACGTCCGCAGGGGAGTGGAAACCTATACTCGGTATATGATCGCGCTGGCATTGCCGCTTTCGGTAGGCGCTTTTTTGACCTCGACCAATTTGATCTCGGTGTTTTATGGTCAAGAATTTCTACCGGCAGCGCCCGCACTTTGGTTGCTCGTATTGTCGGTGTCAATTTTGTTAGTTTATTCGCCGGTGAACAGTTTGATTCTTTCGCAGAAAACCAAGACAGCTACAATTATTACTGGCGGGACCCTGTTTTTCAATGTCGCGACCAATATTATTTTCATTCCCAAATACGGTTTTGTTGCGGCAGCGGTGATTACCGCCATCAGTGAATTGATCCAGGCGGTTTGTTATTCTTACGTTATCAAACATCGGGTGATTGATTATCGAATTTTTCGAAATTTCGCCAAGCCGCTGGTTGCGGTTGCCGTCATGGCAGCATTTATAGTCCTGACACAGTCTTACTTGACTGTTTGGTTGGTAATAATTTTGGCCGGTTGTGTTTATGGTCTGATGCTGTTGCTCTCAAAATTTTTCCACAAAGAAGATTGGGAATTATTCAAAGCGGCAATTGATATACGAAAAAAAGTTGTAACCGAGATTAAACCAGACATAACCCTATGAATCCCGTTAGAGACAACTATATGCACTATGTATATATAATTCAAAGTCAACGAGATAAACATTTATATACCGGATCAACGAATGATTTACGGAAACGCTTCAGTGAGCATAATAATCGAAGAGTTTTTTCTACCAAAGGTCGGGGTCCTTTTACTTTGATCTATTACGAAGCTAGTTTAAATAAACAAGATGCTCGTGCTAGGGAAAAGTATTTGAAAACAGGAATGGGCAAGCGTTATATTAAAAACAGACTGAAGCGTTTCCTGTCTCTAACGGGATGAAAATAGGTTTGGAAGCAGAGCGAGCGAATTTACCCAACCCGACGGGGGTTGAGCGGTATGCGGCCGAATTGATCAAGCACCTAGCGTTGATCGATCGACAGAATGGATATGTGTTATATTTCCGTACGAAACCGCAGCCTTGGTTTTATGATTTGCCGAAAAATTTTCGTTTGCGTGTGATCCCGTTTCCGAAATTTTGGACCCAAATTAGATTATCTTGGGAAATGATCACTCACCCGGTGGACGTTTTGGTTATTTTGGCTTCGGTGTTGCCTCTTTGGCATCCGAAAAATTCAATTTTTACCACTCACGACGTCGCTTATGAGATGTTCCCCCAAGCCTTTACGAGATTTATGAGAAATTACTTGGTTTGGTCCACTCGCTTTGCGGTTAAACACGCCAGAAAGATTTTTGCGGTTTCAGAATCAACCAAGCAAGATCTGATAAAAATTTATCAGACTAATCCAGATAAAATTGTAGTTACTCATTTGGGTTTTGATAATAAGAAATTTCACCCCAGAAGCTATCAAGAGGTTCAAGCCGTTTTGGACAAGTATAATTTAGTTTACCAAAAATACGTGTTGTTTGTGGGCACTATTCAGCCACGAAAAAATATCATTCGTCTAGTGGAAGCGTTCCAGAAATTAAAACGGCAAAACCACATTGAAGAAAAATTAGCAATTGTAGGTGGTCGAGGGTGGTTGTGGGAGCCTATCGTCAAAAAAATTAAAATGGCCGGGTTAGATGGGTCCATAAAATATTACGATTATATTCCGGAAGAAGATATATCCTTCATCTATGCCGGGGCTAAACTTTTGACGTTGCCTGCGTTATATGAAGGTTTCGGTCTGCCGCCGCTCGAGGCCATGGCTTCCGGCGTGCCAGTAGTGGTGTCGAATGTCTCTTCCATGCCTGAAGCGGTGGGGGAGGCAGGGGTTTTGGTTGATCCCAACTCGACCGACTCCATCGCCGAAGGATTACTAAAAGTTTTGACTAATCAAAATGTCAGAAACCAGATGATCCAGCAGGGGTTAGAGCAGGCCAGAAAGTTTACTTGGGAGAATACGGCGAGAAAGACTTTGGAGGTAGTAGAAAGTTTGAAAGAATAAATTAAGTCTGTCTTTGCGAGGAGTCCCGTCATGGCGGGACGACCCGCCCGACTGATCGTCGGATCGGGCGGGCGAAGCAATCTTAGCTAAGAGATTGCTTCGCGACTACCAAGACTAATTCTAAGTAAATAAAGCAGTCGCTCGCAATGACAAGAAGAGATAGTCTATGCAAACATTCTTAATTACAATTTTCACTTTTTTGTCTATTGCCAGTTTTTGGTTTTTTTTGCGAGGCAAATTAAAATTTTCGCCACTTTGGATTATGTTATCGGCGTGGTTTTTGGCGATTGCAATTTCACAGCTGTATTTATCGCGTCTGGAAGTAGTCTGGCCCACCAAATACTGGGTTTTGGTTTTTATATCATTAGCTAGTTTTGCGCTCGGGGTTTGGGCATTCAGTCACCCCAGACTTGATCTGTGGTCCAAGAAATGGATCCCCGCTTTCGCGGGGATGGGAGTAAAGGCGGGGATGGGAGTAAAGGCGGGGATGGGAGAAGAAAAGGGAAGCATGATTAAAAAACTTCGTCTAGTTATTTACTTCCTGTTTCTAGCCTCATTGGTTGGGCTTTACATGTTTTACACCCGCGCCGGGAATTTTCCGCTACTGACCCAAAACCCTGATGAATTTCGGTTTATCGCCGACGAACAAGTGCCCGGGCTAATTAACTATGCGGCTCAACTGGCCAGGATTTTTATCCCACTTTCTTTTTTCTTGATTTTTTTTCAGGGATTTTCCTGGCGCAAACATTGGGACATCAGTCTCATCGGTCTGGTCGGTCTTACAGGTTTGATTTTATTTGCATCCCGCACGCAGATTTTTTTAATTGATTTGTGGGTCATGGCCTTGTATCTGTTCATCCGAAAACCAAGTTTTCGACAGGCAGTTAAATTTTATCCTATATTTCTTTTAGTTTCGATTTTGGTTTTGGCGATCGTTCCCTTATTCCGGCAATATAAAAGTTATGGCGCGGATTATCTCGGCGTCATCACAGGTATCGATACCAGCCACTATAACGCAGTCCAAAAAGCTCTGGTCCCGATCTATGTTGGGGTTTCCTTCAACCAGCAAGCCTTGCTCCATTCTTGGCAGTATTATCAAACCCACCCCTTGCAATATGGCAAAGTTACTCTGGATCCCTTCACGAATATTTTAGGACTTGATCAGTTTAAATCCCAATATGATTTGGGTGCGATATTTTATCCGTGGTGGAATACCGGAACCTATCTATTTCCATTCGTTCAGGATTTTGGGGAGTCGGCCTTTTATTTCACGCCTTTTGTTATTGCGGGAATTTTGACACTCGCCTGGAAATACTCGCAAGCCAACCCAAACTTTCTCTCGATTAACCTTTATGCTTATGCTATGTTTTTTATAGTCATGACCGTGTATTTATCATTCACGGTCCGCGCCGAGATGTATATTGATTTGTTTTTATTGGGATTAAGTTATGTTTATATTTCTAAAATCAATTATGCCCAAAGTTAGCGTCATAGTTTTAATTTACGAAGGCAAAAAGTTTATCAAACCAGTGTTTGATGCGATTTTCGCGCAGACACATAAAGATCTGGAAGTGATTGCGGTGATTAACAAATCGACAGATGGTGCTAAGGAAGCAATCCAAGCCAATTATTCAAGCGTCAAAATTATTGATCCCGGTCGAAATACAGGTTTCGCTGAGGGCAATAATATTGGTATCAAAGCTTCAACTGGTGAATTCATTCAGCTAGTCAATCAAGACTTGATTTTAGAGCCAAATTATATTGAAGAAATTCTGAAAGATTTTGCGGATCTGAAAGTGGCCGCGGCTACTGGCAAGATTTTGCGTTATAATTTCGATAAAAATCAGAAGACCAAAATTATTGATACGACCGGAATTATCATGCAAAAATCAGGGAGGGCGAGGGACAGGGGGCAGAACCAAGTGGACGCGGGACAATTTGACAATAATGATAGCCGAATTGTTTTTGGCGTTTCTGGAGCCGGCCCGATGTATCGCCGAAGCGCCTTGGAGCAGGTTAAGTATTGTAATCCTGTCTTTGCGAGCGAAGCGAAGCAATCTCCGCCAAATGAAGGGATTGCTTCGTCGCCTGCGGCTCCTCGCAAAGACGAAAATTGCGAATACTTTGACGAGAACTTCTTTATGTATTGGGAAGATGTGGATTTGAGCTGGCGGCTCGATAACGCGGCGTATATATGTGCGTATATACGTGAGGCTGTTGCGTATCATGGCCGCACCGCTGGCCAGGCGGCGGGTGGATATTTGCACTTATTCAAATTTATCCAACATCACAAAAAGTTATCACCGCAGGTTTTGCGCTTAAATTACAAAAATCATATTTTGATGTATCTAAAAAATGCCCGGCACATTTGGCACCCGGCGTTTATCTTCCGCGAGTTAGCGATGCTGATTTATGTTATAATCTTTGAGACTAGGACTTTAAAAGTAGTGCCGGAATTGTGGCGGCAAATTCCTCAAACTTGGCGCAAACGTCATCTACAAAAGAAGAGGCCGTGACCTAGAGCGGGAAGCTCCAAGGTCACGGCGGGGGCGAGTTCGTCGACCGCCGTCAGTACAGCCACGGGTCAGGCTTTGGTCAGGTCGCCTTGCGCTGCGTACCAGGAGACGTACTGCCGAGCCATGCCGAGGAATTGTTTGACGCTCAGTGGTAGTCCAGGAAAGGCTTTGGTCAGGGCCGGCTCGACCACGGACAGATATGGCTCCACGTCGGTCATACCGCCGCGGTCGAATTCCTCCTCGATATCGGTCTGCCAGTTGGTGACGTATTTGTCCACGAGCATGAGCGCGGCCAGGTTGCGCAACGACGCGGCAATTTCGGCGGCGGCTACCTCGGTCGGCACGTCGTAGCGGGCGAAGTTGTAGAGTTGCTTGAGGGCATCTGGATTGCTTCCCGCCCACAGCAGGTCCGATGCTGTTTCGAGATTAGCGACCCAGAGCACCTCGTTGAAGAATTGCGGCCGGCGTGTAATCATGGACTTCCTCCTTGGATGTTTAGAATATAACAAGATTTACTCTTATTGCCAATAGTAACTTATGGATTTATCCGTCATAATTGTCAATTATAATACCAAAGAACTACTCAAACGGTGCTTAAAGTCCGTCATGGCCTCGCACACTGATTTTGGGTTTGAAACCATCGTTTCAGATAACGGTTCGACTGACGGCAGCCAGGCTTTGGTAAAAGAAGAGTTTCCCGAAGTTGTTTTGCTCGAAAATGGTGCAAATTTAGGCTTTTCTAAGGCCAATAACATAGCTATCAGACGGGCTACCGGACGATATTTGTTATTACTAAACTCTGATACCCAAATTCAATCTGATACCCTGACTCTTTGCATTAAGCGGATGAATCAAGATGATTCGATCGGGATTTTAGGCTGTAAAGTATTGTTACCAGATGGGAAACTTGATCCGGCTTGCCGGCGGAAATTTCCCAATCCCCGGAATTCATTTTTACGACTATTCGGTCTGGAAAAATTTAGCGATTATAATATCAATGCTCCGATTGATAAAGAAGGGGAAGTTGATTCGGTCACTGGAGCCTTCTTGATGATTCGAAAAACAGTGGTTGACCAAATTGGGCTTTTGGATGAAGAATTTTTTATGTACGGCGAGGATTTGGATTGGTGCTGGCGCGCAAAAGCAGCAGGATTCAAAGTTTTATATTATCATGGCGCACAAATTACTCATTTCAAATACGGTTCCTCGCAAAAAAAACCGTTTTTTATAATTCGATCGGCCCACGAAGCGATGAAGATTTTTTATCGCAAGCATTATGCTGCTCGCTATTCGTGGATTTTTAACCAACTTGTATTCTTAGGGATTAGTTTCCGGAAGTATCTGGTGATGTTGATAAATATATTTAGAACAAAAAAAGTAGTTCATTAATCCCGCACCACTTTTTATCAAAATTGGCAAAAAATTGGCTTTGCCTAGCCTCCCTTGCCAGTTCGGCGGGCAGGTGCTAAAGTATTTTTATGGATTATCCACTAGAAACAAATTTTCCCGAAACTCCTGTCAAGAATAAAAAGATAAAACTTTACACCATTTTGGTGGTTTTATTTTTGGTGGTTTTCGGGTTAGGTTTTTTCACGGGCAGGGGACAAATCAAACTTCAGAACGGCAAGATTGAGATTACAAAAGGCGATCAACCAGCCACCTCAGCAGATTATTCGCTACTTTGGGATGCTTTGAATATTTTGAATAACAAATACGTGGATCGGCCACTGGATCAGCAAGAACTAATGTATGGAGCGGTTGCCGGTTTGATCCAAGCCGCCCGTGATCCTTACACGGTATTTTTCGACCCCAAAGAAGCCAAAAGTTTCGCCGAAGAGTTAAAAGGATCTTTCGATGGCATCGGCGCAGAAATCGGGATCAAAGATGAGCAATTGGTAATTATCGCGCCCTTGGATGATACCCCGGCGCAGCGAGCCAATCTGCGCGCCGGCGACGCGATCATCGCGATTAATGACGAAGGAACGGTTGGGATGACTACGGATCAGGCGGTATCTAAAATTCGCGGCAAAGCCGGCAGCCAAGTGATTCTGACGATTATTCACAAAGGAGAAACAAAGTCCGAAGAGATTAAGATCACACGAGCAAAAATTGTAATTAATAGTGTTAAATTTAGTTCGAAAGAAATCAGCGGCCAAAAAATCGCGGTAATCAAAATCAACCGTTTTGGCGACGACACGAAAGGGCTTTTGGATCACGACATTGACCAAGCGGTTTCCGGCGATTATGCCGGGTTAATTCTTGATCTGCGCAATAACCCCGGCGGGTACTTAGAAACTGCTGTTACCACCGCTTCCAATTGGGTGGATGATGGTTGGGTCGTACTAAAAGAAGTTGCCTTTAACAACGCAGAAAAAATTTATAAAGCCGAAGGGGTGCCCAGGCTTAAGGGCATGAAAACCGTTGTTTTAATAAATGTCGGCTCTGCTTCTGCTTCAGAGATTGTCGCCGGCGCTCTGCAAGATTATAAGTTAGCGACTCTGGTCGGTGAAAAAACCTTTGGTAAAGGATCAGTACAGGAATTAGAGAACTTACGGGATGATTCTCAGCTGAAGATTACAGTCGCCAAGTGGTTTACGCCGAAAGGAAGAGGGATTGATAAAACCGGCTTGGAACCGGATGTCTTGGTCGAACTGACGGCTGATGATGCGCAGAATAAGCGGGATCCCCAGATGGATAAGGCTTTAGAATTGCTCAAATAGTTTTGACCCCATCGCGAGCTCCGACGTTTTTGGTCGGAGCGTGGCGATCTCTTTTTTAGATTGCTTCGTCGTTGCCCAAATTAGCGCTTATTTGATCAATTGCAACTCCTCGCAATGGTATTTTCGTGATATAATCACGCCATGGACTCCAAAGAATTAAGAAATAAATTTCTCAACTTTTTCGTAGAAAAAGGACATGAAATCATTCCTTCCGCATCGTTGGTACCGGCAGATGATCCAAGTGTCCTGTTTACGACTGCTGGCATGCACCCGCTGGTTCCTTTTTTGCTTGGCGAGAAGCATCCAGCCGGCATAAGATTGGTTAGTGTCCAAAAATCCTTGCGGACCGACGATATCGATGAGGTCGGCGACAATGTCCATAATACTTTTTTCGAAATGCTCGGCAACTGGTCGCTCGGAGATCCCGCCCGACCGGACGACCCCGGTCGTTCGGGCGGGTATTGGAAACAGGAATCGATTGCTTGGTCATACGAATTTTTGACCGACAAAAAATGGCTGGGATTAGAAAGAGAGAAATTAAAAGTCAGCGTGTTTGCCGGAGATCAAGACGCGCCCAAGGACGAGGAGTCAGCCAAAATTTGGAAAAGTTTGGGATTTAGAGATGACCAGATTGAATACCTGGGAAAAAAAGATAATTGGTGGGGACCGCCCGGCATAACTGGCCCGTGCGGCCCGGACACGGAAATTTTTTATAATACCGGCAAAGAATGGGTCGAGATTTGGAATAACGTCTTCATGCAGTATGAAAAAACTGCGGAAGGCAAATTTATTCCGTTGAGGCAAAAAAATGTTGATACTGGCATGGGCATGGAGCGTACGACCGCGGTTTTGGAAGGCAAGGAATCGATCTATGATACAGAATTATTTTTACCAATCATTGAAAAGATTCGGATTCTATCAAAAGTACAAGGCCAAAAAGCGGAGCGAATTATTGCCGATCATTTGCGCGCTGCGGTGTTTTTGATTGCTGACGGCATAATACCTTCAAATAAAGATCGCGGCTATATTTTGCGGCGGTTAATTCGCCGCAGTATTACTTATGGCCAGAAGCTGGGAATTGAACAGGATTTCACCACTGATATTGCCGACGTAATTAGACATATATATGGACGTATATATGCGGAATTAAACAATTCCAAAATCGAAGATGAGTTAAAAAAAGAGGAACTGAAGTTTCGAACTACCCTGGCTAAGGGCATGAAAATTTTAGAAAGGAAAGAGGGAATTACGGGCAAAGAAGCTTTTGATTTGTTTCAAACTTTTGGTTTCCCCTTTGAATTAACGAAAGAATTTGCTACCGTTGCAAACATCTCACAGTTTGAAGAAGAATTTAAAAAACACCAAGAGCTTTCTCGCACCGCTTCAGCCGGGCAGTTTAAGGGCGGCCTGGCTTCGCATTCCGACAAGATTATCCGTTTGCATACAGCAACTCATCTGATGAATGCTGCTTTGCGCAAAGTTTTGGGTGAAAATGTTTGGCAAAAGGGGAGCAATATCACCGAAGAACGGACGCGGTTTGATTTTACTTTTGACCGAAAAATGACGGATGAGGAAAAAGCCGAAGTTGAAAAGCTGGTCAATGGATGGATCAAGGCAGATTTATCGGTAAAAAGACAAAACTTGCCGTTAGAAGAGGCAAGGAAACTTGGGGCCATCGGGGTATTTGGGGAAAAGTACGCTGAGACGGTTTCGGTGTATACTATATATGATAAGGAGAGCGGGGAAGTGATTTCCGCGGAATTCTGTGGCGGCCCGCACGTGGAGCACACCGGAGTGATCGGAATGTTTAAGCTCATAAAGGAAGAGGCAGTGGCATCAGGCCTGAGGAGAATTAAGGGTGTAATTAATTAGACTGCTTCGCTTAGTTCGCAGATGCGCATTTGCGAGGAGGCGAAGCCGACGAAGCAATCTATTTTATGATCAATTTAGAAAAAATTTCTGGGTTGCCGATTGAACTGACTGATGATTATCATCTGAAATTCAATCCGCCGCTAACTGATAGAGAGCCGACCATTGTACGGAAGTTTTCTGAATTGATGCCGGTCTTGATGGAACAGGGTTTAAAACCCGATTACGAAGATCGATATTTCGTCTACCGAGCGATATCCTTGCCGGAAGACGAAGCAAAAGTCAAAAAGTATCATCTAACTTACGATGTTACGATTCTTCCACCCGGCAAGCTCGGAGCGGAGTTTAACAAAACTGTTGGCCATTATCATGCAAATATTCCGGGCAAAAATATTGCGCACCCGGAAATATATGAAGTCCTAAACGGTCGCGCTTTGTTCGTTTTACAAAAAATGGATGCGGAGTTTAGAAAAGTCATTTCTGTTTTAGTGATCGAGGCTGATCGCGGCCAGAAAGTTGTTTATCCGCCCAACTACGGACACGTGATTTATAATATAGGCCCCGATCCTGTGGTTACGGCAAATTGGTGCTCGACTAACTATAAAGCGCTCTATGAACCGGTGGCTCAATTGCACGGTTTAGCATATTTTGTCACAGCCTCACCCCACCAGCCGTTTGATTTAGCGGCGAATAGAAATTATGGAGAAATTCCCGCCGCTCGGATGTTTACGAATAAATTTATGTCGGGTTTTTCGATCGTCGCCACTAATCGTCCGATGTATATAGAAGGAATGCTTCATCCGGATGAATTGGAATTTTTAAGCAATCCAGAAAAATACGCCGTAGAGCTTTCTTCCATTAGTTCTTGATTTTATGTCCCCGAAAATTATCAAACTGAATAAGTCAGACGATATCGTTTCAGTCGTCAAACAGATTCGAAAAATCAAAGATCGCGAAGTGATCTTTGAATTGGAAAAAGGTTCCACCCTGCTTCGCAGTTCGGATAATTTGAAGCTCATGAAAAGGACCGGCGAAGCTATGGGTAAGAAAATTTTGGTAACGACCGACGATGAAGTCGGGCGGGTGTTAGCCAAAAAAGCCGGGGTCCTAAATAGCGCGATTGAAGTAAAAATGCCCAAAGGAGGTTCATTGATGCGAACCTCGCAAGACATCAAGGTCCGATTTTCTGATATTGCAAGCCGACCAATTCGCAGTGTTCAAAACCAGATTGAAACGATGCCTCTACCCAGTGTTGTGAAAGCCGTCAAAACAGCTTCCCAGCGCGTATCCTCGAAACTTACTAAAACCGTCATAATAAGTTTAATCGTGCTGGTCGCAGTTTTTTTGGCTCTGGCGGTTTTGCTTCCTCGGGCGAATATCGAAGTCTATGCTCGTTCCGAGCCCATCACCAGAGATTTGGAAATCACAGTTGATAAAACCGCGACCAACGCGGATCCGGTTAAATTGACGGTCCCGGCGATTTTGATCAACCAAGAGGTTTCGAAAACAAAAAATTTCGAAACTTCTGGAATCAATCCGGTCGGCACGAATGCCTCCGGCGAGGTTGTGATTTATAACAACACTTCATTTACCCTGACCCTGAAGGCAGCAACCACCACGTTACTCGTTGACGGAAAAAAATACTTTTTCACCAAAGATCAATCGGGGATTCGTCCCAATGCTGCCAGCAACCCAGTCTCGATCGTGGCCGAATTGCCCGGCGAAGCGTACAATCTGTTACCGAATCAAAAATTTGAAATCATCAATACGGCTTTGGGAAATCGTGATGTCTATGGCATGAATCCCAAAACTATCAGCGGGGGAGCCGCCATCAAGACGAAAGTATTGTCCCAGAAGGATCTGGACGAAGCGCGGGAGATTTTGATCGGCGAAATATTAAAACAACTGGAAACTGATTTAAGCGATCAGCGAGGAGTTGCCGTGAAAATTCCCCGCAATGGTATCACGCTTGATGTTTTGGCTGACGCGGCCAACCAAAATGTCGGAGATGAGACAGAGAGTTTTGACATGACACTAATTATCAAAGTTGCGGGTGTGGGTTTTAGTGAAGACGATATCAAATCCGTGGCTGTCGCTAAAATTCAAGAAGTTTTGTCCGCCGATAAATATCTACTTGATGAAGCAAGCAAGCAAGTGGTGGCTGCCTATAAAACCGTGGATATCCAAAACGGTCGGGGGGTTTTGACCGTGCATTTTGAAACAGTAGCTTCTTATCAGGTGGACTCATCAAATTTAACCAAAATTTTAGCCGGCAAGACCGAGTCAGAAATCAAAGAGATCATGCTGAGCAAACCAGAGGTGGATGATGTGAAGGTAGAATTTTGGCCGTCCTGGCTGGTGCATAAAGCTCCCAGGTTGAATGGCAGAATCGAAATTGAAACCATATTGTCTGAGTAATGGCTTAGATTAGCCAAAAATTGATCATTAAGTAGATCTGACAAAATGAGGGTTTGACAAGGAGTGGTAGTTTTGTTACTATTTTTGAGCAATTAGCTTTATATCACTTTTATTTCTACAGTAAATCCAGACTTAGGGAAGTCTAACTTACAAAAAAATATGATTGAGTTGGAGGGGAAAGTTATTGAAACTTTGCCTAATGCTGTTTTTCGTGTGCAGATTGAGTCCGGTCAAGTGATTTTGGCTCATATTGCGGGAAAATTGCGAGTGAACAAAATTCGAATTTTGCCAGGGGACAAAGTCATCGTCGAAGTGACACCATATGATTTGACTCGCGGGAGAGTGATAAGACGCTTGCGGTAATACGGTTTACGGCAGCGCCACGCGTATCGGTAACCGTTAGGCGTTAAACGGCCGTAAGAACGCAGCCGTAAGAGACGATACGCGCAGCGCAAACGAATAACGATTAACGATAAATTTATGAAAGTAAGAGCCTCAGTAAAACCGATGTGTAAGAAATGTAAAATTGTCCGCCGGCAGGGTCGGATTTATGTTATTTGTTCGAATCCTAAACACAAGCAGCGCCAAGGTTAACTTTTGACTTTTTATTTTTAACCTTTAACTTTGAAACATGGCACTAGTTAGAATCGCGGGCGTGACCCTCCCGCAACAAAAAAGAATCGAAGCAGCTCTCCCTTATATTTTTGGGATTGGCTGGCCGGCCAGCCAACGGATTTTAAAGGCCGTGAAAGTTGATCCGAATAAGCGCACTTCCGAACTTAACGAAAATGAAGTGGCGAAAATTCGCGAATTTATAGAAAAAAATTACACCGTGGAAGGAGCGTTGCGGCAACAGGTCACTATGAATATTAAACTTAAGAAAGAAATTGGCTCTTATCAAGGTATCCGACATATCAAGGGATTACCAGTCCGCGGGCAGCGAACCAAGACCAATTCTAGAACTCGCCGGGGTAATGTGCGAAAGACCGCCGGTTCCGGCCGCAAATCATCAGCAGAAAAGACTTAATGCGGTTTTACGGCAGCGCCATGCGTATCGGCAAACGTCAAACGATACGCGCCGCGCCGACGAATAACAATTAACGAATAAGTATGGGACAACAAAAAGCTACCACAATTCCCGGAGAAGCAGTTAAGGTTGGAGCCCAGACGGCGCCAGCCCCAACTTCGAAGAAGAAAAAATCGAGAATCAAAGTTGCTCGAGGCCGAATTTGCGTTGAATCAACTTATAACAATACGATTGTGACTATCACTGATGTTAACGGCAATGTAATCGGTTGGGGTTCGGCCGGTCGCACGGGATTCAAAGGATCGAAAAAATCAACTCCGTACGCCGCCCAAAAAACCATGGAGGATGCCCTGGCTCGTCTAAAAGATGTTGGCCTTACCGAAGTGGATGTATTGGTAAAAGGTATCGGTACCGGACGAGAGAGCGCGATTAGGGCTTTGCAAGGTAGTGGTCTGAATATTCTCTCAATTAAGGACCGAACCCCGATCCCGCATGGGGGCGTGCGTCCCAAGAAAGCAAGGAGAGTTTAAATGGCTCGCTACACCGGTCCTAAAATTCGACAATCCCGCAAGTTTGGCGAAGCTTTTACGAAAAAAGCCGAAAAGTATTTGGCGAAGCGAAATTATCGCCCTGGTCAGCACGGTCAGAACCCACAGCGGATTTCAGAATTCGGTATGCAGCTGCGCGAAAAACAGAAGGCCAAAATTATTTACGGATTAATGGAGCGACAATTTCGCAGATATTATGAAGTTGCCAGTCGAAAGGTTGGCGCGACCGGAGACGCCTTGATGCAACTTTTGGAAACCAGACTTGATAACGTGGTTTTCAGGCTAGGGATCGGCGCGACCCGAGCTCAGGCCAGGCAGTTGGTTAGTCATGGTTTTTTTGATGTCAACGGACAGAAAGTCAACATCCCATCATATCAACTGAAGGTTGGTGATGAGATCAAAGTGCGGGAGAGCAAAAAGAACTCGAAATATATAAAAATCCTCCAACCAAGTTTGAATAATACAAAGACTGTGGAATGGTTGTTGTTGGACCCTAAAAATCTTTCCGGAAAACTTTTATCCAAACCGACTCGCGAACAGATTGATAGTAATTTAAATACGCAATTAATCGTCGAATATTATTCCCGTTAATTTTAATCATTAATCTTTAATCTAATTTTATGGAAAACATAGCGCTCCCGAATAAAATTTCATTTCAAGACCTAGGTTCGAATAAATATAAAGTGATTATGGAGCCGCTTTATCCAGGCTATGGTGTTACGCTTGCCAACAGTCTTCGCCGCGTTTTGCTTTCTTCCTTGCCTGGGGCCGCGGTTGTGGCGGTTAAAATCAAGGCTGTGGATCATGAGTTTTCCACGATTCCGAACGTCAAAGAAGATGTGATTGAGATTATTCTTAATTTAAAGCAGCTGCGCATGAAAATTCATACTGACGCAACGGTCAAACTGGAACTGAAAGTGAAAGGTGAAAAGCAGGTAACCGGCGCTGATTTTAAGAAAAATTCGGACGTGGAAATCGTCAATCCAGATATGCATATCGCGACCTTGGATAACAAATCGGCGGAGCTGGACATGGAAGTGACTGTGGCCAGAGGCCGAGGTTACGTTCCGGTCGAGCAACGGGAACATGAGAAATTAGAAATCGGAACGATTGCCGTGGACGCAATTTACACTCCGATTCGGATGGTTAATTATGAGATTAATAACGTCCGGGTTGGTCAAATCACCAACTATGACGAATTGATTTTAACTTTAGAGACTGACGGCACCATCAACGGTCAAGATGCAATTGATCAAGCTGCAAAGATTTTAGTCGATCATTTCAATTTGTTCAGCAAAGATCAACTGAGTCAAACCCAAGAGCCGGTTTTAGACGCGGCCAAAGAAGAGGGAATCAAAACGCCGGAAGAGGACGATCTCAAATCCTTGGGTCTGTCGAACCGATCTTACAACGCGCTGATCAAAAATAACATTACGACCATTTCACAAGTAGCCGGCTTAACCCATGACCAACTGATGACCACTGATGGCTTGGGTGCCAAATCAGTCGAAGAAATAGAGCGATTACTAGCAGGGTATTTAGGGAAATAATTTCTAATTGACCTAATTGATCTAATTTCTAAAAATGAGACATCGAAAGAAGCAGAAAATTGGCAAAGGTAGAGATCACAAAAGGAAACTTTTGCGGGCTTTGGCTGCTTCAGCGATTGTTTACGAAAAAATCCAAACCACGGCCGCCCGCGCTAAGGTTACCCGTTCTTTGGTTGAAAAATTGATCACCAAAGGCAAAAACGACAGTCTGCATTCTAAGCGTCAGATTTTCTCAGCACTGCCAATCAATGCCGCACGTAAGGTCATCGAAGTGTTAGGACCACGTTATAAAACCCGCCCCGGAGGATATACTCGGATTGTGCGAATTGGCAAATATAAAGATGGTATGCCAAAAGTAATGCTGGAGCTAGTCGAGTAGGATATAGGGGATAGGTTATAGAAAAATCTATAACCTAAAACCTACAACCTATAACCTAAATCCATGAAAACATTTATTCCAAAAACGAAAGATATCAAAAGAGCCTGGTACGAAGCCGACGCGTCGAAGTTTACTTTGGGTCGGTTGGCTTCGAAAGCGGCTTCAATTCTTCGTGGTAAGCACAAAGTAACATTTACCCCTCACATGGATGTGGGAGATTTCGTGATTGTAAAAAACGCAGAATTGATCAGATTTACCGGACGCAAATTGGCGCAGAAGAAGTATTACCGATTTTCTGGTTACCCGGGCGGATTATATACCAAGAAACTTTCTGATCGAATGAAAACCGAACCGGACAAAGTTATCCGCGACGCGGTTTACAACATGCTGGATAAAAATCGGTTACGCAAACATATTTTAAGACGACTGAAAGTGGTGGTCGGTGACAAACACCAGTTTCAGGTGGATAAGGAACTTTTATAATGGAAGCGATACCTAAAAAAATAGCGAAGAAAACCGTGCACAAAAAAGCAACAATCAAAGCGGCCAAAACCACCAAGCCTGCCGTTGAAACTCCGAAGGTTGCTCACGCTAAGCATTTTTACGCGGTCGGTCGCAGAAAAACCGCAGTGGCTCAAGCAACTCTCAGCTCTGGAGACGGGACCATCACCGTGAATCAATTGCCGCTGGAAGGTTATTTTATGACGGCTAGCTTGCAGCACATCGTCAAGCAACCACTGGCGACCTTAGGTCAAGAAAAGAAACTGAATGTTAGAGCGAAAGTTCATGGTGGCGGCATCCATGCTCAAGCCGAAGGTTTACGGCATGCGATCGCCCGCGCCATCATTGCCCTGGATCCTGAATCTCGAAGAACTTTGAAAAAACTAGGCTTTTTGACTCGCGACCCGCGGGTGAAAGAACGAAAGAAACCAGGGTTGAAACGAGCCCGCCGCGCCCCACAGTTTTCCAAGCGATAAAGAGCTGACATTATAAAAATACTTATACCAATCAAGTCCTTGGTTCGATATAAAGCATAAGGTAAAGCTCTGTTCATTTGGGGGACAGAGCTTTTTGCTTATCATAATACCTCGATTTATATCCAGTTTTCATCTGTCATTTGCTGCCAATATTTTTGCCAAAATAAATTTAATAGTCTCAGTCCTAGTGTCCAACATGCTGTCCGATCGGACGAAGAATTGGACAAGGTGTTTTAACCATTAGGGTCTAATATTCGTTAATACGATAACCTGTTAATATAATATCCATTGTCCAACCATATAACCGTACGGGCGGCAAATTGGACATTTAAGTTATTTGTATTTATAGTATAAGTTATAGTATAAATTTATGAATAAAGAAGAATTGAAAGAAGCATTTATTGAAACCATCAAAGATATGGGCGGGTTGATTGATGATATAATCTTCCGACCATATAGCTTGCGTATTAGCCGAATGTATTATCCCAGGTCCACTTATTATCACCGACTGAATAAGTTCGAAATGCAAGGCTTGGTCAAAAGAAAGCAACATCGAAAATACGGCAACCCTTTTGTCGTCACACAAAAAGGGAGAACGTTGCTGCATAAGCCGAGCATTCAAAAAAGAAGATCTGATGGGTTCTCAAGCATTATTATTTTCGACATTCCAGAAGATAAGCATCGGGAGAGAAATATCTTTCGGCGCTATTTGAAACGAAATGGTTACACTCTCATCCAAAAAAGCGTCCTGATCAGCCCATTGGAAATTTCACGTGAATTAGAAGAGTTGATGGAGGAACTTAAAATCAGACCTTACGTAACCAAGATTTCAGGTAAAATCAATTTTTCCTAAAAAGTCGCATATATGGCATAAAACAGTGTCCAAGCCCAACCATATGCCCGTACGGACGCGGGATTGGACAGTTAAATTCTCTAAGAATGTTATACATTTTTTAGATTTGGCAACCAATTTTCGACTTGACAATCAACCACCAGCATTGATATATTGGGGTCATCTTTATGCAGAATCGAGACGTCAAAGCAGTATTGTTCGGAGCGCTGTTTTTCAGCGCTTTTTTGATTCT
>MFER01000017.1:0-14597 GCA_001777655.1 Candidatus Doudnabacteria bacterium RIFCSPHIGHO2_02_FULL_43_13b
ATTACTAATTACTCACTATTTGATCATTGCCTGGTTCCGATTTATCACACCAACTTTGCCTTTCCGCCGGAAGGAGGCAACATCACCACCATCGATGAGAAACTTTATTTCGTCAAAACTTATGAATCCGGCTGCAGCGACACCCCTTTAAGCACTCCCGCTAATTACTCATTACTAATTACTAATTACTCTCCAAGTATCAACCTTGGCATCCGCTACAACTCTAGTACACTTTTCAACAATACTGTCCCCTACACTGGCCAAACTGTATTGGCAGCATTACAACAAAGCGAAATCTTAACCCAAGTCAACCAGACTGGACTAGGCGCGTTTGTTTATTCGATTGGAGGAATCGCTCCTGCCGGAACTTCTGGCTGGCAATACGCCGTCAACGGCACAGCGCCCTCAGTAGGTGCTGATCAATATATTCTCCATAGCGGCGACCGAGTCCAGTGGTTCTACGGCCCGCCCGGCACTAGTCCTTATTGATTTACAAAAAAGAACAGGCCCCGATACAATCACGCGATGTGAAATGTATCAGGGCCCTAAGGACCAAGCGTCCGAAGGCTCCAAGGCCCAAGAGAACGAAGGGTCTTAGCATCCAAGAACTACTTGGAAACCTTGCGACCGCCGAACCAGACGCTGGAGCTCCAGCCGACGCTGCAACGGTCGACGTGGACGCAGCGCTCGTGGTCGGCCCGGCGGAAGCTGGCGAAACACCAGTTGCCTTCGGCGTCCTGCCAACTGTCGCCGTTCGGGTGCTGGTCAGCAAACGCTGGGATCAGTGCGTTGATCAGGGCCTGGACTTCCAGGTCACGAATCAACTCCCGCATCGTTCGTTCGGTCTCGACGGCCGCGTCGCTGGTCTGCCGACCGGGTTTGAAAAAGACGTATTCGAAGTCTTCTTCCTGCCCGTTGCCGACAACCAGCGGCATGGTCTCGACGACGTCCGGGTTCGTATACGGACGCCGACCCGTGAGGTCCAGCAGTTGCTGAGGAGTCCGGTTGCCCCGCTTGATCTTCACGTGGAAGACCATTTCGGTGGCAGTCTCGGAGACTTTCGTCGCCGAGAAGAACGAAGCCAGCGGTTCCGGGGTCTGGAGCGGCTGAACCGGTGCAATCGTAGCCTGATCCGCGAGGATCTGGTCGACTCCGGTCGTGGTCAGCTTATTCTCGAACGCCTCGAACTGGCCGAAGGTCCGACTGCCGTACTTCACCGGCTGAAAATCAACTGGCCGCACGAGGCTGATACCTTGACGCTCCAGCCAATCAAACGCCAACACCGCATCATCAACGGTCTTGCTATTGTGTCTCATTGTTCCCTCCTTCAGACTGTTTGCCTGAAGAGAACGAGCCACTGCCTGTGGCTAAGGATCCGGGTTCTGCCGGATACAGTAGGCCCACAATTTCAGGCCACAGTGCTTTGCTCTGGCCTCAAATTATTAGTCTAATATTATATACCTTTTTGACAGTTTTGTCAAGAGAGAGTATTATATATTTATGAACTCAATTAAACTAGAATGTGTAGTTTGGAAAGAAGGACGATATTTTGTCGCCCAATGTTTAAATGTGGATGTTTCGAGTTTTGCAACCACAGAAAAAAAAGCCTTGAAAAACTTAAAAGAAGCCTTAGAATTATATTTTGAGGATGCAAAATTAGCTAAACTAGCTCCAGTGGAAAAACCAGAACTCACCAGACTTTCTATCCAATATGCCTAGATTGTTTTCTTCCAACGAAATTATTAAAGTCCTGCGGCGTCAGGGCTTTATTTTTATTTCCCAAAGAGGAAGCCATATAAAATACAGAAAATATGGGAACCCTACTTTAACTGTCATTATTCCTGCTGATAGAAAACAAGTACCACTTGGAACATTTCATTCCATTATGCGGCAATCAAAACTTAATCTCGAGGATTTCGAGTAATTGACTACCTCCCAAACGCAATCGCGTCCGGGGCATAATCTTGGGTCGCTGTAAGCAACCCCGGTCGAATGGTGAATTCTCCATATCGATCATTGATCTGATCTAGAGTGGGGATTAAATTATCAAATTTTTCCGGAAACAACGATAGCTGATTACTTTTCAATTTCAAACCCGTAAACCCGACAGCGATATGCATCACATCGGCTGGGAATTGCCAATTCTGCCAAATTTTCAAAGCCTCTTCATAAAGTTGCCAGCCGGTTTCGAGCTGAAATCCCAATCGTTTCGAGCAGTGCATTCCATTGCCATCGATCAATCGAACGGACAAATAAATTTCCGAAGCCACAAAACCGGCCTGGCGCATCCGCCGCGCGGCTTTTTCCGCCAAACGTAAAATCACAATCTTCAAGCGGTCTTTGTCTGTGGTTCGAAAATTTAATACCCATGAATGGCCAAAGGACTTTGGTAAGTCGTTATTCGGCGGCGCAGCGCGTATCGTCTGACGTAAAGCGGTTTGCGTAACGCCTAACGCCGACCGCATATCGCCACGCGCAGCGTCACCGTCAAACGTAAAACTGCTAGGGATTTCGTCTTCCTCCAGTCCATTCACCCTCTGCCAAATATAGAAGCCAGGCTTGCCGAAAACTGAGATTAATTTTTGAACCGGGTAACCTAACAGTTGTCCGGGATTAAAAATTCCCAACTTCGCCAAACGGTTCGCCCAGCCGTGATTAATGCCCCACAAATCAGTTAATTTTTTGGATTTATAAATCTCTGGTAAATTTTCCCGCCAAATTACAGTAAGTCCGTCCGGTTTTTCCAGATCCGCGGCCAGCTTGCATAAAAACTTATTGTGCCCGATGCCAACTGAACACGTCAACCACTCCCCGACTTCTTCCCTGATGCGCTTTTTAATCTCCGCGCCAATCAGCAAAGGATTTTGAATTTTAAATTTTGAATTTTGAAATTTATTTAAAATTTGAACTTTGTTATTTGGAATTTCTAAAAATGCTTCATCAATACTATAAACTTCCAGCCGATCGGTATAATCCTGAAAAATCCTGACGATCTGCCGATTCACTTCCCGGTATTTCTCCGGTTCGGACTGCACCAAAACAACCTCCGGACAAATCTTTTTGGCAAGGTAAGTCGGGAAACCGTTTTTGATTCCCATGGCTTTTAGTTCTTTCGATGTCCCGATGATACAGCTGGTTTCGTGCAAAGAAGCGCACACGCCCACCGGTTTGCCGCGCAAGTAAGGATTCGCCTGCTGTTCCACTGAGGCAAAGAAGGAATTCATGTCAACGAGCATCATCCTTGGGAAATTCTGTGTCATAAATTTATCAACTATTGCAACTGCGAGCGACTGCTTTAATCTCTAAGAATTAAATATCGGCAGTCGCGTGGCAGTCTAGTCTAGTGGTTAGATTGCTTCGCCCGCCCGATCCGACGATCAGTCGGGCGGGTCGGCCAGCCAAGATAATCCTCTGAGTAAAAACCTGGCCTTCTCGCAAATGCGATATACCTGAATTAATCAACATAAGTTTCTAACAATATCCAAGTTAATTTATCTGAATCAAATCTTAACTTAAAGTAATTCGCACCATCCGAAACCGCAAAATAATAAAACTTCCCGCGGCCCTCGCGATTGGAATAGGCCAGATTTACTTTTTTCACGATAATCTCTCGGCCATGCCAAAGAAACTTAGTGGGGATCAACTTAGAGCCGACCCGCCTGCTATCGCCTGAGCGAAGCGATGGCGGGCAGGTAAATCGGCACGCTATATCAACTGGTTCGTTAATGTTTTCTAACATAAAAGCGACCTTTCGGCCGCCTTTAAAAAATATTTTTTTATTAAAACCTATAACCCACCAGATTGGGTCTCAATTTCCCCTGCTTCGGCATCCAACCCGTCAAGATTTATCGCATTTAGGTCTGTTTCCAACAAAGCCGCGGAATCGCTTTTGGCAGTTGTATTATCCGTATCAGTATCAACATCGGTGGTTTGATCATAATTTTGATCGAAATCATCTGCCCGGTTGCTATCGATCCAAAATACCAAGGCCAAACCGACAATAATCGCCACCGCCACCAGGCCAACCCAAAATTTACTAGTCATTTTCGTTTTCCTCCTCGTTATCGTCGCGTTCTAAACTTTTGAGGCTGCGCACTATCTCTTTTAAGGTTTTATGTAGACTGATCATTTGCTTTTTTAGATTATTAAACGCCGTCATGTATTCTTTCACGGCTTGCTTGGGCAGTTCGGCGGTACCGATTGCCGAGCATTTATTTTCCGCCTCGATCAATAAATCATCAGCTGTATTTTTCTGATCCGTAGCCTGATCCATCAAATTTTCCACCGAAGTAGTGTCTACTCCGCTTGCTTCCAGCTTGGCTATGTATTCATCGATGCGATCGATCAGTTTGTCCATGCGATCGATGGCGTTTTCTGCTCGTCGAGTCTGGGCTTGGCATAGTTTTTTTATCGCTTCTATTCTGGCCAGACGGGCGTTTTCTGGGCGTTCTGGTCTGTCTGGTCTGGTGGTGTTCTGGGCAGCTGCCATAAAAACTGGCACCAACAATGACGCTCCTATTAACGCAGCAGAAATTTTCCTAAATACTTTCATAACTTTTGTGTTAGTGTCCAATCATGGTAATGCTTATTAATCATCGTAATTTATTATATCAAACTATAATTATTTTTGCAACCCCGACGCTTGCGGTCGGGACTCCGACCTCCGACGTTTTCAGTCGGAGCGTCGGAGGAGCAAACAGGCGGAATTAATACAATAACGTTTGCCCCCGCGATCTTGGGGACCGTCATCAAAGACGTGCCCTAAATGACTGCCGCAATTTTTACAAGTTACTTCAATGCGGCGGGTGCCATGAGCTAAATCTTCTTTCAGTTTGATGTTTTTCAAATTTACCGGATCAGTAAACGATGGCCAACCAGTACCGGAATCAAACTTCGTGTCAGAGAAAAAAAGCTGGTTGCCACAAACCGCGCACACATACATCCCTTGCTCGTGCGAATCGTGATACTTGCCGCTAAACGGCGCTTCGGTCCCCTGCTCTCGCAAAATATGGTACTGCTCCGGGGTTAATTTTTTCTTCAATTCTTCCTCATTTTCTGACATATTGATCTAGTTTAGCAGAAATTTTTTTGACTTCTGTTCTGATTTCGCCGATCGCTCCGGTTTCGGTTTTGACTTCGTCCACGGTTTTTTCAGCCAGCTTCTTTTCTCCCCGCAATCCAGAAAGAATAATCTCGTTGCCGATAAAATTCGAGACAAACACTCCGGTGATGAGCAAAAATACTGACCCGATTAGAAACGACGCCAACCCATCCCACCACGGAAGGCCTTGCACATGCATGCTGGTCTGGTCAAGGTTTTGCAAAAAATAATACTCCATAACCCAATCAGCCGTATGCCAAACGCCTCGCCAAAACAGCACTATGCCAACCCCGCCTAAAAAAGCATAGATTATCGGTCGCTTGCTTAAACGCCCTCGCATTCGGTCTTCCAATTTGTCGAAAAATTTGATAATCAATCCCATGTTATTTTCCTACTTGATAATAAATTCGAGTTCCATTGGGGCCATCGGTCGTGGCTTGCAAAACCCCACTTCCCCCGCCGGCTGTTGGTGTGCTTAAACTTGGCAGGGTAACCGGCTCGTTTTCGTTTTCTAAATTTGCGTAAAACACACAATGACTCTCTTCGGAAACTAAATAGTGATAATTAGTTTGGGCTAAATCGCCGCTTTTGGGATCAACGGGAACTTGCGTTAAGTATTGCGCGTATTGCGGATAGGCGGCTTGCAACTGCGGAATCAAATCAGTTAAATCATAATCGCCAATTCCACTGGCGGGAATATAACAGGTGGACGCTGATAAAAATTTGGCGATTTGAGAAAGTTCGGTTTTTCTTCGGACATCTCTCGCTTTACCCCGCGCGCCTCCTAATGCTACCAACACTATGGCTGCCAATACTCCAATAATGGCAATTACCACCAATAATTCAATCATGGTATAGCCAAAGCTTCGGCTTCTTTTCAATCCCATATTTTAAGTATATCATAACGGTAAAAGGGGGTGATAAACATGAATTGGAAAAAAGCGCTTGGATTTGGCTTGCTTTTTTGGGTGATTCTGTTCGCCGTCGCCTCGTTGTTTGCGGGGATGAAATGGGAAAGCACGGTTATGAATATTATCCTCGCCATCATCGGCGGTATCATTTCTTATGTTCTGGCGGGTTTCATCAAACCTACCTCTTCCAGCCAGGCACTAAGCTATGGGTTTGCCTTCGTGGTGGTTGGTTTAATTTTAGATTTTATAATCACCACTCGATTTGCGCCGGATATTTTCGGCGAATGGACCCTCTGGTTTAGCTATGTGTTGGTACTTATCGCCCCGACCCTGCGAGTCAAAAAATCTGTTATGCCAATGTAAATAAATATTAATTTATAAAAGAAACCGCCCCACCGTATAAAGTGAGGCGTTTTCTTTTTGCTCCTTAGCTCTTGCCAAAAATTCGTGCGACCGGACGCATTAAAAAAACAAAAACCACAAAAACCGTAACCACCAATGTCCCCGGTGGGATGCCATTGTACCAATTTCGAGCATCAAACCACCCACTCCACTTTAATACCGCAAAATGTAAAACCGATAAAATGATGGCAACCAGCCCTGCTCTTTGCACCATTAACCAACTCTTTTGGCTCATACTGGTAGCGACCGAAGGCAAAGAAGTCACTGAGATCACAAGCAGTGTAATCAAACCTATGGCTCCGGTGAGCATAGAGATTTGCCCAGTCTGTGACAGCTTGCCGCTTTCCGCAAAAATCTTGGCATAATTGGTCGGGCTAAGTACGGTTAAAGCAAGTATCCGCCGAACGATTGGAAGATTTTTGTTTGGAAAATTTAGAGCGCGTTTCGGTTGATAAAAGCTATATTGAAAATCTCATTTTTCGTTTGAATAACGACATACAAGCTGGACACCGCGCTGGATACGAACTAACAGATGGATGCTCTAAATTTTCCACCGAAAGCATTTCGGACACTCTAAAATTTTTCCTTGCCGGACTCAAAACCACTAAAGGAATTGAAAGAAATCTATTTACTAAAAGATTTCTTTCAAACATTTTTTATTCCCCCGAAAGCATTAAAATCCGCTTCATTTCCCGCCAAAGCGAGGGCGTTGCCCTCGCGGAGCGAAGCCCAGCCCCGCCATTGGCGAGGCTGGGCGAGCGAACCCTCTCGTCTTCAAAATTTGAGTTCGTATTGTCTTCTTTGGCTCGGGCGGCTGGATTCGAACCAGCGACCCGCTGATTAACAGTCAGCTGCTCTACCGCTGAGCTACGCCCGAACGAGCCCATACCTTTATTTTTATAAAACCATCTTTAATTATTTTTTCGATAAAATCCTTTCGTTTAAATTTTTTTAATCTTTTCTCGATTAATCTGGCCTCTCGCAAAGTTGCATATTCTTGATTGAATACAAGTTTTAAATCTCCGAATCTTTTAGTGGATGGTGTGTATCCTTGCTTATGGTGCAAAAACCTTTGATCAAGGTTAATAGTACTGCCGATATAATACTTATTATCTCTTTTGCTTTGAAGAATATAAACGTAAGACATATTGCTGAGTCCCGACGATTCTGTCGGGACCCCGACACCGACTTTCAGTCGGTCGTCGGGGCTACGCCCGAATAACTTCTAACTTCGACAGACTAAGTAATTTTATCAAAAAATTCGGATAATTTCAAGACTAAAGTAAGACAGACTAAAAGAAAAATTGGGACTTAATAATCCCTAAGCTTGCTAATATTGTAATGTTCCTTGATCCGTTCCAAGGCTTTGGCTTCGATTTGCCGAATCCGCTCTCTTGTTACGCCGAACTCTTTGCCGACTTCTTCCAGAGTGTGGGTCACGCCGTCTTCCAACCCAAACCGCATTTTCAAAATTTTCTGTTCCCGAGGATCCAAATCTTTCAAAATTCCCTGAACGTATTCACGCAAAATTTGCCGACCGGCAGTTTCGGAAGGAGTCACCGTATCCGGATCTTCTATAAAATCTCCCAGATAAGAATCCTCTTCATCCGAATCCCCCACCGGGGTGTCGATCGAAACTGTCTCCTGAGAAATTTTCTTCAACTGATAAACCTTCTCAACTTCAATTCCCATTTCCGACGCGATTTCTTCCGGCAGCGGTTCACGGCCCAGATCCTGAACCAATTGTCTTTCGGCTTGCGCGTATTTGTTTAAAGTTTCCACCATGTGCACTGGGATTCGAATGGTTCGCGATTGGTCGGCCAAGGCCCTGGTAATCGCCTGTCGAATCCACCAGGTGGCGTAGGTCGAAAACTTATAACCTTTCCGCCAGTCGAATTTTTCCACTGCTCGAAATAATCCTAAATTTCCTTCTTGAATCAAATCCAACAACCCCAAATTCCGGCCCATGTATTTTTTGGCAATCGAAACCACCAACCGCAAATTCGCTTCAATCAGCCGTTTGCGGGCGGCGACATCCCCTCTGCCGATCCGCTTGGCCAGTTCGACTTCCTCCGCGCCTTTCAGCAGCGCAGTTTTGCCAATTTCCCGCAAATACATCTGAATGGAATCATCATAAATATCGCCTAAATTATACGATTCCGCGATCTGTTCTTCTTTCTTGGTTTTAACTCGAGCCAGCTCGACCGCTTGTTGCCAAACCGAAGCCACTTCTTGGTCCACCAATTCTATCCCTTTAGCATCCAGCATATCCAAAAGGCTCTCGATCGCCGGAATATTATTTTCCAACTCTGGCAGGGCATGGACGACTTCAGCCTCTGTCAAGAAACCCCTGGCCATGGCGCGGCGGACCAACTCATGAACTTTTTTATCCCAATCAAATGGGGCCTGTTTAGGCTCTGCTATTTTGGGTTTCGTCGCTTTTGGCTTCGTGCTCTTTTTGATCTGCTTTTTTCTGCCTTTACCGGAAAGTTTTCTTACTTTAGGTTTTTTACTCATATTCTAAAAATTTTTAATCTGGTTGCTTAATAATACGTATTCTTTCGAAAGCTCTTGAACGGCTGTTTTGTTTTTGGCCTGCTCCGCCTCCGATATTTTATTCGCCAACTCTTGCATTTGCTCTTTAATTATCAACTTCTTAAGTTCAGCTGCGATTTTATTCAACTCCTGTTTTGCGTCTAGTTGTTGTTCCTGCATCTGGGTTTGGGCAGCAAACGATAACAACTGGAATTTCGACGAAGTGGAGTTTGGCTCTCCTTCGTTTAACCCTATAAAAATTTCGCGATTGTCATCGCGGAAATCAGCAGGAGAAAATTGGGATAAAAATTGCTTATCTCCAAGATTAATCGTCAATCCCAAAAGTCGGTCCTCTAGCATCTCTTTTCGACTCTTATGAAACAACGGTTTGGCTTCCCGAATCGTTTTGGGAACAGTCAGCTTCCTAATTATATCCCAAATGGCAGTTTCTGCAACATTGATCGAAACAGCAAGCTTTCGGATATAGTGAGCCTTGGTCACGGGATCGGCTATCCGGAAAATCAAAGGGGCTAATTCTTTGCTGATAGCCCGCTTGCCTTCTACGGTCTTGGCGTCAAATTGTCGGAAAGTCTGATCAAAGAAAAAGTCCAAAAAACTCCCCGCCCCTTCGACTGCTTTTTGCCAAAGGCCTATCCCCCGCTTAATTAGTTCATCTGGATCCTTCGCCCCTCCCAGATTGGCAATTTTGACGTTAAAGGAGGCGTTTAAAGCCAGTTCCAAGGCCCGCTTGGTGGCGGTGGAGCCGGCGGCGTCAGAATCAAAAGCAAAGATTAAATTTTCACAAAATCTTTTTAGAATATTGAGCTGTTGCTCGGCCAAAGCTGTGCCGGACGTCGCCACTGCTTGTGTAAATCCCGCCTGATGAGCCGCGATGACGTCCATGTTTCCCTCCACCAAAATTGCCCGATTTTCTTTTTTGATTACTTGTTTACCTTGATACAAGCCGTAAATTTCCCGGCTTTTATTGTAAATGGGAGTTTCCGGGCTGTTCACGTATTTGCCAGTATCAGCTTTGTCATGCAAAAGTCTGCCTGTAAATCCCACTACTTGGCCGTGTAAATTTTGGATCGGGAACATCACGCGGTCGTGAAAACGATCGAAATACTCATCCCTCACCCCTCTCCCCTCATCCCTTTTTATAATCAGACCCGCGACTTCAATGTCCTTCTTGTCAAAACCTTTGGCCAGATAGTTTTCTAGATAATGATAATCATCCGGGGCAAAGCCCAGTTGCCAATTTTTAATTGTCTGATCATTCAACCCCCTTTTTCGTAAATACTCCAAAGCTTCAGAGCCGGTGTTGCTTTCCCATAAGACTTTTACAAAATACTTGGCGGCTTGGTCATTGATTTCATAAAAAACATCTTTTTTCTTATCCGTTTGGATCTGCTCCAGGGTTGGTTTTTTTAATTCCACCCCGGCCCGGTCTGCCAAAATCTTCAAAGCATCGCCGAATTCCACGTTTTCGGTTTGCTTGATAAATTCGAAAACATCACCGCCCAAACCGCAGCCGAAACAATGCCAGATCTGTTTGCTGGGGCTGACCATAAATGACGGAGTTTTTTCCGAATGAAAAGGGCACAAACCTTTGTAATTGGTCCCCGCTTTTTTAAGTTGCACAAAATCCTGGATGAGATCCAGAATGGGGATTTTATCTTTTATTTCTTGAATTGGAGAATCGAGCATAATATAAGAATTTCTAATTATTCTAATTTCTAATTGATCTAAATAAATCCCAAGCACCAATGTTTAGAAATTAGGTCAATTAGAGCAATTAGGTCAATTTTTTAATAAGACTTTCGCTTTAGCAAACACCTCTTTATCTGTTTTGTAAGTCAACATTTTCTCTATTTCCGAAAGTTCAAACCAGGCAGCATCAGCGACTTCATGGTCGTGATTAGCAAGGTCACCCGAAACATACTCCATCAAATACCAGGTCACAATTTTAAAAATATTCTCCTCTTCCCAAACAAAAGTGTATTTAACAGATCCTAGTTTTTCAATTATTTTAGCTTCTACTCCGGCCTCTTCTTTAACTTCGCGGATAGCCGCTTCTTCGGGTTTCTGATCATCTAAATGACCTTTTGGAAAAGTCCAAACTTTTTTTGTCTCTGCGGTTTTGCCTGAAGTTTGGATCAATAAAATATAAATCTCACTATTTTCTTTTTTGAAAACTACCCCGCCGGCACTGATTTCGCGTTTCCACTTAGTCTGTTCTTGTTTCATACTGGTAATTTACCACGACGAGCATTCAGAACATGTTCTGTGAAAGTTCTCAGATCGGGTATAAATTTATCAAAATTCGCGAGTACAGCTTTAGTTCTTTCGTCTTGCTCTATACTCCTTGCTCGCTGCTCGTCGCTTAAATCTCCAATCCCCAACTCTTTCCTAACACTTCTACGTCGGCCCTCGGCAAGCTGTTCATCATCCAGGGGTAAGTATAATTTGATGGATCGCACCAAGTCTTCCAATTCATCTTTAGAAAACAATCTTTTAATCGAATCCGGTATGAGGATATCGTGCGATATAAAATCATTGATTAGGCTTACGGCAGTCTGATGGACAAACTCATTAACCGGATTTTCCCCTAAAATTTTCCGATAAATTAAGGCGGTTGTTCTGCTAGCTGCCAGGATATCCTGAATTACTAAAGGATCATGCTCGGGAATGTTTCGATAAGCCTCTTCTTCGTCTATATAATCAAGTAAGAGAATTTTATAATATTCTTGTAGCTCCTCCCCTTCTTCAACCGGTAGGGAAAAATGAAAATTTGCCGCTAAGACATCGATTTCCGGACTCTTAACTAATCTGCTTATGTATTCATCGCCCACTGTCAAAAAATCGAAAACCTCTTGCTCAGTAGCTCCTTTGGTAAATCCTTCGGATACTAGAATTTGGGCGCGAAGGTGATTACGACGCACTAATTCTTGCTCAAAATTATGTCGTAGCGCTTCAATTTCTCTTGCATCTTTTTCGTCAGGACTAGTCATAAAATTCTCTGGCGGAAGGAGAGGGATTCGAACCCTCGAGGCCCTTGCGGACCTACTTGCTTTCCAAGCAAGCGCACTCGACCGCTATGCGATCCTTCCAGCGCCAAATGGCGTGCCAATAATTATTTCTTATTAATTAATCTTTTAAACGCCTCGCCGCCTTTATAGCTCTTAATTTTCCTTTCTCTTCTAACTCTTCTAACGGCCTCGGATCTGGTCGAAAATTCTTCTTTATGTACTATAACCCATGGTAATTCAACTTTAGTAACTTTCACTTGGCCTGTATTATGCTTGAATAGTCTTATGTCGATATCCTCACACGAACCGATATAGTATCTTTTGCTGGTTTCACTTTGTAATACGTAAGTGCAATACATACCACACTCTTTCTGCCGCCTCTGGCGGCATCCCCCGCCGACAATTTAATATTAATGTTAGTGGCGGGACAAGCAAGCGCACTCGACCGCTATGCGACGCCTCCGCGACAAATTAATAAAGCGCTTAATTGCGCTTTATTCTAGCCTAAATTAACCTAAAAATCAAACGCTTATAACCATTGCGAGAAGGCCGGTATTTAACCTTAAGGATTAGTTTAGCGGCCGACGAAGCAATCTGACACGAAGTGTCATCCCGAGCGGAGCGAAGCGGAGCCGAGGGATCCCTCTGAAAAGCGATTTCTCGACTTCACTCGAAATGGTCAGACAAGCTCATACTTCTTCAATTCTTTAGCAAACTGCCTGGTATCTTTAAACACAATTCCATGCATGCCCAAATTTTTAAGCGGTCGAATATTCTCCAGCCGATCATCGACGAACAACGCTTGGGATGGCTTAATTTTTAATTGCCTGACCACATATTCATAAGCCTTTCGATCAGGCTTGACCTGATGCATTTTGGTCGAAACAAATATTCGATCAAATAATTTTTTACTACTTAGACGATCACGCTTCATAACTTCGTAAGCCATTGATCCTAAAGAATTAGTAAATAAAGCAATCCTTGTTTTCTTAAGTTTCGGGATCAAATGCACCAAGCTTTTGTTGACCTGCATGTGTTTGACAATCAAATTGTGCATTTGCTTCGGGGTTAAATGCACGTAAAAAACTTTTCTAATTCGGTTATAAAATTCTTGCTGGGTAATCTTGCCTAAATTGACTTGTCGTTCCAATGACAAAATCTTTTTTTTGCCAATCGGGGTTAAACATTCCGCACAATAATGTTTGATAAAATCCAAATACCCGCCGTGACTTATCACCCCGCCAAGGTCGAAAATAATTGATTTAATCTTAGGCTTTGACTTAACCATTTCGAGCGTAGCGAGAAATCTCGCAATTAAATAATATTGTTATACAATCTTGCCATTTGAGGTTCTGGCCACTAATTAAAGATGTTTTCTTTGCTCGACGCCATTTCTTAATTTGCTTTTCCCGTGCCAATGTTCCATCGTAATCTTCACCCACCTCATAGTAAACCAATTTGTGGCATTTATATTTCTTCGTAAACCCTTGAACAAAATCTTTCTTATGCTCCCAAACCCTCTTCACCAGATCTGATGTAAAACCTATATAAATAACTCCTGTTTTACTTGCATTATATAAACGTAAAACATATTTTAAACACCGAGATCTCTCCCCCGGATCAAATCCGGGGTCGAGATGGTTATAAGCTAAACAGAATTAATCGTCACGTGTTTTATTTTTGTGGCATCGATAAATCTTTTTCCCTTAGTAACTAACTGCCGGTTTTTAAGAGTGGCTTGCAAATTGCTTTGGGGAAAAATCGGATGGACGCCCCAATAAATCGAGGCTTGATGCGCGTGAAATTCATTTTTGGGATGAAGAATGATCTTTTGAACTGGCCGCATAGCAGAAAGAGCCTTGGCTTCTCCTAAATCAGAAACCGCAATCGCGGAAGCGTTAGTATGCTGTGCCATGTGTTTGATAGATTCCAAAATCTTTTGCTTAACGTGGAGACTGACCCGGTGCTTGATATGCCCGATGCCGGCAACTTCCGCATCAGGGTCTTCAAGTTTAGCATGCAAAATACTATCAACTCCCGCATCTTTCGGAAACTTGCCAGCCTTCCAGATAATCGGAATATTTTTATTTAGTTTTTTCGCCATCTTGGCCTGTTCGGGATTCGCCACCACCAGCCAGTCCACGCCGGATTTTAATCCAAATTCCATATCCAGGGGATCGGTCATGCCCGAGACATCCTGGATCAGACTAATCGGCCGATTCTGTTTTTTGCTTAAAGCTTTTACTTGCGCCATCAACTTCGCCGCCATGGGGTAGTTTTGATGGGAAATACTAAACAATGCCCCCGCGATGTCTTTCGTAATCACGCGCGCAATTTCGTCTTGATCCATTCTCGGATTTATGACCGCAATATACTTCTGCATAAACTTATTATATCAGAAAAAAGAGAAACGACCGAACCCCGTGTGGGTTCGGCCATCTTGAGAACCGGCGTCAGGTAGTAAGCCGGCAATTCGTCGTTTTCAGGCGCCGAGACGTCCGCTTCGTTCCAGCCAGTCGGTTCGTAGACAAACTTGACCAAAGCGCCGGGTTGGAGCTCGAACAATCGGCGCCAGACGGGATAGCGCAGATGCTGGAACCCGAGACTCAACGTCTCAGT
>MFER01000017.1:14652-18528 GCA_001777655.1 Candidatus Doudnabacteria bacterium RIFCSPHIGHO2_02_FULL_43_13b
TGCCAGAACCAGTATGACTAGCCAAAATCTCATGCGTTGTCCCTCCTTCAGAGACAAAACATCATATCAAAAAACCCCGTCCCTGTAAAGGACGGGGTTCCCTCAAATAAAATTTGGGCGACATGGTCAAGATCTTGTTATTTTTTATTTATCTTTTTCTAATTCTTTTCTCATAAGATCCTCGAGGTATGTTTGAGCATGGAGCAGTTTATCGAATCCAGTTTGACTATTGTCAACTGTTAATACGTGGTTCTTTATCCTATTCAAAAGATCGATAGCTTGCTGAATGTTCCCGATTTCCGGAACCTTAAATCTTTCCTTGTATTTTTCAGGTTTTTTTATTTCTTCAACGTCTTGATGCAGTCTATCTTCACTACCCCATGGGGCCTTTGTTTCGGGCATATTTTATTTGGTTAATAATTAACCTTATATTACTCTCTCTCTCTCTGAATGTCAATTTGCTCATGACCCTGCTCAGTAATTAACCCGTCCGCTTCGACAGCGAAGCGTGTCGGGCGGGCTCATGAGTTATCCCTATACCGCTTCTCTTGTCTTTGCGAGGAGGTGCTTTAGATCCAAGGGTAAACCTTGGCACCGACGAAGCAATCTCGTTTCTTGAGATGAGATTGCTTCGCGACCGCTTAAACTAGCGCTTACGAAATCGGCCGCTCGCAAAGACAGAAAGGACTAAAACAATCCTTGCTGTTCGGTCTTCTTAAACAGCTTCTTCCGTTCCTCGTCCGAGTTCACCCCCACACCAAACGGTTATAGTAAAAACGTTGTTAATTAACATAAAGCTGATTGATTTAAAACAAAACGGGTATTTTCGGTTTTTTGGTGTGGGGGTGAATATGAATCTTGCCAAAGATGCCGTCGTAGCCGCCTTCAACTTTCACTTTCCCTTCCCGGACACGGATTATGGATTCCGCGATCATGGGATCGGAGATTTTGGTAATTTCATCTTTTGGTAAATCCAATAAGATTTCAAATTCTGTGTGTTTGGCAACCATTCGCTCATAAGTCCCTAAAACTTTTTTCCCAATCCCTGTGCCATAGGTCTCCGCTATCACTTCTTCCAGCGGAATCACGCTTTTATAGGGAATTGCCCCTGCTGGCTGTTGTACATGATTTGTCCGATCGGATAAATCATGTATTCTGCTTAAAACCCCTGCCAATAGTTTTTTTCCACAAACTGGACAAATACCCTTAAGCCTTCTTGTCTCTTCTGGCAGACAAGAAAACTTGCAGTCGGCATGACCATCCAGATGATACTTGCCTTCTTCCGGAAAGAATTCAATAGTATACAAAAAACTCTTTGGGTCTTTATTTTTAATACGGTCTATTACACTAGAGTATTGAAGTTTATCTTCCGGTATTTCAAAAACATTCGCTTCCCTGCCGATTTTTCTCAAACTATGCGCATCGGAATTAGAAACCAACGAATATTTATCCAGGGCCGAGACCTGCCAGTTCATTTTGGGATCACTCGATAGTCCGGTCTCAATGGCAAAAATATTCTTGGCTTGATCACCAAAGGCTTCTTCAATGCTGTCAAAACCAGACAAGCTGCCAAACAACCCAAAGTGGGGTGTCCAGGCATGGGCTGGGATAATGATACATTTCGGATCAGCATCTAAAACAATCCTAACCAACTCGTCACAATGAACCCCAATAATCGGCCGGCCATCGGCCTTCAAATTACAACCTCTTTTTTCTAAACCGGAAATAATTTTGTCGACCGCGGCAAAGTTGGGCGCCAGAATCATATTATGGATCCGCCGGACTTTCTCGCCTTGTTTGTAGATCGAGGAAACTTCGGCCGTTAGCATAAAAAAAGCTTTCGAGCTTTTAGCTTTCAGCTGATAGAGGCCGGGCTTAGATTCCACTAAAGCTTCTTTTAGTTCGGCCAACCATTTCGGATGTGTGATATCCCCGGTTCCGATAACCCCAATCCCTTTTTTGTCCGCCCATAAAGCAATATTCCCAGGAATTAAATCCTGGGAACAAGCGCGGGAGTAACGACTATGGATCTGAAGGTCGGCGATGATGCGCATTAATGTACAGTGATTGATTTCTTCAGCTGGTCTGTATCCATGGCAAGTTGATCTAAATCATTATCAGCTTCCTGCCCAAACCCGCTTTTATAATCATCAATAATTTGTTCAAGTCGTCTAAGTAATAAGGTCCATTCTTTGGGCTGAAACTCTAAGTATTCTTCCGCGTCTTCGATTATCGCGTTGACTTTTTCTCCAGCATCAGCGCTGATATAGGCTGCGTTTTCCACGTAGCTTTCTTGGACCTGGGTTATAATCACATCATCTATGGCTTCTACCTCCGGTCCAGAATCTTCTGAGTCTTCTTCTTCAGCGTGCCTTCCTGTTTCTCTCATCTTTTTATTTATACTTTAATAACATACAAGAGAGATTCTACCCCTACTCCAATATAATGTCAAGGATTAAAAAAGAGCCCTAACTAAAGGGAGAGAGAAGTAGCGCCGCTCGTTTTGCGAAGCAAAATCGGCTCCGCCGACGGCGCGTTGAGGGGAGAACCGCAGGTTCTTCCCTCAAAAAAGCAATATAAAAACCGCGCATTGCTTACTTTCCCACCAGTCTTACACTGGAGTATCATCAGCGGTGCTGCGTTTGACTTCTGAGTTCGGGATGGGATCAGGTCGTGCCACAGCCCTTGAAACACGCGGAAATTAAACTAAATATTGTTAAAGCGTATTGGAGGTAACTGCAAACACTATCACTCCAATCGCGGTAAGCACTAATAACAAACCCACCAATTTCAACGAAGCCTTATATTTCTGCATGTCTAACATTATAGCAAAAATATCGGCACTCGTCAACGTAGGCATCTTATTATTAGTAATCACTAACTGCCAGTCAAATGAACTAAAATCTTCCGAAAAACAGATCCCTCGCGACGGCGCTTTTGCGCTGTGCTCGGGATAAAATTTTCTGAGGAAAATTTCAATTTGAATTAAACTTTCGGTTGATTAGTACAGCTCGGCTCAATGTGTTACCACACTTACACCTGCTGCCTATATGCGGGGTAGTCTTCCCCGAACCTCTCATCGTGCCTCGCTGCCGCTCACCACGAGTATCGATGCTAATATACTAATTTTACTAATGATACTAATAACTAACCCGGGGGTTGGCTATTCGTATAATTAGTATGTATTCGTAGATTAGTATCGCTACCGTGCCGAACGATAGTGAGGCACGACAACGAAACCTAGTTTTGTGGACAGCTTCACGCTTATATGCATTCAGCGTTTATCTAAACTAGACCTAGCTACCCGGCTATGCCCCAGACGGGACAACCGGTACACCAGAGGTCTATGCATCCTGGTCCTCTCGTACTAAGGATGCGCCCACTCAAGTTTCGAACACCCACAACAGATAAGGACCAACACTTTGTTACTTCGTAACAAAGAATTTCTAATTTCAAATTTCTAATATCTAAATAATATCGAAATTCAAAATTCTAAATTCCAAACTACGTGACATGGACATTTCTGCCATGCTCTCTATGTCACCATAAGAGTTCGGACTATATCTTTATCGTTTTTGCAAACGAATGTCTAGCGTATAGTCTCTACGGGTTCTATGTAGTGCCCATTTATGGGCTCGAGCTGATAAATCAGCGCGCTACAAGTCTTCCCTCGGTATTGTCTGCATTTTCTACTGCAGAGTTTCACCGATATAGCTAAATTTATAGACAGCATGATCTCTACTGTCTCACGACGTTTTGAACCCAGCTCGCGTATCGCTTTAATCGGCGAACAGCCGAACCCTTGGAACCTTCTCCAGCTCCAGGATGCGATGAGCCGACATCGAGGTGCCAAACCTAGTCGTCGATATGGACTCT